>JAAVDT010000021.1:0-81981 GCA_014801655.1 Bacteroides sp.
CCATAAACTCCAAAATAAAGGCTTTCAGAGCTAAACTGCATGGTGTCAATGACACGAAATTCTTTATCTTCCGACTTTGTAACCTCTATGCCTAAACACAGCTTTTTTACTATGCCCCCTGCATCATCGCGCGGGGCGACGGCGTTGCAGACCACAATGCCGATCTCGAGCAGTTCGACCGCATCACGTTCGGGCCGGAGTCGATGACCCTCACGAACTCCGCCGACCCCACCGTGAGCCATGAGTTGCCTTATTCGCAGTTCAACCGCATCCTCGTGGGTCAGGCCGAACCAACAGCCTCAATCACTGAAATCACCGAGAGCCACACCTCGCCCGATGGCTGCCTGCTCTACGACAAGGCCGCTCAGACCATCACCGCCCTACACTCCGCCGAACCGCTGAGTGTCAGCGTCTACAACGCCGCCGGCGCGTTGCTGCTGGTCAAAGGCACACTCCGTCAGGGCGAAACCCTCTCAGTGTCACCCCTCCCGCAGGGGCTCAACATCGTGGTAGCCACCGGTTCAACAGCCACCCACACCCTCAAATTCATCAAGTAATCAATCACACAAAATCCAAATCACACAATGAAAACAAACAAACTACTCAAAAGCATAATGTTAGGCGGTCTTTGCGCCGTGGCGCTCTTGGCCTATGCCGAAACAGAAAAAGTAATCAAGGTTTACAATAACGGAGAAGTGGTGGCAACCCACAAACTCTCGGATATCGAATACTTCCAGGTTGAAGATTATGACCCAGTGGAAACCTTCACAGTCAATGGCGTCAGCTTCGATATGATTGAAATTGAAGGAGGTAGCTACAAGATGGGCAGCAATGATGGCAAAGATGATGAAAAGCCCGTACATGATGAAACGGTTGCAACGTTTCAGATAGGCAAGACCGAAGTGACACAGGAGTTATGGGAGGCAGTAATGGGAACTAATCCCTCAAACTTCAAGGGCGAGGCCAACCTGCCTGTTGAAATGGTATCTTGGCCTGACTGCAACACGTTCATTACAAGGCTCAACGAGGCAACCGGTAAGAACTTCCGCTTGCCGACAGAAGCCGAATGGGAGTATGCAGCTCGTGGAGGTAATAAGTCTCAGGGTTACACCTATTCAGGAAGCAATACACTTGATGACGTGGCATGGTACAACGATAACTCTGACTCAAAGACACACCCTGTAGCACAGAAGCAGCCGAATGAGCTTGGCATCTATGACATGTCAGGCAATGTATATGAATGGACATCAGATAAGTATTGCACAGATTACAACCAACCTCGCACGAGCTCTAATCGCGTCTATCGTGGCGGCAGCTGGTACGGCACCCCTAATAATGCGCGCGTTGCCTATCGCTACGGCTTTAGCGAGTCCAATACGGGCATCAGCCTTGGACTCCGCCTGGCTCTCTAAGTTTACGACTTTTTCCGATTTGGTCTGCGGTCTCCGATTGTAGGCTAAGGGAAAGGAGGGGAATTTTCCACTTATAGGGTTGTGGGCTGCCACGACCCTATGCTATTTTACCTAAATCAAGATAAGGGCCTCATAGGACTTCCCTCTCTTTGTAGGGACGCACGGCTCGTGCGTCCGTTGATAAAACGCTGATTCTCAAGCGGACGCACGAGCCGTGCGTCCCTACAATTCGGGTAAAGTTCAAATGAAGTTAATCTACACTCTAAACTCTGTTCTCTAGACTCTATATGGGTTGGTAGAGGGGGGTGGTGAGGAGGTCGTGGAGGATTTGGGCGTATTGGGCGGCTACGGCGGCGGCGAAGCGGGCTCCTTTTTCGGCGGTGGCTGTCAGGGGATTGCCGATGCCGGTGTCGATGGATACTTTGCTCCAGTCGCGGGGGAGCCATGCAAGGCCGCGGGCGAGGCTCTCGGCGGCGAATCCTCCGGAACGGCCTTCGCCGGCTTCGCTGAGGTTGACCAGCTCGGGATGATAGTGCATCATCACTGAGGTTTCGAGCTCGTCGGCGTGGTCGCCGGGTGCTTCAAAGTAGTCTTTGGCGGGGCAGATTTTAAACCATTCGGAGGTGGCTATCATCATGTCGGGCATGTCGACGGCGAGGTCGCGAATCATGTTTTTGAAATTGTTGCCACCATGGCCGTTGACAATGAGCAGTCGGTGGAGGCCCTGGGCGCGGAGAGAGGCTGCGATGTCGGTCAGGATGGCTCGCTGGGTTTCGTAGCGGGCATGGACGCAGAAGGGGAGTTCGCGCTGTCCGGGGTTTTGTGAGCCGAGTGTCACCGGGGGCATGACCATTGCGCGGATGCCGAACTTCTCGTCGGCCAGACGGGCTGCGTCGACGGCGATGTCGTGGCTCAGAATGGCGTCGGTGAGATAGGGGAGATGCTGATTGTGGGGCTCTGTGGCTCCCCAGGGGAGCAGGGCGATGGCGTATTTCGATTGACGGGCGGTGCCGAGGTTTGACACGCTGAGGTCGTGGATTTTATCGATCATGGGTCAGGAGGGGGTGTGAGAGTTTATTCTACGGGGATGAGGAGGGTTTCGGCGGTGCGGATTCGGGGTTTGAGTTCGCCGCCGAGGAGCACGAGTCCCAGGGGTGTCGACACCATTGCTGCGCCTGCGCGGGCGGCCATTGGGTCGGTGAGCAGAATCTGCCAGGAGGATGTCTGCGGGTCGAAGAGGAGCACGTTGGGGTTGAAGCGATACCACTCGATGGGGTGTTGCAGATAGTCGGGGGCCTGGTTGCGGAGGGCTTCGAGGAACACATCTTTATTGACGCCGCCGGCAATGGCGATGCGACCGTCGGCAGTCACTGCCGCGCATCCGCCGCCAACCGAAAGGGGATCACCCGAGGCGTCGACCGGGCCCGGAATCTTTTCCCAGCGATTGCGCGCGGGGGAGTATTTCAGACCGCCGAGTTCGAGCGAGGCTTCGTGGCCTTTGTGTTTGCCTGCAAATCCGCCCCAGAGATAGATGACGGTTTCGCCGGAGGCATCTTTGGCGGCTGCCATGACAGGCTGCACGCGGGGATTGCCCGGCATCGGGCGGAGCGCTTTCCAGCCGTCGGCGGGGCGGGCGGTGTTGAGGGAGAAGAGGAGATTGGAGGGAACACCGTCGGCGCTGCCACCGGCCACGTAGATGGTCTCTCCGATGGCCGTAGCCGCCATGTTGTCGAGTGTGCAGGGGAGAGAGGGGAGAGGCTCGAATTCGACGCTCAGAGAGCCTTCAGGGCCTTTTGTGAGCTTCATCAGGGTGACGGCGGAGGTGGGCTGGCCTTCGGGGGTGCCTCCGATGAGGGCTATGCCGGAGGGGAGGGTGGCCGTGGCGCCATAGGCGGAGGCTTCGGGGAGGGAGCCGATGCGCTGCCACTGCATGGTGGCGGGGTCGGCGGCGTAGATGCCGCGATAGAATTTCTTCTGACTTGCGGGGCCCATGGGGTCGACGGGGAAGTTGCATCCGCCGGCCATTATGACTTTGCCCTCGGCAAATGCGGCGAAGGGGGCGGAGATGCCCACTTCCAGTCCGGGTTCGATCTGGGTGGAGAGGTCGGCGATTTCAGCTTTGAATGTTGAGGCGGGGAGGGAGTCGGCGTTGATGAGGTTGGCGCGGGTGAAGGGTTGCCAGCCGTAGCGCACGAAGCGGGGTTCGGTGATGTCCATGCTTGAGAGTTTGATTTCGTTTTCACTGATGATTTCGGCCCGGGCGGGGGTGTAGAGACCGTCGATGGCGGCGAGCTCGAAGGTGAGGGGAGCCCGGCCGTCGGCCGTGGCGAGGGGAGAGGGTGTGGAGAATGTCAGGATGACGCTTCGGCCTGCATCGGCGCGACGGGCCGAGAGGAATTCGGGGCCGTGGTCGGGGAGGGAGGTGAAGCCGTAGATGTTGTGGAGGGCGCGGCGGGCCATGCGCTCGCCGACGGGGCGTTTCTTGCGGGGATGAACGTCGAGGGAGTCGCCGACGTCGGATGTCACGGCCATGTAGACGTTGTCGAGCTCATGCTCCATGCGGCGCTGCGAGTCGCGGAACATTGGCCATGATGGGCGGTCGATCGATGAGAGCTGGGCGTAGATCAGCGGCATTCCGGGGTCGCCGAAGTAGTTGCGCCAGCTTTTTAGCAGCAGGGAGAAGAGCTCGCTGTGGATGGTGGTGTTGTGGGCGTTGCTTTCGCCCTGATACCAGATGGCGCCTCGGGCCGGAAGATGGGCCAGGGGGAGGATTCCGGCGGCAAAGAGATAGGCCGGGCGGAAGGGGTGGCAGGATGAGAGGCGGTCTTTGCCGAGGTTTTCGGCTGCGCGCTGCTGGGCCCATTTCTGAACATAGTCGTTTGAGAGCCAGTTGACGAGCACTTCGGGCATTGAGTCTTCGAGGGTGGTTACGTCGATCCAGGACTCGGTGGTGACGCCTCCGACGGGGTTGGCGATGATGCCCACAGGAACCTGGAGGCTGTCGCGGAGCTGACGGGCGAAATAGTAGGCCACAGCGGAGAGATTTCCGACGTTGTCGGGGCCAACGGCCTGCCAGCGGGCGGGGCGGTAGAACTCAAGCCGGTCGGCGAGGTCGGTGATTGAATCGGGCCACTGGCCGGCGTAGGTGTCGTGGATGCCGTCCATGGAGTAGAATCGCAGCAGGGGGTCGGCTGACGAGGGGATGGTGCGGGCGGCTTCGGAGTCGGCGGCGAGTTTGAATTCCATGTTGCTCTGGCCGGAGGCTATCCACACTTCGCCGGCGAGTACGTTGGCGATGGTGCGGGAGGTGTGTCCGTCGGAGATGGTGATTGAGAATGGGTCTCCGACAGCCTGGGGCGGTGCGATGACGCTCCATCGGCCGAGGTTGTCGGCGCGGGTGTGGAGGCGTGTGGGCCCGACGGTCACTTCAATCTCGGAGCCGGCGTCGGCAGTGCCTTCGATGGGGAGGAAGCGGTCGCGCTGCACGATCATGCCGTCTTGATAGATGGCGGGGAGCTGCAGGCCGCCGTATTGGCCGGTGATGGCTCCACGCACGGTTTCGGCCAGCAGGCGGTAGCCTTCGGCGTTGGGGTGGATGCCGTCGGGCATGAGATTCTGGCGGTGGCGCAGGGGGAGGTCGAAATCAATCAGCTCGGCGCCTGTGGCTTGGGCCACGCGGGGGATTTCATCGCGCAGGGCGCGGAGCCATTGTCGCGTTCCGGAGCGGAAGCGGAAGTGCTGTGCGCCGATGGGGGTGAGGTTGGCGATGATGATGCGCATCTCGGGGTTGACGGCGCGCAGGGAGTCGATCAGGCTGACGTAGTCGCTGACAAACCGGTCGCCAAATTCGGGATAATCGCGGGGGTCGGTGTCGTTGACGCCGAGATGAATCACGGCCACGTCGGGGCGGAAGTCGAGGGCGGCGCGATATTCGGGGAGCTCGTTGTAGGGTCGGTGGCCACGGCGCAGGAGAGTGGCTCCGGAGTGGCCGAAGTTGCCCACGATGAAGTCGGGGCCGAGCATTTCCTGCAGGCGCGAGGGGTAGCTTTCGGCGGCGGGGTCGGAGAGGCCGTAGCCGAAGGTGATGGAGTTGCCGACGCAGGCAACGCGCGTCTTGCGCTCGGAGGCTCCGAGTGAGAGACCGAGCGCAAGAAGGGCTATGATAGCCGATAGAAGTCGTTGCATCAGAGAGTGGGGAGGATGTTGGAGATGAGCTGAGCGGATTTGATCATCATGCGGGGAATGTGGAAGGGGCCTTTGAAGAGGTTGCCCTTGGCGGGCTGAGCCACGGAACCGTCGCGGTGGAGATAGCCGAACCATTCGCCGTAGGCGGGGTCGGGGAGGTGTTCGTAGGCCCAGTCGTTGGCCATTGCGTGCATCTGGAGATATTTCTGGTCGCCGGTGGCTTCGTAGGCATAGAGGGAGGCGATGATAGCTTCGGTCTGCGGCCACCAGAATTTCATGTCCTGAGAGTAGTCTTGAGCGGGGAATCCTTTGCAGTCGCGGAAGTTGATGATGCCGCCGAATTCGTTGTCCCAACCCCATTCCCAGCTCCAGTCGAGAATCTGAAGGGCCATGTCGCGGATTGTGGGGTCCCAACCGCGGTGTTTTGCTTCTTCGAGGAGGAACCATGCGGTTTCGATGCAGTGGCCGGGGTTGATTACGCGGCCGGCAATGGTGTCGATGAGTTTTCCGTCGGGGGCCACCATTTCGAGGAGGGCTTTGTATTCGGGATGGATGAAGAGGTCGAGCTCGGTGATGGACCGTTCGATCTGTGCGTCGAGTTCGGGGTCGGCGATGGCGCGGCGCACGCATGCGGCGGTGTTGATCAGAATCATTGTGATCGAGTGGCCGCGGGCGGGCTGAGTGGGGAGGTATTTGGGTTCGAGGATGCCGGGGGTGTTGATGAAGCGGAGTGTCTCTTTGAAGAGGCGGAGGGCTTTTTCGGCGTAGGTGATGTCGCCTGTTGCCAGGGCGTATTCGCTCATGGCGATTGTGGCGAAACATTCGGAGAATACGTAGCGGCGTTTGCGCAGGGGTCGGCCGTCGGCGGTCACTTCAAAGTACATGCGGCCGTCGGTGTCGAAGCAGTGGGCTTCGATGAAGTCGATGCAGCTTTTAGCCATTTCGAGATATTCGGGGCGCTGCTCGATGTTGTTGTAGGCTGAGGCGAATACGAATGCGCATCGGCCCTGGAACCAGACGGATTTGGTGGAGTCCATCAGATTGCCTTTGCGGTCGAGGCAGGTGTAGACGCCGCCGTTTACGCGGTCGAGGCCGTGTTCGAGCCAGAATGGGAGGATGTCGTTGAGGAGATCGTTGCGATAGCGGTCCTGCCAGAGTTGGAGGTAGCCTTTGGGGTCAGTTGTCCACATTTTTTTTAAGGTCGGTTAGGGTCTGATAAGGTCGGTTAAGGTCTTTAAGGTCGGTTAAGGTCGAGTAAGGTCGAATAAGGACTTTAAGGACTTTAGGGAGACTTTGGGATTTTTTAGGGAGGGTTAGAGGGGGAGAGGAGGAGTGGAGGAGAGAGGGGGGGTGGGGGTTTTAGAATTTGTTGCAGCGGGCGAAGAAGTTGATTGCTTCGAGTTCGGCTTTCATGGCTGCTTCTTCCTCGTCGGTCATGTTTTGGAAGGGGATGCGGTTTTTGCCGAGGTCGAGGCCGATGAGTTTCATGATGCGCTTTCCGCCAACGATGTTGCCGCGATAGTGGCAGATGACGTTGATGACTTCCTGCGAGAAGTTCTGGTGGTCGCGAGCGGCTTCGAGGTCGCCGCGGTTCCAGGCGTCGATGATGGCTGTTAGTTCGCGGCCGTTGTAGTTTGTGGTTCCGCCGATGCCGCCCTGTGCGCCGCCCATGGCGAGGCAGGGGAGGATGGTTTCGTCCTGGCCGTGGAGCATATCGAATTTGCCATCGGCGTAGAGTCGGCACTGGTTGTATTCATACATGCTTTCAAAGGTGTATTTGATGCCGGCGAAGTTGGGCACTCGGCCGTCGACGGCTTCGAGGAGCTTGACCATGGGGAGGAATGCGCCGTTGAATGCGGGGATGTGGTAGTAGTAGAAGGGGAGTTCGGGGGCTCCGGCGGCGATTTCTTCAATGTAGGCTACGAGTTCTTCAACGCGGTTGATTTTGGGGAAGGGGGGAGCCATTGCGCCGATGCCCCAGGCACCGATTTCGGCGGCGTGGCGGGCGAGTTCGCGCGAAGAACGAGCGCAGCAGCTGCCAACGTGAACGATTACTTTGAAGTCGCCATCGAGCTCGCGGGCAGCTTTGACCCATGCTTCGGCGAGTTGGCGACGCTCGTCGTCGGTCAGCATGTAGCCTTCGCCTGATGAACCGTTGATAAACACGCCTTTAAGGCCGTTTTTCTTGAGCATTGCGGCATAGGCGGGGATGGGTTGGAGGTTGATGTTGCCTTCGGCGTCGAAGGGGGTGAAAGGGGCATCGATGAGGCCCGTGATTTTTTCAAATTTCATGATTAGGTTTATTGTTTGTTTGATTTGGATTATAAGTCGGTTGCGGAAATGGTCCGTAGGTCGTCGGAGGAGAGTGATGAGGGATCGGCGGCGGCGAGGCGTGTGGCCTGGGCGGCGATTGCTTTTTCAAAGAGGTTGCGCATTGTACGGGCGTTGCCGAAGTGGCGGTCTTTGTTGGCGACGAGTCGGGTGGTGATTTCGGAGAGCTTATCGAGGGCTCCTGAATCGAGAATGTAGTCGTTGTCGGCGGCCATAGCTTTGAAGATTTCGGCGAGCTGCGCGGGGTTATAGTCGTCGAAGTTGAGGTAGCGGTTGAAGCGCGATTCAAGGCCGGGGTTTGACTCGATGAAGCGTCGCATTTCGTTGCCGTAGCCCGCGAGGATGACAATTAGCCGGTCGCGGTTGTCTTCCATTCGTTTAAGCAGTGTAGCAATGGCTTCCTGACCGTAGTCGTTGCCTGAGGCTCCTTCGGGCACGAGTGAATAGGCTTCGTCGATGAACAGTACGCCGTCGAGGGCTTTGTCGATGACCTGGTTAGTCTTTACTGCAGTCTGGCCGACATATTCTGCCACGAGGCCTGCGCGGTCGGTTTCTATGAGGTGGCCCTTTTTGATGATTCCGAGTTCGCGATAGATGTCGGCGATGATTCGTGCCACGGTGGTTTTACCTGTGCCGGGGTTGCCGGTGAAGACGCAGTGATATGAGACTGGAGTGACTTTCATCCCTTTTTCACGCCGCATTTGCTGAATCTTGATGAAGTTGACAAGCGAAGAGATTTCTTCCTTGACTGATTGGAGACCGGTCAGGTGGTTGAGGTCTTGCAGGCCTTTGGATTCGGACGCTTTTTGTTCTACGGTTTTGCTGCGGTCTGCGCCGTTGAGATAGTCGCGGAAACCGCTGATGTAGGTTTTTTCGGTTTCGGTGGGGGTGAAGTCGGTGTCGGCAATATCGCAGCAGAACTTGTAGATGAGTTTTTCGTAGTCGCGCGCCGTGGATGGCATTTCGGCTGCTTTAAGGATTTCGGTGATGGCAAATTCATAGTCGCCGTCGTTGCTGGTGCATTTAACGCCTGAAACATCTTTGAGAAGCTCGCGGGAGAGTTGTTTCAGCTTTTTTTCTTGCTCGGATGTCAGCAGGTCGTTGCGGTTGGCGGTTTTGTAGAGTATGATGATGGCATTGATGAGGATGCGGGTCTTATCGTGTTGATATGTGAAGACGTGGCCCATCTTTTGAAAGGCTTTGGCAAAGTCGGCGAAGAAGATGATAAAAAGACGATTGTCGTAGCCGGTAATGATTTCTTCCTTTGACATTTTGTCGATTGCTTCCAGGCCTTCAATATTGTGGTGGAGATATTCCATGAAGTCTTGATCGTCTTGCAGGCGATAGAAGAACATGGCGATGGAGCGTTCGACTGGCGCCGGGGCGTTGCGGGCGTGGATGGGGTGTTCGGGTTGGGGTGACGGGTTGGTGACGGATTCGTTGGCGGCGTCCATCATTTTTTTGTTGTTGCTTAGAGCTTTTATGACTATGAAGGTCAGACCTGATATAATCATGTCCATGAGTATGGTCTGGAATGAAAGCCGAAGGCCGTTGAAGACTAGTATTGCGCTTACAATCAGAACGATTACCCAGAATTTAATCCAGTCGGATATGGTGTCGTTTTTTGCCATAGTTTAAGAGATTGGATGTGATAGGCAAAGATAGTGTTTTTTGGTGAGAATATGAAATGAAAAAAGCGAGCCTTTGGGGCTCGCTTTTTTCTATCGGGGATGGGTTGGGGCCGGGTTAGTCGGCGAGTTTGGCTTTTTCGAACTCGCGGTTGAGGCGGGCGATGTTGCTCAGGGGAACGTTTTTGGGACATTCGGCTGCGCAGGCACCGGTGTTGGTGCAGTTGCCGAAGCCGAGCTCGTCCATGCGGCGCACCATTGCGCGGGCACGACGTGCGCGTTCAACCTGGCCCTGGGGGAGGAGTGCAAACTGGCTTACTTTGGCTGATACGAAGAGCATTGCGGAGCCGTTTTTGCAGGCTGCCACGCATGCGCCGCAACCGATGCAGGTTGCTGAGTCCATTGCAACGTCGGCAACTTCCTTTGAGATGGGGGTTGCGTTAGCGTCGGGTGCGCCGCCGCAGTTGAATGAGACGTAGCCGCCGGCCTGCTGGATTTTGTCGAATGCGTTGCGGTCGACCATGAGGTCGCGGATCACGGGGAATGCAGCGGAGCGCCAGGGTTCGATGGTGATGGTGTCGCCGTCGTTGAATTTACGCATGTGGAGCTGGCAGGTTGTGATGCCCTGAACGGGACCGTGGGGGTGTCCGTTGATGTAGAGGGAGCACATGCCGCAGATGCCTTCGCGGCAGTCGGAGTCGAACACAACGGGTTCTTCGCCTTTTTCAACGAGCTGCTGGTTGAGCATGTCGAGCATTTCGAGGAAAGAGCTGCCGGTGGAGACGCCGTCGAGATGATAGTTGACGAACTGGCCTTTTTCTTTAGGACCGCGCTGACGCCAAATTTTCAAGTTTACGCTTATTGTTGTTTCCATTGAAATTCCTTTCTAAAAGTGATTAGGGATGTTGACGAGGGGTGATAAAGAAACGTTTACGATTTGTAGTTACGAGTCTGCACCTTGATGGCCTCGTAGTTGAGGGGCTCTTTGAGAAGGATGGGCTTCTCGTTGTCGCCGGTGTATTTCCAGCAGCTGACGTACATGTAGTGTTCGTCGTCGCGAGCGGCTTCACCGTCGGCGGTCTGGTATTCTTCGCGGAAGTGTGCGCCGCAAGATTCGTTGCGGTGGAGAGCGTCGATAGCCATCATTTTAGCCATTACGAGGAAGTCTTCGAGGCGNAGTGCTTTTTCGAGCTCGGTGTTGAGGTCGTTGGCGTCGCCTACGATGCGGAGGTCAGTGTAGAATTCTTTTTTGACGTCTTCGAGTTCGTCGAGAGCTTTGACGAGGCTCTGGAGNGTGCGTCCCATGCCGACGAGGTTCCACATCACATGGCCGAGACGTTTGTGAATTTCGTCGGGGCTCTTTGTGCCTTTGATGTTCATGAGCTTGTTGATGCGTTCGCGAACGGCTTTTTCGGCTTCGTCGAATTCTTTGGTGTCGGTGGTGAAGTGGGGCACTTTGATCTGGTCGCTGAGGTAGTTCTGCATGGTGTAGGGCAGAACGAAGTATCCGTCGGCGAGGCCCTGCATGAGTGCAGATGCGCCGAGGCGGTTTGCGCCGTGGTCGGAGAAGTTACATTCGCCGATTGCGAAGAGGCCCTTGATTGATGTCTGGAGTTCGTAGTCAACCCAGATGCCGCCCATGGTGTAGTGTGATGCGGGGAAGATCATCATGGGGGTTTCGTAGGGGTTGTCGTCGGANATCATCTGATACATGTCGAAGAGGTTGCCGTAGCGGTCNCGGACCACGTCGGCACCGAGGCGCTGGATGGCGTATTTGAANTCGAGGTAGACGGCGTTGCCTGTGCCTACACCGAAGCCTGCGTCGCAACGTTCTTTTGCGGCACGCGAAGCGATGTCGCGGGGNCANAGGTTACCGAATGCGGGGTAGCGGCGTTCGAGGTAGAAGTCGCGGTCTTCGTCGGGGATGTCGGTGGGTTTCTTTTTGCCTGCGCGGATTGCTTCGGCGTCTTCTTTCTTTTTGGGCACCCAGATGCGGCCGTCGTTTCGGAGCGATTCGCTCATGAGGGTGAGCTTNGACTGGTCTTCGCCGTGNACGGGGATGCAGGTGGGGTGNATCTGGGTGAATGCAAGGTTNGAGAGGTAGGCACCTTTTTTGAATGCCTGAATTGCTGCTGAACCGTTGCAACCCATTGCGTTGGTTGAGAGGAAGAATGTGCGGCCATAGCCACCGGTTGCGAGCACGACNGCGTGGGCNGCGTAGCGTTCGAGTTCGCCTGTGACGAGGTTGCGGACGATGATACCGCGGGCGCGACCGTCGATCATTACGATGTCGAGCATTTCGCGGCGGTTGAATGAGCGCACCTGGCCTTTTTCNATCTGGCGGTTGAGCGATGCGTAGGCNCCGAGNAGGAGCTGCTGGCCGGTCTGNCCTTTGGCGTAGAATGTGCGGGATACCTGNGCGCCGCCGAATGAACGGTTGGCGAGGAGGCCGCCGTATTCGCGGGCGAAGGGAACGCCCTGCTGAACGCACTGGTCGATGATGTTGTTGGAGACTTCGGCNAGACGGTAGACGTTGGCTTCGCGAGAGCGGAAGTCGCCGCCTTTCACTGTGTCGTAGAAGAGGCGATANACNGAGTCGCCGTCGTTCTGATAGTCTTTAGCTGCGTTGATACCGCCCTGAGCTGCAATNGAGTGAGCGCGGCGGGGNGAGTCCTGGATGCAGAAGTTCCAGACGTTGAAGCCGAGTTCGGCGAGGGTTGAAGCTGCAGATGCGCCAGCCAGACCAGTACCGACCACGATGATGTCGAGATTGCGTTTGTTGGCGGGGTTCACCAGTTTCTGATGGGCTTTGTAGTTAGTCCATTTTTCGGCGATCGGTCCTTCGGGAATCTTGGAGTCGATGGTGTATTCGGGAAGCTTTGACGATTCAATGTCGGCATAGTCCTTCATGATGGGGGTTGAATCGATCATACCCTCCAGGTTTTTAATATCTGCCATATTGGTTAAGAATGTGTCGTCGTGGTGGTTACTTAATTGTTAGGAATTGAGTCGCAGGCTGCTTCTTCGCAGCAAACCTGAGTGCAGGTCTGTTCTACGATGATTTCGTCGCCTTCAGAGAGGAANTTGTCGTAGCAACCGCTGTTGGCGTGGAAAGTGAACACAACTGCTTCGAGGAGGAAGAGGCCGACAACGAATGTTGCCCACCAGTTGCCGATGCATTTGAGTCGGGGGAGCCAGGTGTCGTTGTTCCAACCGGCTGACTGGAACATTGACCAGAAGCCGTGGGTCATGTGGAACCAGAGGGCGATGAAGCCGATAACGTAGCAAACGGGGGTGAGCCAGCATTTGAAGGCCTGGTTGATGAAGTACATGCCGTTTGCGGGATTGGGTTCGTGGCAGCCGAGGATTTCGGCGAGCTGCATTTTGGCCCAGAACTGGATGAGGTGGAGGATGAGGAAAGCAACGATTACGATGCCGAGCACGAGCATGTTCTGCGAAGCCCATTCAACCTGCGGGGGCTTAGCGACAACGTTGTAGGGGTCGTTGCCACGAGCTTTGCGGTTCTGGAGTGTCAGCCAGACGGCGTAGATAATGTGGATGATGAAGAGGGCTGCAAGGCCGATGGATGCAACGAGTGCATACCAGTTGGCGCCGAGGAATGCGCACACGGCATTGTAGGCGGCGGGCCAGAAGATGGCGACACCGTTCATCAGCACATGGAAGGTAACGAATAGGATCAAGCATGCTCCGGTGATTGCCATCACGAGCTTGCGACCTATGGATGAATTAGTTAACCACATAGATGATAGAGATTTGATGATATGATTTAGTTTGTTGTTAATGAATTTTCGGTTTGTGGCAAGTGCTCCGCCCGGGGTGCTCTTGGGTTAATATCTGCAAAATTAAGAGAAATTAACCATGTTAGCAAATTTTTGGGGATTTTTCGCGGTGTTTTCAGCGCGTTTTCAGAGAGCGAGGCGATAGATTTCGGTGGCCACGGGGGGTGTGANGGGGTAGTAGCCTCCGAAGGGGTTGCCTTTGTTTTCGTGGAGTTTTTTCACGAGCANGTCGATGTCGGGGTCGGGGACTCCGAGGTCGGCGAATGTCAGGGGCAGGCCGAGGGAGGCGAAGAATGTGCGCAGCCGGGCTATGCCTTCGAGGGCTGCGGCGGTGTCGTCGGGCTCGGTGACGCCGAACACGCGGCGCGCGAGTTGTGCTCCNCGGGC
Organism: Bacteroides sp.; assembly: GCA_014801655.1. Classification (GTDB taxonomy): domain Bacteria; phylum Bacteroidota; class Bacteroidia; order Bacteroidales; family Muribaculaceae; genus Paramuribaculum. Next base: position 13,744 of record JAAVDT010000021.1, read on the forward strand.
GGGGAGGCGGGAGGCCATGAAGGTCATCCACGCGGGGAAGATGACGGCGAGTCCGGCGCCGTGGGTCACGCCGTAGAGGGCTGAGATTTCGTGTTCCATTGCGTGGCTGACCCAGTCTTCGCGGCGTCCGGTGCCGCAGATGCCGTTGTGGGCGAGTGTTCCGCTCCACATGATGTTGGCGCGTGCCTGATAGTCGGAGGGGTTGGCCATGACTTTGGGGGCTTCTTCGATGATGGCCATGAGGACTCCTTCGGCCACTCGGTCGGTGATCTGAGTGTCGGGGGTGAGGGAGAAGTAGCGNTCGAAGATGTGGGCCATCATGTCGGCGATTCCGGCTGCTGTCTGCTCGGGGGGTAGGGTGAAGGTGAGTTCGGGGTTGAGCAGGGCGAAGCGTGGGCGGAGCCAGTAGTCGGTGCGGAGGGAGATTTTGTGCATTCCTTCTTCGAGGGTGATGACGGAGTTGCCTGAGCCTTCGCTGCCTGCAGCGGGGATGGTGAGCACTACGCCAACGGGGAGGGCTGCGGCGATTGTGGCGCGTCCGGCCCAGAAGTCCCAGAAGTCGCCGTCGTAGCAGGCTCCGGCGGCGATTGCTTTTGCGGTGTCGATGACTGATCCTCCGCCAACGGCGAGGAGGGTGTCGATTGAGTCGCGGCGGCAGATTTCGATGCCTTCGCGCACTTTGGGGTCGGTGGGGTTGGGTTGGATGCCTCCGAGGAGGGTGAATTGGATGCCGGCGGCTGTGAGAGTGGCTGTTACGCGGTCGATCAGTCCGGAGCGGAGGGCGTGGCCGCCGCCGTAGACAACGAGGACTTTTCGGGCGCCGAGTTGGGCGAGCTGCCGGCCGGCCTGAAGCTCTGTGTCGCGGCCGAAGATGTAGCGTGTGGGGGTGCAGAAGGTGAAGTTATCCATTTTTTGTGGTGGATTTTGAGTATGGTGGGGGCCATCCGGGTATCATCGGCCGTTCACGGCCGATAGACTTGACATCCGGCGGGGAATATATAGAGTTTAGAGATTAGGGTTTAGAGATTAGAGTTTTTTGGGGGGGGGAGGAGTGATTAGCAGTCGGGGGTTAGGCCGGCGGCCTGGAGGGCTTGGCGGCGTTCGGTGCAGGTGGTGCAGGTGCCGCAGTGGGTGGGGCCTCCCCGATAGCAGGAGTAGGTGAGGGAGTAGTCGACGCCGAGGGCTGCGCCGCGGCATGCGATGTCGGCTTTGGAGAGGTCGGTGTAGGGTGCGAGGAGGGNGATTTCTTTGTAGGTGCCTGCGGCTATGGCTGCTGACATGGCCTGGATGAAGCGTGGTCGGCAGTCGGGGTAGATGGAGTGGTCGCCGGAGTGGTTGGCAATCATTACGGCNCGGAGTCCGCGGCTTTCGGCGAGTCCGGCGGCNATGGAGAGCATGATGCCGTTGCGGAAGGGGACCACGGTGGAGCGCATGTTGGCNTCGTCGTAGCTTCCGGAGGGTATCGCGTCGCCTCCCTGCAGGAGTGAGCTTTCGAAATATTGGCTCATGAAGGCGAGGGGTATTTCGATGAGTTCGATGCCGAGNCGGCGGCAGTTTTCGGCTGCGTAGGCTGACTCGCGGAGGTTTTGGGGTGCGCCGTAGTTGAAGTGGACTGCCAGGGCTATGGTGTCTTTGTATTCATGGAGCATGGTGGTGGAGTCCATGCCGCCGGAGAGAACCAGGAGTGTGTCTTTTGCCATTGTGTCGTGGGGGTGGGTTAGATGCTGTTCATTCGGGCGAGCAGGCGCTCTTTGACCATTTGCTGATGGTCGGCGTCGCCCCAGTTGGCGAAGGGGTAGATTGAGATGCCGCCTCGGGGGGTGAAGATGCCGTAGACTTCGATGTAGCGCGGATCCATGAGGGCTATGAGGTCTTTCATGATGATGTTGACGCAGTCTTCATGGAAGTCGCCGTGGTTGCGGAAGCTGAAGAGGTAGAGCTTTAGGCTCTTGCTTTCGACCATTTTGAGCCGGGGGATGTAGTTGATGATGATGCGGGCGAAGTCGGGCTGTCCGGTTTTTGGGCAGAGTGATGTGAATTCGGGGCAGTTGAAAGTGACGAGGTATTCGCCTTCGGGGTGTTTGTTGATGAATGTTTCGAGGATTTGAGGGGAGTAGGATGCGGGGTATTTTACGCCGGTGTCGCCCAGGAGGGATACGCCGGAGAGTTCGGAGTCGGTTCTCATATATTATTATATATAGGTGTGCGAGGGGTTATGGCTTTGGTTTTCGGGGAGATTTGGGTCGTGGCGGGCGCACTTCCTTCATCAGGTGGCGCAGGGCGGCGATGGGGTGATGGAAAATCATTCGCGGACCGCTGTAGCGCATCACCAGGGCCACGTGTTTTCGCCGGGCCGGGGTGTAGCAATGGTGAGTGCATAGTCGGCAGGAGGGTTTGCACTCGCCTTCGGGGCATTTGTCGAGGCGTTCAAAAGCGTAGTCGACCAGTAGGCTGCAGTCGATGCAGAGTCCGCTGCCGGGGGCCTGATGGTGGCGTCGGCAGTAGAGTTTGACCATTTTGAGAAGTGTACGTTTTTCGCGTTCAATCGGTGTCATTTGCTATTGGCGTAGTTCAGAAGCTGATTGAAGAGTTGGATTATCTGGTTGCCGTAGTTGGGGTTCATGGCCCAACGGTTGGAGAGATCGGTCCAATTAGGGGCGACGCCACGGGTGACGAGGCGAAAACGGGGGTCGAGGAGCTGCTCGCCTTCGGGGAGTGGGGAGCGGGTGGCGTAGGCGAAGAGGTGTTGGATGTGGGCTGTGGCGCCATGTTCAACGGTTTCGAACGCGCATCCTTTCATGCCTCGGGAGGTGACGCCCATGCCGCAGTAGTTGTGTTGGTCGGGGGTGACGGCTGTGCCGTCGGCGAATCGGAACCATCCGGTTTCGATGATGGCCTGGCAGAGGGCTATGTCGCCGCGGATGCCGTAGCGACGGCCCACGCGGATGTAGGCGTCGGCGATTTCGACGGGGAATGTCTTGTTGTTGCGGCGCACGAATGCGGCAATGATTTCGGGGTCGGTGATGATGGGTTCGCCGGCTATCGAGAGGAAGTCGGCCTTCGGAGCGGCGGGCTTTTTGTCGGTCACTTCGGGGTCGGCTTTTTTGGCCGGGGTCGGCGCAAGGGGAAGCTCGGGGGTGACAAGGGGGTCGGGTGTGGCGACAGAGTCGATGGAGTCAGCATCGGCTCTGTGGATTTTGCGGATGTGCCAGCCGTCGGGAGTCGGAGAGGCGAAAGCCGAAGATGCGGCTGCGATGGCGGCTGCAAACACTAATAATATGGTGCGGGTCGGTTTCATTGTGGCAAAATTAGGGGTTATGGAAGAAAAAAACAAACATATTTTGCCACTGAGCGGAATATTTCGCTAAATTTGCGAATATTTTTCCCTCCAAAGGGGAAGTTTTTGTATAAATCACCAATATTGTCACTGCCATGAAACTTACCGAGAAGAGTTATTATCCCTGGATTGTCGTTGCCCTGCTGTGGGTCGTAGCGATGTTGAATTATCTGGATCGTCAGATGCTGTCGACGATGCAGGCTAATATTGCGCTTGANATTCCGGCGCTGAATAATGCCGAGGCNTTCGGCGCGCTGATGGCGATATTTCTCTGGGTTTATGGTTTTTGCAGCCCGTTTTCGGGTGCGGTGGCCGACCGCATGAGCCGCAAATGGCTGATTGTCGGGTCGCTGGCAGTGTGGTCGGGCGTGACTTTTGCCATGGGCTATTGCTCTGATCTTCATTCGCTGATGTGGCTCCGCGGCATCATGGGTGTCAGCGAGGCGCTGTATATTCCCTCGGCGCTGTCGCTCATTGCCGATTTCTTCACAGGCAAGGGCCGTTCGCTGGCTATCGGTCTGCACATGACGGGCCTTTACTGCGGTCAGGCTCTGGGCGGATTCGGTGCTATGGTAGCGCAGGATCTTTCGTGGCAGGCTACGTTTCATTGGTTTGGCATCGTCGGCGTGGCTTATGCTCTGGTGCTGATTTTCCTTCTGCATGAAAAGCGCGGCCGGGTGGCTGAGGTGAAAAAGGTTGCCTCGGTCAAGGCGGTCGGCAAGGAGTCTGTCGGTCAGTCGATGGTGATGATTATGACCAATGTGGCCTTCTGGGTGATTCTGTTTTTCTTCGCATCAAGCTCCGTTCCGGGCTGGGCGACAAAGAATTGGTTGCCGACGCTGTTTGTCGACAATCTTGGGCTTGACATGACGGTTGCCGGTCCGTTTGCGACGCTGACCATCGCGGTGTCGAGCTTCATCGGCGTGATGATTGGCGGCCCGATCAGCGACCGCTGGGTGCGCCGCAATGTTCGCGGACGCATTTTCACCAGTGCTATCGGCCTGGCTATGATGATTCCGGCGCTTGCCTGCATCGGCTTGACCCACAACGCTGTGCTTGCCATTGCCGGCGGATTGCTGTTTGGCGTGGGTTACGGCATGTTTGACGCTAACAATATGCCTATTCTCTGTCAGTTTGTGCCTTCGCGTCAGCGTGCCATGGCTTATGGGTTTATGAACACGATGGGTGTGATTATGGGTGCGTTGACCACTCAATATCTCGGATCGCTCTCGCAGTCGATCGGTCTGGGCATGAGTTTCGCGCTGATGAGCGCACTGCTTGTTGCGGCGCTGCTGCTTCAGCTTATTGTGCTTCGTCCGAAGTATGATGACAAGGATGAGGAGCTTAACCTGATTGCTGAGACTGAGGAGATTTGATTTGGGGGGGATCGGAGAACTCGGAGGACTCAGAGGACTCGGAGTGCTCGGAGAGCCCCTTTGGCTGATTACTCGTCGATTGTGTAGTTCAGGAAGTTGATGAAGGGGCTCAGGGCNTGGAAGAGCTCGGCTGCGCGTTCGGGCCATGCGGGGTCGAGNTAGAACTCGCGGGTGCAGGGGCGGACGCGGCCATAGTTGGTCATGCGCAGAAATTCGATTTGCGGGTGGTCTTTAGGCCAGCCTTTGGGGGCGGTTTTCAGTGTGGAGCAGCACCAGTCGGGGAAGGCGCGCTGCAGAGTGGGGTTGTTGATGATTTCTTCCCATTCTTCAATGTTGTCGACAATGGCATGGCGAATCTTTGCGAGCATTCGCGGCTCGGGACACCAGAGTCCGCCGTAGAGCCCCTGGTCGTAGGATGTGGGGTTGCCGATTTCAATGTAGTAGCCGGCATAGGGGCTTTTGCGTCCGCCGGGGGTGATGGATGCGGAGAAGAATGTTTTGTAGGGAGTTTTGTCGTTGGAGAATCGGGTGTCGCGATAGATTCGGTAGGCGCAGGAGCGAGCGGTGAGGGTGGCAAGTCGGGGGTCGAATTCCGACATGAAGCCAATCAGGCGGTCGAGGTCGTCGAGCCAGAGCTTGCGGAGCTGTTCGTAGTCGGCGCGGTGGGCTTCAAACCATTCGCGATTGTTGTTTTTCTTCAGGGAGTCGAGGAAGGAGTAGAGTTGTTTTATGTAGTATTGCATATCTTAGGGAAAAGGTTATGGGATGTCTTCCCACTCGGCGTCGGTGATGCGTTCTTCGGTGATTTCTGTTTCGCGGAAGGTGGCTGTGGAGGTGCCTGAGGGGGAGGTGTTGACGGTTGTTTCGGTTTGGGTGATTTTGAGTTCTTCGTATTCGATGTATTCGCCTTCGGCGGCATCGATTTTTTTCTTTTTCTGAGGACGGTCCCAGCCGGTTTTGTTGCGACGGCGAGGGTCGGCTTCAGGTCGGGGCGGGGTTTGCGCGCCTGCCTGGCGGGCAAATTGCTCGAAGATGTCGCGGGTGCGGTTGGTGAGTCGCCGCACGAGCCACCAGCGCAGCAGTTTCCAGGCGCCCCAGATGATGAGGAGTGTCAGTAGAAAAGTTGTCACTTTGGGTGTGTGTTTGAGAAAGGAGGGGAGAGATTATATTTCGGGTTCGTTGCCTTCAACCTCCACGGTGATTTTGATGGGGGAGATGAGGATGTAGACGAAGATGGTCCACATGAGTCCGGAGAGGCCGCAGAGCACCACCAGCACGATGGCTGCCAGAATGATGAAGTATTGCTTGATGTTTTCAAGCAGATGGAAGTTTTTGACTTTGAGGGAGAAGAGGTTCATGTTGCTGACCATCATCAGCGACATGCCGGCCACGAGAATCAGGGCAACCCAGTTGCCGCGATAGCCTGACACCATGAACCAGTCGACGAGGCCGATCCAGAAGATGGCGCCGGCGGGAATGGGGAGGCCGATGAATGATGTGGTCTGGCGGGTGTCGACGTTGAATCGGGCGAGGCGCAGGGCTCCCATTGCGGGGATGAGCAGGGCGATGAGCGACCAGGGGGTGAATTCAACTTCATTGGCAATGTTGATGATGTTGAACACGAGCATTGCGGGGGCCACGCCGAAGCTGACGAGGTCGGCGAGCGAGTCGAGCTCGGCGCCGATGGGGGAGTAGGCTTTGAGCAGGCGGGCTGACGCTCCGTCGCAGAAGTCGAAGATTGCGGCGCAGCCGATGCAGATGAATGCCCACTGATAGCCTTTCAGGGCTCCGATTTCCTGACCGAAGTGGAATGCGAAGATTATTGCCATCACGCCTGAGAGGAGGTTGAGGGTGGTGATGGTGTTGGGGATGGATTTTATGATTTTGCTGAACATTGGCGTAGAGGATTGAGTGTGTTTGCGGTGGGATTATGAGTTTTTGGGGGCCTCGGGATTTTTGGCGAGACGGGCAATTTCTGTCACGCCGCCGATGGTCTTGTCGTTGATGTTGACGAGGATTTCGGTGTCGAGGGGGAGGTAGATGTCGACTCGAGAGCCGAATTTGATGAAGCCCATGTGTTCGTTGATGTCGGCGCGTTCGCCCGGTTCGGCGTAGGTGACNATGCGTCGGGCAACTGCTCCGGCGATCTGTCGCACAAGGATTTCCTGGCCGTTGTCGGCGCGGATCACGATGGTGCTTCGTTCGTTTTCGGTGCTTGATTTNGGAAGGTAGGCGGAGAGGAAGCGTCCGGAGTGATGGCGCACGAGGAGCACTTCGCCGTCGACCGGGAACCAGTTGGCATGGACGTTGAACACGGTCATGAACACCGAGAGCTGAATGACTTCGCGGTGGAGATACTCAGACTCGTAGGTCTTTTCGAGGGCCACAACNGTGCCGTCGACCGACGANACGACCACTCGGTCGCGNTTGCCGGGGAAGTGGCGGCGCGGCGAGCGGAAGAAGTTGAGCACCANGAGGAAGAGTATGGCAGATATGGCCGTGAANGTGATGGGTATGGCTGTGGGGCGGATGAACATCCACGTTGGGATGCAGAGCACCAGCAGCATGCAAAAGAGGATAACGAGTATGTTTGTGCCTTCTCTATGAATTTTCACGGCCTATGGAAGTTTTGTTGGGTTTGAGGATGTTATTTTATTAAGGTGACGGGTGCCGCGGGGTGCGGTGTCATCAATTTGCAAAGATAATGGAAAATTCTGAATTATTTAAACAGTTTCNAGGGTTTCGCTTCAAAACCGTCACTTTTTTGATGTTTTTGCGGATGATTTGGCGGGTTTGCGGCCTCGGGAAGTCTTTGGGGCGTTGTGGTGGCGACGTAGCACCATTGCCGACCGGGCCGGAATGTAGAGCTTGAGCCATTCGACGCCGTGGGGGGAGTAGAGCGGGTCGGGGAGGGTGAAGTGGCTGACATCTTCGGCAATGTTGTTGTAGCCTCCAAACGAGGGGTTGTCGGTCGAGAGGACCACTTCGTAGCGTCCGGGAGGGGTCAGGATGCCGTAGTCGGAGAATGATTTGGAGGGGTTGAAGTTAAAGACAAACACCAGGTCGCCACGGCCATAGGCGAGAATCTGGTCGTCGTCTTTCTCCCAGAGCTTCACCACCGGAAGGGCCTGGAAATTGTAGACTCCGGAGATTAGCTCAATCATGGCGTTGTCGAAGTTGTTGAGATATTCATACTGGAGGTCTTTGCGGTCGACCAGATCCCACTGTCGGCGGGCATATTTGTAGCTCCATCCGTTGCCTTCGCGGGGGAAGTCGATCCACTCGGGGTGGCCGAACTCGTTGCCCATGAAGTTGAGGTAGCCGCCGTTGATGGTGGAGGCGGTGACGAGGCGAATCATTTTGTGGAGGGCTATGCCTCGGGCCACGGTCATGTCGTTGTCGCCCTTCATCATGTGCCAATACATTTTCTCGTCTATCAGTCGGAAAATCACGGTTTTGTCGCCAACGAGCGCCTGGTCGTGGCTTTCAACATAGGAGATGGTTTTTTCGTCGGCGCGACGGTTGGTCAGTTCCCAGAAAATGGATGTGGGGTGCCAGTCTTCATCTTTCTTTTCCTTGAGGGTCTTGATCCAGTAGTCGGGGATGCCCATGGCCATGCGGTAGTCGAAGCCGATGCCGCCATCCTTGACCGGAATGGCAAGGCCGGGCATGCCGCTCATCTCCTCGGCAATGGTGATGGCTGAGGGGTTGAGTTCGTGGATGAGCTTATTGGCGAGAGTCAGGTAGGTGATGGCGTTCACGTCCTGATTGCCATTGTAGTAGTCGTCGTAGGAACCGAAGTCCTGGCCGAGACCGTGGTTGTAGTAGAGCATCGAGGTGACGCCGTCGAAGCGGAAGCCGTCGAAACGATATTCTTCGAGCCAGTATTTGCAGTTGCTCAGCAGGAAGTGGAGCACTTCGTTCTTGCCATAGTCGAAGCAGAGTGAATCCCAGGCCGGGTGTTCGCGACGGCCGTCGCCATAGAAATAGAGGTCGTAGCTGCCGTCGAAGCGGCCGAGGCCTTCGACTTCGTTTTTGACGGCGTGGCTGTGGACGATGTCCATGATCACGGCGATGCCGAGTTCATGGGCGCGGTCGATGAGCGATTTCAGTTCGTCGGGAGTTCCGAAGCGGCTTGAGGCGGCGAAGAAACTCGACACGTGGTAGCCGAACGAACCATAGTAGGGGTGTTCCTGAATGGCCATTATCTGAATGGCATTGTAGCCGTCGGCGGCGATGCGGGGGAGAATGAGGTCGCGGAATTCGGTGTAGGTGCCTACGCCTTCGCGCTGCTGGGCCATGCCGATGTGACATTCATAAATGAGCAGCGGGCGAGTGTCGGGGTGGAAGTCGGTGACTTGCCAGGCGTAGGGCGTGGCAGGATCCCATACCTGGGCTGAGAACATGGCGGTCTGCTCATCCTGCACCACTCGCGTGGCGTAGGCCGGGATGCGTTCCCCTTCGCCGCCGTCCCATTCCATCATCAGTTTGTAGTGGTCGCCATGTTTGATTGCATCGGCGGGGAGCTCGATTGACCACACTCCGCCTTCGCCGCGACGCAGCTCGAAGCGCGCCTGGCGCTGCCAGTTGGAGAAATCGCCAATGAGGGTGATTCGGGTAGCATTGGGCGCCCATTCGCGGAACACCCAGTTGCCTTCGGCGGTGTGGTGGAGTCCGAAGTAATTATGGGCGTTGGCAAATTCGTCGAGCGAAGATTTTCCTCCGGTGAGTTCGCGCTCTTTGCCCGTGGCATCGGCGTGGCGGCCCTCGATGGCTTCGCTGAAAGGTTCGAGCCAGGGGTCATGCTTTATGAGGTTGAGTTTCTGACGGCGGGGGCGCTTGGCGGCTGATTTGGGTGAGGCCTTAGCCGGGGTTTTCTTAGCCGGCGCCGACTTTTTGGAGGTAGCGGATTTTTTATTTTCGGGAGATGAGGAAGTTTTCTTGGCCATGGTCAGATAGTTAGGGGAGTGAGGTTATGAGAAAATGCGGCGGGCGGCGAGGCACACCGATAATAATAACACAAACTTAGCGAAAAAATCCCATAAACACGCTAAAAATTGATGAAAAACCTGCTTTTGTGATGAAAAACGCCGATTTGAGTTTGCAAAACCGAAAACAATGCGTAACTTTGTGGTCGAAAAATTATGCCCAGATGGCGGAATCGGTAGACGCGCTGGTCTCAAACACCAGTGGAGCAATCCATCCCGGTTCGATCCCGGGTCTGGGTACTGAACTGAGGATTCTCATTGCGAGAGTCCTCTTTTCTTAATCTGGTTGTCAAATTTCGCTAATTTTGCACCATGGATATACTTAGAGAATATTATTTGCCAAAATCAAGAACTCCCTTCATTCGCTGTTCAAGCGAAACTAGTCCTTCCGTTGGAGATATGGTTTCTCTCGGAGGAGTACAATATCAAATTATCAGTTCAAAATATGATTATGAAGTTTGGCAATCAACAGGCATATTTGTTTATCAATGTTTTGTCAAACAGTGTCAAAATGATAGTCTTCTGCAAAGAATAATTAATCAATTATCTGTTCAAAGTCCACTTTTAATTGATGCAGTGGACATAGTAAACAATGCATATCCAGGAGATGATGTTGGCGGTTTTGAACATGATGGAAATAATTATTATTTGATTATACATAAATATCTTATTGATAATGGCGATGATGTATTACAATTTGAATCGGAACTGCAGAATACCTATAGGGTGTCGAGTCCTTTTGATTTAAATTGTAAAGGCCTTGATAAAGTTACCTTTTCATTAAGTAGATCTTTATTAAAGATTCAATTTAATTGGAATTCAATGTATGTTATTCCATCTCAAGTATTTAATAGAGATGGAAAAGTTTTTGCCCTCATTCAAATAGTCGTTCCTAAAGGGTCTTCTAACGAATTTGATAGATTCATTAAAGACGCAATACATTACTAAAAATTTCTTTTCAACATAGTGTGCTTTATAGTGTTGCGGAAGTACGGTAATGCATTTTTCTACAGCGCCAGATAGGGACATAATCTAATGGGCACAAGTCCCGAGATCACCCCGATAACGAGAGGTTGCATAACAAACTGAAGCACGATAGCTATCTGGGCTAATAAACAAGAGAATATAAGACTGAAAGATAATATTCTTAATCGGGGATGTCTGTGGGGCGACCTACACGGTAAGCAGAGAAAGCGAACCCACAGAAATCTGCAGATGTCATTTTAGTTAATATTTCAATGGGTAGGATTTCGCCTTACCTCTCTTAGTTTTCGTTATGTTCTCTAGACATCAATTCCAAACATACATCAAAATTCTCAAACCACAAAATCACTTTTCTATATAAGTCCTCAAATTATCTGGCAAAAATTTCAGAACGGCCCACGACTAACCGATGGGTATAGCCTCCCTCCCTATATTACAGGAGGGAGTGGCGAGTTACGTAGCCCCCCCNCACACACACACAATTTTAGGGGATGTTAACAATATTTTTCCCTCTAAAAACGTTCTAATTTACACTAAGGGTCATTGTTTACACAAATTATATGTTGTATAACATCATTATTGCGCCTATAGGGTGTTGTCCACATCAAAATAAATGACTAAATTTGCACAGCCAAATAAGAACATTGCAGAAAGAAATATGAACGACTTCAAAAATATGGTCTCTCGTCTAGCTCAGTTAGGTGAGAATAGATTGTTCCTCAATTCTAGCGAGGAACATGCGGTTGTTGTACTTTCCGAAATGTTTAAAGTCGCAGAGTCTAACATTAGAATTTTTGCAGGATGCCTATACGAACATGTAGGTAATAGTCCAGAATATATTCAGGCTTTAAGCGACTTTATTGAGAGAGGAGGCTCTGTAAAGATATTGCTTAATAATTTTAACCCTCAAGAAGGTGCAAAATCGAATTTGTTCAAACGGCTTGCTTATTATCAGGAGTTGGGTAAATCAGTAGAGATTCGCTCTACTGATGCAAAACCTTACTTGGCAAACGATGAGGCAAAGAAAGAGGTTCACTTCACAATTGCAGACGAAAGAGCATATCGTATTGAAACCGACATTAAAGAAAGAACTGCTGCATGTAATTTTGACGGAGAAACGTTAGCAAAAAAATTCGCCACTTTTTTTGATAACATTTTTAGCGAGGCAACCGAAATAAAGTTGAACGAAATCTAATATCTAATGCAGATTTGTGATTTTACTTCATGGATTCAGTTGTCGGCGACACTTAACATTGCATTTGTTGCCATTGAGTATGTAAAATCATACGCAAAGGTTCTGTATAATCAAGTTTTTAACATCTCTGATATACTAGAATCTCATTTTGCACCATGCATTGAAACGCTTGGTGATGAGGAAACTGTTAACCATTTAATCCCAAGGCAAATCGGAGAGAAGAACACTTCTTCACAAATAGAAAAAGTCAAAAGAGATCGAGAAGTTTTAACAAAAAAAATACTTACATCAAAAGAAGAAATTTTAGCTGAAACAAATGAAAAGTGTAATACCCGAAGTACATCATCACTTAGTCTATTTGTTTTCTTCTTCTCTTTATATGGATTATTTTTAGCTGGAATGGAAAAAACAAATGAGTCGTATATCCATTCTGTCTGGATATTCCTTTCAATCGGAGCGTTATTGTATTTGATTCTTGGTTGGATATTTGGAGAGCGAAAATTAAAATGTTCTTTTTTTAATTTTGCCTCACTTTGGCATCCTGTAATATACTCAATAGTATTACTGTTATTAACGTTACTGATACCAATTCTTTGCTCAAATGACTNGCTTGCACAATTTGAGTCAGAATATTGGAATATTGTATTGCTAATCTCATTAGGTTTAATGTTCTTTAATTTTGTTATATTTGTTTCTAATATAGGAATTAAGGCATATCAAATTAGAGAATCAATTGGGAAAAAATCATCGCCAATTAAAACGGAGTGTGGTGCATGGAGAGGTCAACTCAATCAATTACTCAGCTTAGAGGAACTTCACAATGGTTTAAATACTGACTAGGAAATATCGGTTTCCCTGGCTCGGGTGTCCAGTGACGCATTTCCCACAATCGGTCAGATCGGCAAGAATCGGTTGTAATACGGCACGGTTGGGGGTACTGAAACGGGGAGTAGAGTAATNTGCTCCCCCCTTTATATAGTTTATTATGATGCGTAGATGCTTAAAAAGATTCAACTATCAGTATTGTAAAAATGTACTGAATACTCTTGTANAACATGGTGTTGAAATTGATGTAGATAGTGCAGCATGGTCAGCGGTTAACGATGTTTATACCGAACGTGACTTTATTTCTTTCGTAGAGGACCTTAGCAGTGGTTCTTTATTTAATATGTTCTATAATCCTAGAGCAAAAGATATCAATTATTTTGGTAATCTTATATATAATGTTGAGGTTAAAGATGGTGATTTTCATTTTTCCTATGTTAAAAATATTCCCCAGCTACGTTTCGATATATTAGAGAGAATTGAATTGGGAAATTCTTCAACCTTAATCCTTACCTATTCAGATGGGTCATTAAAAAGAGCTTCGTTAGAAACGTTTTTAGATAGAAATCATATTTCTTTTCAAGATATCGAGTGTCTATTGCCTGAATGTATGAGTGAAATGAGATTTGGGAAGGAAATCAAGGAATTGCTGTTAAATCTAAGCTCAATTCCTCTTCCAGATAATTCAGGGAAGTATTATAATCTAGTTTCCAATTTATTCACAAGTAATGGCTATGATATATTGTCTGAATACTTAAATGACACTGAAATTCAAGTGCTACAAGATTTTTTTGTTCGGAAAAATTGGTGTGAGAATGTAATCTTATGTAGAGATTATATGGGTTCTATAATCAGCATTATAAAAGAAATCATCCCAGAAATAATAAATGTTGGAAATTATGATAAGGTAAAAAAGTTAGCGGATGCATTTGAAATAGATATATGGGCAATTTCATGTGGGGAATAATGGTATTGGTTCTAAAGGGTTTGGTATTCAGTGACGCATTTCCCACAATCGGTCAAGATCGGCTAAAATTGGTTCTAATACGGCACGATTTGGGGTACCTTAATTGAGGATTCTCATTGTGAGAGTCCTCTTTTTTGTATTTTGAACGCGGGGTTGGATGGAGGTTAAATTGTTGGGAGGGGTGGATATATGGGTGGTTGTGGGTGAATTCTAAGGGGAATTTTGGTCTTGTTAAGTAATTTTATGTGAATTAATGTTAAATTAATATTGGGAGGAATCTTTTTTTGAGGTTAAAATTTTTGTATCTTGTTTATTTGCACTACTTTTGCATCGCATTTTTCAAAGATTTTGGTCGGTTGAAATGATGCCGGCTCAAGAAATTTATAAATCTATACCATCACCATCATTAATCACTATACTCCTCACTCCGCGAATGAAAAACCACGCAACCACGCATAGTCAGTTGGAATCAACACACGATAGAATCAAATAAACAACCAATAATTATTAACCAATCATTTTTTTAACATTTCAAATGAAAAAACTGTACTCCATTGTACTTTCGGCTTTGCTCGTGCCTGCGTTCGCCATGGCAGATGCAACAGACGCTCAGTACTTTGAAAACTACGCGCATGCAACGGGTACGTCCAGCCATTCAGGAAATCGCGGATGTACGAAGGTCGTAGTTTCCGACGACAGGGGTAACTCGACTGAAATCACAGGTCCGGGTACTTCCAGTCACAACATCTTCACCGATGCCACCTCTTCCAATGTGCTCAAAACTGAGGCCGGTGCTACTCTTACTTTCACCGGCACCTCAGCAAATGCCGAATGGATGCACAACTATGTTTACATCGACTTCGGCAACGACGGTCAATTTGATGTTGACTTGAACAGCACCGCACTCAACGGCGACCTCGTGGCTTTCACCGGCTACTACCTTGGCATGAAATCTGACAACAGCGACACCGCAGACCCCACAGAGCAGAGCGACGGTTCAGCTACCAACAACGGTGACTATTGGGCGATGCCCACCGTTACTCTTCCCGCCGATATGAAGCCGGGCACCTATCGTGTTCGTCTGAAAAACGACTGGAACTCCAACCACCCCTACGGTCGCACAAACGACACCAGTGTCGGTGGTATGGCGTTGAATAATGACATCAATAAAAATGGTGGCTACATCATCGATTTCACTATTGAAGTTGTGGGTCCCTCCTATGCCGTTACTTTCGCTGAGGTTGCCAATGGCTCGTTTGTTGCTACACTCAACGGTGCTGCCGTGACTTCCGGCGACCAGATTGAAGAAGGTTCCGTGCTGACTCTCGAAGCTACTCCCGAAGTCGGCTATGAACTCGTGCACTACACTGTCAATGGCGTGGCTATTGAAGGCAACACCGTTACGGTTGATGGTGAAATGACCATCGGCGCTGAGTTCGCTCTCAAAAACTTCGCCGTGACCATCGCTGAAATTGCCGGCGGTTCGCTCGAAGTGCTTTATAACGATGCCGCCCTCCAGAGCGGTGCCACCGTGCCTTACGGTGCTGAACTTACTCTCCGCGCTACTGCTGACGCAGGTTATACATTTGGCGGTTATCTCGTGAATGGCACCGCCACTCAGGAAGAAACGCTGACCGTGACCGATGCTGTTGAGCTCGGCGCTACATTCACTCTGAACACATATTCATTCTCCTTTGCTGAACTCGAAGGCGGTTCGATCGTTGTAAAAGCCGGCGAAACCGAACTTTCGACAGAAGCCCCTGTTGCCCACGGCACCGTTGTGACTCTCGAAGCCACTCCCGCCGAAGGCTACGTTTTCAAAAACTTCACTGTCAATGGTGAAGCAATCGAAGGAAACACCTACACCGTTGAAAGCTCGGTTGCGTTTGGTGCGGTGTTCGAACTCCAGAAATTCGTTGTAACCTTTGCACAGGTTGAAGGCGGCGCGTTCGTTGTTAAAAACGGCGAAACCGCAATCGAATCAGGTGCAGAAGTTGCCTACGGCACTGAGCTGACTCTCGAAGCCACTGCCGAAACCGCCTATGACTTCGTGACATTCACTGCCAATGGCGAAGCATTTGAAGGCTCGCAGTTCACCGTTAAGGGCGAAGTTGCTCTCGGTGCAGAGTTTGCCAAGAAATCATTCACACTCACATTCGCTGAGGTTGAAAACGGCACAATCACCGTTAAGGCCGGCGAAGAAACCCTCGAAGCCGGTGCTGACGTTGCTTACGGCACTGAACTGACTCTTGAAGCCACTCCCGCAGAAGGCTATGAATTCGTTTCATTTACTGCCAACGGTGAAGAAATCGAAGGCAACACATATGTTTATGAAGGCCCCGTGGTTCTGGGTGCTGTGTTCGCCAAGATTCCCTCGTTTGCCGTGACAATCCAGCCCGCTCAGAATGGTTCGCTTGCAGTGATGCTCAACGGCGAAGCTATTGAAAGCGGTGTTGAAGTTGCCCGCGACCAGGAACTCACCCTCGTGGCTACTCCCGCCAAGGGCTACACCCTCAAGACATTCGTTGTCAACGACACTGAAACTCTCGAAACCACCATCACCGTTTCGGAAGCTCTCACCATCGGCGCTATCTTCCAGGAACGCCCCGAAGCTGAATACACCGCTCCCTCAGGTGTGGGTGTTGACACTAACGGCTATCTCGAAACCGTGACCGTCAGCGGCGCTGCCAAAGACGTTGTGATCAACCGCAACCAGAAAAACGGCGACGTTTATGAAGTGTGCGATGCNGAAGAAGAAATCTTCGAAGTGTATCCCGGCTCAGAGTTCTCGATGAACTTCCTTGCCAAATACACCAACAATATCACCACTTCCGCTCCCACCCCTCAGGACCTCCGCTACTGCGTGGCCTTCGTTTATGCCGACTGGAATGCCGACGGTCAGTTTGATCTCCTCGGTCGCTATGGCCACGGCTACCTCGAATCAGGCTTTGCAGGCAACGTGAAGGGTAACTACGACGAAGTGATGAACATCACCCACAACTTCGCAGTTCCCGCCGACGCTGAACTCGGTCGCACCCGCATCCGCGTTGTCTACACCGAAGCTTGGGACGCTAACGTCAAGACCGGTGGCAACATCCCCTCTGCCAACTATAGCTCAATCGACAAAGGCTACAGCTATGACTTCTGCCTCAAAGTCGTTGAAACTCCCTCTTATGCTGTCAACTTCTCTGCTGAAGGCAACGGCACACTCAAAGCCTACACCGACGCCGCTCTGACTGCCGAAGTTGAAAACGGCGCATCTCTCAAGGCCACTGAGTTTGCTTCAGGCCTCTATCTCGCAGTAGCCCCCGAAAGCGATGACTACGAACTCCAGAGCCTCCTGGTAAATGAAGCTGACGTCACTTCAGAAGTTGCCGAAGGCGTTTACCACCTTGCCAAAGTCAACGGCGATGTGGTTGCTAAAGCTACCTTCGTTGCAATTCCCTCACTCGTTGTTAACTTCACTGCCGAAGGCGAAGGCACACTCAAAGTGTTCACCGACGCTGATCTGACTGCCGAAGTTGAAAACGGTGCAAAACTCAAAGTGGCCGAGCTGACCGATGGTCTCTACTTCACTGTAGCCGCTGCTGACGACAATGAATTCAAGACCCTCGTGATCAACGAAACTGATGTCACTGCCGAAGTTGTCAATGGCGTTTACCACCTCGCCGTTGCTGATGCCGATGTGACAGCCACCGCAACCTTCGCTGCAATCCCGGTCAACAACTACAACCTCTACCTGACATTGACCGATGCCATCGACGGAACCTCTGTTGAAGTTTACACCGATGCAGAACTCACTCAGAAGCTCTACACTATCGAACATCCTCAGACAGAACTCGACGAATACTTCACTTCAAAAGAATTCGACGGCACTCTNTACTTCAAGGTTAACATGCCTGCAGGTCTTTCTCTGAAGGCTGTAAACGGTCTTAACGAGATTCCCTTCGACGTTGANATTGTCAACAATNTNTTCGCTCTTGANGNTTCAGANGAAACTCGTTNTNGATTNCGGCGANNATGNATANCTCCTTGCCTATCGACNTCNTNTTCGAACAGGAACTTTCAGGTCTGACTGAAATCGGCGTTGACCTCAATGCCGGCGACGTTGAAATCTACAACCTCCAGGGCGTTAAGGTAGCAGCCGAAAACCTCACCAACGGCTACTACATCATCCGTCAGGGTGGCAAGACCTTCAAGGTTCGCATCAACAAATAATCAATAGCACATCCAAGCTATAAAATCCCCATTTCCCGGCGGGGGCGCCCACAAAAGGCGTCCCCGCCTTTTTGCGTAATAAAACCGGAGTCGCAACCACAAGAAAACAGTTATTATTCGGCATAGGATAGACACACTCCTTGTCCAATACTGTTTACATAAGCAATCGAGTGGGGTTGATTTATCCGGGCTTTACCCGAATTGTAGGGACGCACTCTGGTGCGTCCGAGTTGATAATCAGATAGTTGCGGACGCACCAGGGTGCGTCCCTACAATGAGAGGGGAGCCNTATAAAATTCGTTTTCCCTTAAGTAAACAGCATTTACTCCTTGCCTGATATGCTTGTTGGAGATTCAGCAAGCAGTGGTTGCTGATTTTTAAACCCCTAAATGCGAGGTAGATTGTTTGGCTGTATATACTATTGCCTTAATGTCGCTGATGAATTGAGCGTCATCAGTATTGATATAGTCTGAGTCCTTCAGATTGGATTTCATTTTTATTGCCATAATCCAAATATAAGTGCAACAAAATTAGTCAAATTAATCAATGCAGCAAAATTATTGTAAATTGTTGGTTTGGAAATGTGGGAGGGAATGGTTAACTTTGTGGCGCAGACAGTGAAGGGAATCCGGTCAGAGTCCGGAACAGAGCCCGCTGCTGTAGGTCTCCCGGCCGAGAGTATGTGCATCGATAATGACCGGTGTGTATGCAATCAGGCGTGTTGGAAGCATTGATGCCATTGAACCGCGTTGCAAGGGTTTGAGAAGGCGCTTCCGAGCAGTCCGTCAATCGACACGACGGAGGGGGATGAGTCAGAAAACCTGCCGTCTGCTTATGCGCTATCATCAACNATCCTGCGGGAAATACAGGAGCATCGATGCAATCACTCGGTTTTTCGTCTGTNTCAGACTCATTGCAGCTTGTTCTTTTCCCGGCATTTTCGNTGGATAATGCGNGTGGAAGAGAAAAAGAGTATATTATATAATATAATGAGTAAAAAGATGAAAAATTTGAAAGTTGCACTGATGGCCCTGCTTGCGGCCTCGATGTTTACCGCTTGCTCCGACGATGACGACAACGATCCCACCGTTTATCGCCGCGTCATCACGTTTGAAAACAGCGGCTGTGTGCTCGCCGGCCCAACATCCTACGGCGCAAATCTCTATGCCAACTATTCGGGCACAAAGTTTGTCAGCGGATCCGTTGAGGTTGAAAAGGGCGTTTCGCTTGATTTCGGCGTGAACTATAGTGAATATAATGAAGAGTATGATTTCTCGGCCGGTGGCATGGTGCTGTCGCAGTGGAACTATCGCTCAAACCCTGAGGGACAGTCGGGTGCAGACTGGTGGTACAGCTATCAGAACCAGTGTTCGGTCTACAACACCAATTCTGTTGACGGCAAAAACGAAGGTGCGGGTGCCGACGGGTCNAACACATTCGCNGTCATCAACGGCTACGACGATGAGGCATGGTCAATGTTCAAAGGCGCTCCCGAATTCAGCTTCTCGGCCGGTGCGGAATACACCGTCGAGAGCATTCAGATCTGCCCTCCGAGCTATCTCTACGGCATCATCACCAAGGGCAACCCTTACGGCAACGACCCCGGCCAGACTCTCGCGCAGAGCTTCGGCTGGTTCAAGATTCTGGCCTACGGATTTGATGCGCAGGGCAATCCGACCAATGGTGGTCAGCCCGTTGAGAAATATATCTGCGACTATCGTCAGCAGACCAACCCCACGATTGAAATTTCATCTGTGTGGCAGGGCTGGGATCTCAGCGCGCTCGGTCGCGTCAACAAAGTGCGCTTCGACTTCGACGGCTCCGACAAGGGGGCCTATGGTCTGAACACCCCCGCCTATATGTGTCTCGACAATATCCAGTTGCGCCTTAACTGATAGCTGATAGGGCTTTTCAATAATCGCCCGGGGCGTTTGCTTTGATGCGAAATTTTTTTCTGTCTATATTACTGACGGTTTGTGTCGCTCTGACGGGCTGCATGAGCTGGGACTATGGGGAGCCGGAGCATTTCGATGCTTCGGCCCATGGTCTGTTTATTGTCAATGAGGGCAATTATCAGTATGGCAACGCCACGCTAAGCTACTATGACCCGGAGGCCGACAGCGTCAGCAACGAGGTGTTCTATCGGGCCAATGCCATGAAACTCGGCGACGTTGCGCAGTCAATGACCATAGGCAATGGTCTGGGATGGGTGGTGGTTAACCACAGCAACGTGGTGTTTGCCATTGACCTGACCACATTTCGCGAGGTTGGCCGCATCACCGGCCTTGCATCGCCGCGCTACATGACATTCGTCGACGCTACGAAGGCCTACGTCACTCAGCTTTGGGACAACCGCATAGCCATCGTTGATCCCACGACCTACGCCATCACCGGCCACATTGAAATCGAAGGAATGAGCTCAGTCTCAGGATCTACGGAGCAGATGGTCAGAATCGGGCGGTATATCTATGTAAATTGCTGGAGCTACCAGCGCCGGATTCTGAAAATCGACACCGACACCGATGAGGTCGTGGCCTCGCTTGAGGTGGGCTATCAGCCAAACTCCATTGTGGCTGACAGTTACGGACGTCTTTGGGCACTCTGCGACGGCTCCGACGGTTCCGGAAACGTTGATGCCGAACGCCCTGCGCTCTATCGAATCGACCCGGCGACGATGACCGTCGAGGCCACATTTCCATTCTATGAAGATGAATCGCCTTCGGAGCTGACCATCAATGCCGAAGGCAACCGACTTTATTGGCTCAACGACGATGTGTGGGCAATGGATGTGGCTGCCACCCGATTGCCCCTGCGACCCGTGGTGCGTTCGCGAGGCACGATTTACTATGGCCTCACCGTCGATCCCGAGAGTGAGGATATCTACGTGGCCGATGCCGTTGACTATCAGCAGGCCGGACGCATCTATCGCTTCGACCGCGAGGGCAATCCGATCACATCTTTCAAAGTCGGCATTACGCCGGGCTCATTCTGCTGGAAGACAAATCAATAAACTCTCCGCAACAATATGAAAGCCCGTTCGCTACTGTCTGCTTTACTGCTCCTCGGCCTGTCGGCCACGGCNCAGCGCACCATCTCGCTGCCCGACGTGACCGCTACCGCTCGCGTGCCGATGAACCGAATCGGTTTGACCGAAACCCGCATCGACTCAACGGCGCTGAAAGAAAACATCGCGCTCTCGATGGCCGACGTATTGGCTTATAATTCAGGTCTGTTTGTGAAAAATCACGGACGCGCCACGCTCTCGACCGTGTCGTTTCGAGGCACGTCGCCAAGCCACACCGCCGTGAGCTGGAACGGAATGGATATCAATTCCCCGATGCTCGGGTCAACTGACTTCTCGCTCATTCCCGCATTTTTCATCGACGGCGCCACGTTGCTCCACGGCTCATCATCCGTGGGTTCCACCGGAGGCGGCCTGGGCGGAGCCATCGAGCTTGACACCAAACCGACCGACGGCGATGGATTGGCGCTGCAATATGTGCAGGGCATCGGGTCATTCTCTACATTCGATGAGTATCTGCGCGTGGCCTACGGTCACGACCGCTGGCATCTGTCGACCCGCGCCGTGGTGTCCACTTCGCCCAACGATTACACTTATCGCAACCGCGACAAAAAGGAAAATATCTACGACGAAAACCATCAGATCATAGGCCAATACTATCCGAAAGAGCGCAACGTCAGCGGCGCGTTCCGCGACTTGCATCTGCTTCAGGAGGCCTACTATGATGCCGGCCGTCGCGGAGAGCTGTCGGTGAAACTCTGGTGGGCCGGAACCAATCGCGAGCTCCCGCTGCTCACCACCGACTACAGCGACCCCTCTGCATTTGAAAACCGTCAGCGCGAAAACACCTTTCGCGGCGTGGCTTCATGGGATTTGCGCGGGAATCCNTGGACCTTCAAGGCCTCGGCCGGCTACACATATTCGCGGCTGGCCTACGACTATCGTCGCGACAGCGGATCAGGCCAGCTCGCCACCATGACCCGCTCGCGATCCACCGCCCACACNATCTTTGCCTCCGCCTCCGCCCGCAGGCTCATCGGCGAGCGACTGACATTGAGCGCCGACCTAAAGGGCCATCAATATCTGGTCAAGAGCACCGACATCAATCCCTTTGCCGGCTCGGCGGGCACCGACATCTATGGCTATCGCAAGGGGCGTACNCATCTCACCGGCTCCGCCACGCTCCGCTGGCGTCCGACCGACCGCCTCGGGCTGCAGGCCATCGTGCGCGAGGAGTTCATCGCCGATCAGCTTTCGCCGGTGATTCCCGCCCTTTTCGTTGACTACACACTCATCAGCCGCTGCAACCTGCGCCTGAANGCGTCAGGCTCGCGCAACTATCGCTATCCGACGCTCAACGACCTCTACTTTCTGCCCGGCGGCAATCCCCGCCTGCGCCACGAAAGCGGCTGGAGCTACGATGCCGGAGCTGAATTNACCGTCGGCAGCCCGGGACGTTACGCACTGAGCGGCTCCGCCACATGGTTTGACTCCTACATCGACAACTGGATCATCTGGCTCCCCACCACCAAAGGCTATTTCTCACCCCGAAACATCCGCCGGGTCCACGCCTATGGCGTCGAGCTCAAAGCCGATCTCACCCTGTCGCTCGGTCGCGGCTGGCAGCTTGGCCTCGACGGCAGCTTCTCCTTCACACCCTCCATCAATCAGGGCGAGAGAGTGTCTGACGCCGACAATTCCGCCGGACGGCAGCTTCCCTANGTGCCCCGTCAGTCAGCNTCCGTCAACGGCCGCCTNAGCTGGCGCGGCTGGACGCTCCACTACAAATGGCTACACTATTCGCAGCGCTTCACCCAGTCGAGCAACGAACAGACGCTCACCGGCCATCTCCCACCTTATTATATGAACTCCCTGAGNCTCGAACGCCTCTTCACCTGGCGTCCGCTCGACCTCTCGGTCAAAGCCGCCGTCAACAATCTCTTCAACGAAGAATACCTCTCAGTGCTCTCCCGCCCCATGCCCGGCATCAACTTCGAACTGTTCTTCTCCTTCACCCCCAAATTTTAATCAATTNTACCTACGAAGCTGTTATGTAAGGTGTTGTTATGTTTTTTTAACAAGAAATGGTCTTATTGAGAAGATTCGATAGCCTAAATTTGCATCAAGTCTAATTCAATCAATCATTCATCAATTAAAACGTCGTTTCGCTATGACATCAACACCTCCTCCCCCTCCTCACATGCAGGAGAATCAGGTACCACCGACAACGCGCATGGCTTCCGCCCATCAGCCCTATAATGGGCACGTAGCCGAGTCACGTTATTCGTTGCGNAGCATTGTNGCTCAGTTTATCATTNTTTTGGTAATCAGCGCGGTGGCTGCCATTGTCGCTTATTNCTTAGATTCGCTTGCCTATGCACGNCAAGAATCNGGATTGCTTCCCGGNNTGGCATTCGACAAAATGTCCAACGGCTTGTCCTATTGTTTCGCACTGACATTAATTACCCTCTCTACAATTATGCTGTTGGATATCCGTTTCCGNAAACCGATAAACAACCTTCAGAATATTCTTGTCGGAGCTTCATTGGTGTGTTTCTATCTGCTTATGCTCTCCTTTGCAGAACATACGGCTTTCGCAATAGCATTTTGCATTTCTTCGCTGATGAATATAGCTCTTATCGGGTGGTTCACNCACGGCCTGATGGGCATCGGACGGGCTACTGCAACGGTTGTCGGAGTGTTGGTGGTTGAATATCTCATCCTCCTTTGTCTGCTCTATATCGGATCATTCGCTCTGCTTGCCGGCAGCCTCATTTTGTTTACTCTCATCGCTTTGGCTATGTTCTTTACCTTACGCATGAAGATAATAAACAACGAAATCTATATCGGCAACCCCAATGAATAATAACTATCCGAATCCCAANCCTCCCGTAGCGGGGAGGGGAGATTCACCGGTTTCGGGCAACGGCAATAAGATTGGTCTCATTTTGGCCATTTGCGTTGTGCTGATGATTTGCGCCGGATTCATCTGGGGGCTGGCCTATGACCGCGAGAGAGATTCCAACCGCNTCAGCCGTGAAATTGCCGATGAATGGGGCAANTCGGTGACTGTCAGCGGACCGGAGATTNTTTGTGGCGACAGTGCNAACTCTGCNATTCGGCTTGATTCNGTGGCCTGCGAGGCTGTGATCAACAGCGAAGTGCTTCATCGCAACATCTTCCAGGCTGAGGTCTACAAGGCCGATGTGGTCGTTTCCGGCCGTATCGGCAAGGTTGAGACCGACAGCCTCACCCGATCGGCAACCCTGCACATCGACTTAAATCCCCGCGCCATCATCTCGCAGGGNGAGGTTGCGGTCGGCNNCTCAANNTTCCCGCTCAAACGCTCTGAAGATGGCCTGACGGCAACCNTGCCCGTNGAGNTGCTTNCGANCGGCACCACGTTTGCGGCCACCTTTAAGTTGCGCGGCTCCGAGGAATTTCAATTCCGGCCCTCTGCCGACATCAACTCCCTGACGCTGAAAGGNAACTCCACATCTCCCTCGTTTCGGGGCACCGCACTGCCGGTTGACCGCACGGTCACCGATTCCGGCTACACGGCCCGATGGGTCGATATTGCCCCCGAAGAGACCGATGATGCATCGCCCTACAGTTATTCAAATGAGGTTGTTGTGTACTCCGAAAACTATCATGGAGTAGGGGGCGTTTACTATGTGCTCGATGTCGACACCTATCGCAAGGTNGTGCGTGCNATTAAGTATGCCTTTCTGATTATTCTGCTGACCTTCACGGCTGTGTTCTCAACCGAGGTGTTGTCGAAAAAAACCATCCCGCTGCTNAACTACTTTCTGATTGGTTTGGCGCTGATTGTGTTNTATTCNNTGCTGCTNTCNATTGCNGANTTGCTNTCGTTNGGCTACGCCTATCTCATCTCGGCCACGATGACCGTGGGGCTGATATGTGTATATTTGCGCACCATGCTCCATTCGCGCCGTCTCGCGCTCTACAACGCTTCGTTCCTGACCATTCTGTATGGCTGCTGCTACATGATGCTCTGCGTGTCGACCTACGCTCTGCTCGTGGGCAGTCTGATTATCTTCTTTGCTCTTGCATTGGCCATGAACATCTCTTTGCGACTTCAGAAAAAGTAACTTCCGATAATTACGGTTATTTTTCCCGCATAAAAAAGCCGCCCGACGAGAAGACGTCGGGCGGCTTTTATTGATGATTATGGCTTTGGATTATTCTTCGGTGCGGGGTTCGCGGGGCTGACGCGGGCCGCGGTTGTCGCGGCGGGGGCCACGGTCGCCGTCACGGCGCGGACCGCGATCGCCTTCGCGACGGGGACGGTCGGCGCGGGGAGCGCGTTCGCGTTCAACGTAGCCTTCGGGTTTGGGCTGAAGCGCGCGCATCGACAGACGGTATTTGCCGGTCTTCTTGTCGATTTCAATCAGCTTCACTTCCACTTCGTCGCCCTCTTTCAGGCCTGAAGCAGCCATGTCGGGCAGACGTTCCCATGAGATTTCAGAGATGTGGAGCAGGCCGTCGCGGTTGGGCATGAACTCAACGAATGCGCCGAAGTCGAGAATCGAACGCACCTTGCCGGTGTAGGTGGCACCCTCTTCGGGCAGAGCCACGATGGCGTTGATCATCGACATTGCTTTGTCGATCGATTCCTTGTTGGAAGCGGCAACTTCGATGTAGCCACCCTCTTCGATTTCGTCGATGGAAACGGTTGCGCCGCTCTCTTCCTGAATGCCCTGGATAACCTTTCCGCCCGGGCCGATGACAGCACCGATAAGCTCCTTGGGAATGAGCATGGTGACGATGCGGGGCACGTGGGGTTTGTAGTCTTCGCGGGGCTGGGCGATGGTTTCGTTGATTTTGCCGAGGATATGCAGGCGGCCTTCGCGGGCCTGGTTGAGAGCTTTTTCGAGGATTTCGTAGCTCAGACCGTCACACTTGATGTCCATCTGAGTTGCGGTGATGCCGTCGGTGGTGCCGGTCACCTTGAAGTCCATGTCGCCCAGGTGGTCTTCGTCGCCGAGGATGTCGCTGAGCACGGCCCAGCGGCCTGTCTTGGAGTCAGAAATCAGACCCATGGCGATGCCGCTGACGGGGCGTTTCATCTTCACACCGGCGTCGAGCAGAGCCAGAGTGCCTGCGCAGACGGTGGCCATTGATGACGATCCGTTCGATTCGAGGATGTCGCTGACAATGCGGCAAACGTAGGGGAAATCGTCGGGGAACATGCGCTTCAGGGCGCGGTGGGCCAGATTGCCGTGGCCGATTTCGCGACGGCCAACGCCGCGGGTCGGACGGGCTTCGCCGGTGGAGAAGGGGGGGAAGTTGTAGTGGAGGAGGAAGCGTTCGCGGCCCTGGTTGATCACGTCGTCAACGATTTTTTCGTCGAGCTTGGTGCCGAGGGTCACGGTTGAGAGCGACTGAGTCTCGCCGCGGGTGAACACTGCCGATCCGTGGGGGCCGGGAATGTAGTCAACCTCACACCAGATGGGGCGGATTTCAGTGGTCTTGCGGCCGTCGAGGCGGATGCCTTCGTCGAGCACGCAGTTGCGCATGGCTTCCTTTTCAACGTCGTGGTAGTAGCGCTTAACGAGCGGAGTCTTTTCGTCGCGCTCCTCTTCGGGGAGCGAAGCGATGTATTCGTCGCACACGGCGGCAAATGATTCGGCTCTCCAGTGCTTGTCGGCGCATCCCTGCTTGGCAATGGCGTAGGCCTTGTCGTAGCATTTTTCGTGAACGTCGGCGCGGAGGGCTTCGTCGTTGGTTTCGTGGCAGTATTCGCGTTTCACGGTCGAACCCACTTCCTGAGCGAGTTCAATCTGAGCCTGACACTGCACCTTGATGGCTTCGTGGGCAGCCTTGAGAGCGGCGAGAAGGTCGGCTTCCGACACTTCGTTCATTTCGCCTTCCACCATCATGATGTTATCATATGTAGCGCCGACCATCAGTTCCATGTCGGCCTTTTCGAGCTGATCGAATGTGGGGTTGATCACAAATTCACCGTCAACGCGAGCCACTCTCACTTCCGAGATGGGNCCGTTGAAAGGAATGTCGCTCACGGCGATGGCTGCCGAAGCTGCCAGACCGGCCAGCGCGTCGGGAATATCTTCGCCGTCGGTTGAATAGAGAGTGATGTTCACGAAAGTGTCGGCGTGGTAATTGTCCGGGAAGAGCGGACGGAGCACACGGTCAACCAGGCGCGCAGTCAGAATTTCATAGTCCGAAGCGCGGCCTTCGCGTTTCAGGAAGCCTCCGGGGAAGCGACCGAAAGATGAAAACTTCTCTTTATACTCAACTTGCAGGGGCATGAAATCGACCCCTTCGCCGGCTTCCTTGGCCGACACAACAGTTGCGAGCATCATGGTGTTGCCCATGCGCAACTCTACCGCTCCATCGGCTTGCTTGGCCAGTTTGCCGGTCTCGAGAGTGATCTCGCGACCATCGGGCAGCGCGATGGTTTTTTTGATTGGTTTCAGCATATTTTACGTAAAATTACTTGATGTATTTCGTTTCGTGTTAAAAATCATGCAAAGTTAATAATTAAATATGAGATAATTACCATTTAGGCCGCCCTTTTTCAACCTTTTTCGACGCCTCAGCTCCGATTTTTTGCAAAAAAATCAATAAATTTGCATGGTCGTGGGTCTCGGCCTGCGGCTCTACTCTTTCCTCTCAACGTCAAAATTCAATGCCCTATGAAGATGTTTGGATTTGAAGTGCGCCGTCAGCCGCGCCTCAGTGCTCCCCATAAAGTCGGACTCGCCCTCAGCGGAGGCGGTGCCCGCGGATTTGCCCATTGCGGCGCCATTCAGGCCATGCTCGAAGTGGGTCTGCGCCCCGATGTCATTGCCGGTGTCAGCGCCGGGTCGGTAGTGGCCGTGATGCACGCCGCCGGCATTCCTCCGCGCGACATGCTCGATCTCTTTCTGGAATTGAAATTCAACGACTTGGCCAAGTGGACCATTCCCACCGACGGTTTCTTCCTTCTCGACCGCTTTCAGGACTTCCTGCGCCGCAACATCCCCTATCAGCGCCTCGAACAGCTCCCCATCCCCACCACCGTCTGCGCCACCAACTTCGAGACCGGACGCAAAGTGGCTTTCACCCAAGGCGACATCGCCGAGGTGGTGTCGGCCTCCTGCTGCATACCGATCGTGTTCAGTCCGGTGGTGATCGACGGCGACCGCTACGTCGACGGCGGTGTGCTCGCCAACCTCCCTGCATGGGCCATTCGCGACAAATGCCAGTTTCTCGTGGGCGTCAACTGCTCCCCCGCCACCAAGCGTCCCCGCGCCAAAGACAACATTGTGCAGATAGCTCTCCGCAGCTATGAAATGATGTCGAAAAACAATTCCGTGGCCGACATGGAATCATGCGACATGCTCATAAACACCACCCGCATAGCTTCCTACAAAACCTTTGACCTCCGCCGAATCCAATCCGTCTACGAATCCGGCTACCGCACCACCATGGACTACTTCCGCTCCCGCGGCATCAATGTATAGAATAGAGTGCAGAGATTAGAGTTTAGGGTTTAGAGATTAGNGTTTAGAGTACGGAGGGTTGGGTTAACTCTCAATGCTGTTTACTTAAGCCGAGATCAGGCCTCATAGGGCTTCCCTCTCATTGTAGGGACGCACCCTGGTGCGTCCGCAATGCGTTGATTATCAATTAGGACGCACCAGGGTGCGTCCCTACAATTCGGGTAAAGCCCGAATGAATACAACCCCTATTGATTAGTGAGGTAAACAGGATTAGGTAAATTCCGTACTGCCCATTGGGGTTCCGCGAGTTCTTGCCCGGAGAGCNAAGCGACTCCCTGCGCGTTCATTTACAAGCAAACCGGAAAACACAAAAAAGTTCCGTGTCGTTCCGTTTCGATCCGTGTTTGAGGCGNAAGCCGACAAAANAGTTCCGTAGGCTTTCAAATCCATAAGTTCNAAAACCCTAAACAATAGAGTAGCCGCAAGGTGCAGCCTGCTTTCCAATGCGCGCGGCTCTAAACTCTAATAACTAANCTCTAATAACTAAACTCTACTCCCTGGGTTTCATAGCGCTGCGCGCCAGGGCTATTGTCTTTTCGCCGAGGGAGATGTCTGACACGAGCACGTCATCNTTCACGGCNGAGCTCACCTCCACCGTGTCGTTGAAGTGCGCCTCGTGCTTATATTCAATCTCGAAGCGCTGAAGATAAAACTCATCAAAATCGGCCAAATCCATCTGATTCAGCACCANCTCCACATAGCGCGTGGAGTTGACATGGCGGTTCAGGTCAATATCGGAAATTCTGAACGTATATTCNTGCACAATCTGCGGCGGCTCCACAGGNCTGATCTTGCTCTGCTTGNCGATAGGGCAGGGGTGGTCACACACCGTAGTGCTGATAGGCACCATCGACGTCAGATCCGCCGGGCGGCGCGTAGTCATGTCAATNGCCACCCAGATAGTGCGCGCATAGCCAATCGTTTCGCCATCCTCGCCGCAAATCTCAATATTGCGCTCCGAAAAATGCCGGTTATAGCTCTCAATCCACGTGGTCAGCGAATAATGCTCAAGAATCCTGGGATANCGCTTCATCTCAAACGCCACCCTCGACAGCACCCACAGACACCCCGAGCGCTGCAAATCCTTAAACCCCACGCCCAGAGCATCGGCATGATCCGTCGACACCTCAATCAACTGCTGCACCAATTGNGCCGGTGCCAATTCACGCTGCGCATTACATTGCGCCGCCGTCAGATGATAGCGNCGCGTCAGCAGCTCCGGCATCTCAACGTCCACATCTTGATCAGTCATCACTTCCATTTTTCACAAAAAAATTATTAATACACATATATTAATAACGCACCAAACTCCCAAAAAGTGCGCCCCACCCCAAAAATCCTCCTCCCAAACAAGAGTAACCCCCCTCCCGTAGCTCACCCGAANATGAAGCCATCCNNACAANATTCCGCGAGTTCCTGCNCGGAGAGCGCAGCGTCTCCCTGCGNGTTCAAAGTCANGCGAATAAAAAAATAGAAAAGTTCCGNGTCTGTTCCGTTCCGATCNGTAATTGAGGCGAAAGCCGACAAAAGAGTTCCGTAGGGATAAAAATTNGTTTAAGTTCCAAAGAATACCGGCGCAGGCTGGACCCCNGCTTNCCAANGCANCTGCCCTAATCACTAAACTCTAAACTCTAAACACGAAACTCTAAACTCTACTCTCTNCCCTCTACCCTGTTTTGATTTGTTACAAAATTCTCTCAAAAACTTTCGTTTTGGCTGAAAAACTTCATTGAAACATTTAAATTGTTACTCTCCGGCCTATCTATCATAAACTCAATGTGTTAACAAACGCAAACGGCCCAAATCCAAAGCCCTCGAGTTGTTAAAAGCTGAAAATAAATGCTTTTAAGTGTTGGAATGTTAATAATTATTATTAATTTTGCACTCTGACAAATTTGTATCCGTGTGGCTACATGTTGGAAAAAGTTAAAAACAATAGGTAAAAAGGAATATAAAAAATCAATCATTAACAAAAAAAGAAAGGTACAATCAATCAAATCAAAAGACTCCCCTCATCAATCAAAGAGAAGAAAACCAATTAATTATATGTCTAATTTTTATTTAGTATGAAAAAGCTGTTATTATTTCTTGCAGCCATCGTAACGCTGGCCCTGAGCGCAACCGCTCAGAATCAGACCTATCGCGGTACGGTGGTCGATGCCGACAATGAACCGTTGGCAGGCGCAACAGTTAAGGCGGTTGGTAGTAGCACTGGTGTGCTTACTGATGCTGACGGTAAATTTACCATCACTGTTGCCGGTTCCGTGAAAGAGGTTACGGTGTCTTACGTAGGTATGACAACTCGTAATGCTGCTCTTAAAAACGGAATGGTTGTTGTTCTTGAATCAAGTGCGACAAATCTGGATGAAGTAGTTGTGACCGGCTACGGATCGGGTAAAAAACTTGGTTCTGTGGTTGGTTCATTAAATGTTGTTACAAGCAAAGTTATCGAAGACACGCCTTCTTCGAACTTCGTTGACGCTCTTCAGGGTCAGGTTGCCGGTCTTGCCATTTACTCCAGCTCCGGTGAGCCTGCTTCAACTCCTTCGAGCATCCGTATCCGCGGTTTCAACTCTCTCGATGCCAGCAATACTCCGTTGTTTATCTGTGATGGCGCGCCTGTTACATCAAGTATCTTTACTTCTCTGAGTCCCGGCGATATTGAAAGCGTTACGGTACTTAAGGATGCTGCCTCGACAGCTATCTATGGTAGCCGCGCCGCTAACGGTGTAATCGTTATAACCACAAAAAAAGGTAGCTATGGTGAAAAAGCTAGTGTGACAATCCGTGCCAATGTTGGTTGGACAGCACGAGTGAGCGACAAAGTGAAAATGATGAACTCTGAGGAATACATCCTTTTCCGTGACCTTATCCATCAACCGGTATCTGATGCTGAACGTCAGGCTTGGGAAAGATATGGTATTGACACCGACTGGCGTAAAGAAATGATTAAAGACAACGCATCACTTTATTCACTCGAAGGCTCTGTTCGAGGTGGTAGCGATGCTCTCCGCTATTATATGTCTGTTGGTCACTACAATCAGGATGGTCTTATTTATATGTCGGGACTTCGTCGTGAATCAGTGAGAATCAACCTTGATTCCAAGGTCAACAACTGGTTGCGTTTAGGCTTTAGCTCTAACTTCGGTTATGAAGCATATCAGACCAATAACCAGGTGTCAAGCAACGGTGGTCTTTATTCTTCAAACCCCTTCTTCCAGTCATATATCATTAAACCATATGATGCACCGCGCTATTATTCCATTAATGAAAACGGCGACATCGTTTGGGGTGATAAAGCTCAGTACTATCGCTTCTCGGGAGAAACAGATGCTGCATTCATGATGTCTAAGCGTGCAGTTGATCGCAACCAGATATCAGGCAATGCAAATCTCTACGAACAAATCAATCCTATCAAGCAGGTGACTCTCCGTGCTCAGCAGTCAATGACAGCATATGACAGCCGTTTGTCAAACACACAGTCTCCTATGGAGTCGTTCTATACCCCGATGGGCGACTACGTGAATATGGATGATTTCGATGGCTTTAATCAACAGTCATTCTCACGCTATTATTCCTTTACTTACACCAATACTGCTGAATACCGTAACACATTCAACGATGTTCACAGTCTTACGGTTCTTCTTGGTCAGGAATCAATCATTTCCAAGTCCAGTGGCTTTGGCGTTATGAGTTATGGTCAGCCCGGTGGAAACCGTTGGCTGCTCACCAATGGTACTTCGGTTCAAATCTCAAATTTGAGTCAGTCGCTTTCTGAAACTGTGATTAACTCATATTTTGCAAATGTTAACTATAGTTACGCCGACCGTTACTTCCTCGATGCTTCTATCCGTCGCGACGGTAGCTCTAAGTTTGCTCCCGGACATCGCTGGTCAACATTCTGGTCTGTCGGTGGTATGTGGGATGCCAAACAGGAGTCTTTCCTCCGTGATAACACTTGGTTGAGCGCGCTTAAACTTCGTGTAAACTATGGTACAACCGGTAACTCCGGCATCGATCCTTATATGTACACCGGTAAAGTAGCTCCGGGCAGCATATATGCCGGTGGCACATCTCTTGGTCTTGCTTCTCCCTCCAATAATGACCTCACATGGGAAACCGTCAAATCATTTGACGCGGGTGTTTCTTTTGGTTTTTGGAATCGCTTGAACGTTACATTTGACTATTATCTGAAAAATACTGTTGATATGCTCATGACAATTCCCTGGAGTGAAACCACCGGCTTTAATGGTGGTAGCGCCAATGTGGGCTCTATGAGAAACCAGGGTGTTGAACTTGAGGTTAAGGGCGATATTATCGCAACTAAAGATTGGTATCTTGGTGCTCGTGTCAACTTCAACTACAATAAGAACGAAATCACTGAACTCTTTAATGGTAAAGATGATTACAGCATGCCCGATTATGGTTTGTATTATCAGGTAGGCAAAGATGCCAATCAGCTTCGCGCCGTGCGTTGGGCGGGTGTTGACCCCATTGACGGACGTCCTATGTGGTATGATAAAAACGGCAACAAGACCAAAACCTACGATGCTAATGACGCAGTTGGTCTGAATAAGAGCTTTATTGCACCTTGGACCGGTGGCTTCGGAATTGATGCGCGCTGGAAAGGTCTTAGCCTTCGTGCAGACTTCAACTGGGCTGCTGAAAAGTACATGTTTAACTGGATTTCAGGCTTTCTATCATACGCTAACCAGGGTGTTGATTTAAACCAGACAAAGAATATGCTCGGTGTATGGACCAAGCCTGGTGATGTTACGGATATTCCTAACTTAGTAGATGCTTATGGTGTTGGTATTGATGCTGACCCCCGCAAGGATACTCGCTCACTCGAAAACTCTTCTTTCGTTCGTCTGAAGAATCTCACACTTGCATATACACTTCCCAAGTCTTGGCTTGATAAGGTGAAAATGTCTAACATCACATTCCACTTCACTGGCCGTAACCTTTGGACTATAACTGATTTTACCGGCTATGACCCCGAGTACGAAAACAACGCATGCTACACATCATATCCGAACACTCGCATGTATGAATTTGGGGTTGAGGTATCATTCTAATCTTATAAAAAATACAGTAAAATGAAAAAATATCTTATTGCTCTTTTTGCGGCATGCTCTATGTTGAGCTCCTGTGATATGGAGCTTACACAACCGGGTGTATTGGATGACGTTACCGCTGTCCAGGGTGCTGCGGAATTGCTTGAGTGCAGAAATGGTTTGTATTCCTCCCTTCGCGGTCTTACCTCCGGCAGTTATGTGACTTCGGTTGAACTTCAGATGGATCAGTTCAACGGCGTTACCGGAAATGGCACACGTGGTGCTCAGATTGCCAATGGACAGTTGACTTCTTCTCTGTCAATCGCCGGAGATGCCTTTGGCGGATGCTACGGCTTGATTGCGAATATCAATTATATGTTGCAGCGCGCCGATGCAATCATCGCCGGCGGTTCTTTGACTGCAAATGACCTTGCCAATGTTAATCTTTATGTCGGTGAGGCAAAGGTAATCAGAGGATATGTTTACTTCTATCTGCTTGACCATTTCTGTCAGAATCCTGCCACTGTAGATCGTAACACTGAAGGTCTCGGTATGCCTCTCGTAGTTAACTATAATCCTTCCGGTGTACCATCAACTTATCCCGGTAGAAGCACTGTTCAGGCTCTCATAGATCAGATTGATAGTGACCTTACTGAAGGATATAAGGCTCTTGAGGAATATGAAAAAGCTAACTCTAAGGTTTGCAATCCCAACGCCTCATACCTTAATACTTACACTGTGAAGGCTCTTCAGGCGCGTGTTGCTCTTGTTATCGGCGATTATGCTAATGCGGCTAAGCTCGCTAAAGAAGTTATTGCCAACACTAAATACAAACTTACAACCGGCAATGACTATGTTAACATGTGGAAAACCGATGAAGGCGATGAATTGATTTTTGTTCCCTTTGTTGACGCAAGTGAGTATGACTATGTCAACTCTTTCAATGATGCCTGGAACTACTACCAGTATATGCCTACTTTCAGTGACTATCTGCCTTCTTACAAAACCTTGATGCAGTATGATGTAGACAATGATATTCGTTTCGATGCATTCTTTAAGTATGCTCAGGTTACCATCTCGTCCAATAAGTTTGAAGTT
Source organism: Bacteroides sp. (assembly GCA_014801655.1). Lineage (GTDB taxonomy): Bacteria > Bacteroidota > Bacteroidia > Bacteroidales > Muribaculaceae > Paramuribaculum. The sequence continues at coordinate 48,340 of JAAVDT010000021.1, forward strand.
ATGCAGTTTATGAAATTCCCCGGCAATAGTGAAATTCGTGGAACAGCATCTAATCGCTATCGCAACAAACCGAAACCATTCCGTTTGTCTGAACAGTATCTTATTCTGGCCGAGGCATCTGCATTGAACGGCAATGCTACTGATGCAAACGAGGCGTTGAAAACTCTTCGTGAAGCTCGAATCAACAACTATCAACACACAGCTCTTGCCGGACAAAATCTTCTTGATGACATTCGTCTTGAACGTTCTCGTGAGCTTATCGGTGAAGGCTTCCGTATGAGTGACCTCCGTCGCTATGGCGTTGGTTTCACCCGCGATGGAGAATATCCTGTTACTCCCGGCATGGAATCTAACTGGGTGGTGGCTGGTCTGGCTGTAACATATAGCCCCAACGATACTCGTTATGTATGGCCTATCCCCGCAGATGAAATTGATATTAATCCTCAGATTGCCAAACAGCAGAATCCTGGATATTAATCATTGTGAGAAACTAAATAAAACAATCAAGCATGAAACTAAATAAAATTTATGCCATTGCGCTGGCGGCTCTCTCCCTGACAGCTTGTTCAGACAGCGATGATGATAATGGCCTGAACTCTACTCCCGGTGTTACAGTCCAGATGCAGGAACAGACCCTGAGTTTCGGAGAAGATATGCAGCAGGGCGTTTACTACAAAATTCCTGTTATTGTCACCGGAAATGCTTCTGGCCTCGTTCAAGTCAATGTTGAAATAACAGGTACTGGAACTACACCTGCAACTGAAGGTGAAGACTTCGTTGTGACTTCAAAAACAATCAATATTGCACCTGACACTAAAATCGGTTATGTCGAGTTTTATCCTGTCGGTGACGATGTAATAAACGAAAACCGCCAGTTCATTGCAACTATCACCTCGGCTAAGGGTGCTTCGGTTGGCACTGAGTCTACTTGTATTGTTACCCTTGTTGATAACGAAAGCCTTCTCCCGAAAGCTTATCAGAGCATCCTCGGTTCTTATACTGTAACTGCTAATGACCAAGGAGCGGCCGTTGATCCATTTACAATTAATGTGACCGGTGTTTCAGAAGGCGAAGAAGGTTATCTCACAACCGTAACAATCTCCAATTTCTATGATCCTGACTTTGAACCTATCACATGTTCATTTGCATTTGACGCTGTTTCCGGTACGGGTTCAATCGGAATACCTCTCGGTGTTATTGTGGGAGGTCCCTGGAACTTCGGTGCTCCCGTAGGAACATGCATGGTTGGTCTTGGCTCGGTTTCAGGTTCCACTCTTGTTAACTCAGGTTATCTATATGGCAAAACGGATGTTGATTTCAAGACGGTTACGTTTGATGGGACAATCTTAGGTGCCCTTTGGTCATATCCCTCAGGTACATTTACAGGCTACACTTATTTCTGGTTTGATGATATGGTATTTACCAAACAGTAATAGGCGATAGCTAATAACTGAAACATAATTGCGCGCGTCATTCAACATAGAGTGACGCGCGTTTTATATTTTCTGTCTTGGTAGAGTCTATGCAAGGTTAAATTCGGTCATTTTGTTGGTGATTTTGCAAGATTGTATTAAATTTGCAGTCACGCACACACTTATTATCTAATTTCTGCGTTCTTATCCTTGATTTTAACGCTAAAACGAACTTCCAAATGAAGAAACTGATATTTACTCTCTCCCTTTGCTGCTCCATGTCGGCAGCTATGGCTCAGACTCAACCGACTGTCGACGCTCAGCAGAAAATCAACTCTGCCGGACGTGTGATGATATACAATTTTAAAAACCGTCAGCTGACGGTCAAGGCCGGTCAGCAGACAATCAACGCTCAGGATCAGGAGCCGGTCGTGTCGGCAGTGGTGATTCTTGAAAAAGGCTACACCTCCGATGTGCTTGCCGGCATTGAGGGCGTTGAAGTGATGTCGGAGCTTGGCGACGTGCTCGTGGTACGCTGTCCGGTGACGGTCACTGAAAAGATTGCTGCTCTTCCGCAGGTGCTCCAGGTTGGTTTCGGCGATCAGCAGCGTCCGATGCTCGACTATGCCCGACCCGCCAGCACCGTGACCGACGTGCAGGATGGTTTCAGCTACGAAGGCACCACCCGTTCGTTTGACGGGACTGGTGTGGTCTGCGGTATGATGGACACCGGCCTCGAAGCAAACCATGTCAACTTCAAGAACGCCGACGGCACTTCGCGAATCCAGCGTCTCTGGCACATGAACAGCAACGATGGGTCATCCGTGGAATATAACGCTCAGACCGTTTCCAATTTCACTACTGACAATGCGTCAGCTGGCCATGCAACTCACGTTGCAGGCATCATCGGAGGTGGCTACAAGGGTAATGGAAAGTTTATGGAAATTTCGTCGGCTACAGGTAGAACGGGGTCAATGAAAAACAATGAACCTATACCTTACTATGGTGTTGCAACAGGTGCCGATTTAGCTTTTTCTGTTGGCGAACTATACACTCCCAACATCATTCAGGGTGTGACCAATATCATCAACTATGCCAATGGCGAAGGCAAGCCCGTTGTGGTGAACCTCTCGCTCGGTAGCAACATTGGTCCCCACGATGGTTCTGACTACTATTCAAAAGCGCTCGCCTCGCTTGGCGAAAAAGGCATCATCTGCATGAGCGCGGGCAATGAAGGTGACGAACAGATGTCTATAGTGAAAGAGCTTGGGACTTCGGGCGATGATGCTGCCCTTCGTACCATCCCATTGTCCTATTTGAATGGTACGCTCACTTATGGCTATGTGAATGGCTATTCTGATCTTTGGACTAATGGCAATACACCAGTCACAGTATCGCTAAAGGCTTGTAATGGTGATGTAGACAATGCTTTTGAACTTTTGAAGATTGATGCTTCTGGTACAGTGAGTTCTTCGTCGAGTGCAAATTTCTCTAATTATTTTACGGGTTCGGCAACTCTTTCTGCTAATGTGGATTACTATAATAACCGTTATAATGTTTACATGCAGTTCAGCGGCGTTTCTCAGGCCATTGGGAATAATTCCTACTATTTAATGCTGGAGGTTACGGGAACTGCGGGTACTAAATTATATTTGTATGGTAATGGGACATGTTTTGAAAACAGAATAAATGCCACAGACGGAACACTTGGAGGAGTGACAAAGGGATCTGCAATTGCATCAATCAACGATGGCTGCTGCGGTGAAAATGTTCTCTCCGTGGGCGCTTACACCACCCGCACCACATGGGGCGTGCTCTCGGGCAGTGTCTATTACTACACCGGTGATTTTACCGTTGGCCGCATCGCTCCCTTCTCAAGCTACGGCGCCAACTATCAGGGACAGCAGCTTCCGCTCGTCTGCGCTCCCGGCGCCAATATCATCTCGAGCTACAGCAGCTACTATGCCGGGTCGTCGGCTTCCACAACTATGTGTGCCGAAGCAACCGTCGACGGCAAGACCTACTACTGGGGAGCCATGCAGGGCACTTCAATGTCATGCCCCTATGTGACCGGCACCATCGGTCTCTGGCTTCAGGCTGACCCGACGCTCACCTATTCAAAGGTGCTCGACGTGATCAATAAGACTTCAACCTACAACTCTCTGACCATGGGCGGCGCATCGGCCAAACCTCGATGGGGCGCAGGCAAGATTGAGGCGCTCAAGGGCATTCAGCAGGTGCTTGCCGACCGCGCTGCCGGCATCGGCAATGTGTGGGCCGACGACGATCAGCAGCGTCTCATCGTGACTCCTCTCGGCGGCGCACTTGAAGTGTTCCTCGCCGGCGGCCAACAGCTCACAGCCACTCTCTACGACCTCCAGGGTCGCCCCGTGGCCACAGCCTCGGCCGATGCCGACCTCGTCACCATCCCCACCGCCTCCCTCTCCCGAGGCATCTACATCCTCGAAGCCCGCACCCCCGGCGCCCGCCTGACCCAAAAACTCACCCTCTAACCCCCGCACTCTAAACTCTAAACTCTAAACTCTAAACTCTAATAAACGTTTTCCTACGGAACTTTTCGGCCTGCGGCCGTTTCTAAGCGGGTCGGGCCGGAACTTCCGCGGAAAAATAAACATCATACTCACCTGTCAACCGGAACCCGCAAGGGAAACGCTACGCTCTCCGAGCGGGAACCCGCGGAATCCATTCTCCATGTCATCCATATAGGTTTTTATTGAAAAATAGCTTTTCTCCGCAATGCAGAAGTCTGATCTTCCCCATGAATATTCCGCTATTGGCAAATCCATAATCGGATGCGCCTTTGAGGTGCGTAGAACAGTGGGGCGAGGACTTCGGGAAAAATACTATGAATCGGCTCTTGTGTGGGAATTGAGGCAGAGGGGGCATGATGTCAAAAGGCAGCATCCAATCAGAGCCCTCTACAAAGGTGTGGAAGTTGATGATTGCTTTGTTGCCGATATTCTTGTCGATGATAAAGTGATTATCGAGACAAAGGCTTTGAAGAGCTTCACAGAATCTGAAGTTCGCCAACTATACACTTACCTATATCTGACCGGCTGTCGGTTGGGGTATATCATAAATTTCGGTGTCGACGACTTCCGAACTGCCAATCTGAAGACTGATCAACACCCATATTCGTTTGGAATCTATCGAGTTGTCAACACAAGAGGCTTTGAAGCTAAAGCATTCTCACCCTCGCAATGATTCTGTAAACGATGCCGTTCACGTTCTGCGGGTTCATGCCCGGAGAGCGCAGCGACTCCCAAGCGGGTTCTCCCGCCGGAGCAAAAATAAAAAAGTTCCGCGTCCGTTCAGCCCTGCTCACGGCTCCGCGGCGCAGCCGCAGGAAAGAGTTCCGTAGGCGCAAGATTCTATCTCGTTTTTGAGATTTTTGTAATTGAAGATATATCAACTATTTATATAAATCGTTATCACAAACACACTGCTTATGAATTATTCTATCTTCCGTTACGGGCTGGCTTTGGCGCTCGCTGTCGGTGCCTCCGGCATGGCCGACGCTCAGTCGAAAATCAGCTCTACCGGCCGTAGCACTCTGGCCCGCTATCAGCGTCAGGCCGAGCAGGCTGCCTCGCGTGGCGCTGCCATCACTGAAGTGCCCACAGTGGGCGTGCTCGTGCGCACCGACGACAAATCCGCTGCCGAACTGCTCACGGCCAACGGCTACACCGTGGCCTCTGACTTCGGCAACGTTGCTCTGGTCAACATCCCCATCACTGAAGTGGAGCGCGTGGCTGAGATTCCCGCCGTGCGTAGCGTCAGCCTCGGCGGTCGCAAACGCTTGCACATGGACAAAGCCCGCGAGCTCTCAGGCGTCGACGAAGCATATCTCGGTATGATCGGCGACATGGAAACCACTCCCTACACCGGCAAGGGCGTTATCCTCGGCCTCATGGACGGCGGTCTCTATCCCAACCACATCAATTTCCAGGGCCGCGTTGAACGTCTCTGGCATTTCTCAGGTCAGGACGGCACATCGAAAGAATACACAGCCTCCACTGTCTCCACCTTCACCACCGACGACAAGGAGGAAACCCACGCAACCCACGTTGCCGGCATCATGGGCGGTGGCTATACCGGATCGGTGACCTATCGCGACGGATCTTCTCTCCGCACTGCCGCCAACCCCTACTATGGTGTGGCTCCCGAAGCTACGCTCGCATTCAGCTGCGGTGAGCTCTACGATGCCAATATCCTGCAGGGCGTGCAGAACATCGTGGAATATGCCGAATCGCAGGGCATGCCCGCCGCCATCAATCTGTCGCTCGGCCAGAACGCAGGTCCGCACGACGGCACCGACGATTTCTCCGCCGCCCTCAATGCCCTCGGCGAGCGCGCTCTCATCTGCATCTCGGCCGGCAACGAAGGTGACACCGACCTCTCTATCGAAAAGACATTCACCGCGTCAGACAAATCGGTGAAAACCATCCTTTTCTACAATAACGCCTACGTTGACTCAAACTATGGCTACCTCGACATCTGGGCCGATGACGAACGTCCGCTGACCGTCACCATCTCCAACATCAACAGCTCCGGCACTCTGTCAAACACTGTCACCGTCAGCTCCAATGCCAACGGCCAGAGCATCAGCAAATGTGTCAAGAGTGGCGGCTCGGTCGATGCTTACGCCGGCGTTGATGCCAACAACGGCCGCTANAATGTGTTGCTCGATTTCTACTATGCCCTTCCCAAAACCGGCCGNTTCGCAATCTCTGTNAGCGGCGCCGAAGGTCAGACCGTCAATATGTACTTCGACGGCTATTCGACATTCACCAANCGCTACACGGCAAGTGCTTCGCCGCTGTCGGGCTACACGGCAGGCTCGCCCGACATGTCGATCAACGACATGGTGTGCGGACCCAACGTGCTCTCCGTGGGTGCCTACACCTCGCGCCGCTCATGGGGNGAGCTNGGAAGCANCTCNGCAGCCACTTCTTCTGAAACCGTTGGCGACATCGCTTCATTNTCAAGCTANGGCCACGACTTCTCNGGCCGTCAGCTCCCCGAAATCACTGCCCCCGGCACCATGATTATCTCCTCGTTCTCGCCCGCCTACATCGACGGCGGCTACGGNAGCGATTACGGCGAAGATGCCACCACCATGACNGCCAAAGTCACTTCCGGCTCNACCACCCACTATTGGGGCTCGATGCAGGGCACCTCGATGTCNTGTCCCTTCGTGACCGGCACNATGGCNCTCTGGCTTCAGGCCGATCCCTCGCTCACAATCGACGATGTTCGCCGTGTGCTGATGACNTCCTCCNTGGAAGATGACTACACTGCCGCCGCTCCCAACCGCTTCGGCTATGGCAAAATCAATGCCGAGCGCGGCCTTCAGCAGCTCATCGGTCTGGCCGGNGTCGACAAGGTGTATGANGATGACGCGCAGCGTCTGATCGTGACCCCCACNGCCGATGGCTATGAAGTGTTCATGGCCGGTGCATCGGCCCTCACAGCCACTCTCTATGACCTCCAGGGTCGCCCCGTGGCCACAGCCAAAGCAACCGACGGCAAAGCCATCATCAACGCCTCTCANCTCCCTGCCGGCCTCTATCTCCTCGAAGCCGCAACCCCCTCGATGCGCCTCACCCGCAAATTGACGAAATAAACTATCGGAGAGCNCGGAGCTTTCAGAAATAAAAAAGCCGCCTATTGGCGGCTTTTTTTGTTTCTTGATGTCAAATTGACAAATTGACAAAATGACAGAATGACAAAATGACAAATTGTCGGATTTATCAGCGGCGCTTGGGGGCGGGGTCGCAGGTGAGGCCTACGCCGAGCTTGCGGAAAATCTTGTGGTCGACTTCGCCGAGCATCACAGTGGAGTGAACCTGGCATCCGTCNAGCTCAGGGAGGCAGGCGAGGGCGCGGCGGCAGTTTTCATCGTCGGTCGACAGCACGCTGAGCGCCACGAGCACCTCGTCGGTGTGTAGACGCGAGTTGCGCGAGCGCAGATAGTTGATTTTNGTGTGCTGAATCGGTTCGATCATCTGCGGCGGAATCAGCTTGAGATCGTGGTCAATGCCGGCCAGATGCTTGATGGCATTGAGAATCAGAGCGGCGCTCGGACCCAGGAGTTCGCCCGATTCGGCAGTGATGATNGTGCCGTCGGCGAGCTGAATGGCAGAGCAGGCCTTGCCGGAGAGGGCGGCGCGTTCCTTGGCGGCGGCCACCACAGGGCGGTCGGCCACGGTGATTTTNGCCTGATTCATCAGCAGGGCTATTTTTGCCACCTCGCTGTCATTGGCTTCGCCGCGGGCGAGCTGATTGAGAGCGGTGAAGTAGCGGCGGATGATTTCATCTTTCGATGCCTGGCGACACACTTCGTCATCGCTGATGCAGAAGCCCACCATGTTCACGCCCATGTCGGTCGGCGACTTGTAGGGGTTTTCGCCATAGATGCCTTCGAAAATGGCGTTGAGCACCGGGAAGATTTCAATGTCGCGATTGTAGTTTATAGCCGTTTTGCCGTAGGCTTCGAGGTGGAACGGGTCAATCATGTTCACGTCGTTGAGATCGGCCGTGGCAGCCTCGTAGGCAATGTTTACGGGGTGTTTCAGCGGCAGGCTCCACACGGGGAATGTCTCGAACTTGGCATAGCCGGCTTCAACTCCTCGGCGGCTCTCATTGTAGAGCTGGCTCAGACACACGGCCATTTTGCCGCTGCCGGGGCCGGGGGCGGTGACGATCACCAGCGGACGCGAGGTTTCGATGTAGTCGTTGCGACCGAACCCGTCGTCGGAGTCGATGAGAGCCACATTGTGGGGATAGCCTTCAATGGTGTAGTGGAAATAGGTGCGGATGCCGAGGCGTTCGAGTTTGCTGCGGAAAGCGTCGGCGCTCGACTGACCGTTGTAGTGGGTGATGACCACGGAGCTGACCAGGAAGCCGCGGTTTTGAAATTCGGTGCGCAGGCGCAACACATCTTCATCGTAGGTGATGCCCAGGTCGCTGCGCATTTTGTTTTTCTCGATGTCGCGCGCCGAAATGACGATTACGATTTCAGCTTTGTCGGCCAGATGGCTAAGCATCTGTAGCTTACTGTCGGGTTTGAATCCCGGGAGCACGCGGCTGGCGTGATAGTCGTCGAAAAGTTTTCCGCCGAGCTCGAGATATAACTTGTTTCCAAACTGCGCAATGCGCTCCTTAATGTGCTCAGATTGAATTCTGAGATACTTGTCGTTGTCGAATCCGTGTTTCATAACGGATTACAAAGTTATCGTTTCTCCCTCAAACCACCAAGAAAATTCCCCCATTTTAGCAAAAAAATCAGAGGCGGCCTCGTCGGGAGGTCGCCTCTGATATGTGGAGTTGNTTGATTTTCTGTGGATTATTTTTTGATGACAACCTTCATTGTCTTTTCGCCCTGGCGAGCNATGTAGAGTCCGGAGGTGAGCTGGTCGGCTGCCACGCGAACGCCCTGGAGGTTGAAGTATTCAACATCGGCAGCGTTGAAGTCAACGCCGATTTCTTCGATGCCGGAGAGTTCGACTTCTTCGTAGGTTGCGCAGATCTGGAGGCCCATGTCGCTGAAGTAGGGGAATGTCATGACATCAGCGATGTGGAACACGTTGTCAACCATCTGGTTGATGTAGTCGAAGCCGTTGATCCAGAGAGATTTGAGCGTATATTGTTCGCTGGGATAGGTCNCGATGTAGAGGCCGTTTTCGCAATCTTTAGAGGTGAAAGTTGTTTCGGTGCCTTCTTCNTTGAAGNAGTCGAAAGCCACCTGGTTGGTTAATTCGGCGTCGGAGAATACGGCCACCATGCCTTTCACGCCTGAAATCCACATATCGTAGGTTTCAACCGGGGTTGACACGATTTCGCGGCCTTCGATCAGTGTGGGAGCTGTTTCGGCAACGTTAGCATATGTTGTGTTGCTTTCTGTGGAGGATTCAACGAAAGGAATACCGTTTGACCAGATGTAGGACTGTGAAGTGGATTTTGCAGTGATGGTCTGGCAGATGAGCTGATAGTCGGCGCCACCTTCGGCCAAGTTGGCAAAGCGAGAGGTTGAGCCTTCGGCGAGTTCATCGAGAGTGTAGAGGGCGGCGAGGCCGTCGACAGAAGTGGCTGATTCCTGGGCGGCTGCAACTTCTTCTGAAGTCAGCGCCTTGTTGTAGATCTGAACTTCATCCATGGCGCCGCTGAACTGCCATCCTGCGAAGTTGAACACGGGGTGTTCGTCGAGCCAGTTGAATTTTTCGCCGGCATTCCATTCGCCTGCGAGTTCGCCGTTGAGATAGAGCGAATATGTGGTGGCATCGTCATTGTAAACGAAAGCGACGTGGCTCCATTCGTTCAGGGGCACCTGAGTGGTGGTGACCGAAGAGGAGATGTATCTGCCGTAGCCGAGCACGCGGAGATAGCCTTCGGTGTCAACAACAACTGACCACACGCCGTTGGTGTTGATGTGGTGAGAAGGAGTGTAGCTCATAATCACCATATTGTTGTCGAGATTGTCCAGGCTCATGTATTTGTCGAGGTTCACCCAGGTGGCCACCGAGTAGCTGCCGGAGTTGATTTCGGTGTTTTTAACGGCGTCGTTGGGGTTGATGACGCGGTCAGAAACGATGAGGCGTTCTTCGGTAGTGGCAAACGCATTGGTGCGACCGGTTTTGCTGAAAGCCATGTTTGAAGCGGCATTAGAGAGTGAAGGCAGCATCATCAGCGCCACGAGCGAGGTGTAGAATTTTTTCATACTTTGACTGATTGGATTATTATGTTTTTATTAATATTTGCGTAAATGGATTGGTGGTGTGTTTCGTTGTCTGAATTTTTTCGGGTATTATTTAAAATGAATGGTCTGTTTCATTGATTGGTATTGCGANNCTAAGGAAGCCTTAATTGGNTAAGGCTTAAAGATATGTGTGTTTGCATAGTTGCTTATTGANGCTGCAAATATAATCAATATTTTCTTGGTGTTTAAAATTCTTTTGGTTAATTATNGTTAAATTGTGCGATGCCAAAAAAANAGAGGCGACCCCGATGTGAGGTCGCCTCCGCTATGAAGGTTATGTCGGTTGCGTGATTTATTTCTTATTTCACGAGCACTTTNGTGGCTTTGTTGCCCCGNCGAGCAATGTANAGTCCGGAAGAAAGATTTTCGGCAGCCACGCGAACGCCCTGGAGGTTGAAGTATTCAACATCGGCAGCGTTGAAGTCAACACCGATTTCTTCGATGCCCATCAGTTCAGGATCATATTCAGTGAAATATGCTTCAAAGAAGATGCCCCATTCGGGATCCTCGATATCCTCCATTGCAACATGGATTGCTTTCGAGGCAATGCGGTCAGACTCTTCAAAGAACATGCCGCTGACCACGAGCATATCGAGCATCATTCCCTCGTCGGGAGTTGCCACGACATAAAATCCGTCGAGACATTCATCGGTGTCGATAAACACCTCCTGACCTTCTTCCGTTCCGGCGTCAGACAGCACGAGCTTGGTCAGCGCAGCGTCAGTGTAGACTTCGATTTTGCCCCCTCCATAGGAGATGCCCCAGAGGTCGAGCGTTTCGCCTGCGCGGGCTGTAAAAGAAAGGGAAGCGATGGCAATGATTGCAAGACAAAGTGTGTAGAATTTTTTCATAAGCGAAATGTGTTTTGATTTTGGTTTGATAGTAGAAATTGACTTTGGAGTTGCAAAATTACAATAGATTTCCCTCTTTTACTTGCAATCTGATGTTAAAATGAGTTAACGTCAGAAGTTGTGTTTTGTTTATAGTATAAGGGTTTCTGTTTGACCTATTGATTTAATCAATGCTTTATAGGCTTCTACGTCCTGGGTTGGGGGTGACCGGAACATCTCCGATGTGCCACTCCGCAAACCGGTTTATTCTATTTCTCTCATAAGGACACTGCTTCGGTCCACTTTCATCATTCGTTGGTTTTCTTGGGGTAGGCTCGCTTGTCGCCGGTTTTGCGGCGAATCTGGGTCAGCTCTTCCATGGTGTTGAATTTCGGTGTGGCAAAAAGGTTTTTTATTTCGGATGTGTAGCCCAATGCCATTGCGAGCTTTATCAGAGACTCAAATCCGATTAATCCTTTCTGTTCAAAGCGTGCTAATGTGGATAATGGCACTCCCGACAGTTCGGCCATGCGCTGCCGGGTGATATTTTTCTCAACTCTGCGCTTGCGAAAATCCTCGGCAACTTGCATCATGATGTCCTCGGAATTATCGAGTGTGAAGTTGTCTAATAATGACAATATATTATTACTAATGCTATTCATTTGGCTGATACTGCTAATATAATAGCACAAATATAGCAATAAATTTTGGCATTTCCAATCGGTTTATATAATAAAATCAGAGGCGGCCTCGGGGGAGGTCGCCTCTGCTATGGAGTTGTGCTTTTGGTGTGAAGATTATTTCACGAGCACTTTAGTGGCTTTGTTGCCCTGACGAGCTACGTAGATGCCGGTAGAGAGGTTGTCGGCAGCAACGCGAACGCCCTGGAGGTTGTAGTATTCAACTTCGCCTTCAACGAGGTCAGTTGCGATGTTTTCAACACCTGCGAGACCGGGCTGAACGTAGATCATGAAGTCGATGATGTAACCGCCGTTAGCATCGATGGCGTTGGTGCTCTGACCGCCCACGAGAGTGTTGGCTGTGCGGCCGTAGGGGTGAACTGAGTTCCAGTCGTTTTTCAGACGAACGCGGTAGAAACCAGTGGCCAGGTCAGCGGGAAGAGTAACGGTGGGCATATCCCAATAGTTGCCGTTGTTGGTGGCAGAGCCGTTGCTCTGAGTTTCGGGGTCTGCGGTGTCGGTTCCGTCAGATTTCATGCCAAGGTAGTAGCCGGTGAAAGCCACGAGGTCGCCGTTGAGTTCGGTGCTATTCAGGTCAACATCAAACTGGCCATCGTTGCCAAAATCGATGAATACATAGTTGTGCATCCATTCTGCGTTTGCTGAAGTGCCGGTGAAAGTGAGGGTTGCGCCTGCTTCAGTCTGGAGGGTATTGGTTGCGGTAGCGTCGGTGAAGATGGTGTGGCTTGAAGAGCCGGGGCCGGTGATTTCAGTAGAGTTGCCCTTGTCGTCAGAAACTACGAGTTTAGTGCAACCACGGTTGCCTGAGTGGCTTGAAGTGCCCTGGAAAGCGGCGTAGTTTTCGAAATACTGAGAGTCAGTGGCGTCGGCCATTGCGAAAGCGGGAGTGAGGATAGCAGCGAGTGCGATGGAGTAGAGTTTTTTCATACGAAATGAGTTTGATTGGTTTTTATATGTATTTGTTAATTTTTATTTCGGAATAGTTGGTGTGTTTTCTGTTTCGGATTTTGTGATCCGTAAGGTTTGGGTTATGGTGAAGTGACGTTAATTGATTGGCTTAGATTTTTTTCGGTTTTTATGCCGATTGGTATTGTGTGTCGTGACATGATTGTTTTCAAGTCACGTTGCAAATGTAAAAACAATTTTTGTATAAATAAAATGTTTAATGGTTAAAAGTTGTTAAATAGATTGTTTTTTATAATAATCAGGGGTGTCTCTGATTGAAACACCCCTGATATATAGCTGATTACGCTTAGTTGCTTTTTTTTAGAGGATGGCGAGCACCTGACGATAGATATTTTCGGGTGTGAAGCCGAATTTTTCGTCGAGCACCTTGTAGGGTGCTGATGCGCCGAAGTGATCGAGGCCATAGATGGTGGCATTGGCGCCTACAACGGGAGCNAGCGTGGAGGGGAGGCCGGCGGTCAGACCGAACACGGGCACATGGGGCGGAATGACGCTTGCGCGATAGTCGGCATCCTGATCTTCAAAGAGGCCGAGCGAAGGCACTGAAACCACGCGCGATGCAATGCCGTCGGCTTCGAGCTTGGCGGCCACTTCGCAGAGCAGCGAAACTTCCGAACCGTTGGCCACGAGGGTGACGCGGGGTTCGGGTGTGTCGAGCACCACGTAGGCTCCGCGACGCATGCCGAGGGCTTCTTCATAGCGGTTGCCGGTGGGGGAGGGGAGGTCGTTGACATCCTGGCGGGTGAAGATGAGTGCCGTAGGGGTGTCGGTGTTTTCCATCGCCATCTGCCAGGCTATTGTGGCTTCGGCGCTGTCGGCCGGACGGAGCACGAGCATTGAGCGCTTGCCTGAGAGGTTGCGGAGCTGTTCGAGCAGACGAATCTGGGCTTCCTGCTCAACGGGTTCGTGGGTGGGACCGTCTTCGCCAACGCGGAATGCGTCGTGGGTCCACACATATTTCACGGGGAGTTCCATGAGCGCGGCCATGCGCACGGCAGGTTTCATGTAGTCGGAGAACACGAAGAATGTGCCGCAGGCGGCCATCATTGCGCCGTGGAGCACGATGCCGTTCATGATCGAGGCCATGGTCAGCTCGCTGACGCCGGCGTGGAGGAATGCTCCGGTGAAGTCGCCGTGGGTCAGTGCGTGGGTGTGTTTGAGGAAGGCATCGGTCTTGTCGGAGTTGGCAAGGTCGGCCGACGAAACAATCATGTTTTTCACCTTTTCGCTGAGCACTGCAAGCACATCGGCCGAAGCGGTGCGGGTGGCAACGTTGGCTTTGTGTACGATTGCGCTATAGTCGATTTCAGGGATGCGACCTTCAATGAAGCCCTGAAGCTGCTCGGCCAGAGCGGGGTTGGCTTCGGCCCATGCTTTCTGGGCGGCGCGACGTTCGGCAACGATTTTGCGCAGCTCTTCGCGGCGGTCGGCATAGAGCCGGGCCACTTCTTCGCGAATCACCCAGGGGTTTTCGGGGTCGCCGCCGAGGTTGCGGATGGTTGCAGCCACGTCGGCGCCTGATTTGCTCAGGGGCTGGCCGTGGGTCGAGCACTTGCCTTCAAAGTTTTCGCCGGAGGCAGTGACGCAACCGCGGCCCATGATGGTGTTACCTATAATAATGGTGGGGCGCTCGTTTTCGGCTTTGGCGGCGGTGAGAGCAGCGGCCATGGCCACGGGGTCGGTGCCGTCGACTTCAATCACATTCCAGTGCCATGCGCGATATTTTGCGGCATAGTCTTCGGTGTCAACAGCGTCGACATCGGTTGAGAGCTGCACGCGGTTGGAGTCGTAGAACATGATGAGGTTTGACAGGCCGAGGAAACCGGCAATGCGGCCGGCGCCCTGAGAGATTTCTTCCTGAATGCCGCCGTCGGAGATGAAGGCATAGGTCTTGTGGGCCCAGGTTTCGCCGAAGCGTGCGGCGATGAAGCGTTCGGCAATGGCTGCGCCTACGGCCATGGTGTGGCCCTGGCCGAGCGGGCCGGAGGTGTTTTCAACGCCGCGCATGGGGTCGAGCTCGGGGTGACCGGGGGTCACGCTGCCCCACTGGCGGAACTGCTTCAGCTCGTCGATGGTGTAGTAGCCGCAGAGAGCCAGAGCGCTGTAGAGCATCGGCGACATGTGGCCGGGGTCGAGGAAGAAGCGGTCGCGGGCAAGCCACATGGGATCGTCGGGGTCAGTGACGAGGAATTGGGAGTAGAGCACATTGATGAAGTCAGCGCCGCCCATTGCGCCGCCCGGGTGTCCCGACTTGGCTTTTTCAACCATCGACGCCGCCAGTATGCGAATATTGTCGGCTGCCGAATCCATGATTTTCTTGTCCATGAGAGTGATGAGTTGTAGGGTGTTAGAGATTGGAGGAGAGAAATTAGGGGATATTTGTTGATTGAAAGTTATTTATCGCGTGAAATGACGTAGTTGAAAATCGAGGCGAAAGCGTCGGTCACCTCGCTGCGCGGATAGGAGTCGAGAATCTCCATTGCTTCGGCGCGCAGGCGTTCCATCGTGGAGTAGGCATACTCGATGCCGCCCGATTCTTTTGCAAATTCAATGAGGGTTTCGATTTCGGCCGTGGTGAGTTGCTCGCTTCGGGAGAGGCTGACCATTTCATCGTGGGCCGGATTGTCGGTCAGCGACAGGGCATAGAGCAGCGGCAGGGTGATTTTTCCTTCGCGCAGGTCGTTGCCGGTCGGTTTGCCTATGCGGGGGTCGTTGAAATAGTCGAAAATGTCGTCCTTGATCTGGAAGCAGAGGCCGAGCAGTTCGGCGAAGCGACACATCGGGTCGATTTTATCGTCGGGAGCGCCGGTGGCATAGCCGCCCATCTTGACACACGACACGAAGAGCGACGCCGTCTTGCGCGAGATGATTTCAAAATAGGCCTTTTCGTTGAGGGTGTGGAAGCGGGCGTTGTAGATTTGGTCAATTTCGCCGAGCGAAAGCAGTTTGCCAAGGCCGGCAAGCACTTCAACGATGCGGATATCGGCCGTGGAGATGGCCTGCTGCAGGGCCGAGCTGACGAAAAAGTCGCCGGTGAGCACGGCTATGTGGTTGCCCCAGATGTTGTTGACCGTCGGCATGGAGCGGCGCATCTGAGAGTCGTCGACCACGTCGTCGTGGATGAGCGAAGCGTTGTGGAGCATCTCCACGGCGGCAGCCGAGGCTATCACCCGATCGTCGACACGGCCGAAGAGCTTGGCCGTCAGGATAACGAGAATCGGGCGTATCATTTTGCCTTTCGACTTGAGATAGCCTTCTATCACCTGATTCATGAGCTGATTGGGCGACGACAGCGACGAGCTGATGCGCCGGTGGAGCATCTCAAGTTCGGGCTTTATGGAGTGTTGGATTTCTTCTAAAGTTGACATGAATGGAGAAATTCTGCTACAAAATTACAAAAAAACTTGTTATAACACTGTTTTTATTTGTAATTTTGAGAATTATATGGNGNCGGGCNGTGAAAAATCCGCTCCNCGCCTCGTTCTGTCACACGCTTAATCCACCATCTGATAATGGAAAATCAACCCGATAAACGTCTCTTTCTCCTCGATGCCTATGCGCTGATCTATCGCGCCTACTATGCTCTGATTCGCTCGCCGCGAGTCACTTCCAAGGGACTCAACACATCGGCAGTGTTTGGTTTCTGCAACACTCTCGATGAAATTCTAAGAAAAGAAAATCCCACCCACATTGCCGTTTGCTTCGATCCGCCCGGCGGCCACACATTTCGCCACGAAATGTATCCCGACTACAAGGCGCAGCGCGACAAACAGCCCGAGGATATCACTCTCTCCATACCTTATATAAAAGAGATTCTCGAGGCCTACCGAATTCCGGCCATAGAGGTGGAGGGCTTCGAGGCCGACGACGTGATCGGCACACTTTCGCGAATGGCCGAGGCTGAGGGCTTCGACACTTTCATGATGACCCCCGACAAAGACTATGGCCAGTTGGTCACCGACCACGTCAGCATGTATCGCCCCGCTCTGGGTGGCAACGGCTTTGAAATCCGCGGCCCGCAGCAGGTCTGNGAGCGNTANGGCATCTNCTCTCCCCGCCAGGTCATCGACCTGCTCGCGCTCGAAGGCGANGCCAGCGACAATGTGCCCGGCTGTCCGGGCGTGGGNGAAAAGACCGCNTCAAAACTTATTGCCGAATGGGGTTCGGTTGANAATCTGCTNGCCAACACCGCCAGNCTCAAAGGCGCGATNAAGAAAAAAATTGAGGCAAACGTGGAGCAAATCAAATTTTCCAAAGAGCTGGTCACGATCAAAACCGATGTGCCGCTGCCCGGAATCACCATCGATTCGCTGCTGCGCCGCGATGTCGACGTTGACCGCCTGATNGATGTCTACCGNCGCCTCGAATTCCGCTCATTTATCAGCCGCCTGACCAACGGTGAGGAACCGCAACAGGCCTCAGCCGCTCCCGCTCCCTCGGCTCAGGGNTCGCTCTTTGACTTCCTNGACGCNGANNCGGNAGCCGGTGACTNGGCCGAAGCNCCTCTCGTGGCTTCGCGGTCGCTTGCAACAACCGAACATGACTANNCCACCGTCAGCTCCGCAGCCGATGTGGCCCATCTTGTTGAATCTGCTTCGCAGCGCAAGGAAATCGGTCTCATGGTCAACGCTGCCGGAGAGGATGCGATGACNGCCCGGATTTTCGGNATCGCCATTGCTCTTGAGGNGGGAAAAGTGACATATATTGACCTGACGGAGGAAAATCGCGATGANCTNCTCGCAATGCTGTCGCCGCTCTTTTCCGTTGATGCCNCGACCATAGTGAGTCACGATGTNAAGCGCAATATNTTGCTGCTCAAGCGACTCGANATTCAGATGGTCAACCGCTATTACGACACCTCCGTGGCCCACTATCTGATTGACCCGGANATGAAACATCTCATTTCTGTGCTNTCNCTGCGATATCTCGACTACGAATCGCTCCCTGCGCTCGGAAAAGGTGCGGAGATGGCGCAAGTGATTGAGCGCGTGTGTGAAAGCACTGATCTCTCGCTGCAGCTTCGCCCCAAGTTGGAGAGCGAAATCGAGCAGGGTGGACTCAGCACGCTGCTCTCGCGCATTGAGCTGCCGCTGATCAGGGTGCTGGCTGAAATGGAATGGGTCGGTGTGCGCATCGACACTCTCGCTCTGGCCGAACTCTCGCGCCGCTACACCGCCCGACTCAACGAAATGGAGGAGGAGGTCTATCAGCTGGCAGGCGTGAGATTCAACATCTCGTCGCCCATGCAGGTTGGCGAGGTGCTTTTCGATCGCCTAAAGCTCGACCCCAAGGCCAAGAAAACCAAGCGAGGAGCCTACTCCACCACCGAAGAAATTCTTGAAAAGCTCAAGAAAAAACACCCCGTCGTGGGGCTGATTCTTGAAATCCGCGGGCTGCGAAAACTCCTGACCACATATATCAATGCTCTGCCGGAGCTTGTCAACCCCCAAACAGGAAAAATTCACACCTCTTATAATCAAACCGTAACNGCAACCGGGCGCATTTCGTCGGCAAACCCCAATCTGCAAAACATCCCTGTGCGCACCGACGACGGGGCGATGATTCGTCGCGCATTTATCCCCGACCCGGGCGATATTCTCATGGCGGCCGACTATTCGCAGATTGAGCTCCGACTGATGGCCGACATGAGCGGCGACCCGGAAATGATTGAGGCCTTCCGCTCGGGAGCCGATATTCATCGCGCCACGGCAGCCAAGATTTTCCACGAGGAGCTCGACGCCGTCACGCNCGAACAGCGCCGCGCNGCCAAAACGGCCAATTTCGGCATCATCTACGGCATCTCGGCTTTCGGTCTCTCGGATCGCCTCGGAATTCCGAAAGGCGAGGCCAAAGAGTTGATTGAGGGCTACTTCCGGAGCTATCCCGGAGTGAAAGAATATATGGACCGNAGCATTGCCGACGCTCGCGAACAAGGCTATGTGGTCACCGTCGAGGGGCGCAAGCGTTTGCTCCCCGACATCAATTCGCGCAACTCCGTGGTGCGCAGCTATGCCGAGCGCAACGCCATCAATGCACCCCTCCAGGGGTCGGCTGCCGACATCATCAAGATTGCCATGGTCAGCATCGCCCGCGAAATGCAGGCCCGGTCGATGCGTTCACGCATGATCATGCAGGTCCACGACGAATTGGTGTTCAACGTCGTGCCCGATGAGCTCGATGCTCTCCGCCAACTGGTGATTGACAACATGGTCGATGCCTACCATGGCCGAGTGGCTATGGAGGTTTCCGTCGGCACCGGCGACAACTGGCTCCAAGCCCATTAATCTGATTCAACCTCTATGAAACATAGATTCCTCACCCTTCTGGCATTGCTGCTGACCGTCTCGGCTGCTGTGGCCGCAACATATCGCCCCGAAGATGTGCCCAATGTCCACCTCAAAGACAGCCGGCAATATGTCAGCAACCCCGACGGCGTGCTGACGGCTCAGACAGTCGACTCGCTCAACGCTCTGCTCGCCGACGTGTGGGCCTCAAGCTCCGCCGAGCCTGTGGTGGTTGCCCTCGGCAACATCGATGAAGCCTACACTCCCGATCAGTTCGCCACCGAACTCTTCACCCGCTGGGGCATCGGCAAAAGCGATAAAGACAACGGCCTGCTCGTGCTGATAATCGGCGATGCGCGCCGCTATGTCGTGCGCACCGGACGCGGAACCTCCGCCGTGCTCCCCGACGTGTTGGCCGGACGCATCATGCGCCATAAGGCTGTCCCCCTGTTCAAAGAAGGCGACCTCAGCGCNGGCACCATGGCCGCCGTGCGCGAAATGGCTTCGGCCCTGACCGACCCCGAGGCGGCCGATGCAATCCGCTCGCGCTATGCCAATGACGCCAATCCCTCCTCAGGCGGCGACGATGAAATGAGCTTCTTCACNTTCATGCTCTGGGCCGGCGCCGGTGCAGGAGTGGTGTCCCTCGTATGGGTCATATGGGTTATCGCGGCCAACCGCCGTCGCGACGAGCTGCAACGCTATCGCGCCCTCAANGACATCAAACCCATGTTGATGTTTCTCACATTCGCCGGCCTGGCCATGCCGCTCCCCGCACTGCTCATCTGCCTCTGGAAAATGAAACGCCTGCGCGACCACGGCCGCTCATGCCCCAACTGCAGCCACGCCATGCACAAGCTCGACGAACAGACCGACAATCAATATCTCACCCCCGCCCAAGACCTCGAAGAACGCCTCGACTCGATTGACTACGACGTGTGGCTCTGCGACAACTGCGGCGAGAAAGATGTAATCCCCTACGTCAACCGCTCATCAGCATTCACCACCTGCGAACATTGCGGAGCACGCACAGCCACCCTCTCCGGCAACCGCATCATCTCCCAGCCCACAACCCGATCCGAGGGCCACGGCGTGAAAATCTACGACTGCCGCAACTGCGGAAAGCAGACACTCAAACCCTACAATATTGCCAAAATCGCCACACCTCCCGTGGTCATCATNCCCGGCGGCGGTAGAGGAGGCGGATTCGGCGGNGGCGGATTCAGTGGCGGCAGCTTCGGCGGCGGTTCGACATCCGGCGGCGGAGTCAGCGGCGGCTGGTAACAATAACAGAAACCCACAATCAACAAAAACCATACTACANCCCCCATCCACTCAAAATAATGACAGAATTTCTTGAAACCTACAACCTGACAGGCCTCGCCATCGGAGCCTGCACATTTCTGATCATCGGACTCTTCCACCCCATCGTCATCAAATGCCACTACCGATTCGGCACCGGCTGCTGGTGGTGGTTTCTCGTGATAGGAGCAGCCTGCTGCGCCGGCGCCCTCGCCGTCACCAACATCTTCTGGTCGACCCTACTCGGCGTCACCGCCTTCAGCTCCTTCTGGACCATAGGCGAAATCTTCCAGCAACAAAAGCGAGTAGACCGCGGCTGGTTCCCCCGCAACCCCCGCCACGAGAAGAAATAACCATTGAAATCATCTAAAGNTCAAAAAAAGAACCCCGGCATCGCAGTGTGACGCCGGGGTTCTTTGTATAGCTTAGTCTCCGAGGGGGGAGATTAGAGGTCGAGGGGGGTGGGGGCTTCTTCTTCGTTTACGGGGATGTCGGTGTTGACGTTTTTGGAGCCGATCAGGCCGTAGTAGAGGAGGTAGGCGAGCATGGCGACTACGAGCCANTAGGATTGGATGTAGCCTACGAGTTTGTCGCTGAAGCTGTTGGCAATCCAGTCCTGGATGAGGGGCATCACGCCGCCGCCAACCACCATCATCATGAAGATGCCTGATGCCTGTGCGGTGTATTTGCCGAGACCTTCAACGGCGAGGTTGAAGATGCCGCCCCACATCACTGAGGTGCAAAGTCCGCAGAGCACGAGAAGGAATGCCGAGAAGGGGATTTCGGGGACGTTCATGGCGTTGGTGATGTCGGAGGGGTTGACATCGGCTTTGGTGAGCACTTCGCTGTAGGCGGCGAGGCTTGCTGCGTCGTGGCTGGGGAGAGCAACGATTTCGGCGATTGTTTCCTGGGGCACTTCGGCTTTCTGGAGCATTTCGGTGGTCTTGGCTTCGGGGTCGAAGATGAAGCCGGGCACTTTCACGCCGTTGTCTTTGGGAAGCACGATGGCCAGAGCCACGAGCACGATTGCTGTTGCGCTTACGCAGATGAGCTGTGCGCGGCTGGAAACGTAGCCTGAGATGATTGATGACACGAAGCGGCCGCAGAGCATGAGCAGCCAGTAGATGGCGGCCACGGCGCCTGCGAGGGCTGCGTTGCCGGTGAGTTCGGTGATGTAGAAGATGAGGGTGCCGGGGATGGCGATTTCGATACCGACATAGAAGAAGATGCCGATTACGCCGAGCACTGTGTGGCGGAAGCTCCAGGCGCTGTGGCTGTATTTAACGGCTTTGGCGCCTTTCTTGGCCATGTGGGGTTCGGGGATTGAAACGCAGCTGATCACGATGAAGGCGAGCACGAACACGCCGATTGCAACGAACAGAAGCGGGTTGACGTCGGCAATGGTGGTGCGGTTGGTGACCATGCCGATGAGGGCGCCCACTGCGAAGGGGGTGCAGGTGCCGGCGAGGGAGTTGAGTGTGCCGCCCATCTGCACGAGCTGGTTGCCGCGGTTGCCGCCGCCGCCCAGGAGGTTGAGCATGGGGTTGACTACGGTGTTGAGCATGCAGACGCAGAAACCGCAGATGAATGCACCCAGAAGGTAGATGAGGAAGTTGAGCGTAACGGCGTCAAGGCCAACGTTGAACACTACGGTGTCGGCGCCGAACTGGCTTGAGAGGAATTGGAGGAAGAGGCCGATGATACCGATCACCATTGCGGAGAGGGCGGTTTTCTTGTAGCCGATTTTCACGAGGAGCTTGCCTGCGGGAATGCCCATGAACAGGTAAGCGAGGAAGTTCATCATGTTACCGAGCATGCCCGACCAGTCGTAGTGACCTTTCCAGATGGTGCCGATGGGGGCTGCGAGGTTGGTGACGAACGAAATCATGGCAAATAGGAAGAACATTGCAATGATTGCAATGATGTTGCCTTTCTTTTTTTCAGTTGTCATTTGTTGTTATGGATTTTGGTTGTTAATAGTTTTCATGGAGCTTTGTCGGGCGGCCGAAGCCGGACGTAACCGCAAAGTTAGCAGAAATTTCTTTAACGGCAAGCGTTTGCGTGGATTTTCCGTCAATATTGGCGGGCGCCGAAGATGGTGGAGCCTATGCGCACCAGCGTTGAGCCTTCGGCAATGGCCAGGGGGTAGTCGTCGCTCATGCCCATGGAGATGGTGTCGAAGCCGCGCAGGTCGGGGGCTATTTCGGTGCGTATGCGGCGGAATGTGTCGGCGATTTGGCGGAAGTCGGAGCTGATGCGGTCGGTGTCGTCGGTGTTGGTGGCCATGCCCATCACGCCGCAGATGTGGGTTGCGCGCAGCGACTCGAAGCGTCGGTTGGCGAAGTAGTCTTCGAGTTCCTGCGGGGTGAATCCGAATTTGGTTTCTTCGGCGGCGACATGGAGCTGCATGAGCACCCGGGTGATGACGCCCGCTTTTTCCGATTCGCGGTCTATGAGCGCCAGCAGTCGTTCGGAGTCTACGCTTTCAATCATTGCCGTGCGGCCGATGAGCTGGCGCACTTTGTTGGTCTGCAGGTGGCCGATGAAGTGCCATGAGATGTCGGCGGGAAGTTGGGGAATTTTTTCGAGAAGTTCCTGCACGCGGCTTTCGCCGAAGGTGCGCTGACCGGCATCGTAGGCCTCGCGGAGCGCTTCGACGGGATGAAATTTTGAAACCGCACACAGAGCCACCCCCTCGGGGAGCTCTGCGCGCAGTCGTGTGATTTGTTTCCGGATTTCGGTCATCGTTTCAGTGGGGGCGTGGGGTAATACTGTTTACTTAACTAATCAAGAGAGGTTGATTTCATTCGGGCTTTACCCGAATTGTAGGGACGCACCCTGGTGCGTCCTCGTGGTAATCAGTGTGTCGCGGACGCACCAGGGTGCGTCCCTACAATAAGAGGGGAGCCCTAAGAGGCCTTATTTTGGCTTAAGTAAACAGCATTAGGGCGTGGGGGATTATTCTTCGCTTTTGGCCGCGCCGCCGAGTTTTGCGCCGTAGACGTCCATGAGCGGAGTTTCGGAGAGCGAAACGAGTTCAAAGTCGGCCATTGTGCCCGACATGCCTTCCATGAAGTTGTCGTAGGCACCCTTGAAGTCGCTGCCGGCCACGAGAATCTGCGACACGGAGCGTTTTTCAACGGCTGTTTTTTCGTCGATGGTGATGAAGGCCACCTTTGCGAGATACCATTTGTCGGCGGTGTCGTCGCGGAAGATTTCNGATATTTTGGTNCGTTTCACGGCGCTGACCGAGAAGTCGCCCGAAATGAACGGGGTCTGCTCTTCGATGATGCGGGCTTCAGCCTCGGTGAATGANAGGGCGTCGACCAGATAAGGTTCGTTGACCTTTTTGGGTACGCCGTTTTCCATCATTTTGTCGTATCTGACTTTACATTCAAACCAGTTTGCCATAGTTTAATTCAGTTTTTTGAGTAGAGGGTATGTTATTTTGTTGTTTTGCGAGAGACTTTCCGGTGAAGCCGGTTGCGACACCGTTATGCGATAGCAAAGTTACAACTATTTTTCGATTTGACGCCACGGAAAGTGAAGAAAACCCCGCCGGTCGGGGCGGGGTTTGGATATGATGCGGGGGGATGTTATGCGGGAATCAGCGGGTCCAGACGGCTTTTGCGTCGGAGAGGTAGGTGTAGCCGCTATACCAGAAGTTGAAGCCTGTCATGGTGATGGTGTTGAAGTCTTCGCTGATTGTGGCCACCACTTCGCCGGTTTCGCAGGAGGTGTCGGTGCCCCAAGTGTAGTAGCCCATTTCCTGGCCCACGGGGAAGGTGATGGTGCGCGCCTGGAAGTCAACGGTGCCGCTGACGGGGTAGCCTGTCCAGTAGAGGTCCTGAATGGACACTTCGTGGTCGTTGACGCGGGTGATGGAGGTCACGTTGGTGAAGGAGTAGTCGCCGGTTTCGGTTTCGAGATACTGGTAGCCGCTGCTTGTCAGGTTCCAGTCGCCGCAGATTGCATCGACGGTTGCGCCCCAGGTGAAGGAGTCGTAGTCGCCGGAAGTTGAATCCCAGAGATAGACGGCGCCCTCAATCTGGGTGCCTTCCATGTAGGAATAGTTCCAGTAGGGGTAGATGAGCACTGATTCGGGCGATGCGAGGCCGGTGGGTATGATGAAGCTCTGGTTGTCTTCGTCATACTGATAGAGCGATTCGGGGATGATGAATGTGTTTTCTTCATCGTAGGCCGAGCCGTCGACTTCGGGCGATGCGATGCGGAATTCAAAGTCGTAGCCTTCGACGCCATACCAGTTTTCGATTACGTAGGTGCCGCCGTCGTAGGCGCAGATTGTGGCGTCGTAGGTCTGGCTTGTGGCCGATGAGTTGAATTTGCCTTTTGCTGACCAGAGGAGCACTCGGGTGATGGTGAATTCCAGCGAGGCTTCGGGGGAGTCGGTGTGGCCGGCGGCTGTGGTGGTGGCGCGGAGGGTCAAGGTGTATGTGCCGGCGGCGAGACCTCGGAAGTTGAGCGAAGTTGACGTGGTCGTGCCCGAGTCGGTGTAGCCGGAGGTTGAGGAGAGGGTGTAGGCATAGGATTCAGCGCCGGCAATGGCGTCCCATGTGATGGTGTGGGTTGTGCCGCCATCGGTGTAGGTCAATGCGGGAGTTGCGAGGGGCACCAGTGCGTTGGTGCGCTTGGTGATTGTGGCCACGTCGGAGATTCCGGCAATGCCGTAGGCGCCATAGGCCCAGACGTGGAGGGTGTATTCCGTGTCGGGTTGCAGGCCGGTGATGGTAGTGGAGGTGGTGTTGATAACGTCGGTGACTATTTCGCGTCCCGAGGGGTCGGTCAGCTTGTAGCCGTATTGGTTGGCACCTTCCACCTTGCTCCAGTGGAATGTCAGGGAGTTGAATGTAGCGTCGGAGTCGCCGGCTGTGGGTGTCTCGACGGGGAGCAGCGCATCGTCGTCGGAGCAGGCGGTGAAACCTGTGGCGAGGGCTGCCGCCACGAGGGCCGAGGTGATATATCTGAAGAGTTTCATAGTTTCGTCAGTGGAGTGGGGTGGATGAGGTTATTGCTTGTATTTGATGAGGGGCTTGAGGTCGTCGGGAATGGTGAAGATTGCCCAGATGGAGGCCCAGACGTCGGAGCCGTCGTCAAGCCCTATGTAGCCCTGGAATGCGGCGTAGCCGTCGAGGCTGAAATAGGTGTAGCCGGTGCGGAATGCTTCGAAGTAGTTGACGTTGACCGATCCGTCGGGCACGGGGAATTCGGGAAACGAGGCGTTGGCCTGGTCGTAGAGGAAGAAGGCGTTGTAGGCTGCGTCGCCTTCATAGCCATCGACGTCGGCGGCAAACANGACGTTGGTCAGGGGCACGATGTCCATGAATGAAACGCTGCAGTTTTCGGCCGTTGCGTCGAGAGTGAATGAGATGTCAAGACCGGAGCCGTAGAAGTTNGTGAAGCGGAGCTGGTCGGTGCCGTCGAGATACTGGAGCTCGCCGTTGACGGTGCCATAGACATTTTCGCCGTTGACGCTGAGATAGTAGTAGAGTTCGGAGTCGATTGTTTCCCATGACACCACGGCCACTGTGGCGCTGAGCGTAGCGGAGCCCTGGGCGTAGAGCGCNGCATAGTCGGCGGGAATCGAGAGGTCGATGTTGAATGTCTGGCGTGCGGGGATTTCGGAGCAGTCAACGTAGACGGTGGCTGTCTGCTGTCCGGCTGCGAAGCTGACGGTTTCGGGGGCGGTGATGGTTTCATCGTCGGCCGAGAGGGTGACGGGCACTTCAATGGCTTCATCGGTCGAGAGTCGGGCCAGGGTGAATGAAATCACTCGCGGGTCGCCGTCGTAGAACTGATAGGAGGTTTTGTTGTCGGGGGTGAAGTAGACGCGCGGATTGGAGTCTGCTTCTTTGGGGCCGGGAGTCCAGTTGTCGCTGTCGGAGCAGGAGGAGAGTGAAGCACTCAGCGCCAGGGCGGCCATTGCTATGGTGGATGATATGAATTTCATTGTTGAAGTTCAGTTTGGGATAGATATATATGTGTGTGGAATTNTGANGTTGAGCTTCGTGTGGCCGGACTATTCGGTCCAGAGGGGAATGGCCTGCGAGGGGTCGGGGTTGAGNTTGAGCGCCGTGTTTTTGTTTCGCTCGTCGTTGGGAATGTAGTAGATGGTCCAGGGAGCNACGCGGTCGGGGTAGGAGTTTGACCAGTTTGCTTCCACCTGGTTGGTGCCGGGATAACCGTTTTCAATCGCCTTGCGCAGACGNTTGAAGTCGAAGTAAACGATGCCTTCGCCCCAGAATTCGATTCGTTTCTGGTTGAAGATTTCGGTGACTACGTCGTCGAACGCCGATGAGGGGCAGGTGTAGGTGCCACCCTCGGTGCGGTAGGTGTTCATGAACGANTCGAGGGCCTGCTTGCCGGCTGCGGCACCCTGAGTCGANGCGAGGGCTTCGGCTTCGATGAAATACATCTCTTCGATTCGGATCAGCGGCAGNGAGATGGCGATGCCGGTGTTGGAGTTGACGGTTTCGCCCCCTGCGGGATGGAATTTGAAGCCGGTGTAGGCGGAGTGTTTGCTCCATTCGTCGTAGGTGAGATTGGTCAGCGAGGAGTAGGTTGAGTTGTAGGCCGANTGNAGACCGGCGTCGCTCGGTGCGATCCAGGTGTTTTTGCGCCAGTCGGCGGCCTGNATCTTTTCGTAGAGGCGGGCGTTGATCATGCGGGCGGCATTATAGTCGGGGGTGCAGACGCCCCATGATGCTTCGGGNGAGATGAATCCGGTGAACGACTGCCAGATGAGTGTTGTCAGATTGTCGGATGTNGAGATGATGTAGGCCAGCAGCCAGGAGTCGTTGACGGAGTTGAAGCCGGTCGAGGGGTCAAACCACTGCTGGCGTGTCAGCGGGGTGGCGCCTTCGCCGATTGCGAGGCGGGCATAGGAGGCTGCGTTGGCGTAGCAGTCGTTGGCTGTGGTGATGTTGAGCTTGGAATACTTGGCCAGGGCTTCCGATGATTCGGCTTCGAGCTGAGTGGCGAGGTCGTCGGGGTTGAGGCGGAANCGGGTGGCGATGGTCAGCCAGAGGCGAGCCTTNAGGGCATAGACGCCGGCCAGGTTGAAGTGGTCGCGTCCGCGGGCCACGTGGGTGTTGGCCAGCAGCTTCTCGGCCAGGTCGAGGTCGGAGAGGATGAAGCGATACATTTCATAGAATGGGGCGCGGGGATTTTTGCGACCATCGGTTTCGGAGGTTTTTTCGGTGACGATGGGCACGGTCAGNCCCCAGATGTCGTTGGCCGTGGCGTAGTCGTCGAGCGAAGCCACCCCGGTGGGCAGATATTCATAGCTCTGCATCATTTCGGAGTAGGTCCAGGCGCGATAAGCCAGGGCGTCGCCGATGTAGGGAGCGTCGTAGGTCGACACGTTGTCNAGGTCAACCATGCCGATGACNAGGTTGGTTTTCTGCACCATCGCGTAGTAGCGNATCCACATCTCCTGCTGNAGATTCCAGTTGCCGAGATATGACTGGCGCAGGAAGTATTGATANTAGTCATAGGTGCCGTTGACAATCGGCAGCTCGCCAACCATCACGTCGCGCTGCATNGAGAAGAGGCCCGGATAGCCGCAGTCGCAGTTGTCGGTGTTGTTGTAGCGGTTGAGATAGGCGGGGATGCCGTTGGAGATGCCGGGGAGGTCGGTTGCAACCTGTTCGGCCAGTGCGCCGCTCGTGGGGAAGGTCTCTTCAAGACACGAGGTCAGAGCCAGGGCCGGAAGCAGGAGAGCGGTCGATATGATATGCTTGATTTTCATGTTGAGTCTGAATCAGAGAGTTGCGTTTAAGAATAAGTTCTTGATCGGAAACATCGTTTAGAAGCGGATCTGGAGGCCGCCGGTGAATGATNGCATCGGGGGAATGCCGCCGTAGCTGCCGTAGCCCATGTCGACGCGGGGATCGAAGCCTTTGCGATGGCTCCAGTAGTAGACGTTTTCGCAAGTGAAGTAGACGCGCAGATTGTCAACGTAGAAGCGGCGCGTGAGATTNTTGGGCAGTGTGTAGCCGAGGGTGATGTTTTTCAGCGAGAGATATGACGCATCGGTCAGGAATCGGTCGCAGAAGTTGGAGGTGTAGAGGTCGTTATACTGCCAGCGGGGGATTTCGGGGTTGGGAGCCTCGGCTGTCCAGCCCTTGAAGAGGTCTTGGTGGACGGCGTGGCCGGTGACACCGTCGTGGGGCGGAGTCATGAGGTTCTGGTAGGCGCTGTCATATTTCTTGCCTCCGATGGAGTAGTTGAACGTAGCGCTCAGGTCGAAGCCGTAGGCGTTGAGGGTGGTGCTGAATCCGCCGAACACGGTGGGGAGGGCGGAGCCGCAGAGATANTAGTCGGCATTTGAATAGTCGGTCGAAGCCACCATGTTGCCGTCGGCATCAGTGTGGTAGTAGAGCGATTCGCCATTCTCGCTGACGCCGGCAAACTTCTTCATGTACCAGGTGTAGAGCGGCAGACCTTCGCCAATGTAGTATTCGCCGTAGAGATAGCCGGCGTGGCCGTCGACGGAGTATTGTGCGGTTTCCGAAGGCAGNCTCACNACNCGGTTGCGCTGCCAGGAGAGGTTGAGCGAGAGGTTCCAGGTGANATCCTTGGTGCGGATAATGTCGCCGTTGAGTTCCACTTCGACGCCGGTGTTGCGCATGTCGCCAATGTTGGAGTAGTAGCCCGAGTAGCCGAGCGAGAGGGGAGTGGAGAACCACATGAGCATGTCGCGCGTGGTNCGTGAATAGAACTCGATGCCACCGTTGAGGCGCGAGTTGAGAAGCTCGAATTCGAAGCCGGTGTTGAATGCTCCGACGGTCTCCCAGGTGATGTTGCGGTTACCTTTGTTGGAGAAGGTGTAGGCCACCTGGTTGTTGGAGTTCACGATTTTGTAGAAGTCAGTGTANTAGTAGTTGCCGATGCCGTCGTTGCCCTGTTCGCCGTAGGAGGCTTTGAATTTGAGCATATTGACGGCCCATGTCTTCGGAAACCACTCTTCGCGGCTGATAATCCAGGCGCCGCCCAGCGACCAGAAGTTGCCCCACTGATGACCCTTGGCGAAGCGGCTTGAGCCGTCGCGGCGGAAGGAGGCGGATGCGAAGTAGCGGTTATCGTAGTCATACTGTCCGCGCAGGAAGAAGCCCTCGACATTGTAGAGGCCCGAGCTGCCGCTCACGGAGCCGTCGATAATGGCGCCGTCGAGTTCGGTGTTGGCNGTGTACATTGCCACTCGCGTCTTGTAGCCGTAGAGGTTGGCGTTGGCTTCGCGGGAATATTCATGACCCANGAGCGCCGACACGGTGTGTGCGCCGAAACTCTGGTCGTAGTTCAGGAGCTGCTGGAAGTTGGAGCTCGTGGTCTTATACATTGCCGAGCTCACTGAGCCGCCGGTGTTGACGTCGAAACCATAGTAGGGATTCACGCCCGTCTTAATCTGGTTGTTGGTGATGTAGATGTTGGCGTTGGCGGTGAATGAGAAGTGTTTCAGGAAGTCAGCGGTGATATAGCCCTGGATGTTGAAGGCATGGCTGACGTTGTTGTTGATGTCGAGCTTGTCGGCCTGCAGGGGGTTGGTGTTGAGCTCGGTGGAGCGATACATGCCGCCATTTTCGCCTGCGCCGTAGTCATAACGGTTGCCGCGCACATCCTGCATGATGGCGCCCGAGCCGTCGCGCATGTAGAGGGGATAGATGGGTGCCACGTTATAGGCTGCGCCAAACACTCCCGAGCTCTGGTTGGTGACCAGATGGTTATAACCGGCGTTTGCGCCCATGCGCAGGAAGTCGTAGAGCTTATAGTCAACTTTCAGACGGGCCGAGGTGCGTCGCAGATCGGAGTTATAGGAGAGACCTTCGTTTTCGAGATGNCCCAGAGANGCGAGGATGCTGAACTGATCGTTGCCNCCCTGCACCGACACGTTGTATTCCTGACGCAGGCCGTTGCGAGTTCCCTCCTCCAGCCAGTTGTCGGGCAGCAGGGTGAAAATCTGACCGTTGTAGGCCACGCGGTTGCCCAGCGTCGCGTTGGGGTTGAGGCGGCCGTTGGTGCCGATGAGGAATTGTTGCTCAGGCACGGCNTAGACCATGTAGCCCAGACCGCCGTCAGTGCCCTGNCGCGGAATCATCTGGTTGGCGCTGATGTGGGCCTGAGCGNCGCTCTGNCCCATGGCGTTCATATAGTAGTTCTTATAGCCGAGATAGGCGGCTTCNTAATATTGTCCCGGGTCATTGACTTTGTCGTAGTCGATGCGGCCGTTGGTGTTCGCGCCCCATTTCATGTCAACGTTGATGTGGGTCGTNCCGCGCTTGGCNCTCTTGGTGGTGATGAGAATCACGCCGTTGGCGCCGCGNGCGCCGTAGAGGGCGTTGGAGGCGGCGTCTTTGAGCACTGTGATGCTTTCGATGTCGGCCGTGTTGAGGTCGTTCCAATAGCCGTTGTAAGGCATTCCGTCAACCACGATGAGNGGCGAATTGCTCGCATTGATGGAGCTCAGACCGCGCACACGGATTGTCGGATCGCTCACAAAACCGTTGGCCTCAGTCATCTGCACGCCCGTCACTCGGCCGTTGAGCGCCTCGATCGGGTTGTTGGTCTGCTGGGTCGACAGCGTTGCGCCGCTCACCACNGATGCCGAACCGGTGAACGATTCACGCTTCTGCTTGCCGAAAGCCACAACCATCACCTCGTCCATCATTTCCGACTTCACCGTCAGGCCGACCTTCATCGTAGCAGAGATGTTGACCGTTCGAGGTTCGTAGCCGATGAAAGAGATTTCGAGCTGCTTGTCGCCGGGGGCCACTTTGAGCGTAAAGTTACCGTTAATNTCTGTGGAGGTGCCGACACCNGNGCGGCCTTTCACTCTCACAGACGCGCCGGCTATCGGTTCGTCATCCTCCAGGGAGTAGACATTCCCTTTGACCGTCGTTACCTGTGCAACGGCCGTCAGCCCGATGGCCAACAGCATCGCGAATAGCATGAACAGTTTTCTCATAAACTAATGTGATAAGAGTAGAGTATTGAAATATGATTTTGTCAACGATTGAAATGGCTGCGAGCCGANGGNCAGCGATTCACCAATGGCGATTTNGCCCGATTNTCACAGTTTNAAAATGCAAATGTAGTGAATTTTTATAAAATCCTTTACAATTCTAAAAAAATCTTTACAAAAAAAATCCCAAACCCCATGCAGAGTGGAGAGAATAGAGTTTAGAGTGCAGAGAATAGAGTTTAGAGATTAGAGTACAGAGTGNAGAGGNTTGTCGCAAGGTGTTTTGGGCGCGTCGGAAAGCAGGGATCTTGCCTGNGGTCATAGGAATTGGAACTTATGGATTTGAAAGCCTACGGAACTCTTATTATCGGCTTGCGCCTCAATGTTACGGAGCAGAACGGAACGAACACGGAACTTTTTTATTACTTATTTGCTTGAAAATGAACCCGCAGGGAGTTGCTGCGCTCTCCGGGCAGGAACTCGCGGAACGCTGAGGGGAGTCAGCTCAATGCTGTTTACTTAAACTTTGTAGGGCTCCCCTCTCATTGTAGGGACGCACAGCTCGTGCGTCCGGTTGAGAATCAGTGTTTTATCGTTGGACGCACGAGCCGTGCGTCCCTACATTTCGGGTAAAGCCCGAAGAAAAAACAACCCCTCTTGATTGGTTAAGTAAACAGCATTGGGGGTCAGCTTATCTGCACTATATTCCCCCAACAACGTTCCGCGGCTTCCGCTTGGAGAGCGCAGCGACTCCCTGCGGGTTCAAAATCGAATAAATCAGTGAAAGATAAAAAGTTCCGTGTCGTTCCGCTCTGTTCCGTAATTGAGGCGTCAGCCGACAAAAGAGTTCCGTAGGCTTTCAAATCCTTAAGTTCCAAAATTTCAATCAACAAAGCGTCCGCAGACCGCCCAATAAAACAATTAACCCCACCATAGCCCGGGCAGCATAGTGCGTCCTGACTCATGGCGGGGTTAAGAAAGGTGTTGTATCTTAAAGGTTAGCGGATAGCAACTTTAGCAGATTGTTCGCCTTGGCGAACAATGTAGACACCTGCAGCAAGACCATCGGTCGACTGACCCACCAACGCCCCCTGCAGATTGTATACCTCATAGGGCTGGGTATAATCAATAGCATCCACTCCATCGGCCACAACATCTTCGATGCCACTCAGCAGCGGCTCGTCGGTAATGTTTTTGAACAGATTCCATGGCGTTGTGGCCTGATAAAGAGAAACAGTACCAGCAGGAACATAGAGCGTTGCGTTTTCGTATATTTTTGAATCGAAAATAGTTTTATCAGCAGTGCAAGGCTCTTGCATAAAACATTGCACTTCAGTTAATTTATCGCAAAGACAAAAAGCCTGATAGCCGATAGATTTCACCGATTCAGGAATTGATATAGAAGTTAAACCACCACATCTGTAGAAGGCCTCCCTCCCAATACTATATAAAGTTTTGGGTAATTCTATAGATTTTATACCACAGTCGTAGAAAGCTTCTTCATCGATATTTATTACTGATTCAGGGATTGATATTGATGTTAGGCCATAGCAATAGCCGAACGCGCGCTTACCGATAGTGGTTAAAGTTTCAGGCATTGATATTGATGTTAGATCATTACAATTAAAGAAGGCATATTTCTCAATGCTCGTAACGGATTCGGGAATTACATAATCCCCTTTTTTACCGGTCGTACATAATACTAATGTAGTAAAATCCTTATTAAATAATACTCCGTCAGAAGATGCGTAATTCTCATTTTCCGGGTCAACTTCAATTGAAAGTAGCATTTTACAACCTCCGAAAGCGCCATAGCCAATACTCGTACAGGATTTGGGGATATATACGGAAGTCAGGCCAGGGCATGAATAAAAAGCATCCCTATCGATGCTTTTTAACGACTCAGTAAAAGTTACAGAAGTCAGTTTGCTGCAACTAGTGAATGCGTAGACCCCAATGGTGGTCACCGGAAGAGTAACCGAAGTCAGTCCGGAGCAACCACTGAATGCATAGTCATTAATGGATGAAACTGTCGTAGGAATAGTTAATTCAGTCATATTGCGACACTGTCGAAAGGAGTTTTCGCCAATGGCCGTAACTGTGTATCCGTTTGCGGAGCTGGGGATGGTTAGTGATCCACTGATGGAGTGANNANTACNATNAGNANNGGATCCTTTAGTNTCACAGGTCCTTTNGCTTCTTCGTCGATGACGGTATATGTCAGGGTCTGNCCTTCGTAGGTGNAGGTGAANTCTNCGTGCGNTGNTNNNNGTNGCCGATGAGGAGGNTTAGGANAAGNAGNAGTAGTGTTTTTTTCATTGNTGATTATTTTTTGATTGNNTAGTTGGAGTTGNNTGGGGGGATGGGNATGGGTNTNTGCGGNGTAGAGG
>JAAVDT010000021.1:81986-100178 GCA_014801655.1 Bacteroides sp.
GGAGTTAGCGGATGGCTATTTTGGTGGATTTTTCGCCTTGGCGGAGGATGTAGATGCCTGCTGCGAGGCNNTCGGTNGACTGACCCAGCAATGCNCCCTGCAGATTATAAACCTCATAGGGTTGGGTATAGTCAATCGCATCCACGCCATCGGCCACAATATCTTCGATGCCACTCAGCAGCGGTTCGTCGGTGATGTTAAGGAATTTATCCCAAGGAGTCGTGGCTTTATAAAGAGAAACAGTGCCGGTAGGGACATAGAGCGTCGCGTTTTCGTATGTTTCCGAACTGAAATAATTTAAAAGAGATGAACATGGCTGTTGCATAAAGCAGTGCACTTCAGTTAAATTTTTGCAAGAAAAAGCCACCAAGCCAATTGATTCCACCGATTCAGGAATTGATATTGAAGTTAAACCATCACAATTGGCGAAAGCGCATATTCCGATAGAAGATACCGCGTTGGGAATTTTTACAGATGATAGTCCGGAACAGTATTCAAAGGCAAAAGCTCCGATAGATCGTACTGATTCAGGGATTGATATTGAAGTTAGACCAATACAGCTTTTGAACGAGCACTTACTGANNGCTGTTATCGATTCAGGAATTGATATTGAGGTTAGGCCCGTACAACCACNAAAGGCATATTCTTCAATTCTCCTTACAGATTCGGGAATTATATAATCCCCTTCTATACCTGCCGGATATTGGACTAATCGGGTGAAATCCTTATTAAATAATACTCCGTCAGAAGNGGCGTAATTCTCATTTTCCGGGTCAACTTCAATTGAAAGTAGATTGCTACAATCACTGAAAGCGCCATAGCCAACACTCGTACAGAATTTGGGGATATACACGGAAGTCAGTCTATCGCAATTTTCAAAGGCAACGTCTTCGATGCTTTTTAACGACTCAGTAAAAGTTACAGAAGTCAGTCCGGAGCAAATAGAGAATGCGCTGGACCCAATGTAGCTCACCGGAANAGTAACCGAAGTCAGTCCGGAGCAACCTCTGAATGCATTGTCATTAATGGATGAAACTGTCGTAGGAATAGTTAATTCAGTAATATTGCTACAATCCCTAAAGGAGTTTTCGCCAATGGCCGTAACTGTGTATCCGTCTGCGGAGCTGGGGATGGTTAGTGATCCACTGATGGAGTGAACAGTACCATTAGTTTTGGAGTTTCCTTTAGTCTCACAGGTTTTGGCTTCTTCGTCGATGACGGTATATGTCAGGGTCTGGCCTTCGTAGGTGAAGGTGAAGTCGCGTGCGGGGGTTGAGGTCGCNGNGAGGAGGGTTAGGAGAAGTAGGAGTAGTGTTTTTTTCATTGTTGATTATTTTGATTGGTTAGTTGGAGTTGGTTGAATTGGGTGTGGGGAGGATGGTGGTGAGCATGAAGCGGAAGGGGTTGCCGTCGGGGGANTAGGTGGTGGGTTTGGTGCGTTCGGCGATTTTTGTGTCGGCCCAGTGGCAACGGTATTGGCCTGCCATGATGAAGTTGGGGTGGCCGNNAACNATCTTGGGGGCGGCGGCGCTGCTCCANGCCATCATTCCGCNGCCNATGTCGTTGCCTTCATGGAGCGAGAATGAGGCGAATATTACTTCGCCGCCGGGTTGGCACCAGTAGTGGTGGTTGTTGGTGATGATAAGNGCNATGCCTCCTNTGAGTTTGGNGNANNNCTGACANANTCGTTCGATGCGGCGGATGTCTTTGCAATANTTGTACATCACAATGTCGGCTGCACCCTGNGTCTTGACGATTTTNGCNTNGNNNCNGAGCTGNNTNCNGAAACGCNTTGGCTGANTGGTGATTTCGCGGGTGGCATATTTCAGCTCGATGGCAGCGTATTCNTCGCCACGGCTCACCACTATGTCGAGATAAACATTGTTGTGCCAAGGGAATGTGGGGTCGGGGGGCGTGTTGGGGGTGACTCCAAGCTCGGAGATTGGAATCAAATACTCCATGTCGACACTATCATAGCGCCCGTCACATTCATATTTGAGATAGGCAGCCAACCTCACCTGCAAGTCGCGCTCGTTGAAAATCAAGGAGCTGAGATTGGCGGCGAAACGCGTCACGTCTGATTCCAGATCTGAAAGAAGAAGTGGTGGGTGGTTCATTATCCGGTGGTGATGGTCGCCGGACTCTCCTCATTGACGTTAAATTTTTAGATGAAAAAAGCGTGAGAGTCTGTATCCGTTGCTCGTTCTACGATTCGAGGCCTTAGCATTGCCCATTGCAGTCGAACGAGCAACGCGGAGCCTCACGCTGTATGATACCGTATTGTGAAGCAAGCAGGCTGCGAGGAATTGACCCGCGCAGTGTGCGTTTGGAATATCATACCCGAAAGGCGCCTATCGTTGCCTCATCCCTGACTACAATGAAGAAGTTGCTAAGTTCCGAATCGTCAAGAATAAGCGCTGATAAACGCTTTTTTGTTATGTCATGCGCCCACCTCCACCCGTCATCGCAGGCTCCGAGGCGATATGCGATGCAAATTTAAGTGAAAGTATTATGTCTTCCAACTATTTTGACCGGAATTTTCGATTTGTGAAAAAATATGTCACAAATTTNGAGATTAGAGAATAGAGAATAGAGTTTAGAGAGCAGAGTTTAGAGGCGGTGCTTTGGAAAGCAGGGATTTTGCCTGCGGCCTTAGGTATTGGAACTTAGGGATTTGAAAGCCTACGGAACTTTTATTATCGGCTGACGCCTCAATGTTACGGAGCAGAACGGAACGACACGGAACTTTTTTATTTTTCCGGTTTGCTTGAAAATGAACCCGCAGGGAGTCGCTACGCTCTCCGAGCAGGAACTCGCGGAATCCTGAGAGGATGATAGAGTCGTGCAGAGTGGAGAGAACAGAGTGCAGTGAATAGAGAATATAGAGCAGAGAATAGATAAGAAGACTTCCATCAACGTTCCGCGGATTCCGCTTGGAGAGCGCAGCGTCTCCCTGCGGGTTCGAAATCGCGTAAACCATTGAAGGATAAAAAGTTCCGTGTCGTTCCGTTCTGCTCCGTAACATTGAGGCGCCAGCCGAAAATAAAGTTCCGTAGGCTTTCAAATCCTTAAGTTCCAAACCCCTAAGTTCCAATTCCAAAACAAGAGAGTGGCCACAGGCAAGTCATCGGCTTGCCGCTTTTGAGCTTGCCGAAAAAGATCCCTACTTTCCGACGCACCGCCTCTAAACTCTGCTCTCTATACTCTGCACTCTATTCTCTGCACTCTAAACTCTAATCTCTAAACTCTATAAAAAGGCGAATGTCCCNAGGCAGCGGGCTGCCGGGACATTCGGGAATTTGCTAAAATAAAAAAGGGTAAGCGATCTTCATCGCACCGCTACAACCCACTACCGTTGCTTCGATCAAGATCTGGCGGAGTTCGCGGGGAGCTGGTCGTGGAGGACTTACCCGCTGCAAAGTTACAACTTTTTTCCGAACCGCCAAAATTTTTTTCAGAGCCGGGGGTAGGAGTGTGTTACTCAACGGTCCAGGTGTCGCCGGCGAGTATCATGGAGCGGAGGTCGCTGAAGCCNTGAGCGGCCTGAACCTCACGCACTTGGGCCTCGACTTCGTCGTTGTAGGTCAGCGATTCGACGTCGCGGATCACACCCACTGCCAGCGGCAGGTCGGTGCCGTCCATCATTGCGAGCTGCTGATGCAGGAAGTTGGAGGGGGTGTGGGCGTCGTGAACCAACACATCGTCAATCGTGTAGCCATCCTTGCCGATTTCAACAGCCTTGAGCAGGAAGCCATCCTGCACGATGCCACGGTTGAGCTCTTTGCCGAAAAGCATTTTTTCGCCGTGAACGAGNTGAATGGTGCGGTCGGCGCGATATTCGCGGTCGGTGATGGCATTGTGGATTCCGTTGTTGAAAATCACGCAGTTCTGNAGNATTTCNACNACCGACGNNCCTTTGTGGCGCGCAGCGGCCAGCAGCACTTCCTGTGAAGTCTGAAGCTCCACATCGATTGAGCGGGCAAAGAAGTTGCCACGGGCGCCGAAGCAGAGTTCGGCCGGAATGAAAGGATCTTCGGTGGTGCCGTAGGGCGATGACTTCGACACGAATCCTCGGGGGCTCGTGGGGGAATACTGCCCTTTGGTCAGGCCGTAGATTTTATTGTTAAACAGCAGAATGTTGATGTCGATGTTGCGGCGCACGGCGTGGATGAAGTGATTGCCGCCGATGGCCAGACCGTCGCCGTCGCCGGAAATCTGCCACACGGTCATCTGCGGGTTGGCCACCTTGAAGCCGGTAGCGATGGCGGCCGCGCGACCATGGATGGTGTGGAAGCCATAGGTGTTCATGTAGTAGGGCAGGCGCGAGGAGCAGCCGATGCCGGAGATGACGGCGGTCATGTGGGGAGGCACACCGAGAGCTGCCATTGCCTTATGGAGGGAGTTGAGAATGGCGTGGTCGCCGCAGCCGGGACACCAGCGCACGGGCTGGTCGCTCTTATAGTCGGCGGGAGTGTATGCAGAGGTTGATGTAGATGTTTCCATGTTCGGTTAGTCGTTTGCGATGATTGATTCCACTTTGCTGACAACTTCTTCAACCAGGAAGGGCTGACCCTGGATTTTGTTGATGCGCGAGATGTTAAGGTGGGCGAAGCGGCTCTGGAGATAGTCGGCAAACATGCCGGTGTTGAGTTCGGCCACGATCACGCGTTTGTAGCGGCTGAGCACCTCCTCCGTGTTGCGGGGCATCGGGTTGATGTAGCGGAAATGGGTGAACGCCACCTTGTGGCCGCAGGCATTGAGCTCCTGAGCGGCGGTGCGCAGATGGCCGTAGGTTCCGCCCCAGCCGAGCAGAATGGTGTCGGCNCCCTCGCAGTCAATNACTTCAAGCTCNGGAATGTCGTTGGCAATGCGGGCAATTTTCTGACGGCGCGTTTCCACCATCTTTTCGTGATTCGCGGGATCGGTCGAGATGGCGCCGGTGCGGAAGTCNTTTTCAAGACCGCCGAGGCGGTGGGTCGCACCCTCGGTGCCCGGAATGGCCCAGTAGCGCACGAGCGATTCCTCATCGCGTTCATAGGGNCGCCATCCGCCGGCGTCGATGCGCTCCTTCGGCAGATANGGCACCTTGATGGCGGGATACTCGTCAGGNTCGGGAATGCGCCAGGCCGACGANCCGTTGCCNATGAAAGCNTCGGTCAGCAGAATGACCGGGGTCATATGCTCGATGGCAATGCGGGCGGCCTCAAAAGCCATTGTGAAGCAGTCGGTCGGCGANGCGGGAGCCACCACAGCCACGGGCGATTCGCCGTTGCGNCCATAGAGAGCCTGCATGAGGTCGGTCTGTTCGGTCTTGGTCGGCAGACCGGTGGACGGACCGCCACGCTGCACGTCGATGACCACCAGCGGCAGCTCGGCGATTACCGCCAGGCCGATGCCTTCGCTCTTCAGAGCCAGACCGGGGCCGGAAGTGGAGGTGACAGCCAGATTGCCTGCAAACGAAGCACCGATGGCGGAGCACACGCCGGCAATCTCATCTTCCATCTGCACAGCCTTCACACCCAAATCCTTGCGCTTGGCCAGCTCATGCAGAATGTCGGTGGCCGGAGTGATGGGGTAAGACCCGAGGAAAAGCGGCCGGCCGGCCTTCTCAGAGGCCATGATCAGACCCCACGCGGTGGCGGTGTTGCCGTTGATATCGGTGTAAGTGCCTTTTGCGGCGGNCTTTGATTCAATGCGGTAGGTCGAAACCGAAGCATGTATGTTGTGNCCATAATTGAAACCGGCTTCAAGCACCTTGGTGTTNGCNTCGAGAATGGCAGGTTTCTTGCCGAATTTCTTCTTGAGGAAATGCTTCACCGAATCCATCGGACGGTCGAAAAGCCACACAATCAGACCGAGCGCAAAGAAGTTGCGACACTTGGTGATGGCCTTGTTGTCAAGCCCCGAATCAGCCAGAGCAGCCTTAGTCATGGAGGTCACAGGCACATCAAGCACCTGAGCGCGGATGCCGAGCTCGGCAATGGGGTCCATGGTTTCAAAGAGAGCCTTCTTGAGGTCAGACTCCTTGAAAGAATCGATGTCGATAATGATGATACCCCCCTCCTTGACATGGTGGAAGTTCTGCTTGAGAGCCGCAGGATTCATGGCCACGAGCACATCGCACTTATCGCCGGGAGTGTGAACATCATTGCCCACGCTCACCTGAAATCCCGACACACCGCCGAGCGACCCCTGCGGAGCACGAATTTCCGCCGGATAGTCAGGGAAAGTGGACACCTGATTGCCCAGTCCTGCTGATACGTTGGTGAAGATATTGCCCACGAGCTGCATGCCGTCGCCCGAGTCGCCGGTGAAACGGACCACAACCTTNTCGAGGGTCTTGACGCTGGTTTCTGTCAACATTGCGTATGATTGGTTAAGGTGTATATTTANGGTATTAATATCCGCAGCAAATAATCCGCAGAAATATCATGGCAAAGATATTGAATAAAAACGACACAAAAGCCATTTTTCCCAATTATTTTACATTCAAANCCATTGTCTCTGCCCCTGTACCCGCCGNTGTCTCCNCCGTTGTCCCCGCNGGATGTTGAGTTTATCGGCCGTGAACGGCCGATGATCCCCNCAANGCCCTCTAAACCCTAAACTCTATTATTGCGGAAGCAGAGGGCGCGGGCGGCGGAGGTGGAGAAGGTGACGCCGTGGCGGTAGGCGGGGTGGCCGTTTACGAAGGTCATGTCGACTTTGTTGCCCACGGTCAGGCCGGCCAGAGGAGTCCAGCCGCAGCGGGAAATGACCCATTGGTCGGTGATGGTGTAGGGCTCGCAGTCATTGTTGACCAGCACGAGGTCGGCATAGTAGCCCTCGCGGATAAAGCCGCGGCGGTCGATGCCGTAGATGGTGGCAGGGTTATGGCACATTTCGCGCACAATGGTGTAGATGTCGAAAATNCCTTCGTCGGCCATCTGGAGCATGAGTGTCAGCGAGAATTGAATCATGGGCATACCNGAGGCNGCGGTCAGCGCNGTGCCCTGCTTCTCCTCGGGAAGGTGGGGAGCGTGNTCGGTGGCTATGGTGTCGATTACACCNTCGGTAACGGCCTGACGCAGAGCGTCGCGGTCNGCGGGACGCTTAATGGCGGGGTTGCACTTGATNCGCGTGCCGAGCATGGGATATTGCTCATCTGAAAAGGCGAGATATTGCGGGCAGGTCTCNGCNGTGATNAGTTTTGTCGACGGNTCGCCCGGCTGCAGGAGGGNTAGCTCTTGGGCGGTGGAGATGTGGAGGAGNTGGAGGCGATGATTGTGACGNCGGGCTATTTCAACGATGCGGCGCGAGGNTTCGAAGCACACGTCGTGGTTGCGGATCACAGGATGGAAGTCGAGCGAAAGCTGCTCGCCGTAGCGTTCCACGATGGCCTCGCGGCGCTGACGNAGCAGGGTTTCATCCTCGGCGTGTACGGCNACAAGCGCAGGCACCTCGGCAAAAAGTCGGTCAATGGCNTCGGAGTTGTCAACGAGCATATTGCCGGTCGATGACCCCATGAAAAGTTTGACTCCGGCGCAGCGTGAATAGTCGGCCGTGCGGAGTTCGTCGAGATTGTCGGCGGTGGCACCGATAAAAAAACCGTAGTTGGCCACGGAGACTTCGGCTGCGCGGGCCAGCTTGGCTTCGACCTCGGCCATGGTGGTGGTGGCCGGTCGGGTGTTGGGCATATCGATGAATGANGTGACTCCGCCGGCCACTGCGGCGCGGCTTTCGGTGGCCATGTCGGCCTTGTGGGTGAGGCCCGGGTCGCGGAAATGCACATGGGTGTCGATNACGCCGGGCAGCAGGAGGCGNCCGGCAGCGTCAATCACCGTCGATGCGGCGCCAATCAGCNCGGCATCAGGNTCGCCGGCGGCAACTTTGTCGATAAACTCGCCACGGATGGCCACGTAGCCGANAAATGATGTGCCTTCATTGACAATGCAGGCGTTATGAATCAGAGTAATGTCATTCATCGTTGTGCGGGGATTAGTCTTCAACGGGTTTGGGATATTTTCTGAACCAGCTTGAGAGCTTCAGGCGGATAACACCGAGCACGGCTTCGCCGAATATGCCGCCCGACATTTTGCTGGTNCCTTCGGCGCGGTTGACGAACACAATCGGCACCTCNACGATTTTGAATCCACACTTGAGTGTGGTGAATTTCATCTCAATCTGGAAGGCGTAGCCCTTGAAGCGGATTTTGTCGAGCTCGATGGTGCGGAGCACGCGGCGGCGATAGCAGGCAAATCCGGCTGTGGTGTCGCGCACCTTCATGCCGGTGATAAACCTCACATAGGCAGAGGCATAGTATGACATCAACACGCGCCCCATNGGCCAGTTGACNACATTGACGCCGGTGATATANCGNGACCCCACGGCCATGTCGGCACCCTCGTCGCGGCANGCCGCNTAGAGTCGCATCAGGTCGTCGGGCTTATGCGAGAAGTCGGCATCCATCTCGAAGATNTATTCATANTGCGGACGTTCCAGAGCCCAGCGGAATCCGGCGATGTAGGCTGTTCCGAGACCGAGCTTTCCNGATCGTTCGACCATGTGGACGCGGCCGGGATATTCAGTCATTTTGCGGCGCACAATGTCNGCAGTGCCGTCGGGCGAACCGTCATCGATGATGAGCACATCCATGGGATGAGGCTGACGNATGACGGCGTCGATGATTGCCGAGATGTTTTCCTTCTCGTTATAGGTCGGTATGATGACGATGCAGTCTGACAATGCGGTGTCGGCTGACGGTGTCGGTTGGTTCATGTTGNTATATTATATATAATAATGTGTCGGAGTAGAGGTCAGAATTTGTAGGTGACGCCGGCCAGACCGGTGCGGCCCTGGTCGGGAACCAGCCCTATGAGGGCCGACTGATGGTTGAAGAGGTTTTCGCCGCGCAGAAACACGCTCCACTGTGGAGTGATGCGATAGAGTGCNCCGGCGTTGAAGCTGTTGAGCGTGCCGAGAGAAATGCGATAAGCCTCAAGNCCGTTGTCGGTTCGTAGGTCAGCCGTNGTGTGGCGACCGCTGCGGAAATTCCATTCGAGGTTGATTTCGAGGTCGGAGATGGGGCGCACGGTGAGGTCGGCGTTGACCACGGTCTTCGCGCGGTCGCGCCAGAGATAGTAGCCGCGCGTCTCCTTGCTGTTGGGAGCCATTTCAAGAGAGGCGTTGATTTCGGCCCANTGGCGGAAGGCATATCCGGCCTTNAACATAAATTTCATGCCCGANAGGTCGCAGGCTTTGTAGGTCACACCCTCGCTGCTGCCGANNTAGGGCATCAGCCAGTCGTTGGCGCGGGCAAACGTTGCCGAAGCCTGAGCGTAGAGGCCGCGCCATGATCCGAGGGTCAGCCCCACTTCTGCATCGACGGGAATGTTGGAGGTCTCAAATGCGCGCCATGCGGGGCTGAAACGCGACACNTCGTAGAGCGTCGACATTGANTTCTGACGCAGNCCGCCGGTGGCNTTGCCCCACAGTTTGAAGAATCGGCTCGGNAGCCATGTGANCTGCACGTCGGGAGANATCGANAAGCGGTCGGCATAGCCGAAATCATATTCAAAACCAACGCCGAGGTCNACGAGCAGCGATTTGCTGTANGTGATTCTGAATGCCGGGGCGGCGCGGAGAATTGTCGACGAGAATTTGTCNNAGNCNGGCTGGCCGAACACTGTCNTGGTGGGGATTCGGAGCGAGGTGCCCAGATGGGTGATGTCGACGTTCATGCGCAGCGAGTAGTTGCGGTTGAACGTGGTGCAGTAGAAAAGATGNCCGTTGACCATATCTTCATTGGGGTCGAGNTCNTCATCGTAGTTCGGTTTATAAAACGCCTCGCCATAGGAGAAGCGGCGGTAGGATGCCCCGAGGCCGAACACGGAGTTATCGGTCGAATAAGTCCAGAGGGCGGAGGCGTTGAAGCGGTTCACGCTCTGGCGCTCGAAGTCAAAGAGGGGGGTNTTATAGTTGGAGTAGGTGTAATCGAGGGCGGCGTCGATGAATGAATGTTTGCCGACGGCCTGATGCACGTTGGCTCCGAGGGTGAAGGTGTTTTGTTTGATGGCTTTCGGCATCTCGTCGGGCCGGTAGGAAG
This sequence comes from Bacteroides sp., assembly GCA_014801655.1. GTDB lineage: Bacteria > Bacteroidota > Bacteroidia > Bacteroidales > Muribaculaceae > Paramuribaculum. The sequence goes on from JAAVDT010000021.1 coordinate 92,071, forward strand.
TGCCGTCATACTGGAAGTAGGCGTTCAGGCGCGTGTGGTCGGTGTTGAGAATGTTGTAGCCGGCCGAAGCTCCGAGGTTGAAGCGCGGCATGAAGCCGATGGAGGCATAGCCGCGATAGGGGGAGGCATAGATGGTGTCGGCATAGCCTGCGGGGTCGAGAGTGGCTATATTGCCGGGAAGGGTCACCGAGGGATTGGTGGAGGAGAAGGGGAGCGANGCCTGCTCGGTTTTGGGGAGGGAGAGCACCGGAGTGAGGCGGAGCTTGTTGANCTCGGTCAGTCGCGGGGTTTCCTCATAGCGGATCTTGACTTCGGTGTCGATCTGCGCCGNGGCCTGATNNGTGGTGACCAGCGCGGCTGCGGCTGCGAGGAGNAGCGATATATTGTGGCGTGTCGGTTTCATCATTGACTGAGTGGGATGAGATGGGTTTATGCTTTGATGGTCAGGGGGGGGTGATGGGGATTACTGAAGGCGTTCGTCGATCATCGTGAAAATGTCGGCTTCCTGACCGGGATAGTTTTCGCGGAGAGCCTTGAGATATTCATCGGCTTCAAATTTCTTGTCCTGGGCGCGGAGCACGTCGCTGTAGGCAATGAAGCCGCGGGCATACCAATAGTTGTGGGGCGATCCGGCGTCGATAAACTTGTTGGCGAGCTCTTCGGCGCGTTTGAGCTGACCCTTGGCGGTGAGCGATTCAATCATGTAGACGGCGCTCTTGGAGCCTGACAGCGTTGAGGGCTGTGCGGCGAGTTCGCTCCAGATTTCGTAGGCTTCGTCGCTGCGTCCGGTGCGGTCGAATGCAAGCGCACGGAGGAATTTGACCTGGTCGGCGGGAGCGTTGCCGGCCGATGAGGCGAGCAACTGTTCCGACGTGTCGAGGGCGTCGCCGTAGCGTCCGAGGTCAATGGCGGTTGTCAGCACCCCCATGCGGGCTTCGGATAGAGCCTCGGGAGTCGATGTGCGCAGGGTCAGAGCCTTGTATGAGTCCAGCGCCATTTCCAGTTTGCCCTGAGAGGCTTCGGAGTCGGCTTTGATGAACAGCGCGGCTTCGGCCTGGTCGCTGTCGGGGTAGAGAGCGACGATTTGCGAAGCATAGTCATAGGCCGCGGTGTTGTCGTTGCGCTCTTCGGCATCCTCGGCCAGATAGAGAAGCGCGGCAGGCATATTGGCGCCTGAAGGATATTGCTTGATGTAGTCGCGCAGCAGAGCGGTCGACTGCTTGTCGAGATATTGCTCGGACGCGGCTGCAAAAGCGGTCGATTCGAGTTCCGACATATCGATGCGCTGTACGCCGCCAATGGCGTTGACCAGCTCGACATATTCCGGCAGGCGGCCGTCGGAGGCATAGATGTTTTTGAGGTCGTCGAGCGCCACGCGGGCTTCGGAGCTTGAGGGATAGCGCACAGCCACTTCGCGATAGGCCTCGATGGCACCCTGGCGGTCGCCGGAGTTCAGGCGGTTCATGGCCAGTTGCACCAGCGCCTGGCGGCTCTGGGGTGCGGAGTGATATTTGGAGGCGATCGATGTATAGATTTCGTTGGCACGGGCCGGTTCGCCAAGCACGTTGTAGCTCTCAGCCTTGGCCATCAGTGCGCCCGGCACGAGCGGCGAGCCGGGGAAATTGGTCAGCATCCTGTCGAGCAGATTGATGCGCTGGCGGTAGTCACGGTTGTAAGCGGCCATTTCAGCCTGCTGATAGAGAGAATAGTCACCGGCCTGAGGATATGTGTCGTAGGCTTTGCGATAGAGCTCGGCGGCTTTGGCGAAGTCGCGCGAGCAATAGAGACAGTCGCCGGCACGGTTGAGAGCGTCGGCGCGGGTCGAAGCCGGCAGCGAGGTGTCGGCTGCCACCTGGTTGAAGCAGGTCAGCGCCTCGTCATAGCGTTCGAGCTGAAGGAGGGAGTAGCCGAGATTGTAGGTTGCGAGAATCCGGTTGACGTCAGTGGCCGGAGCGGAAGCGAGGAATGCCTTGTAGTCGGCCACGGCGGCGGAGTAGTCGCTCGAGTCATAGCGGCAGTTGCCGGCCCAGAGCGTACACTGTCGGCGCAGCTCGGCGTCGCCGCCCTGAACATTGCGTCCGTCGGTGAAATAGCTGAGCGCCTGCGCGGTCTGTCCCTGCTCATAGGCGCGCGATCCGAGGCGCAGCAACACGTTCTGCTTGGCCGACGCCATTGTGGGGGAGAGCTTGCGGCCGGAGGAATTGATGATGCGCAGGGCATTTTCAAAATCGCTGTCGCTCATGTAGCCCGTGACCAGACTTTCGCGAATCTTCGAAGCATAGGGGCTCTGCGGATATTGCTTGAGGAAGTTTTCCATCATGGCCACCGAGCTTGAGAAAGGGGAGCGGCCACCATCCAGGCGGGCGGCGATATAGTCGTAGGTGGCGGTTTCAGTGATTGCAGGGCTAAACGCCATCTTCGATGCCTTCTCAAACGCCATTATGGCCGAATTGATGTCGCCCGTCTTGACGTAGCACTTGCCCAGGTAGAGATATGCGCTCTGACCGGTCACGTCGTTGGAGCTTACTGCATTCTGCAGCAGTGCCATAGCGCCGGAATAGTTACCGCTTTCATAATCATCGACGCCGAGAATATAGAAAGCCGTCGGCATCGGATGCTCGGCCGATGAGATATATTCGCGCAGATAGGGGAGGGCATCCTCCACGCGTCCCTGATTGTAGAGCGATTCGCCGGCAATGCGCTGCAGTTCAGGCTTGAACTCCTCAGGCGCACCCTTGCGCAGGAGATTGACGGCCTGCTCGCCGGCCTGACGGAAAAGACCGTCGCGGAAATCAAGCTGACAGAGATAATATGTCGCAGCCTGACCCGGCTCGCGCGAGGGGTCGACACCGCTCAGAAGCTCGCGGGCCGCAGAATAGTCATGGTTGAAATAGGCAATGTAGCCTTTGTAGAATAGCGCGGCATTGGCGTAGCGCTTATCTTTCAGCAGTGTATTGAAAAGCTCCGTTGCGCGGTCAGTCTCGCCGAGCAGCATGTGGCTGTAGGCCATGTGGTAAGTGAGATCCTCAGCGCGGTCGGGAGTCAGACCGTTGGGATTCACGCGCGTATAGTAAGCCAAAGCATCGCCGTAGCTGCCACGAGTGAAATAATAGTCGCCGATCGTTGCCGTGACATCCTCGCATCGGGGCGACTGAGGATATCCCGCCAGAAAAGCCTTCAGAAGGTCAACAGCCTCATCGTCGCCGGTGTAGAGCGTTGCCATGGCGAAAAAGTAGCTGACCTCCTCACGCTGCGAGGGCGTCGGGTCAAGCAGTCTGATCTGAAGAAGCTGGTCAATGCAGCCGTCGAAATTCTTGTCGGCATACATTGCCTTGCCACGCTGGAGGTAAGCATTGGCATCAGTGCCGTTTATAGCGGCTCCGGCCTGCGAGGGCCACAAGGAGGGAGCAGTGGCCAGAGCTGAGAGAATAATCAGTCGTTTCATCGTCGATGGTGGAGTGATGTACACAATATATATAGATATGCAAAGTTACAACTCTTAACCCAAAAAACACCATACTTCCCCCAAAAAAGCACCTCCCCTCCCCAAATAAATTCAAAATAATTTCTCATCTAAAATGTGTAGTGTTATTATTTGTGAGGTTTTTATTAACTTTGTATTCTAAAAATCATAAGGATGAAAGCAAACGAGATACAAGATTTATTCAATAGTTTCGAATCAATCGCCATTGATTATGATGGTGTTGAATGCTGGAGTGCACGAGAACTCTATTCTCTTCTGGGTTACGCAAAATGGGATAGGTTCAAGGATGTGCTTGTCCGAGCCAAGGAATCTTGTGAGAATGCAGGTGAGCAGATATTCGACCATTTTGCCGACGCCGGGAAAATGGTCAAGGTTGGTTCGGGTGCTGAGCGTCAAGTAGAAGACATAATGCTAACTCGTTATGCATGCTATCTTGTAGCGCAAAATGGAGACCCTCGCAAACCGGAAATTGCTTTTGCACAGAACTATTTTGCCGTCCAGACACGTCGAGCAGAGCTCGTGCATCAGCGACTTCTGGATTACGAACGTGTGCAGGCTCGTGCCAAACTTGCAGAAACAGAACATACGCTTTCGGGTGTTTTATATGAGCGAGGAGTTGATGCAAAAGGATTTGCTATTATCCGTGCGAAGGGAGATCGTGCATTGTTTGGTCTTGATACAGCCATGATGAAGCGTCGGGTAGGAGCTCCCGATAAACGACCGCTTGCCGATTTCCTTTCGACCATAGCCATCAAGGCTAAGGATTTGGCTGCCGAGATGACCTCTGTAAATGTACAACAAAAAAATCTCTTCGGGCAGATTAGGATTGAACGAGAGCACATCGACAACAACAGCGCGGTTCGCAATATGCTCCTTAACCGTGGTATCCGACCCGAGACCCTACCGCCTGCTGAAGACGTAAAGAAAGTAGAACGTCGTCTAAAAGCTGACGAAAAGAAGATTCTCCCAAAGAGGAAAAAGTGATTCGTGCGAGTGGCGAAATTCATTTTTAATTTGGTTTAAATTCAAACACACTCTAAGTTTCAATGTTAGTGGCCGCAGGGGGGGGATGCCGCCTCTCGGCTGCTAATCGATGCTCTATTCCGTAAACCGGTATAAAATTGGCGAAAAAATTCCATAATTCAACCTTATGCGCTAAATTTGCAGAATGAACGGATTGCGCCCCGCCGCCGTCGGCTTGCTGCTTCGGCCCGAGGGGATGGCAATCAGGAAAATAATGCTCTATGAATCGTCAGCTTTTATATATGCGTTTGTTTATCGCGACCGTGGCGACGCTCTTTATCGTTGCGTGCGCGAGTATGGGTCGCCCGGAAGGTGGACCGCGCGACGAGACACCCCCCGTGTTCGTCGGCTCAAAGCCCGCTCCCGGCGCCACGAATGTCAACACTCAGCGCATCCTGATTTCATTCAACGAAAATGTGCAGGTCAAGGATGTGATGACCAAGGTGGTGGTGTCGCCGCCTCAGAAATCGATGCCAAAGGTGTCGGCCGTGGGACGCCAGGTGCGCATTGAAATGGCTGACACACTGCTGCCTAATACCACCTACACCGTCGACTTCTCCGACGCCATTTCCGATCTCAATGAAAGCAACGAGCTCGAAGGCTTCTCCTTCGCTTTCTCGACCGGCCCCACCATCGACTCGCTCGAAATCTCCGGCATGGTGTTTCAGGCCTCAAACCTTGAACCGGCCCAGGGGATGCTCGTGGGAGTCTACTCCAATCTCTCCGACACGGCAATCACCACGGTGCCATTCGACCGAATCACACGCACCAACCAGTATGGCCAGTTCACCATCCGCAATCTCGCCCCCGGCACCTATCGCATCTTTGCCGTCAACGACGTGAACCGCGACAACAAATGGGACCGCAGCGAAGATGTGGCATTCTATCCCGAACTCATCACCCCCTCGGCCTCACCCGTTGAAGTGGCCGACACACTGCTTTCGGCCACCGGCGAAGACTCAATCGTGATGCGTCAGGCCACCGCATTTGCTCCGGCCGACATTCTGCTGACCTGGTTTAATGAAGATTACAAGCCGCAATACATCTCGAAATACGAACGTCGAGGCCGCAACCGCATTTATCTCGAATTTGGTGCGCCATGCGTTGAGATGCCGCGCGTTTCTTTCGTGGGCGGCCCCGCCGATGGTGAGCGCATCGACCGCTATGTGGCTCTCAATTCAAGCCACACACTCGATACGCTCGACTACTGGATTGCCGACAGCTCATTCATGATGCTCGACTCCATGCGCCTGGCAGTCAGCTATCAGAAGCAGGACTCGCTCGAAAACCTCGTGTGGACCACCGACACGCTCAACTTCAACTATCGCGCTCCCAAAGGCGACAAGAAAAAAGACGACAAAAAGAAAAAGAAAGATGACGAGCAGGCTGACTCCGCCGCCACCCCCAAAATCGAACTGCTGCAGCTCAACCACAATCTGAGCGCAACGGTCGATGTCTTCTCCCCCGTGGTCATCAAAAGCAGTCAACCGCTTGTCGAATTCAAGCCGGAGATGATCCATCTCGAACAGATGGTCGACACGGTGTGGAACGAGATTGAAATGAACGCACTTGCCATGACCGACTCGCTCCGCCCGATGCAGCTGACCACCGAAGTGGCCTGGCAGCCCGGCGGACGCTACCGGCTGACCATCGACTCGCTCGCCATGACCGGCATCTATGGCCTTTGGAACTGCCCGATGAAGTCGGAATTCAGTGTACGCGCGCTGGGCGACTATTCCAATCTGACATTCAATCTCTCCGGAGTAGACGGCCCGGCAATAGTCGAGCTGCTCTCTTCAAACGACGCCCCGGTGCGCACGGTTTCAGTCGAGGGCGGTCGCGCCGTGTTCCGCCACGTCATGCCCGGCACCTACTATGCCCGCCTGTTCATTGACCGCGACAGCAATGGCGTCTACACCAACGGCAAACTTCAGGAAAATCGCCTCCCCGAAGATGTCTACTACTATCCCAAAAAGCTCAACCTCAAGAAAAACTGGGACGTCAGCCAGGACTGGAATCTCTACGAAACTCCTGTCGAACTGCAGAAGCCGATCGACATCAAGAAAAATAAACCCAAAGTCAAGAAGACCGACCGCAACGGCCGAGGCAACGGCACAGACGATGACGACGAGTATGACGACGATCAATACTACGACGAATTCGGCAACCCCGCCGTTGACCCCAACGACCCCTTCGGCAAAAAGAAAAACTCGCGCTACAACACTCTCAACGGACGCGACCGCAACTATGGCACCCAGGGTGCCGGCTATCGCTAATCCCCCCAAATCCGCTAACCTCCCCACCGACAATCGAATCAACCCAATGGCAACACCCCGACCGATTATCTCAAAGGAATTTCCCCCCGAACCAACGCTCCGACGCCTCCCGTGGTATCTGGCCTACGTCAGCCTGCTCCGCAGCCACCATGTGGAGTATGTTTCCTCCACAGCCATAGGCAAGGAGCTCAACGTCGACTCGTCGCAGATTGCTAAAGACCTCTCGGTGCTCGGCATCAAGGGAAAGACCCGCATAGGCTATGAGGTTGCTGCTCTGGAAGATGCGCTGCGGTCATTCCTCGGATTCTCCTGCTCCCACAAGGCCGTGATGATAGGCGTCGGCTCCCTCGGCTCCGCTCTGATTGCCGACACCGGTCTGGAGCGGTTCGGCCTTCACATCGTGGCCGGATTCGATGTCGACCCGGCCATTGTCGACACCGAAATCAAAGGTGTGCCAATCTATTCAATCGACCGCATCGCCGAAATGCAGAAACGCCTGAAAGCCTCGATTGCAATCATCGCCGTGCCGGTCGACAAAGCACAGGCCGTGGCCGATATGGCAGTATCCGCCGGAATTCCCGCCCTTTGGAATTTCACCCCCTTCCGCATCCGCACCGCCCCAGGCACCGTGATTCAAAACACCTCAATCTACGCCCATCTGGCCGTCATGTACAACCGTCTCGACGGTCTCAGCGACCGCCCTGCAAAATAACCCCCGCCCCCACTATGAAAGCATTGTTGATCGACCGCGAAGCCTCCCATCCGCTCCTCCTTCCCCCGCAGCTCACCCTGATTGCCGATTCATCAATCACCCCTCCCGGACGCCCCGTGTTTCTGCCCGATTTCACCGACGATTGGGCCGTGGAATTTTATTTTGCCGTGAAAGTGAGCCGACTGGGCAAGGATATTGCGCTGAAATTCGCCCCCCGCTATTTCGAGAGCTTCACCCTGGCCATGCGAATCGTGCCGATAGGCATTGTCGACGCCCTGCGCAGCGCCGGCCGCCCCGACGGAGTTGCCTCAGTGTTCGACAACGCCTTGACCCTCGGCGAATGGACACCATTCCCCGCCTCCGAAGAAGACACCCCGCTGACCATCACGCTCAACGACGCACAGATAGTCATCGAGCAACCCCGCCTCTGCGCCGCCCAGGCCATAGAAGCCATCTCCCGCTACTGCACCCTCAAAACCGGCGACATCCTCATGCCCTTCCGCCTGACCCCTCCCGCCACCGCCACCTCCGGCGCCACCTTCACCGCCACCCTCCTCCCCACCGCCACCCCCCTCCTAGCCCAGCGCCTCCACTAACCACCCACCCCCTTCAC
>JAAVDT010000022.1 GCA_014801655.1 Bacteroides sp.
CTGCATGGGGTAGCCCATCCAGCCGAAGATGTCGATGTTGTCCCAGCCTTCTTTGTTGTCGTTGCGCGGGGGATAGTAGTTGATGCGCACTTTGTGGTAGTAGTCAGTGTAGAGGTCGGGCTGTTCTTCGGGCACGAGGATTGATTCGAGGGTTGAGAGTTTCGAAACTTCTTTTGTGCGGAAGTTGGCGGGTTCGTCGAGCACGAGGCCGTCGCGGTTGCCGAGGATATTGGTTGAGAACCAGCCGCTCAGGCCGAGGCAGCGGGTGCCGATGATGGGAGCGAAGCCTGACTTAACGAGGGTCTGGCCGGTCTTGAAGTCTTTACCTGCGATGGGCATGCCGGTTTTTTCGGCGAGTTCCCACATTGCGGGGATGTCGACGGTGGTGTTGGGGGCACCCATGATGAAGGGAGCGCCTTCGGTGAGGGCTGCGTAGGCGTAGCACATCGAGGGAGCGATGTGTTCTTTGTCGTCGGCTTTCATTGCTGCTTCGAGAGCGGCGAGAGTGCCGTGAACTTCTTCGTCAACGGGAACGTAGACTTCGGTGGAAGCTGCCCAGAGCACTACCACGCGGTCGAGGCCGTTTTCTTTCTTGAAGTTGCGGATGTCTTCGCGGAGCTGTTCAACCATTTCCCAGCGGGTTTTGCCAACCATGATGTTTTCGCCGTCGAGACGTTTTGCATAGTTGTGGTCGAAAGCGGCCTTCATCGGCTTGATGGCTTCGAGTTCATCCTTAACGGGGTTGATATCTTTTTCTTTGAGTACTTCGCAGTTGATTGCGCTTTCGTAAGCGTTTGCGGGATATACGTCCCATGCGCCGAACACGATGTCGTCGAGCTTGGCAATGGGCACGATGTCTTCATATTTCAGATATTTCTTTTCAGCACCCTGGCCAACACGGATTTTATCGTACTGGGTCATTGAGCCAACAGGCTTCGACAGGCCTTTGCGGGCCATGAGCACACCGGTCATGAATGTTGAAGTAACGGCTCCGAGGCCTACAACGAGTACGCCAAGTTTGCCGTCGGCGGGTTTTACATTTGTTTCTTTCATGATTACTTTTGGTTGATATTTTTGATTGTTTATTTCATGCCCTTAGGCATCAACCGATGGCTGCTCGAGGCTGCCCGGTCGATGCTACACGTTGAAACGGGTTTCAAAGGTACACCTTTTTTATAATACCAAAAAAAAATTAAGTTTAATATATTTTTATTTTTGTAAATATTCTATAAAATCGGGTGATTTTGTTTGGTGGTATGTTGCAGGATGTGAAATTTTTGGCTTAAAAGTTAACGAATGTGAAGCAGGGTGTCATTTCAGATCGCGCAGTTTGTAGGTCTGCGAGCGTAGGTAGGCGCCGAGTTCTTCGATTGAGGTGTTGTGGGCGGCTATTTCTTCTACGCTTATCGGCTGACCGACACTGACATGGATTTCTTTGCCGACTTTGCGGAACACTTCGGCGGGCAGACGCAGCGATCGGGCGGGCCAGCACACTTTCCCCAGGAAGTTGAACCACCAACTGTTGGACCCATGGAAGTAGATGGGAATCACGGGCACTTTGGCGCGCGAGATAATCTGAAGGATAGAGGGTTGCCAGGGGCGGTCTTCGAGGCGGCCGCTCCAGGTGATGGTGCTCATGGCGCCGGCGGGGAAGAAGCCGACGGGTTCGCCCTCTTTGAGCAGGCGCAGGGCCTGTCGGATGCCGTTGACGGAGACTTTGCGCTTTTCAGGATCGTCGGTCTGCATGGCGTCGACGGCGATGAAGTTGGGGCGCATGGCCGATATTTTGTTGAGTATCATGTTGACCATCACCCGGAATTTGGGGCGATGGCGGGTTATGAGGTAGATGAGGGTGATGCCGTCGAGGGCGCCGAAGGGGTGGTTGCTGACGGTGATGAATGCGCCTTCGGGCAGGTGGTCGAGCACTTCCTGACCGTCAACGCGGAGCTTGATTTTGAAATCGTCGATCAGCATGCGGCGCACAAATTCCGGCCCCGGGGTGTCGCAGTTGCGGGCATGGACGGCGTTGACTTTGTCGACCGAGAGGAAGTGAAGCAGGCGGTCCACTAATTTGGGGTGGCCGTCGAGCGCGGGAACCATCCGGCGTATGTCGTCGTAGTTCAGCACGTCGGGGCGAATTTCGTTGGAAGAGTCGTCAGTCATATTTCTGATGTTTGAGGAAGTTATTAGTCGGCGTGTCGGCGGTCGTGGAGAGTCAGCATGTCGACGAATCTGATTGCTGTGGGGTCAAAGCGGGTCGGGCGGTAGACGAACTTGGCCTGCAGCAGCAGGTTCCAGAAGAGCGACACGATGGCCGACACGGCGAGTCGCGCCGCGGCATAGTAGCCGTCGGGTTTGAAGCCGATTGTTTCGAGCCATTGCCATTTCTGCAGCAGGAAGTAGAGACCGGAAGTGCCGAAGGAGTTGAGGAGCATGCTTCCGATCCACACCATCACGTATTTGACTATGATGGCCTTCCAGGATATGTCGTGGCAATGGAAGGTGAAGTGGAAGTTGACGTAGCAGTTGATGATGCCGCCCACCACGGCTCCCATCGCCGCCGCTACCCCCGGATTGAAGCCGGCCCAGGCAAAGAGGGCGAATCCGGTGAAGAGGTCGATCCACGAGGCTGCCTGCGACACCAGTCCGGCGCGCATCAGCGAGTAGATCCACTTGTCGCTGCGGATGAAGTTATGCCCTAAGTTGCGGATTCGGCTCATCGGGAGGGAGGGGGGGAGGAGGGTTAGAGTGTGTTTACTTTTAAATGATTTTAGCACAAAGAGAGATTTTGGGATGATTTTTCAAAATTGAAGAAGGAGCAATGCGGGCATTGCGACTGATGAAAGTTTGGAAAAGCGCCCAAAAGATCCTTTGTGATGAAATCAAAAATTATTATACACACTCTTCATTTATTAATTTGGTTTAAAAGTAAACACACTCTTAGTCGTCGGATTTCGACAGGTCGAGCACCACGTTGTCTTTTTTGTTCTTTTCGAAATATTGCTTGCGCAGGGGGTTGGAGGTGGCTTCTTCGTGGCTGCGGCGACGGCGCACCACGTCGAGCGCCGTGTAGATGGCCTGGCGCATCGATTCGGCCGATGCCTTGCCGCTGCCGGCAATGTCGTAGCCGGTGCCGTGGTCGGGGGAGGTGCGCACGAAGTCAAGTCCGGCGGTGAAGTTCACTCCGGCGTCCATAGCGAGGGTTTTGAAGGGAGCGAGGCCCTGGTCGTGATACATTGCCAGCACGCCGTCGAAACTTTTGAATGTGCCGTTGCCCCAGAAACCGTCGGCGGCATAAGGGCCGAAGGCATTGATTTTCTTCTTGCGGGCTTCTTCGATGGCGGGAATGATGGCTTCCTGCTCTTCGGTGCCAATCAGGCCGCTCTCGCCGGCATGGGGGTTGAGGGCAAGCACGGCGATGCGCGGATGTCCCAGACCGAAGTCGCGGGTGAGCGACCGGTTGAATTCCTCGATTTTCGACAACACATTTTCAGTGGTGATCTGCGGAGCCACCTTTGCAATCGGTTCATGGATGGTGACCAGCGCCACTCGCACCGAGTCGTTGCAGAGAATCATCAGCGCTTGGTCGCCCTCGTTGCCCAGCGAAGCCTGAAGATATTCCGTGTGGCCGGGGAAGGTAAATTCCTCGCTCTGAATGTTGTTTTTGTTGATGGGGGCTGTGACGAGTGCGTCGATAGCTCCTGACCGGAGGTCGGTCACGGCGCGTTCGAGCGCGGCAAAAGCGGCTTTGCCGGCCTCGGGCGAGGGATTGCCCGGCTCAACCTTCACGTTCTCGCCCACCACGTTGATGATGCTGCAATGGTCGGGCTTGGCCTGCGCCGGGTCACTTATCTGGTTGAGCTGCACGGGGGTTGCGCCGGTCAGCTTGGTGTAGTGAGAAGCCATTTTTGCCGACCCGTAGATGATCGGAGTGCAGAGCTCAAGCATCCGTGGATCTTCGAGCGCTTTTATAATCACTTCATAGCCAATGCCGTTGATGTCGCCATGAGTGATGCCTATCTTGATTTTATTGTCTGCCATGATGCAAAATGTTTAAATTCTCGCGAATTTACTAATTTTTCGCCACCCGACCGCAATAATTCACCAAAAACGCATTATTCTTTGGGAGATAGGGAGGCGTGGGAGGAGAGGAGGGCGGCGGCGTTGCGTTGAAGTCCGGCGAGTTTGGCGCGCTTCATGGCGGAGCCGCGGAACGTGATGGAAAATTGTTCTTGGGTCATGGCGGCTATGTCGGCGGCCGTGAGGTCGAGCAGAGCCGGACGGGGGAGAAAATCCTCGATGTCGGTGGGGAGGGGCGCGGCGTTGTGGGGACAAACGGCCGCGCAGCGGTCGCAGCCATAGAATGAGCCGTGGAGATTGGTGCCCGGGGGAAAATCGCCCCGGTGTTCAATGGTGAGATATGACAGGCAACGTCGGGCATCGCATGATCCGTCAGCTTTCAGAGCGCCTGTCGGGCAGGCGCGGAGGCAGCGGAGGCAGGAGGCGCAGGAGGAGGAGCTCTCAGAGTGCTCCGAGTTCTCAGAGTTCTCGGAAACCAACCTCACTGTAGTTAAAATCTCGCCCAGAAAGAAGTAGCTGCCGAGGCCGGGAATAATCAAGTGGTTGTTAAGCCCGATGAATCCGAGACCGGACCGGGCGGCCCAGTAGCGTTCGCGCAGCGGAGCGGTGTCGATGCACACACGGGTCTCCCCGCCGTAGGTTTCGCGGATGCGGGTGGCCACAGCTTCAAGTCGCCGGCGCACCACATCGTGGTAGTCGGCTCCCAGGGCGTAGTGCGAAATCGACAGCCGGGGCTTCGGGCAGCGGTCGGAGGGCTGAAAATAGGGAATGGCGCAGCAAATCATCGACTGCGCCCCGTCGAGCAGCAGTGCGGGGTTGGAGCGCACATCGCCGTAGCGCTCGAGGTAGGCCATTGCGCCATGTCGGCCGGCGGCTATCCAGTTGTCGTAGATCAGGCGGCTGTCGGCATCGACCTCGCCAATCGGGGTGATGGCATAGCGCGCAACTCCGCTCCCCTCCATCAGGGCCGGGTCGAAATCAATCCATCGGGAGGGCGTTGAACTCATAGCCTTGCTGTTTGAGCCATTCGATTGCGCGGGGCAGCGCGTAGCGGAGATTTTTCTCAGCCTTCAGCGAGTCGTGAAACACGATGATGGATCCGTTGCGGGCAAACCGCTTCACATTGTCGAGCACCTGCTCCGGGGAGAGCTTGCGGCTGTAGTCGCGCGTCACCAGGTCATACATGATGATGTTGTAGTGGGCCTTGATGGCGGCCGCCTGACTCCATCGCAGCAGGCCGTGGGGCGGACGGAAGAGGGGACTGTCGATAAGGCGGTCGGCCTCGGTGAGGTCGCGCATATAGCGCAGCGATGTCACCTTCATGCCCTGCAGATGGTGCATCGTGTGGTTGCCCCAGCTGTGGCCGCGCCGGCGAATCTCCTCCAGCAGCTCGGGATTGCGGCTGACGTTGTCGCCCACAAGAAAGAATGTGGCCTTGACGCCATAGCTGTCGAGCAGGTCGAGCACCCAGGGCGTCACCTCCGGAATGGGGCCGTCGTCGAAAGTCAGGTAGACGATTCGGCGCCCCTTGCGTTTGAGGCGCCAGATCGCTTCCGGAAATAGAAGACGGTAGAGCAGCGGAGGTTGTTCGATCAGCATGCTTTCCGCGCGTTATCAGCTGTTTTTGAGATAAGGACGCAGGTCGATTCCCATTTCGAGCTGAAGACGGTCGCCCATCTTTTCGATGTTGCCGCCCATGTCGTTGTAGTTTTGCAGCAGGTTGCGGTAGTAGGCTTCAACGATGCGGTCGGAGTTGGAGAGCGTGGAGTGGAGCATCGGCGACAGGCTCTGGTAATATTTCAGATACTGACCGAAGCGCACGAGGCTCGACTCTGTCAGGGCGAGTCCTTCGTCGAGATATTTCTGGTTGCCGGTTGCCTGATAGAGGCGGATGTAGAGCTCGGAGATCTGGAGCACTTCGAGCATGCTGTAGTCAACGGCTGCCACGGGGAGCTTCGCTGCCTGCAGGGCAATCAGGGTGTCAGCCTTGGCGGCAAACTCGCCGACGGCTTTGTCATTGCCTGCCACGCGGGCATCGATGGCGTTGGCTGCCATGTTCATGGCCAGGTCGAGCACTGCCTGACGGTGGGAGGCCACCATGCGGCGCACTGTCTCGTCGAGATAGATATCCTTTTCGCTCTTGACGGCGTCGAGTCCGCCCCAGCGCCATTTCTCGGTGATGTTGCGATACATCTTGTCGTCGTTGATGCTACCCTTGGCGGTGTTGTCGGCCGGGAGNATTTCATAGGCCATGCCGGTCTGCGAGAAGTAGGGCTGCAGGCCGATATACTGCTCGGTGGGCACGGTGGTGGCGAAGTAGACNGGGCGGTTCCAGCCATTTTTGGCGGAGCTGTTGAGAATGTCGAGCACCATCACGCTGTTGATGCCCAGACCGCCGCCNCTCTGGCGCAGGTCGAGGGTGATGTCGGTGATGCTGTCGCCGGGATTGACGCGNCCCGCTTTGATGGCTGCNTCGGCATTGGCCGGGATGCGNACTCGCGGATAGACGAATTTCGGTGCGAAATAGGTCTGATTGTCAAACTGGTCGAGCTTGTAGGTGGCGGCCAGTGCCGTCGAGAGGTCCATGAGCGAGTCGGAGGTGTGCTTGAGGCTGAAGAACTGGTTGGCATCGTAGGCATAGACNGTCGGGTCNGCCATGATGTCGATGGCGGGAGCGTCGTAGCTCTGGCGGCGAATCTGGTTGATATACCAGTCGGTGGTCAGATAAGAGAGGTTGACCACCTTCACGTCGGTGCGCACGCCTTCAACCTCCTGGGCATACCANAGGGGGAAGGTGTCGTTGTCGCCATAGGTGAAGATGATGGCGTTGGGGTCGAGCGAATTGAGATAGTTCATGCCGAAGTCGCGGGCNGTGTAGCGGCCTGAGCGGTCGTGGTCGTCCCAGGTCTGCGAAACCACCTGCAGCGGCACGATGATGCCGATGACCGAAGCAATGGCAGCGGCNGTCAGCGAGCGGCGGGCGGCGGTTGCNGAGGNCGGTTCTTCATCATCCTCCTCTTTTTCGCCCTTATCTTTCTTGTCGGCGAGGGCGCGCAGCAGAGAGCGGAGATAGTGCCAGAGACCTGCCACACCCATGCCCNCCCAGNTGGCGTAGGCGTAGAACGAGCCGGCGAAGGCATAGTCNCGCTCGCGGGGCTGGTCGGGGGTCTGGTTGAGNTAGAGCACAATGGCGATGCCGGTCATGAAGAAAAGGAAGAACACCACCCAGAACTGCTCGATGCCGCGCTGNCCGCGGGCGGCTTGCCAGAGCAGGCCGATGATGCCCATGATGAGCGGGAGCATGAAGAAGACGTTGTGGCCCTTGTTGCCCTTGCCGAGGTCGTCGGGGAGCAGCGACTGNTCGCCCAGGCGCAGATTGTCGAGNGCGGGAATGCCCGAAAGCCAGTTGCCGTGGGTNGGNTCGCCCTGACCCTGAATGTCGTTCTGGCGGCCGGCGAAGTTCCACATGAAGTAGCGCCAATACATGTGATTGAGCTGATAGACAAAGAAGAAGCGGAGGTTTTCGGCCAGCGTTGCCTTCTGCATCGGAATGCTGCGGAACTCAGTGCCGTCCTCATATTGATAGAGCGGAACGCTGATGGGCTGCCCTTCGAGGTCGCCCATGAGCCATGAGGCATAGGAGTTNATGTGGGCGGTGCTATACATGCGCGGGAAGAGCATCTTGGCCTCGGAAGCCGANACATATTCCTTCTTCGTGCCGGTCATGTGGTAGCGGTCGGGCTGCGAGGGGTCGGTCTTNACCTCGCGGGCATATTCGTCGCGGATTTCGCGCTGAAGCGGCTCAATGGATCCGTCGGCGGGATTGACGATGCGCACCACCGGGTTCTGCGCCTGCAGGCGNCCGTCGGGAGTGAAATCGAAGTTGAGGGTCTCGCCGTAGAGGAGCGGACGNTCGCCATACTGCTCGCGGTTGAGATAGGAGGAGAGGGCAAACACGTTGTCGGGCGAGTTCTGGTTCATCGGCGTGTGGGCCGAGGAGCGTATCAGCAGCAGAGCATAGGAAGAATAGCCGATAAACATCACGAAGATGCTCATNGTNACCAGTCCCAGCAGACGCATGCTCAGGCGGCGGGCCAGACACAGATAAGCGATGACAGCCACCGTCAGCAGGNNGAAGAGCAGCGTCGATCCGCCAATCATCAGAATGCCCGAAAGCAGCAGGCTCAACACGAAGGAGGTCTTGATGACCCACGGGCTCACCTTCTGCGAGTGATACACATTATATAATGTCCAGGCAAATGAAGCCACGGTCACCAGACCGTAAATCATCACACCGGAGTTGAACGACATGCCCAGCGAGTTGACACACAGCAGCTCAAACTTCTGAGCCACACTNATCAGACCCGGCACCAATCCGTAGAGAATAAACGCTACNAGCACNAACGACACCAGCAGAGCTGCCAGCGACCCCTTGGTGTTGACATGCTTGCTGCGTTTGAAATAGATAATCAGCACAATGGCCGGAATACACAGCAGGTTAAGCAGATGCACCGCAATCGAGATNCCGATCACATANGCTATCAAAATCAGATACTTATCGCTNCCGGGGCGGTCGGCNCGGTTTTCCCATTTCAGAATNAGCCAGAACACCAGAGCGGTGCAGAACGAAGAGAAAGCATAGACCTCACCCTCNACGGCTGAGAACCAGAACGTATCGCTCCAGGCATACATCAGCGCGCCGCAGAGCCCCGAAACGAATATCACCGTCATCTTCACGGGCGAAATCNCTTNGGCTCCATCCTTCACAATCAGTCGCTTGACCAGATGAGTGATGGTCCAGAAAAGCAGCAGAATCGTGGCCGCACTCAGCAGGCCCGACATAGCGTTGACCCACCACGCCACCTTCGTCACATCNCCCATGGCAAAATTGGCGAAGAAACGGGCTGTCANCATAAAGATAGGGTTGCCCGGCGGGTGACCCACTTCNAGTTTNNNNCCNTGNGNNATNAANTCAGGNCAATCCCAGAANCTGGCNGTCGGTTCAANNGTCAGCAGATAAGTCACCGCTGCCACCACGAAGCAAAACCATCCCAAGGAATTGTTGAGGATGTTGTACTTTCTCATTGTTGTATGATTCATATTGTTTATTATCAATGGTTTGAGTGCGCAATAACCCCGAGCCTCCTCTGTCGGGCAAGCGCAGCGTCATCGTTTCACCTCCGCAAAGTTAGCTTTTTTCCCCTCGCCAACCAACATTCCGCCCCCTAATTTAAAGATTTATAAGATTTCCCACCCCATCCCCCACCCCAAAACATTGGTGCGGGGGACAATGCTGTTTACTTAACTAATCAATAGTTTTTTTCATTCGGGCTTTACCCGAATTGTAGGGACGCACCCTGGTGCGTCCGTGTGATAATCAGCATGTTGCGGACGCACCAGGGTGCGTCCCTACAATGAGAGGGGAGTCCTAAACGAAATGCGCTTGCAATAAAATCCGTCAATAAATTCTTTTGCCCGAGGGGGTAATATAAATATGTCCCGGCTGAGGATGCGTAACCTTCCGCCCCATCAAATCATAGACTGCCTCATTCACCTCATCATTGCCAATTTCCTCAATAGAACTCAAATCAGGTGATGAAGGAGTCTGGACTACAGGGTAAGAATCATCATATCTATAGATGCACCTGTCATAGAGATAACATTCTTCAAGACAGTCATATTTCCAGAATGGATCTAAGTGAGAAACACTTGTCAAAAACTCCGCATCTTTTTCTCCAATACCTTCAATCCAATCATGGCAACCAAGGCATTCCTCGCCGGTTTCCATAATGCAACATTGAGGACTGTAAACCGTTCGATGAATACCCTCAATATCTAGTACTCCAGATTTAGAAACTTTTATCCCAACCCNATCTNTTATGGGTTGCCCGAAANAGTCACATACATATTGGCCTACATTGAGATTTACAAAATCAAAGAACACACGAAAGTCATTGTTTAGCCAAATATAAACCTTTCCATCTGCTTCATATCCAACCTGGTAAGTGGTAGATTTTTCACCGGTNTCAACCATTTCACTCTGGAGCTTGCGAGCTGTTACTCCACCNACAACAGTATCACCNACAACACTTACTCTGAAACGATAATATTCTTTAGTTTCATAATTATATCCTTTGCAAATCCAGGATTTACCATCCTCAAAAAACTTCAGNANATTNTCCTGAGCNTTCCCNGCNATNGCNGACAAACCCATTATCAATAAAAATANTATACGGCGCATAATAGTAATGTGTTGTTAAAGATTGGTTTCGCAAATGTAGAGATAAATATTTGTGTTTGCAATGATTTGTGTGGTTTTTTCTGTCGTTTCGGCAAATTCTCGCAAAATGGGGCGCGGGCGGTTGTAACTTTGCAGGAAAATAATCAGTTACACATAATATTTATCTAANCTATGAAAAAGACAAATTCACACCCCATCAAGTCAGTCACCCTCACAATGGATGAAATCGCCAAAATGCTGAATGTCACCGTTGAAACGGGCGACACTCGCGAAGCCTATGCCATTGTGCGCGAAAAAATTAACGAAAAAACGGAGCGTCTCGCCCGTCAGCGCGAGCAACGCCGCCTCCGAGCCGAGCAAAAGAAAGCCGAGTCAAAAAACTCCGAAAACTCCGAGTCCTCCGAAAACTCCTCCAAATCATTGACCATCTCCCTCAATCGAGCCCTCGCCACCTGCATCCTCTGGATCAACAACCGCCGCTCTCACCTGAAAAACAATATCCTCGCCTTCCTCCACGANATGGCGCGCTACTCCTCACACCCTGTCCTGAAATCCATCGAACAGTCCATCACGGCCCTTCTAAACATCACCGAGCAAGCCGCCACCACGGCTCATCAACACCTCCACGCNCCCCATCGCCTCCGCCCCAACTCCGCCANCATCACACTCTAATCANAAGGCGGATGTNGAGTTTATCGGCCGTGAACGGCCGATGATATGCGGCAGCTTCTCCATGGCCTCCCCTACATTCCGTCGCGGCCCCAGAGCAGCTTGGCTCGCAGGCCTTCGATGAAGCTGTAGCCGGGATGCACAACGACGAACACCGAATGGTCGGCCTTGCGCAGCGTCACTTTGGCGTCGAGCGGGAGCTCGGTGGCTTTGCCGTCGACACTCAGCAGATATTTGTCGGCGCGCGATTGGGTCGACACTTCGATGCGGCTATCTTCGCTGATCACGAGCGGGCGCATGTTGAGCGAGTGNGGCGCAATGGGAGCTATGATNAAGTTTTTGGCCGTTGGCGCCACGATGGGTCCTCCGACGGAGAGATTATAGCCCGTAGANCCTGTGGGAGTGGATATTATCAGGCCGTCGCCACGATAGGAGGCGGTGCCGATTTCTTCGATTTCGGTCTCCACGGTGATCATCGAAGCCGTGTCTTGTTTGAGAATGGCCACTTCATTGAGCGCGAAGTTTCTGACGAGCTTCACCGCCACGGAACATTCCACGGCAATCAGGCTGCGCTCCTCGACGGTGAAGTCGTCGGTCAGGATTTCGCGGACAATGCGCTCGGCATCGGTCAGTTCGGCGGCGGCAAGGTAGCCGAGATGGCCGGAGTTGATTCCGAGGATGGGCGTTTCGTAGGCTCCGACGGCTGCCGAGGTGGTCAGAAAAGTGCCGTCGCCGCCGATGCTCAGGGCCAGGTCGGCCGAACCGTCGTAGATGTCGAACGTTTCGATGCCTGCCGGGTCGAGGTCGATTGTGCGGCGCAGGAATTCGAAGTAGCGCCACTGAATCGAGAGGCTGATTTCGTCGCTGTGGCTGCGAAGAAGGCTGAACAGAGCCGCCAGNTTTTCAAATCCCGACTTCTGCGATTTGTTTCCGAAGAGAGCAAGTTTTTTCATTTCTGTTAATCTCTAAAAATACTCAACATCAGTTCGTTGTAGTTTTCAAGCATGGTGTCGCGGTTTGCATCGAAGCCCTCGCGGATGTCGGTCACGCGATAGCCGTAGCGCTCGAGCGACCGCCCGACGGCACCCGCATTGCGGTGGCTCACGCGCAGCTCCACGGCCACGCAACCTTCCTGCAGCGGCTCGCGGGCCGTCACATTGAGGTTGAGCAGATGGGCGTCGGCATCCTCCACGGCGCGGGCAATGGCGGATGCGCTATAGTCGGCGCGGTCAATCTCCACCGTCAGCTCGCAGCTGTCCTGCACCGGGGCAAAAAGCAGCTCCGGAGAGTGATGTGGAGGCAGCTGACACTGCATATTTTCGGCCGATATGTTATCTTTTGCGGTCAATTCTTTTTTTCTTACCTTATTTCTGATTAAATTTGTGGTCGCATTCAGCAACGCTTTTGCAAATTTAGCGATTTTTTTCTGAAATGACCAATTTAAGCATCAACATCAACAAAGTAGCGACCCTTCGCAATGCCCGAGGCGAAAATGTGCCCGACGTTCAGCTCTTTGCGCAGACCTGCGAGCAGCTCGGAGCCGACGGCATCACCGTGCATCCCCGCCCCGACGAACGCCATATCCGCTACAGCGACGTTTTCAAGCTGCGCCCCCTGGTGCGCACCGAATTCAATATCGAAGGCTACCCCTCGCCCGAGTTCATGGACCTCGTGCTCAAGGTGAAGCCCGAACAGGTCACACTCGTGCCCGACGCCCCCGATGCCCTCACATCGACCGGCGGATGGGATGTGGAGGCCAANATGGATATGCTCCGCGACATCATCAACCGTCTGCGCGAGGCCGGCATCCGCTCCTCTATATTCGTGGGCACCGACCCTGAAAACATCCGTGCAGCCGCGCGTGCAGGCGCCGACCGCGTGGAGCTATACACCAAGCCCTACGCCGACCTCTACCCCACCGACCCCGAGCAGGCCGTGGCACCCTTTGTCGAAGCCTCCCGAGCCGCCCACAATGCCGGACTCGGCGTCAACGCAGGCCATGACCTCTCGCTCGAAAACCTCGCCTATTTCCACCAACACCTCCCCTACCTCGACGAAGTGTCGATAGGCCACGCACTTATCACCGACGCCCTCTATCTCGGCATCGAACAGACCGTAGCCCGCTACCGCCAGGCCCTCCGCTCCCCCAAATAACTCTACTCTCTANACCCTCCTCTCTAAACTCTGAACTCTAACCTCTAAACTCTACTCCCTAAACCCTAAATATGCTCCTTCTCCAAGCCACAGCCCCCGCAACCGAAGCCGCCCAGCAAGCCCCCTCAATGTGGGAACTTTGCGTCAACGCAGGCGTCATTATGATTCCCCTGGCGCTCCTCGCCCTGATTTCAATCTACGTGTTTATTGAACGCGCACTGGTGATTCGCCGCGCATCGCGCAAAGACACCAATTTCATGGCCCGCATCAAAGACTATATCCACGAAGGCGACATCAAAGCCGCCCGTCAGCTCTGCAAATCGACCGACACCCCCTATGCCCGACTCATCGACAAGGGCATCTCACGCATCGGCCGACCGATGAACGATGTGCTCGTGACCATCGAAAACACCGGCAACATCGAAGTGGCCGCCCTCGGCAAAGGACTCCCCTGGCTCGCAACCACCGCCGCCGGCGCCCCGATGCTCGGCTTCCTGGGCACGGTTGTCGGCATGGTGCAGTCGTTCTACAGCCTCGCCTCAGCAGGATCGGCAGCCGGCATCAGTGTGCTCGCCGACGGCATCTACCAGGCCCTGGTGACCACCGTGGCAGGTCTCATTGTCGGCATCCTCGCCCTGTTTGCCTACAACTACCTCGTTGCCGCAATCAACGGCGTCATGCGCGGTCTCGAAACCAACACCATGGAATTCATGGACCTCCTGAACGAACCCGTAAAATAACCGCTCCCCTCCCCTCCTACTGCCATGGCTCTCAAACGACAATACGACATGACCGCCCTCTTCTCGATGGCCTCGATGACCGATGTCATTTTCCTGTTGCTCATCTTCTTCATGGTCACGTCGACCTACGTCTTCCCCACCGCCCTCGAACTCAATCTGCCCCAAAGCTCGGAGCAGACTTCGCTCAAACCCTCCACCCGAGTCTACATCTATCCGGAGGGCGACATCATCGTGCAGTATGCCGACGAAGACCCCGCCGCAGCCACTCTCGAATCGCTCGAACCCTTTCTGCTTGAGGCTCAGTCGCGTCAGGCCGAAGGCGAACAGCTCAACATCGCCATCTACGCCGACGAAGAGGTGTCCTACGGTCAGATTGTCAAGATTCTCGACATCGGTGCGCGCAACGGCCTGAAAATGGTGCTCGCCACCAAGGCCGCCCCGACAAAAGTTGAAACCGCAGCTCCCTGAACAGTTTAGCTCCCCCTCCCCTATGGATTCCACCCGCAAATATCGCCTGACCGCCGCCGCGCTGACACTGCTGCTCGCCATAGCAGCCGTGGCAACATTGCTGCTCGTGCGGCTCGGATATTCAGCCTCCGATTTAGCAAAATATCCTGAGGCCGACACCACGGGAATCCTGCTTGCCGAAGAATTTGTGGAGTTTGAGATGCCCCCCGTAATCCCCACACCCGGAGGAGGTTCGCAGCCCGACGACGGCGCCACCCCTCCCCCACCCGATGCCAACGACCTTCGCGATGCCGGCCCCGCTGCCGAGGAAACAACTCCGCTTGTCAGCTCGTCGCAGCCATCGCCCGTGACCGAAAAGCCCCGTGTGGTTGAAAAACCCACCGGCCCGTCGCAGGAAGAGCTCGACCGNCGCGCCGAAGAAAAGCGCAAACAAGATGCATCTGCCGAAGCCAAAAACCGCATGAAATTCGGCAAAACCCCGGCAGCCGAAGGCTCCGGCGAAGGTCAGACCGGCAAAGGCGCCGGCAGTGCCGACTCAAAAGGAAAACACACAGGCTCAGGATCGGGCAATGTGGGCGGTCGCGGNGTATCCGTGGCAGGCAACATCTCCTGCCCCACCCCCGGCACCGTCACCGTGCGCATCACCGTCACCCCCGAAGGCAAAGTGACCGATGCTGAAATCATCCAGCCCACCACAATCAGCGACCAAACCGTCCGCGCCCAGTGCCTTACCCGCGCCCGCGCCGCCAAAGTGGCCCCCGCCCCCAACAAAACCGCCCCCGAAACCGGCCGCATCACCTTCACNTTCNACTAACCCCCCAACCCATGTTGGGACGCACCCTAATGNTGTTTACTTAATCCGTAATTAAACCTCATAGGGCTCCCCTCTNATTGTAGGGACGCACCCTGGTGCGTCCGCAATACGCTGATTATCAATTAGGACGCACCANGGTGCGTCCCTACAATTTGGGTAAAGCGCGAATGAANTCAACNCCACTCGAATGTTTAAGGAAACTATATTATNGCNNCANNNTGATGAGCTGACGGGTTNAGATTGCTTTTTCGGGCGATGTTGTCATCAATTCAAATAATTGTGGGAACCAGCNGGCAAGTGGTGCGGGGCANCTTAGCAAACCGCCGTTGAATTGCAGGTTAAGCATTGAGAATCTGACACGATAGGTCGGATTGTATTTTTTTGTGTACACGGCCAGACTGTTGCCCGAAATGTTGTTTTCTGCTTTGACCTCGATTGGAATTATTTCATCTGCCCATTGAATCAAAAATTCGACTTCTGCCGTTGCATCGGAGGTCCAGTAATTAGGCAATCNATTNTCAGAAACCGGCAGGAGTGACTGCAAGACAACGTTTTCAGCTAATGCACCTTTAAATTCAGTGTAGTTGGCTATGGGGTCTAAAATCACTGTTGCCGGGAGTTGTGCAAGCGCCCTCAGCAGTCCGCAGTCGCAGGCATAGACTTTAAAAGCCTTGGTGTTTTCGTAGGCCGATAGTGGCATCGATGGCTTCGACACGTCAAAGATGCGGTAGATGAGTCCNGCTTCTTCAAGCCACATCAGCGAGTCNTCATAGTCTTTTGATCTGGCTCCGGAGCGCAGAATTCCGTAGACAAATTTCTTATTCTCCTTTGCCAGTTGCGACGGCAGAGAGTGCCAAATGGCGTTTATTCGCGGAATTTCGCGTGGTTCGGCATATTTTGAGAAGTCAAGTTCGTAGAGATCAAGGATGTCGCGCAGACGGTTGTCAACTTCCTGAATGCCTTTGTCATCAAGCAGTGCCACGACGGCTTCCGGCATGCCTCCGCACACCTGATAGCGGCGGTATTCCGTTGTCAGTTTGTTCAGNATGATTTCCGGCAGTCGGTTTAACTGTTGCAGGCTGTCGATATATTCANAGGTTTTCGGGTCGGCACATNGCAGAAATTCTTTGAAGCTGACCGGATACATGCGCATCACGGTTACTTTGCCAACGGGCACNGTCATCCGTTTCTTGCGAATTGCCACGCCGAGCAGGGAGCCCGCNGCAATTATGTGATATTCCGGGGCGTCTTCGCAGAAGTATTTGAGACTGTTCAGGGCCTCCTCACACTCTTGAATTTCATCGAAAATGATTAGCGTTTTGCCCGGAATCAGNGGCACTTCGGTGTAGAGCGCGAGTTCTTTCAGAAGACGCGACGGCTCTTTTGTTGTTTGGAAGAGTGATTTGAGTTCCGGTTGCCTGTCGAAGTCGAATTTTGCGAAGTGGTCGAAATNTTTCCGGCCGAATTNCTCCATGACCCATGTTTTNCCAATCTGACGGGCTCCTTTGAGCAGGATGGGTTTACGTTCGGTNGAGTCTTTCCATTCAATGAGTTTATCGATTATGTCGCGTCTTAATTCCATGATTTTACATTTTAAAGTTCGGTTTTTTGTTGTTTTGATACACTTTTCCTAACTTTCTTTTGCAAAGATGCGNTTTTTTCTTCAATCGGCCAAAGGCTTTTCNATGAAATTTTGATGAAAGAAAACGGCAGCAGGGACGCGGGGTCCTTGCTGCCGTTGTGTTTCGGGGGGATGCCTTACNGGAGTCGGNTTATTTTTTGAGGCTCCATTCGAAGCCGTTTTTGGTGTCTTTGACGTCGAAGCCGATGGCTGCGAGGCGGTCGCGGATCAGGTCGCTGGTGGCCCAGTCTTTGTTGGNCTTGGCCTGGGAGCGCATTTCCAGAAGCAGATTGACGGCATCTTCAAAGGGTTTCATGTCGGCTGCCGAACCGGTTTCGGATGCGGCTCCGTCNACGCGGATNCCGAGAATGTCGATGAGGAATGTGTCGAAGACTTGGCGCAGGGTTTCAAGGTCGGCGGCGGTGGCTGTGGCGTTGCCGTCGTTGACTTTGTTGATGAGGGCGCAGGCTTCGAAGAGGTGTGAGAGCAGGATNGGGGTGTTNAGGTCGTCGTCCATCGCTTCGTAACACTTCGCCATGAGGCCGCTGACGTCGATTGTNGAGGCTTCTGACGGCTTCAGGGCCTGCAGGCGGCGGTATCCGTCGGTGATGCGCTGAAGTGCTTTCTCAGCGCCNTGGAGAGCTTCGTTGCTGAAGTCGACGGTGCCGCGGTAGTGGGCCTGGAGGATGAAGAAGCGGATGGTCATGGGCGAGTAGGGCTGGGTGAGCAGCNGGTGGCTGCCGGTGAAGAACTCGTCGAGGGTGATGAAATTGCCGAGCGATTTGCCCATTTTCTGACCGTTGATGGTGATCATGTTGTTGTGCATCCAGTAGCGCACGGTGTCATGGCCGTTGTGGGCCACTGACTGGGCTATCTCACATTCGTGGTGGGGGAATTTGAGGTCCATGCCGCCGCCGTGGATGTCGAACGTTTCGCCGAGGTATTTNTCGCCCATTGTCGAACATTCGAGGTGCCAGCCGGGGAAGCCGTCGCTCCAGGGTGAGGGCCANCGCATGATGTGTTCGGGCGAGGCTTTTTTCCAGAGGGCGAAGTCGGCGGGGTTGCGTTTTTCCTGCTGGCCGTCGAGCGATCGGGTGGCCGAGAGGAGTTCGTCGACATTGCGGCCGGAGAGCTTGCCGTAGCGATGGTCNCGGTTGTATTTGGGCACGTCGAAATAGACCGAACCGTTGCTTTCGTAGGCATATCCGCTNTCGAGAATCTTCTTGATGTATTCGATCTGCTCGATGATGTGGCCTGAAGCGTGGGGCTCGATTGAGGGGGGAAGCACGTTCAGCTGGTCCATGGCGCGATGATAGCGGTTGAGGTAGTGCTGCACCACTTCCATCGGTTCAAGCTGNTCCAGACGNGCTTTCTTGGCNATTTTGTCCTCGCCTTCGTCGGCATCGTGTTCGAGATGGCCCACGTCGGTGATGTTGCGCACATAGCGCACTTTGTAGCCGAGATGCGAAAGGTAGCGGAAGAGGATGTCGAAGGTGATGGCGGGGCGGGCNTGGCCGAGGTGGCCGTCGCCGTAGACCGTCGGGCCGCAGACATACATGCCCACTTTTCCTTCATGGATGGGCTTGAAGAGTTCCTTGTTTCGCGACAGGGAGTTGTAGATTGTCAGATTGTTGGGTTTCATAATCCGGCCGGGNTTTACCCGAATTGTAGGGACGCACCCTGGTGCGTCCGAGTTGATTTTCAATGTGTTATCCTGACGCACCAGGGTGCGTCGCCGCACGAGAGCGGATTAGTTGAGCTGGCCGCCGGCGAAGGGGTTNGGCACGTCGCCGCCGGGCTGTGCTTTGGGGAGGATGCGCTGGATTTCGCCGAATGTGGCTTCGTAGCGTTTGATGTTGTCGCTCAGGGCGAAGAGGAGGTTTTTAGCGTTTTCGGGAGTCATGATGATGCGGCTCTGCACTTTGGCCTGGGGCATGTTGGGGGCCATGGCGATGAAGTCGAGGAAGAATTCGTTGCCGCTGTGGCTGATGACGGTGAAATTGCTGTAGGTTCCGCCNGCCACTTCGGGGGTTACTTCTATTTTAAGTTCCTGCTGTTGTTTCTTTTCCATATCTTTAAGGTTTTTATTTGGTTGATTATTAGGTTATTTTTTGAATTCAAATACTTGGAGCTGGTTGCCGGCGGTGTTGTTGACGTGGATTTTGACGCCGGTGACGGCGGGGTTGCGCCACACGTCGGTGATTTCAAACGAGGCCATCTGAACGGCTGTGGTTCCTGATCCCTGACCTTTTTCTTTAGTGGAGATGTAGAGCTCGGGGGTGTCGGTGGAGAGGGTCGATTCGTCGGCTATGATTGAAAATTCGCGGTCGGCGAAGTAGGGCATATAGATTTCGAGGTTGATGTAGTTGCCNGTGCGGTTGATGGAGGGCTGGCCCTGAACGTAGTATATGGCCATCGGGGCATTGTTGGCCGTGGCTTCCTCGTGGGTTCCGGTCTGGAGGGAGATNGTGGGCACGAGAACGTAGGACATCACGTTGATTGCGCCGGAGGGGTAGGGGGTNGAGTTGGAGTTGTTGAGGGTGTAGCCGATGACCATGCGCTGGCCTGCTTCGGCAACGTCTTTCGGGAGGCGGGTTTCGTAGGTCGAGCGGCAGTTTGCTGCGGTGTTGTCGGCGCCATAGTAGGCGAANGTCGACACGTAGCCGNTGCCGCCGTCGCCCATGAGGATGGTTTCGGTGCCGGTGTAGGTGACCAGGGCGAAGGTGCGGGCGCCGCCGCCGGTGGTGTTATCGTCGTCGTTGTCAACGCATGAGGTCATTGTCGAGGCGGTGGCGACGAGGGCCACTGCTGCAAGTGCTATTTTCTTAAGATTCAATTTCATAGNNGGNTTGTTGGTTGTTAGTCGTTTATAGTTGTTTTTTTGAATGTAAATTCGCTGCGNTAGGGGTTGTTGGTGTTGTTGACTCTGACGCGCACTCCGCTGACGTCGGAGCGGGTCCACACGGGGCCGATCCAGAGCGAGGCCCAGGCCTGCGCCATGTAGGTTTGGTCGGCATCCTTNCCGGCTGTGGCGTCGATGGTCAGGTCAATGAGGCCTTCGGCATCGGGNGTGGTGGAGGATGCGGTCAGGGTGATGGAGCGGTCGGTGGTCTGCGGCATCATCGCTGCAATGTCGAGATATTGGCCGGATCGCTGGATGGTGAGCAGATAGAGTCCGCCGGGGNTGACNGGGGCNGGNGCAGTGGCGACGGTGTCGGTCAGTATGCGCTGAAGGCCGGTCACNNTCACTTCGCCACCCTCGGCCGGATTGCGGTCGGAGGCAAGGCGATAGGTGAGCAGCAGNCGGTCGCCCGGCTTGGCATCTTTNTCGCTGATGCGTCCCGGNGCCCAGAGGGTGACGAGGGGGGANTCGTCGACGGCGCGATATTGAAACCCAACGCGNCCATTGTCGGAATTGCCGGTGAAGCTGACAATCTGCTGGAGGAGCTGCGTTGATGGCCCGTCGGTCTGCGAGTCGTCGCAGGCAGCAGTCACGGAGGCCAGGATGATGGCCGCCATGCAGTGCATTATCCATTTGAGGCGGTGGGCTGTCATTGCTGATTGTCAGGGGTTAGGGTAGGGGTGTTGTTGATGATTATCTCCGTGATCTGACCGTCGCGCATCTCCACGGTGCGGTCGGCTTGGGCGGCGAGATTGTCATCGTGGGTCACGATGACGAATGTCTGGCCCAGGTCGCGGCGCAGGTCGAAGAAGAGTCGGTGGAGCTCCTCGCGGTTGTGGCTGTCGAGGCTGCCGGAGGGTTCGTCGGCAAGAATCACTTTCGGTTCGCGCACGAGCGCACGCGCCACGGCTGCCCGCTGGCGTTCGCCGCCGGAGAGCTGCGCAGGCTTGTGAGAAGCGCGCTCAGAGAGCCCCAGATAGCTTATCAGCCGCCGGGCCTTATCAATGGCCGCGGAGCGCGATTCGCCGCCTATCATGGCCGGAATGGCCACATTTTCTTCAAGCGTGAATTCGGGCAGGAGCTGATGGAACTGAAACACGAAGCCGATGTTGCGGTTGCGAAACTGCGCCAGGCGGCGTTCGGAGAGGGAGAAGAGGTCGGTGCCGTCGTAGTTCACCTGGCCGGAGTCGGGGCGGTCGAGCGACCCCATGATTTGCAGCAGGGTGGTTTTGCCCGCTCCGCTCGGCCCCACGATCGAGACAATCTCACCCCGGCCGATGCTGAGGTCAATGCCTTTGAGCACCTGCAGAGAATCGAAAGTCTTGCGTATGTCGCGGAGTTCAATCATAGAATCATTCGGTTTTGAAACACAAAGATAACACTTTCCCCTCAATCCCTTGCAATTTTCACAAAAAAATCCCCCGGCCAAGGTTAAGACCGGAGGATTTTGGGTTATGATCAAGCGTTTTCTACTAAGAAACTGTTTAAATTTATGTCAAGGATTTTAATATTAGACTTATATGCCATGATTTTAATAATCTTTTTGGCGCTTTTCGCCGAGTCTCATCGGTCGCAATGCCCGCATTGCTCTCTCTTCAACTCGCAAAAATCATCCAAAAATATTTTCAAAATCATTGGCACATAAATTTAAACAGTTTCTAAAACGCGCTCAAATCACAAGGCAGGGATGATTATCATCACTTGTTGAAGAATGAAATCTGACGGAAGTAAACGCCATAGGTGCGTTCCAGACCGACATAGAATCGCATGTAGCGGAAGCTGGCGGGTTTGGAGAAGGTCAGATACCAGGTTGAGGCATACTGGCCGGGAGATGCTGCTGCACCCCAGTCTTCCCACTTCTCGCCATCTTTACTGAGCTGGATGTTGGTCACTTCGGCGGCCTGATAGTAGTAGCTATACCAGCGGAGTGAGAAGGCATCGACTGTGGTCACTTCGCCGAGGTCAATTTCAAACGAAGTTTCGGGACAGTAGGTGTAGGTTGAGCCGGTGAAGAGGAATGTAGCGTCTTCGGTGTAGTCATCGCCGACTTCAGTTGCAGTCCAGTTGGAAGAGGGCTGAATCAGGGTCAGACCGGTAGCGTAGTCGCTTACATAGACTTCTTTCGGAGTGCTTGTCACTTCAACATAGACTGTTGTTGCTTCAAGCGAAGCGCCTTCACCCTTGATGAGCTCGAGATCGATGGGGATGAGGTATTCAATCTCGTTGGCAACGCCGGTGTAGTCGCCCAGAGTGAGCTGCAGATTGCCGGAGTTGCTGCCTTCGGCGATGGTCACGGTCGGGGTCTTCACGGAGGTGCCGTTGAGGACAACGTAGCTTGTGCCGTTTTCCTGATTGTAGGCTGCAATCTTGGAGTTGTCGATCGAGGCCTTGATCTGGATTTCATCGTCGGCGTTCCACTCGCAGTTGAAGAAGTTGGTGAGAGTCAGGTTGGTGTTTGCTGTTTCCCAGCCTTCCTCGTCAGTGTTGTTAGACACGGTGGTCAGATAGTCAACGCTGATTTTGTTGCTGTGGTAGGTCGAAGAGAAAGTCAGGAAGATGCGGCTGCTGTTGGAGATTGTTGCGCCATCAGCGCCGGTGATTACGATCGGGAGGATGTAGTCGGTTTCGCCGGTCATGAAGCCTGACATGTCGCCGAAGCTGACGGTGATCGAGTCGTTGACAAAGATGGTTTCAGTCACAACAGTTTCATTGCCTTCTTCGTCAACGATTGTTGAGCCAATCTCAGCTGCTTTGGTCGACACATATTCGCCTGCTTTGATTTTCAGGGGAGAATTGAGGATTGAGCAGCCGGTCAGGAACGCATAGTCCGTGCCGTTAGCTTCGTTGTATTCAGCCACGAGAGATTCGTCGATGCCCACGGTGATGTTCATATCCTTGGGTGCGGGCTTGGTCAGACGCACGGGCATCACCGACAGAGGGTTGGCAACGTCAACAAGGAATTGTCCGTTGGCTTTGTATTCAAGCTGAGCGTAGGTTGAATAGGGCTGATATACGTAGCAGTAGTTGAGGGTGTAGGGATCGACGGCATCGTCGTCGCTACAAGCAGCCATGGGAAGCAGACCCACAGCCATAGCGCTTATCGCTAAATATTTCCAGAATTTTTTCATTGTTTCGTGATGATAGGAGGATGATTAGAGTGACGAGAAGTCATATTCAGTCCAGGCATGGGCAGTGTTGCGAGAGCCGTTGCTGCCACCCTGACCGATCTTCATGTCGTGGCCGTTGCCGGTAACGTCTTTGAGCACTTCGGCACCTTCGCCTTCGTTCATCGGGAGATAGAGAACGAGGTTGGGGTCGGTGTATTTCACTTCTTTGCGCATGAAAGCGGCAATCTGAGCAGCGGTGCGGGTCACGCTCCATACGCGGAGCTGAGCCATTTCAACGTTGTCGCGGAAATACTGATAGCCGGAGTCAAACATGTTGATGTGGTTGAAGGGCATTTCCTGACCGACGCCGGTTGTCAGCTGAGAAAGCTGCTGACCGTTTTTGTAGAGGGTGGTTGTGCCGGTTGCAGCATCGTAGGTCCATGCCCAGTGATACCAGGCGCCTGATTCGAGACCGTTGCCTTTTGTGGGGTCGCCGGAGTCGAACTGGCCGCCGAAGGTTTTGATCTGGAGGAAGTTGTTTTTGTAGCTGCCACCTGAAGAGTAAACGAGGTCACCGAAGCGAACGTAGAGCTCAGGGCTGTCGCCGTTGGCAAAGATAGCCTGGTTGTTGACAGAGTAGCCGTTGTTGTCGGTCACTTCGCCGGTGTAGTAAGAGAGACCGCGAACGCGAACCCACATTTCAACGGTGTAGTTGGCCAGCGACAGACCCCAGTCGGTGTCGGCGGGCTGCAGACGGCAGCCGTTGTCGTACTGGAACGAGGGAACCATCTGTTTCAGAGGAGCAGACAGAGCGTAGATGAAAGCGCTTGAGCCGGTTGAGGCTTCAAGGCCTTCGGTTGACTTGATGGCGAGGGCCATTGCGTAGTCAACGCCTGATTCGCCTTTGAAAGAAGTTACCTGAACGGGCACGGTGAAAGAGGTTTCGCCGGCTTTGAGCTGCACTTCAGTGGGGAAGTCGACATACTCTTCGGGCACGAGTTCATACTCGGTCTGGTTGCGTTTGTTGTAGGTGTCGAGAGTAGCCTTGTCGAGGCCGAGCTTCACGACCACGTCGGTGGGCATGGCTTTGGCCAGACGAACGGTTACGGGAGCTGAGGTCACAGAGCCTTCGTCGCCCATGACGATGTCGCTCAGGGGAGTGGCTACTGCTTCCTGGAGATACACGCGGTTTTCAATCACGTCGTTTTTAGCGTCGTCGCACGAAGTGAAGGAAGCAGCGAGCATACCAAAGCAAAATATACTTAATGCAATTTTCTTCATGATAGTTGTGTTTTGTCTTAGTTGTTGATTAGTTGTTTATAGGTGGATTCTGGATTGCGATGCCTTGGCGCACGGTAGGATAGTCGGGATTTCCGGCATAGTCATACTCGATGTGGTAGGCACCCTGACCGCCGTGGGGCAGGCCATATTTATTGCGATAAACGCTCTGTTCGAGATAGTAGTGTTTGTCGACTGCGCGTTCGAAGGTGGCGCAGATGACGGATTTGGCAAGTGTCTGTTCGAAGATTGCGGGCTTGCGGGCCTTGACATAGTCAAAGAAAGAGTCGATGCCTGCCTGTGCAATTTCGTAGGTCTGCCACATTATGTAGTTGAGCGACAGAACCACGTCGTCGTCAAGAAGGTCGTAGTAGCTCAGCCAGCTTGCACCGCCGGGAATGTCGACGCAGAGCCATTTGCCCTGTTTGTCGAATTCGGCGCGCAGATAGCGGAGGAATTCGTTGCAGACCTGGCGTTCGCTGTGGTTCATCAGCGTGCCGGTTGCTTCCATGTCGAGGTCGAAACCGCCGATGCGATATTTGGTGCAGGTGTCAACGATAGCCTGGGCATAGCGTTTTGCTGCATCGATGCGGCTCTGCTTGCCTGCATCATCGTTGTCGAGGGTGAAGCCCCAGTATTCTTCGGGAGTGTAGCCCTCGGGAGTGAGGTTTTCACCGATGTTGCGAGCGGTCCATGACATTACGGTGTGAGATCCGCGGGCGTGGAAAGCGTCGAGGTCGGCCTGCTGTTCGGGAGTAAGGTTGCCCCAGCAGAGCCAGAGACCAACGTAGTCAACCGAGTCGGGGAGACCCATCAGGGAGTTCTGCTTTAGAGTGCCGCCCCAGTTGCCGAACCAACCGAATGTAACCTTGTGGGGAGAATTGAAATAGTCCTTGAGGTTTGCCTGATAACCGGGTGTCGGAGCCACGTAGAAATCTTCGGGCTCGGCTTCGGTCCAGTCGCTGCAGGAGCTGATCACGGCGGGAACCGCAATGAGAGTTGCTGCTGCGAACAATATAGATTTTAATCCTTTCATTGTCTTGATAATAAGAATTGATTCTCTTTTTCTTTAATGATTAGTTCTTTTTGGCCCACCAGAGGTCGGTTGCGCTGTTGTCGGCGCCTCCAAGCATGCCAACGGCCTGTTTGATGTTGGATTCGTTGGTGTTGAATTCCGACTGGGGGAAGGCGAGACGACGCATGCCGCGAGCTGAGGTCACGCCGTCGGTCGAGAGGTTGTTGACCACGGGGAACCACTTCGGATAGCCTGTGCGACGGAAGTCAGCCCAGGATTCCCAGCCGTTGGGGAAGTTGCCGAGCCACTTCTGCACGATGATGCGTTCGAGGTTGGTTTCGAAGGATGCGTTGTCATCGTAGGCGGGAGTGATTGTTGACTGAGCCGAAATGTTGTAGGACGCATTGTCGAGGGCAACATAGTCGGCGGGTTTGGCTGTACTGCTGAGGTAGTTGCCGATGTCGGCGCCGCGTTCTTTCATGGACACGGTCACACCCTGTTCGTAGAGTTCTTTGGCAGTGCCGCCCATGTTCCAACCGCGGAGAGCGCCTTCAGCACGGCAGAACCATGATTCGCTTGCCGAGATGGAGAGGAGTTTGTCGTTTGCTCCGTAGATGGTCAGAGAATAGCTGGGGAAGTCGGCGTTGGAGTAGTGGTAAACACCGCTGCGGGCACCGGTGAACGATCCGTCGCTTGCTGCCTTGGCATATTTTTCAAGACGGGGGTCGTTGTAGCCGTTCATATAGGAAGTGATGTCGGCGCTGATGCGGCCTTCAGCCCAGAGTTCGGTGACTTTGTGGAGTGCGTTGCCGCCGGGGATGAATGTTGACCAGGCAGCGTCAGCAGCATCGGAGATGAGGCCTGCGGGGTCGTTGACACATTCTTCGGCTTTGGTCTGTGCAAGGGTCGGGTTGACGTTTACAAGGCGCATTGCCATGCGGAGTTTCAGAGTGTTGGCAAACTTGGCCCATTTGGCGATGTCGCCCTGATAGATGTAGTCAACATCGGCAAAGAGAGAGCCGCCTGTGCCTGTGGATGCTTCTTTGAGACCTGCGAGTGCTTCGTCGATTTCGTCGAACATGGCGTTGTAGAGGTCGGGCATGTCATCGTAAGCAACCTGGAAGCTGTTGCCGCCGCCAATCATAGAGAAGGGGGTGGGGCCGTAGCAGTCGCTTACGCGAACGGTTGCGAAGATGCGCAGAAGGTTAGCCCAGTGATAGGTGAGGCCTTCGCCGCCTGAGATGTCGCGAATCTGGAAGAAGGGAGTGTAGACCATAGGCATGGTGGTGTCGAACATGTTGCCCACCCAGCCGATCGGGGGATTGTAGGTTGCATAGTAAGCATTTGAGCCCCACTGGTTCTTGGCCGAGGTCATGCGACCAAATTCGCAGCCAATCATCTGATCGAGCATCTGATAGTTGTTTTCCTGACCTTGGGCCACAACCGGAATCATCGAAGCGATGAGGGTGGCTGTTGAAGCATAGTCACCTTTCATCTGCTCTTCGGTGGGAGCTTTGGGGTTGGTGTTGAAGTCCTCGAACTTGTCGGTACATCCTGCGGCGCCCAACATGAGGCTGCCACCAAGCATCAAGGTTGCTATTTTGTTTATCTTAGTATTCATAGTGAGTGAATCGTGGCTTAGAATGTGAGTTTAACATTGAAACCGAATGTGCGGATGCTGGGCTGCTGGAAGTAGTCGACACCCTGATAGAAGTTGTTGGTTGTCGATGAGGTCGATTCGGGATCGTAGGGAGCCTTGCAGTAGATCATCCAGAGGTTCTTGCCGGTGAGGCCGAGAGTGAGGTCGGCAATGTTGTGGAGCATTGCGCGGGGGAATGTGTAGGTCAGGGTCAGGTCGGCGAGGCGGACGTTGGTCGCGCTGTAGATGTAGTANGTGCCGGGGGCTGCCGAGATTGTTTCGTAGTAGTTCTGAGCGTCAACAACGCCGTTGCCGGGAACAGCTACACCGCCATTGTCGCGAGCGGNAGCTGAAACTTCAGAAACGCCGTAGCGGTCGAGAATAGCCTGGGTGTCGCTGACAACGTGGCCACCGAAGCGACCTGTAACGGCCCAAGAGAGGTTGAGGTTTTTCCAGGCGAGTGAACCTGTCCAGCCCATGTGGAAGTTGGGCAGGAGAGAGCCAACCTTGAAGTAGTCAACCTGTTCGAGCTGAACGTTGCCGGTGTCGGGGTCGCGCCAGATGTAGCCGTTGGGGCTCTGACGGAGACGCTGGTTGGAGTAGAGGTCGCCCATTGTGCCGCCTTCGTAGAGACGAACTGCGGGGCCGCCGCTCATACCGAGGCAGCCTGCACCGTTCATGTATTCCATTTCGATGGGNAGGCCGGTTTCGGGGTCGATTGCGCCGTTGGCGAGGGCGATGACTTTGTTGCGGTTGAGTGAGTAGGTGATTCCGGTGTTGAAACGCCAGTCGCCCCACTGATTGTTGTAGGTCACGGCAGCTTCAACGCCACGGTTCTGGATGTTACCGGTCTGAACGAGGTTGTACTGGTAGCCGGAAGAAGCAGAAGCGGGGATGAGGAATGTCTGGTTGTAGGTGTTAGCCTTATAGTAGGTTACGTCAAGACCGATNGTGTTGTTGAGGAACTTGGCGCTAAGACCGATTTCGTAGGATTTGGTGTTTTCGGGCTTGAGGTTGGGGTTGTAGTGCTTGGAGGGCCATACATACTGGTTGGTCTGATCCTTGTATTCATACTGCATGCGGGTCAGATANCGGTCNGGCGACGAAGCAACTTCTGCCCANGAACCACGAACTTTCAAGAAGGAGATGGCCTGGGGGAGCTGATCGCGGAATGTTTCGCTGATGAGCCAGCTACCACCAACCGAGGGGTAGAAGTAGCTTGTCTTGTCGGTGAANGCGAGCATTGAGGCCCAGTCGTTACGGCCTGTTACGGTCAGATAGTACTGGCTGTCCCAACCGAGTTCAACTGAAGCGAATACTGANTGCACCTGGTCGTGCCATTCGGCATCCTGCCATTTGAAGCTGTCTTTGTTGATGTTGCCTTTAGCAAAGAAGTTGGGGATGAGAGCCAGGCCGCCGCTGTAGGAGTCTGATTCTTCGAGCATGTCGTTGATAGAGGCACCCACCTGGGCGTTGACGTTGAGGCGATTGTCGACGAA
Organism: Bacteroides sp.; assembly: GCA_014801655.1. Lineage (GTDB taxonomy): Bacteria > Bacteroidota > Bacteroidia > Bacteroidales > Muribaculaceae > Paramuribaculum. The sequence goes on from JAAVDT010000022.1 coordinate 28,228, forward strand.
GTTTTTGTTCATNGATGCCATGATGTCGGCATAGGTGGTGCGGTCCATTGTGCGAGTCTTGCCATACATACCCTTGTTTGAACCGGCAAGAGTCATGATGGTTGTGGCGTTGTATTTTTCTTCGTAGACGATGTTGGAGTTGTCGACGCGAACGCGGCCGATAACGTAGAGCCAGGGAAGAATGTCATATTTGAGTGAACCGTTGAGCATGTAGCGCTGCTTGCGGGCTTCGCGGCTCATGCGCTTCTGAGTCCAGTAGGGGTTCTGCATTGTGAATGCTTCGGGGTATTTCTGATTCCAGAACTGNGTCATNATNTGACGNGANGGGTCNNANCGTTCAAACATGCGNACTTCGTTGAAGTCTTCGCCNCGGGGGAAGAGCCAGAGGGAGGGAATGGGGTTGAAGTATTCGCCTGAACCAACGAAGTTTTTGTTGTTCTGAATGATGTAGCTTGCACCGAGGTCGAGGGTCAACTTGTCGTTGAAGAACTTGGTGGTGTTGCGGATAGAGAAGTTGTAGCGGTTGTAGTCAGACTCGGGCATAACGCCGGGAGCGTTNGTCACGGCNGCTGATGCGTAGGTCTGGTTTTTGGCTGTACCGACGGTGAGGGTGAGGGCGTTGATTTCGGTTACNCCGGTCTGGAAGAAGTCCATCGGGTCGTAGCTTGAGGGGGTGTCGAGTTTGGCGCCCCAAGAAGCGAATTCGCCGGGTTTGTTGCCGTAGGTGTTCTGGAACTTGGGAGTCATCCAGGCNCGGTGGAACTGAGTNGTGTTGGAGTAGGTCAGTTTNGCGCGNCCTTCTTCACCTTTCTTGGTGGTGATGAGGATGACACCGCTTGCGGCTGCAGAGCCGTAGAGAGCTGCTGCAGAGGGGCCTGAGAGTACAGACATTGATTCGATGTCGTCGGGGTTGATGTCGGCAACCGAGCTTGAACCGGGCTGCTTGTCCATTGTGCCACCGCTTTCAGAGCCGGTGTTGACGTCGAACATGGGGATACCGTCGATCACATAGAGGGCGTTGTCGTTGCCTGAGAGTGATTTGGTGCCACGCATCACAACACGNGCTGCCGAACCGGAACCTGCCGAGCTGGAGCTGATGTTGACACCNGCNACNTTNCCGGCGAGTGAGTTGATNAAGTTGGCGTCTTTGTTTGAGGTGAAGGCNTCGCCTTTAACGGTTTGAACGTTGTAGGAGAGTGCTTTCTGTTCGCGCTTGATGCCGAGAGCGGTTACTACAACCTCGTCGAGAGCGGTTGCTTCTTCTTCAAGCACCATGTCGACTTTGCCGNTGGNGGGCACCGTGAGCTGGGCTGANCGGTAGCCGATGTAGGAAAATGTCAACACGTCGCCTTGTTTGGCTTTGAGGCTGAATTCGCCATCNAGATTGGTCTGAGCGCCGAAGGAAGTGCCTTTGACGAGTACAGAAACACCAACCAGCGGTTCGCCACTTGTGTCAGTCACAATTCCCTTGACTGTCATGGTCTGTGCCATAACACTCATGACCGGGAAGAGTAAAAGCATCAATAACAAGCTTGTTACCTTTGACTTCATAATGTTTGTTTGAATTGGTTAGTAAATTAAGGTTAGTTATTAGTTAGTTATTCAAGCAAATGAGGTGGGAGGTTGGTGTGTTGTTTCTTAGTGCTTGATTTTGATGCCGGTTTTGGTTATTGGTTATTGATTTGGTTAGTTTTTTGGTTACNTTTCTTTTTCTGTTGGTNTNNCCGATNTTTTCCCGGCNGGNGGGCACGAAAANGCCCCGGTTGGCAGGAGGGTCAATCAGTGCGGCGGAGGGGGTGAAAATGTCGATCGGTTAGTGATANAGTTTTAAGGTTAGAAATTTCTATATACAAAGGTAAAAGAAATTTTCCCATTCGCGGTGTTTTGCTTGTTAATAAGTGTTAACTTGAGGCTTGTTTGTGGAATTTTGAANTCTATTNTGTGTTTTTCAGTTAAAAATCCTTTGCTTGGGTTTATGATTTTTAATGATGGAGTTTNGAGNGCAGAGAGTGGGGTGCAGGGATGGGGGCCATCCGGATATCATCGGCCGTTCACGGCCGATAAACTTGACATCCGGCGGGGANTTTTTTTAGAGANCAGAGAGTAGAGTTTAGAGTTTAGTGGTTAGAGANTAGAGTTTAGAGTTTAGAGTTTAGAGAGCAGAGTTTTGGGGGTTGGGGAGTGNGGTCGTTAGTATTTGAAGCTGGAGCCGCCNAGGAATTCNCGGAGGAGGGAGGTGGAGGGGATGTGGGCTTCGCTGATGGGGGTGAAGTAGCCGAGGAAGCGGCGGAGGCGGTCGGCTTCGGCGTATTCGCGGACGTCGTGGGGCACTGCGCGCAGGAGTTCTTCGCCNCGTTGTTTCATGACTCCTAATTCGAAGAGCAGGGAGGAGTTGAACATGGCGTCGGCGTTTTCCTGGTAGGGGAATATCCATCGCTCTTCGCCTCGGCGCACGCTGGGCCAGCGGCGGATGGTCTGCTCGGGGGTGACTCCGCGATAGCGGGCGTCGCGGATGATGCGGCGCAGAAGGCGATTGTCGGTTGTGGGAATCCAGTTGTGGTCGTCGATGGCAATGGAGGTGAGGGCGGAGACGTAGATGCGATATTTCATTCGCTCTTCGACTTGGGCTGTGAGCTCGGGGTTCAGGCCGTGGATGCCTTCGATGAGCAGCACGGAGTCGGGGCTGAGGCTGATGCGGTTGCCTCGGTATTCGCGGGCTCCGGTTTCAAAATTGTAGTAGGGTAGCTCGACTTCTTCGCCGGCTATGAGGCGGTTGAGATGGGAGTTGAAGGTGGGGAGGTCGAGGGCATAGAGGGATTCGTAGTCGTAGTCGCCTGACTCGTCGAGGGGGGTGTGGTGGCGGTCAACGAAGTAGTCGTCGAGGGAGATGATTTGCGGCTCCAGGAGGTTGGTCATCANCTGAATGGCGAGTCGCTTGGTGAATGTTGTCTTGCCCGAGGAGGANGGTCCGGCAATCATGACGATGCGGGCTTCGCCTCGGCGCCGGCGGCGGGTGATTTCGTCGGCAATGGTGGCTATGCGGTTGTTGTGGAGGGCTTCGGCNACGTTGATGAGCATGGNTGACTGGCCGTGGCTGACGGCTTCGTTGAGCTCGCCGACGTTGCTGACGCCCACGATGTGGTTGAATGCGAGATAGTCGGTGAAGGCACGATACATTTTTTCTTGTGCCACGGGCGTTTCGGCGCGCTCAGGGTCGGCTGCCGAGGGTCCCATCAGGAGAAGGCCTTCCTTGTAGGGGAGGAGGTCGAAGGTGGCTACGGCGGCGGTCGACGGGGCCAGGGGGCCATAGTAGCTGTCGCAGAGGTCGCCGAGCTGATAGTAGGGGGTGTAGAGTTCGTGGAGTGTGCGNAGGAGCTTCACTTTGTCGGTCANGCCTTGATGCTCAAAGGTTTCAATCACTTCGGGTGTGCGGCTGTCGAAGCGGAGGAAGGGGAGATTGGCCGCCACGAGTCCTTGCATGTGGGCTTTNAGCCGGGTGCAGATTTCTTCTGTGACATCGGCGCCGATGATTCGGCAGTANAGACCGCGAGAGAGGGAGTGGGCGATGCGGAGCGAAGTGCCGGGNAGGCAGGTGTTGACGGCGTCGTAGAGCATCATGCAGAGCGAGCGCACATAGGTGCGCTTGCCGGCNGCAGAGCTGACGGGGAGAAACTCGACCATTTTCGGGGAGTAGACGCGGAAGTCGAGGCCCTCGGCTTTGTTGTTGACCAGGGCGCATATCGGGGTGAAGTCGAGTTCCGGGGCTATGACTGAGAGCATATCGAGCAGCGTGGAGCCGGCGGGAAATTCGATGTTGCGGGAGAGGTTTTGGCAGAAGATGGANATCATGGCGGTGGGGCGATTCATAAGGCGCTGAGTAGTTGGGGTGGGGATGCTATCGGATTGTTATTTTCTTGGTTACGGTCAGGCCGCAGGTGGTTCTGACGGTGACGAGATACATTCCGGCGGGGATGCGGTCGGTTTCGATNGTCAGAGCGGTCGGNGCGCCCNGGGGGGAGCGGTGGCCGTAGTTGATGCCGAGCATGCTGTGCATGTCGACNGCCACAATTCCTTCGGCAGCAGTGATTTCAACAGNTCCGTCGGTCACTGTCACCTTGGGTGCGCCGAACTGCGATTCAAGGTCGTCGACCTCGGCCAGCGGCGAGGGAATGAAGTAGAAATAGTTGTTTGAAATCCATGAGCCCGAGGTGCTTGACGGGTCGGGATAGTAGTGGAAGAGACAGTAGTATGTCTTTGTGGGGTCGAGCGTGGAGGTGTTGAAGCTGAAGTCGAGGGGAGCTTCGTCGCCGGGGCCGATGAGTGCGGGCTGATAGCCGAGGTAGCCGGCATAGTTGTTGGAAGTGTCGTAGACATAGCCGGTGATTTCGTCGCTGAACACACCGGAGGAGTTGGTGACGTAGGCNGTCAGGTCAAGTGTCTGGCTTTCAAGTTTTGCGGGGTTGGAGAAAGAGCCGTTGCCGGAGCTTACGCCTTCGAAGCTNTAGGAGGTNATCGTGAGGCTCGGGGTNCCTGCGGCCACTTCTTCAGGGGTGATGGTCAGCGGGGGAGGGGGGAGGGTGATGCCCTGCGAGCCGTTGTAGACTCTGACGGTGTAGTTTTTGCCGGCTTCCACCCCGTCGGGCATATTGCCGTGGAAGGTGACGGTGCGGGTTTCGCCTTCGGGGATGTCGATTGACACNGAGTTGCTCAGCGGGCCAATCTCCGTGGTGCCGGAGAGGAACCGGAGCTCAAGAGTGCCGAGAAATTCGTCGCCGCTGTTTTCGATAGTGACCTGCACGGTGATGGGGTAGCCGAGATATGCTTTGCCCACTTGCTCTTTGGCTGTTGCCTTGAGNCGGGGTTCGGGAGCTTCGTAGGGTTCGAAGGTGACATCGTTGGCCGANACGGTCATTTTCAGCTTGTTGACCACGCCCACCGGCTGCTGGATGGTGGCTTCGCTGCCGTTGATGATGGCTGTCGGTTCAACGATGTANTCTCCTTCGGAGGGCACGTCGGCCGGGCGCAGGGTCATGCTCTGATAGCCGTAGCCGAATTTCAGGTCGGAAAGGGTGATGAGAGAGGCGGTGGTGGAGGCGCCGGTGGAGAGGGANGTCATTTTGACGCCTGCCGAGCCGCTGATGGCGGTGAGGGTGGCGTTGGTGAAAAACCATGTGTTGTCGCCGCCGAAAATGATGTTTTCGGTGCGGGAGTATTCCGGTTTGGTGGTGGTGAAAGCCGAGTTGGTGGCCATGGAGTAGAAATAGTCGGAGCCGGCGAAGTCGCGCTGCACACCGACGATGGCATCCTGATTGTCGTCATAGCCCGACATGGAGCCGCCGATGCCCTGAGAGTCGGGGTCGAGGGAGTAGATGAGGAAGTAGCCGTTGCTCATGCCGCTCCAGCCCCAGTTGACGTGGAAATATCCGCCTTCGGCGCGGTAGCCGTCGATGACGAAGGAGTGTCCGGCCTGGCTGTTGTAGCCGCCATATTGCACCGGGCGTCCGGCAGCGAGCTCGCCGTAGATGATGTCGAGCCAGTCGGCATAGAGATAGTGGTTTCGCTGCAGGTAGCGGATGTTTTTGGCGTAGCCGAAATTGTTGATGAGAGCCGCACCGACGTTGGCGCTCCAGGCTCCGGAGGCAGTGGTGCCGTAGTTCATTTCAATCGAGTAGCCGCAGGCCTTCATGAGNGTGGCAACGGCCTGGCGGGCGGCCAGGGGCGACGACACGGTGTAGACGTTGAGCATATTTGCCCAGTCGAAGCTGATTGTCGAGAAATCCATTGACAGAGAGGTGCCTCCGTTGCCCCAGGCGTAGCTGATGAATCCGGTGGCGGTGTTGGGCCAGCGGTGGTAGTTCATCACCTGGGCCATGGCTGTGGCTACGCAGCCGGTGTAGGTGGCCGTGTTGTCGATTCGGGGACACTCCTGATTGTAAGGNTCGCCCTGATCCCAGAGGGTTTTCACGAGGGGGGCAATGTCGGCGCGCTGATCCGTTGCGGCATTTGGAGTGAAGGGGAGAGCTCCGCGNGCGGTGGCTTGCGCTATCTGGTTGGAGTAGCAGTCGAGCATATATTGCAGCGCCGGCGGCATGTTGTTGATGTCGAAATCCGAGGTGTCGCAATAGCCGAGCAGCGGAGCGGCAACGTCGTCGGCGGCAAGAAACACCACCTGACCCGAGCCTTCGGAGTCGCTCATTATATATATGGTGTTTAAGTCGGCTTTGCGTTCGGTGCGCAGCAGCCGGAGCTTGTCGGCCCGCAGCGCGCTCATCGGTTTGAAGTCGGCGCCGGTCTGCATCATTGCCAGTCCGGCGGCATCGACGGCTTCGTTGACACTGAGCTGACGCGCACCGGCAGGCAAAATGGCTGCCACGAATGCCATTGCGGCAAAGAGCAGCCGGGGGATAGAGTTCATTATCTTGACCATAGTTTTAAATTCCATGTTATTCGCCCGCAAATATAAGAAATAATTTCCTTTTTCCGTGTTTTTCCTCGGTTTTCTTGCAGAATTGACAAATTGTGTTTATTTTTGTGCGAATTTATTACAAAAAGGAGTGAATTGAACACCAACGATTACAGTTTGTCCATTCTCTTCGGTTTATTTTTAATTTTATTTCAACAATGAAAAAAGCACTTTTATTTGCACTTCCCCTCGTTGCAGCATCGCTGGTTTCTTGCTCCGACGATGACGACGCACCCGTGTTGGTCAACTACGACGTTATCACTTTCTCTGACTGCGAATTTGCAGCAGGCAAGACTAACAACGTCGTGTCAAACGGTGGTTCTTACACCGATTTCGATTGCGAGTTTAAATTCGCTGAATATTACACCTACGTTGGCGGTTGTGTGGTTTCTGATGAACATTCACTCAACGAAGATAAAGACTCCACTCCCGCTTCTATCGGCGTTGCCATCGCTCCCTCCACTGATGCTGATGCCACTCCCAATAAGTTCCTCGTTGTGAAGCAGCCCGCTTCGTTCATCGCAAGCAAGCCTGAAGCAGCTCCCGAGTTTGCTTTTGCCGACGGCGAAGAACGCGAAGTGGTTTCAATCGACGTGATGAACTCATCTGAAATGTATCAGTGGATGACTATCGGTTGGTATTCTAACGCTCCGATGACCGACGGCGACTGGTGTCTGCTCACNCTCACCGGCTATGACGCTGCTGGCAACGAAACCGGCACCGTGACTGAATATCTCGCTGATTTCCGCGACGGCAACTCTGTTGTTCTCTCTGAATGGAAAACTCTCGAAACCATCGCTCTCGGCAAGGTTAACAAAATCGCCGTCAACGTAACTTGGCCCGACACCTGGGATACTCCCTACTCTTCTCCCTTCTCTGTTTGTCTCGACAACATCAAGATGGTTCAGCCTGCTGAAGCAGAATAATCCCGCTTCTTCACACACAAAACCTGATAAAAATCCCCCTCTCCACAAGAAAAGCGACGCCCCTGGCGCCGCTTTTTTTGTGGCCTTTTGCGGCCTATTATCTTGCCTCGTCAACCGGACGCACGGCTGAAATCAACCAGGATAAGGGCTCATAGGGCTCCCCTCTCATTGTAGGGACGCACCCTGGTGCGTCCGCAACCATCTGATTATCAATTCGGACGCACCAGGGTGCGTCCCTACAATTCGGGTAAAGCCCAGATAAGTCAACCCCACTCGATTTCTTAAGTAAACAGCATTGCGCTCCGGGGGTAAAAAAAGCAACGCCCCGGGAGGTGGGGCGTTGCCATATCAAATCATTAATCAATCGGGTTCCTTAGTGGAGGATGCGTGCCGAGAAGTTGTTTTTCATCTTGGGCACTGCGATTGAGCGGGTCTTTCTGACTCTTGACTCAAGTTCGCCTGATTCGTTATTAAACTCAGGGAGGGTGACGGTGCANGAACCCTTGATGGTGTGGCGTGTGGGCTGAGCATCATCTTCGAGATCGAATGTGAAGGTGTATTTATCGCCTGAGCGGGTGATGGTCAGTGTGCCGTTCGATGCGGGTGTTGAAGCCACGACTTCAGTTGCGTCGCTATTGTATTTAACATAGGAGGTGCAGTACATCAAGCCATCTTCAACTCGGCCTGCAATGAGCGCTCCGGCGTCTTCTGTGCCGTTGATGGTGTAGGTGCCGGTGGGGAGTTCGGTCAGCGATCCTGATGAGGCCACGAAGTCGAAGAACAGAACTTCGGTATCGTTTGCGAGGGCGACGCTGAAGGGATATACGCCATTGTATTCGCCGTAGTAGTCGACAAAGCTACACTGGGTCGGGGTGACGGTGATGTCGCTTTCAAGGGTCGAGTAGGAGGGAGCTTTGCCGGTGATGTTTTCGATCTGGCCGGTGTAGGTGGCTTTCACGGTTGCGCCTTCGGGGGTCTTGCAGTCGACGGTGACGCTGTAGGTGCCGTTGTTTTCAGTGATGGTGATGTTGCCTTCGCTGATCAGGGCGTAGCGGGGAGTCCAGTCGGCGGTGATGCGTTCAACGTAGCTGTCGGTGGCGGTGGCTGCGAAACGCTGGCCGGGATAGCATGAGCCGGCAGTTTCTTCGGCGCGTACGGTGTAGGTTCCGGCCAGGCCTTTGTCGTGTTGAGTGTAGAGGCAGAGGTTGATTTTGTTTGACTGATCGTTGGGGTGGTTGTAGTCGCCGGTGATTTTGTCAGATTCAAAGAGTCGGAGATAGTATGTGTCTACGCCTTTGGTTTNGGAGTCGTCGTAGTAGACATAGTTTGACTTTTTGGCGGTGAATTCGGTGTTGCCGCTGAAGCCCCACCAGTCTTCATCTTCAATTGCGCTCATGTCGAGAACTTCGATTGGGCCGCCGAAGGAGAGTTCATATTCCTTGTCGTCTTCGCCGGTCAGGGTGGCGTTGAGAGTGTATGTGCCGTCGCTGTTGGTTGAGAGTTCGATGAAGCCGTCGGTGAATTTGGTGAATCGAACGATTGAGAGACCGTCTTCGTTTTTGCCGGCGTTGTAGATGAGCATGGTGTTGGTGAGGGAGAATGTCAGGTCGTGCTCATCGTCGGGNTTGTTGGTGGGAGTGTAGATGCCGCCGGGGATGGTGGGGTTTTTATGGTCGGCATCGGCCCAAGAGTAGAGGTCCATNGCCAGGATGTAGTCGCCCTCGTTCAGCGGGTAGGCCATGANGCCGCTGTAGCCGATGGGGCCGGTGGCGAGTTCAATGTAGTAGTTGCCGTGCTGCTGGAGGTAGGGGATGAAATAGAAGCAGTCGGGAGTNGCTTCCACGAAATTTAGTTTTACTGTTTCGGTAATGCCCGGGGTAGGGGAGTCGTTGTCGTCATCGCATGAGGTGGCGGTGAGAGCGAGAGCTGCAAGAGGAAGGAGGAGCATCATTTTTCCGAGATGCTTCAATTTTGCAACCGATAGTTTTGAAAATTCCATAAACTTTTTGTGATTTTGACTTTTTATTTTGAGATATGTTTTGATAATTCGGTTTTGAATTGCTTTTTGATAATAACTCCACAAAGATAGTGACATTTTGATTTCGTTGCAATCCTTTTTCCTTAATTATATATAAATATGTGTTGTCGTTGATCGCCGGGTGAACTTGAAGTCGTTTTCGGTCTGTTTTTCCGATAGTTTATTCGGTTTGCATTTTTCTGAACGATTCTCGCGGGCTTAAATTTTGGGTAAANGGTTGAATGTTAGTTTGTAATCGCTGATTTTTCTTGTTTTGAAAAATCCTCAGAAAAATTGCGATTCCTCATTTTGCCCGTTTTTCCAAAATATTTATTACTTTTGTGGGTAATATCCTTTATAAAATTGCGTTTTTTCAATCGATGATGGAAAACAGGATTCAATGGCTTGCCGATGGCGCAGAGCTTCCGGCTCTCGACTTCGATGCGCTCGCTGCCTGGCTCGGCCGGGTGGCNGAGGCTCATAACCGCATAGTCGGCCCGCTGACCTACATCTTCTGCAATGATGANAAAATCATCGAAGTGAACCGTCAATTTCTTAATCACGACTATTACACCGATATAATCACCTTCGACACCACTCACGGACGCCGCATTTCGGGCGATATGTTTATTTCGCTTGACACTGTGGCTACGAATGCCGAGCTTGTTGGTGCTGATTATCTCACTGAGCTTCACCGTGTTATCGCACATGGTGTGTTGCATCTTTGCGGAATTAACGACAAAGGCCCCGGAGAGCGTGAAATTATGGAACGCTTTGAAAACGAGGCTCTTGCAATGCTTTGATATATAATCCCATTCAATTTTCTCACCATGAGATTTGATTACGATGTTATTGTGATCGGCGCAGGACATGCCGGTTGTGAGGCTGCGTCGGCTGCCGCACGACTTGGTTCACGCACGCTTCTGATCACTATTGATATGAACAAAATTGCGCAGATGAGCTGCAATCCGGCCGTGGGTGGTATCGCCAAAGGTCAGATTGTTAGAGAAATAGATGCGCTTGGCGGCATGATGGGTATTGTTACCGACCGTTCTGCCATTCAGTTTCGTATGCTCAACCGCTCAAAAGGGCCTGCCATGTGGAGTCCGCGAGCGCAGAGCGACCGCATGCGTTTCTCTGCTCTGTGGCGCGAAACGCTTGAAAACACNCCCAATCTCTCCATTTGGCAGGATTCNGTCAACGGACTCATTGTTGCCGACGGGCAGGTGAGGGGAGTGGTTACTGCGCTCGGAGTTGAGTTCTCCGCCAAGTCGGTGGTGCTGACNGCAGGCACCTTCCTGAATGGTCTGATGCATGTCGGAGAGGTAAAGACACCCGGAGGGCGTGTTTCCGAGCCGGCTTCCTATGGCGTGACCGAGCAGTTGCGCGACCTCGGATTCGTGACTGACCGCATGAAGACCGGCACCCCNGTGCGCATTGACGGTCGGTCGGTCAAATGGGAATTGACCACGCCTCAGGATGGCGAACATGATTTTCATAAATTTTCCTATCTGCCCTCGGTTCATCGCGAACTGCGNCAGCGCCAGTGTCACATCCTTTACACCAATTCAAAGACNCACGAAATACTNCGCGAAGGTCTTCCTCGATCGCCGCTCTACAATGGCCAGATTCAGTCTATCGGACCGCGCTATTGCCCCAGCATCGAGACCAAGATCGTGACCTTTGCCGACAAGACCGAGCATCAGCTTTTCCTCGAACCGGAAGGGGAGACCACACAGGAATTTTATCTCAACGGCTTCTCCTCGTCGCTTCCGCTCGATGTTCAGATTTCGGCTCTTGAAACGATTCCCGCGCTCTCCGAGGTGGCCATCTATCGCCCCGGCTACGCTATAGAATATGACTTCTTNGACCCCACGCAGCTCTATCATTCGCTCGAGACNAAACTCATCCGTGGGCTCTTTTTTGCCGGTCAGGTCAATGGCACCACCGGCTATGAGGAGGCAGCNGGGCAGGGGTTGATTGCCGGTATCAATGCCCATCGATCACACTCCGGGTTGACTCCCTTTGTGCTCGGTCGAGATCAGGCATATATCGGNGTGCTTATCGATGACCTCGTGACGAAAGGTGTCGACGAGCCTTACCGCATGTTCACCTCGCGAGCCGAATATCGCATNCTTCTTCGCCAGGATGACGCCGATATGCGCCTCACTCCGCTCGGCCATGAGATTGGTCTTGCAGGGGAGGAACGCTATGGATTGATGGAATCGAAACGTAAGCAACGCGATGCGATTATTGAGTTTGCGCGCACCCATTCCGTGCGTCCTGAGCTCGTGAACGAATACTTCCAACAGCATGAAATTTCACCCTTGCGTCAGTCGGTCAAGCTCCATGATTTGATTCTTCGCCCGCAGTTGTCGATCGAAACATTGCGTCATCTTCTGCCTGAGTTTGACACATTCCTTAAAGACAATGTGGAGGCTGATCGCTTTGATGAGATTATCGAGGCGGCAGAGATTCTGATAAAATATAATGGTTATATTGAGCGCGAGCGGCAGATTGCCGACAAGATTCATCGACTTGAGGATATAAAGCTGCGTGGCAAGATTGACTATGATTCTGTGAACTCCATCTCCACCGANGCTCGCCAGAAACTCAAACGCATTAATCCCGAAACCATAGCGCAGGCATCGCGAATCCCGGGCATATCTCCCTCCGATATAAACATCCTCCTGCTGATGCTCGGGCGTTAAACAAATGCTTCAGATTTTGTTCCACGTGAAACAATTTAATTCTAACGACATAATAATTAACAATATAAATCACTAACAATGGAATACATCAAGTCAAAAGTACGCGACGTCATGGACTTCCCCCAGAAGGGCATCGTGTTTAAAGATCTCACCACCGTTTTCAAAGACCCCCGCGCTCTCCACATCATCGGATGGGACCTTTCGCAGCTCTATCGCGACAAAGGTGTCACTAAGGTTGTGGGCATCGAATCGCGCGGTTTCATCGGTGGCTCTATCCTCGCTTTTGAACTCGGCGCCGGCTTCGTGCCTGCCCGCAAACCCGGCAAATTGCCTGCCGATACCGTCAGCTGCAGCTACGACAAAGAGTATGGCAAAGACACCATCGAAATCCACCGCGACGCTATCACGCCCGATGACATCGTTGTGATTCACGACGACGTGCTCGCTACCGGTGGCACTATGGCTGCCGTCTATGAACTCGTGAAGAGCATGAACCCGAAGAAAATCTACATCAATTTCATCATTGAGCTTGGTGCTCTCAACGGCCGCAAAATCCTCCCCGCCGACGTTGAAGTCAATTCGTTGATTACTTACTAAGCTGAGAGGGTCAAATTGACATTCTGACATTCTGACATTTTGACAAGATGACAAGATGTCAATTTGACGAGATGTCAAGAGGCCAATCTGATGAAATGAGCCTTTAATCGGCCGCGCATCGCGCGGCCATAAATTTATCTGAAAAGCTAATGCCCAAACATCGCAAATCGCCCGAGCTCGAAGAGAAAATCTCTATCCTTCCCACCACCCCCGGCGTCTATATGTATTTCGACAATCAGGGTGAGGTAATCTATGTGGGCAAGGCGAAAAATCTCAAACGAAGAGTCTCGTCATATTTCAACCGCACTCACGATTCGGTGCGCACGAATCTGCTCGTGCGCGCAATCGCCGACATGAAATATATCGTCGTGCCGACCGAGCAGGATGCGCTCAATCTCGAAAACTCCATGATCAAGGAGTATAAGCCGCGCTATAATGTGCTGCTCAAGGATGACAAATCCTACCCCTGGATTGTGGTCACGAAGGAGCATTATCCGCGGGTGTTTATGACCAGGACGCGCGTCAAGGACGGGTCGAAATATTTCGGTCCGTACACCGATCAGGGGTCGGCGCGGGCGGTGCTTGATTTGATTCGCGACATCTATCCGCTGCGCTCTTGCCGCCATGCCATCACCCCCGAATATATTGCCAAAGGAAAGGGCCGACTCTGTCTCGACTATCACCTGAAGCGATGCCCGGGACCCTGCACGGGGCTCATCTCCGAGGAGGAATATGGGGCGAATATCGAGCGCATAAAGCAGATTCTCCGAGGCGATCTTTCGGAACTGCTCACCCGCTTGCGCGACGACATGGCCAAGCTCTCCGAGGAGCTTCGCTTTGAGGAGGCGCAGGAGGTGAAGGAGGTTTACGACAAGGTGCTCCGCTACACGTCGAAGAGTGTCATCGTCAGTCAGACGGTCGATCAGGTCGATGTGTTCGGCGTCGACGATGATGGATCGGGTGATGTTTACATCAATTATATGCATGTGCGCCGAGGAGCGGTGGTGCGCTCGCTGACGCTCGAATATAAGCGGCGCATGGATGAAACCGTGGCGCAGCTTCTGAGCTATGCCATGAATGAAGTGGCCACCAACCTGGGGGTGCAGTTTGAGGAGGTGATAGTGGCCGAGCGCCCCGATGTGGATATGCCCGAAGTTGAGTTCACCATTCCTCAGCGAGGCGACAAAGCGAAGCTGCTGGAGGTGTCGCAGCGCAACGCGCGTCAATATAAAATCGATGCGTTGAAGCATATGGAGCGCCACAATCCCGAGCAGCGCACTGAGAAACTTCTCGAACGGATGAAGGCCGACTTCCGACTGAATGTGTTGCCGCGCCACATCGAGTGTTTCGATAACTCAAATATTCAGGGCACGAATCCTGTGGCCTCCTGCGTGGTGTTCCGCGACGGAAAACCATCAAAGAAAGACTATCGCCATTTCAACATCAAGACCGTTGAAGGCCCCGACGATTTCGCCTCGATGAAGGAGGTGTTGACGCGCCGCTACACCCGCCTTGTCAACGANGGTCAGGAGTTGCCGCAGCTCATCGTGGTGGATGGTGGCAAGGGGCAGCTGAGTGCTGCCGTGGAGGCTCTCGAAGCAATGGGACTTCGAGGGGTGATAGCTGTGGCCGGCATTGCCAAGCGACTTGAAGAAATCTATTTCCCCGGCGACTCCATTCCGCTCTATATCGACAAAAACAGCGAGACGCTGCGAGTGGTGCAGCACATGCGCGACGAAGCCCACCGCTTCGGNATCACCCACCATCGCAACCGCCGATCCAAAGGACAGACCGTGTCGATGCTCGACTCCATCGAGGGCATCGGACCGAAAACACGCACCGCCCTGCTCACCCATTTCAAAAGCCTCAAGCGCATCCGCCAGGCCGACCTCGATGAAATCGCATCCATCGTAGGTCCGGCAAAAGCGTCGATTCTCTGGAATGCTCTCCACGCCGACGGCGAGCCGGAAGCAGAAAAGCAGGATAAGGTCGAATAAGGTCAANTAAGGTCGAATAAAGTCGAGTAAGGTCAATTAAGGTCGGTTAAGGTCANGTAAAGACTTTAAGGACTTTAAAGACCTTAATTGACTTTAAGTGACCTTATTAAAAATTAAAAAAAACAAAAAGGCACCGCGAATGCGATGCCTTTTGCGCTTCAAGATGGACTCGAACCAACGACCCTCTGATTAACAGTCAGATGCTCTAACCGACTGAGCTATTGAAGCGAAAAATGCCCAAACCTACGGAGGTTTGCAACCCCCTTTGGGGTTTTAGCGTTGCAAAATTACATTGTTTGATTGAAATATCCAAACATTCCGGGCAAAAAAATCATTTTTTAATGAAAATATTTTCTTTTTTCACTATTTTTCAGTCACAAGACCCCATTAATATGGTAATAAATAGCTAACTTTGGCAACTAATTCTGAAAACAAGAAACAGTCACTTACAATGAGAAAATTATACATTGCAGCATTGGTGGCGCTGACGGCCATTTCGACGGCTTTCGGCGAGACACGTTCACCTAAAAAAGAGATTGCCGCCAACATTGAAACGTTTGCCGCAATCATCAAGCAACTCGAAGCAAACTATGTCGATTCGATTGATTTGAATTCAATCGTCAAGACCGGCGTCGGAGCCATGCTTTCGCGCCTCGACCCCTACACCGAATATTTCGACCAGAAAGAGCAGGAGGAATTCATGAATTCCAACCAGGGTGAATATGCCGGCATAGGGTCATATATCACTTTCCGCGACAACTATGTCTGGGTCACCGGACCGCGTGAAAACTCTCCCGCCGCCAAGGCCGGCCTGCGCCAGGGCGACAAATTCCTGACAATCGACGGCGAGGATATGAAGGGCAAGTCGACCGAGGAGGTCAGCAAGCGTCTGCGCGGCCCCATCGGCAGCGACGTTCATGTGCGTGTGCTTCGCCCCTGGACGGCAGATTCAATCGTTGACCTCACGATTACGCGCGACAACATTCAGGTGCCCGCCGTGCCCTACTACGGCACACTGCCCGGCGATCTCGGCGTGATTGTGTTGAACCAGTTTTCCGAAAAATCCGCCACTGAATTTAAAGAAGCGCTCACCGACCTTATCAACAATCGCCACATCAAAGGCCTCGTTATCGACCTGCGCAGCAATCCCGGCGGCTATCTCGAAAGCGCCGTAGACATTCTCGGCTGCTTCCTGCCCAAAGGCACCGAAGTGCTCCGCACCCGCGGACGCGACCTGCTCAACGAGCGCATCTACAAGACAGCCAGCAAACCGATCGCTCCCGAGCTGCCGCTGGTGGTGCTCATCAACGGCCAGTCGGCATCGGCGTCGGAAATCACCGCCGGCGCGCTCCAGGATCTCGACCGCGCCGTAATCATCGGCAACCGCTCCTATGGCAAAGGACTCGTGCAGTCGACTTTCTCGCTGCCCCACGAAGGGATGATGAAAGTCACCATCGCAAAATACTACATTCCCAGCGGCCGACTGATTCAGGCCATTGACTACAGCAACCGAAACGACGATGGCAGTGTGAGCCGCGTGGCCGATTCGCTGACCAATGAATTTCGCACGGCTGCAGGACGAATTGTGCGCGACGGCGGCGGTATCACCCCCGACATCACCATCGATTATCCCGATCCGGGCCGTCTGACCTACAATCTCGTAACTGACCTCTGGACCTATGATTTCGCCAACAAATATGTGGCCGAACACCCCGAGCGTCCCGACCTGGAATCAATCGAAGTGACCGACAGCATCTATGCCGACTTCAAACGCTTCATCGACCCCGAGCGTCTGAACTACGACCGCGTGTGCGAGCAGGCCCTCAAAGCCCTGCGCGAGCTNGCCGAGGCGGAGGGCTATATGTCGGAAGAGGTCGACAGCCAGATCACCNCNCTCGAAGGAATGATGAAACATTCGCTCGACAAAGACCTCGACACCCACCGCAAACACATTGCNCCCTTCATCAAAAANGAAATAGCCGAACGCTACTACTTCGACCGCGGCCGAGCACACTCAGCGCTGAGCGACGACATCGTTGTTGACAAAGCCACCGAAATTCTCCGCGANCCCGCCGCCCACAAAGCATTGCTCGCTCCNGCCGCCGAATCAAAATCATCCAAGAAAAAGAAATGAAGCTAAGCGCACTTGCAGCCGAATTTGCAGCCGANTCCCGCACCAAGGCTCTCAACAAAGCGCTGACATCAAAAANCATCCGCCGCGTCGAAGCCTATGCTCTGGCCGGCTCCGCCGCTCCGGTGATGCTCTCATCGCTGCGCCATCAGTCCGGGCGGCCCATAGTGGTTGTGGGNGATTCGGCCGACGATGCCGGCTATCTCTACCATGACCTGACGCGCCTGGCAGGCCCGGAGGCTGTGGCCATGCTCCCCTCCGCCTATAAGCGCGACATCAAATATGGTCAGGTCGACCCCCCATCGCAGATTCTGCGCACCGAGGCCCTGAGCCGCTGGCACACCGACCCGACGCTGCGCTTCGTGGTGACTTATCCCGAAGCGCTGGCCGAGCGAGTGGCCTCGGCCGACTCCATTGCCGACCACACCATACGCCTGGCCACAGANACTCCGGCCGACCTCACAGAGACCGTGCGCTGGCTGCGCGACAATGCCTTCACTGAGGTGGACTATGTCTACGAACCGGGGCAGTTTGCGCTGCGCGGATCGATTCTCGACATATTCGGCTACAGCCACGAGTGGCCCTATCGCATCGACTTTTTCGGCGACGATATCGACTCAATCCGCACATTCAATATCGAGACACAGCTCTCGGTCGACCGCCTGCAGGAGGTGACCGTGACCTCCGATGTGCCCTCCCATTCGCGCGGCATGTCGCTTCTCGAATTCATAAACCCCGAGTCGCTCCTCTGCCTGCGCGATGCCGACTACACCCTGCAGCGCATTGCCGCCATAGCCTCCGAGAGTTTCTCCGATTCGGCTCTGATAGCCGACGAGGGCGACCGATCCGCCATGACCCGCGTTGTCGATGCGGAGGATTTCGCCAAACGCCTCGACACATTCCGTCAGCTGCACTTCACGGCTGCCGCCGCNCCGCCGTCGGCCGTGCCGGAAGCCTCGATTGATTTCAACACCTCGCCCCAGGCCCTCTATCACAAAAACTTCGACCTCATTGCCGAATCGTTCGCGCAATTTCTTGCCGACGGCTACGAGATTCTGATTCTCAGCGACAGCGACAAGCAGATCGAGCGCCTGCGCGCCATCTTTGCCGACCGCGGCGATCAGATAACATTCACCCCGGTTGAGGCTACGCTCCATGAGGGNTTCGTTGACCACCCCACGCGCCGCTGCGTGTTCACCGACCATCAGATTTTCGACCGTTTCCATAAATACAGTCTCAAAAGCGACCGCGCACGATCAGGCAAGCTCGCCCTTTCGCTCAAGGAGCTCGCATCAATCGAGCCGGGCGACTACATTGTACACACCGATCACGGTGTGGGTCGTTTTGCCGGTCTTTACCGCACCAACGTGTCGGGTCGCACGCAGGAGATGATCAAGCTGACATATGCCAACAACGACACCATCTTCGTCAGCATCCATTCGCTNCACAAGCTCTCCAAATATCGCGGCAAAGAGGGTGTGCCGCCGAAAATCAACAAACTCGGCACCGGCGCCTGGAACAAACTGAAAGAGCGCACCAAATCGAAGCTCAAAGATATTGCCCGCGACCTTATCAAGCTATATGCCGAGCGTCGCGCCCAGAAAGGATTCGGGTTCTCCCCCGACTCCTATATGCAGCATGAGCTGGAGGCATCGTTCATCTATGAAGACACCCCCGATCAGCTGACCGCCACAAAAGCCGTGAAGGCCGACATGGAGAGCGACCGCCCGATGGACCGCCTGATTTGCGGCGACGTTGGGTTCGGCAAGACCGANGTGGCCATACGCGCCGCCTTCAAGGCAGCGGCCGACAACAAACAGACGGCNGTGCTCGTGCCTACGACCGTGCTTGCCTATCAGCACTACAACACCTTCTCCCGCCGACTGCGNGACTTCCCCGTGCGCGTGGACTANCTCTCGCGCGCCCGCACCGCCAAAGAGGTCAAGCAGGTGCTCGCNGACCTTGAAGCGGGTAAAATCGACATCCTTATCGGCACCCACAAGCTGATTGGNAAGAATGTGAAATTCAAAGATCTCGGCCTGCTCGTGGTCGATGAGGAGCAGAAATTCGGTGTGGCCGTCAAAGAAAAGCTCAAGCAGATGAAGACCAACGTCGACACGCTGACCATGAGCGCGACGCCGATTCCGCGCACNCTGCAATTCTCGCTTATGGGAGCGCGCGACCTCAGCGCAATCACCACTCCGCCGGCCAACCGCTATCCGATCGTGACCAATGTCACTGCCCTGACCGACGAGATACTCACCGAAGCCATCAACTTCGAGATGTCGCGCAACGGGCAGGTGTTCATTGTCAACAACCGCATCGAGGGTCTCAACGAACTTGAAGCAATGATAAAGCGGCTTGTGCCTGATGCACGAGTGGTTGTGGGTCATGGCCAGATGCCNCCCGAAAAGCTCGAAAAAGCCATTATCGACTTCTCCAACCACGANTACGATATTCTCCTTGCCACCACCATCATTGAGAGCGGTATCGACATGCCGAATGTCAACACAATCATCATCAACAACGCCCAGAACTTCGGGCTCAGCGAGCTGCATCAGCTTCGCGGCCGCGTTGGGCGCAGCTCGCGCAAGGCGTTCTGCTATCTGACCGTTCCGCCCCATGTGCCGCTGTCGGCTACGTCGCGCCGNCGACTGCAGGCGATTGANAACTTCAGCGATCTCGGATCCGGAATCCACATTGCCATGCAGGACCTCGACATCCGCGGNGCCGGCAATCTGCTGGGTGCCGAACAGAGCGGATTCATTGCCGATCTNGGCTATGAGACCTATCAGAAGATTCTCAAAGAAGCCGTCACCGAGCTGCGNACCGAAGAATTTGCCGATCTCGAAACGGCAGCCGATAATGCATCTGCCGACGGAGAGCGCGAGTTTGTGGCCGACTGCGTCATTGAGAGCGACATGGAGCTGCTGCTGCCTGCCGACTATGTGCCGCAGGAGAGCGAACGCATCAGCCTCTATCAGGAGCTTGACTCGATTGAGCGCGAGACCGACCTTCAGGAATTCCGGTCGCGCCTGATCGACCGCTTCGGCAANATACCCCGNGAGGCAGCCGAGCTGCTTCGGATTCCGCGTCTGCGCGGTCTTGCGCGGCGTCTGGGCATAGAAAAAGTGGCTCTGAAGCAGGGCACGATGTTCATCTACTTCGTTGATGAAACCAACAAAGCCTACTATCAGTCGCCGATGTTTGGCCATCTGCTGCAATATCTGCAGGAGAACCCTCGCCGCTGCCGCATCCGAAACAAAGGNGGCAAAAACAGCTTCGCNATTGACCACGTTGACACCGTGGAGGAAGCGGTGGATTTNCTTCAGCAGATTCTGGCTCTGCCGGGGCTTTGATTTCGCGGGCNTCACCTGCGACAAAGCACCTGCGACAAACCCCNTTCGGATGGTTAGCTATGGTTGATGAATCAGCGGGTCAGGGAGGCGGGGAGAGGGGGCATTGCGCCGGATTGGGTGCAGACGTAGGCGGCGGTTTCCACGGCTCGCTGATGGGCGTCTTCTACTGAGAAGCCGCGCAGCAGAGAGGCTATGAATGCAGCTGTGAAAGAGTCGCCTGCGCCTACGGTGTCGGCCACTTCGACCTGAGGGGTGGAGATGAAAGACTCGTCGCCATTGGCCGAGAAAACGAAGCTGCCCTCAGTGCCGCAGGTGAGGATGACCATTTTCAGGCCGCAAATGTTGATGAGTTCGCGGCATGATGCTGCGGGACCTTCGACCTTGATTCCGAACATCTGTTTGAGCGTTTCGAGTTCTTCNTCGTTAATTTTCAGGACGTTGCAGAGGCGGAGCGATTGCTCGANGGTTTCCTTTGTGTAGTGGTTCTGACGGAGGTTGATATCGAACACAATGAGAGTGTCGGGGGTGTCGGGCATCGCGCTGATGAATTTCACGATGGTGTCGCGGCTCTCGGGGCTGCGCTGGGCCANCGAGCCGAAGGCAACGGCGCGAGTGTTNCGGGCGAGTTCTTCAAGTTCAGGTGTGAAGGGNATGTGGTCCCAGGCCACGTCGGGGCGAATATCGTAGGAAGGGATTCCGGCAGTGTCGACGGTGACTTCAACCGTGCCTGTAGGGCGGTCGACTGTGGCGATTGTGCTTTCGATGTTTTTCAGGTCGAGTTTTTCGACGATTTCAAGGCCGAGGTCGTCGCGGCCAACAGCGCTGACAACGCATCCGGGCAGGCCGAATTGCGACACATGGTAGGCAAAATTGGCAGGCGCGCCGCCCAGTTTGCGGCCCGAGGGGAGGATGTCCCAGAGGACTTCGCCGAGTCCAACTATGTATTTGGCTTTCATATTGTGGGGGTGTTTTGAGAGTTTGTTTCTGCCAATATAACATTCAAAGGAGTAATCAGGTTTAAATCAGTTCGGTCAAAGAGAGGGGACGCGGCTCCGGGATGAGGCCGAGGAGGGCAGCAGCCTGGCCGAGCACTTCGGCGGGGGTGTGGAGGGCTCGGAGAGCTTCCATGCTCATGCTTTGGTCGCGCTTGGAGAGTCGGAGGCCTTCGGCGTTNGTGACCAGNGGGATGTGGGCATACTGAGGGGGCTGATANCCCANNAGGTCAAACAGATAGATTTGCTGAGCCGAGGATAGCAGGAGGTCTTCGCCNCGCACCACTTCCGTGATGCCCATTTCAGCGTCGTCGACCACCACGGCAAGNTGATAGGCCCATGCGCCGTCGGCTCGACGCAGCACGAAGTCGCCGCAATGGCGGGCGAGGTTGACNCGCTGAGGGCCGAACGTGCGGTCGGTGAATGNGATTTCNCGGTCGGGCACAAAGATGCGGGTGGCTCCCGGCAGAGGGTCNTGGTCGGGTCGCGACCCNCCTAACCGCATGGGGCGGCAGGTGCCCGAGTAGACAATGCGTCCGTCGCTTTGATGAGGAGCCTGNGTGGCCATGATGTCGGCGCGTGTGCAATGGCAGGTGTAGGTGAGNCCTGCCNCCGCAAGCCGGTCGAGAGCAGCGAGATAGCGNTCAGACCGCAGGCTCTGGAGATAGGGTCCGCGGGGTCCGCGGGCGTCGATGCCCCCTTCATCCCAGTCGAGNCCGAGCCATCGGAGGTCATCTTCAATCTGCCGGGCAAAGGTCATCTTGCTTCGCTGAGGGTCAAGGTCTTCGATGCGAAGCACCCAGCGTCCGGAGGCGCGGCGCGNAGAGAGCCAGGAGGCGAGNGCGGCAACGATGTTGCCCATGTGCATGCGTCCGGAGGGGGAGGGGGCGAAGCGACCCACTACCGGGCGGTTAGATGACGTGGTCTGAGATTCAGTCTGTTGCATTTCGGTGATTTCTGGGGTGGCAGCGGANGATTTCATCGCGCAGGCGAGAGCGGTCGATGTGGATGTAGATTTCCGTTGTGGCTATGCTTTCGTGGCCGAGCATCTGCTGGATTGCGCGGAGGTTGGCGCCCCCTTCGAGCAGGTGGGTGGCGAAAGAGTGGCGCAGNGTGTGGGGCGAGATAGTTTTGCGGATGCCGGCGAGGGCGGCAAGGCGTCGGATGATGTAGAAAATCATCACACGGGTGAGCCGTCGGCCGGAGCGGTTGAGAAATAGAATATGGTCCTCGCCCGGCTTGATGTCGAGAGCATTGCGTTCGGGNAGGTAGGCTTTGATTTCGCTTATGGCCACCGGGCTCATGGGCACGATGCGTTCCTTGTCGCCTTTGCCTCTGACTACGACGAACTGCTCGTCGAAAAACACCTTCGAGAGTTCGAGATTGACCAGCTCGGAGACGCGNAGGCCGCATCCATAGAGGGTTTCGATGATGGCACGGTTGCGCTGAGCTTCGGCCGAGGAGGGGTCGATTGAGGCAATCATGGCATCGATTTCGTCGGTCGACAGCACTTCGGGGAGCTTCCGNCCGGGGCGTGGAGTTTCNAGCAGCAGCGAGGGATTGGTTTCGAGATAGCCCTCGATGTGGAGAAACTTGAAAAAGGATCTGACGCCGGCAATGATTCGGGCCTGGGAGCGTGGGGCGATTCCGAGGTCGTAGAGCGTGGCCACGAAGTTGCGGAGCGTGTCGAGCGTGACCTCGCGCAGCGGCGTGGAAGAGTCNGCAAGGTAGTCNATCAGCTTGCCGGCATCGCTGAAATAGGCGGTGCGGGTGTTGTCGGAGAGCCCTCGCTCCAGTTGGAGGTAGGCGGCGAAGAGCGAGAGAATTTTATCTATATCGTCAATCTGTCGGGTAGTCATAAGTAAGTAAGTGTTCAAATTTAACCGATAGTAAGTGAACAAGAATCTTTTATACAATCTGCGACTTCTTTTTTGCCAATTTCACATTGTCGCTCAGTCGCTTAGCTCGCTAAGCTCCTTCACTCCGCAGTGAAATTGCCTAAAAAATAAGCTCGCATATTGTATAAATTAAATTTGAACACTTACTTATGCCACAAAGTTACATATATTTATGGATGAAAATTGCGAGAATTTGAGGATTATTCTCTAATTTTACGGCTGAATTGCATTTTTTGCATCNGATATGGACAAAATAAAGAAATTTTTCAATGANCGCCGCACNTGGGCGGTGGCAGCATCGGTGGCCGTTATGGCGCTGATTGCACTGTTTTTCTTTTTCCCGGACGACATTTCGGGCAATATACTCTCGCAACATGACACCCGTCAGGGCATAGCCAACGGTCAGGAAGTGGAGGCCTATCTGGCTGCGCATCCCGGCGAGGATGTGCGCTGGACCAACTCGCTTTTCGGCGGGATGCCGACGTTTCAGATTGCNCCGAGCTATCCCTCCAACTCCATGTTTTCATGGATAGGGTCGGTGATGACCCTCGGGTTGCCCTCGCCNGCCGACCTGCTGTTTCTGATGATGGTTGGCTTCTTCATACTGCTCATGGTCATGAAGATGCGATGGGGAGTGGCACTGCTCGGAGCCATTGCCTACGGCTTTTCGAGCTACTTCATCATCATCATAGGCGCGGGTCATATCTGGAAATTCGTGACGCTGGCCTATGTGCCGCCCACGATTGCCGGCATCGTGCTGGCCTATCGCGGACGCTATCTGGCCGGGGCTGCCGTGGCAGGATTGTTTGCCATGATGCAGATTGCGAGCAACCATGTGCAGATGACCTATTACTTCCTGTTTGTTGTGGCAGGCTTCGCTGTGGCTTACCTCATTGAGGCTGTGCGCAATAAAAAGGTGGGTCAATGGGCTGTTGCCACCGGATGCCTTGNGGTGGCCGGATTGCTTGCNGTGGCTGCCAACCTGCCGAGCCTCTATAACACCTATGAATATTCAAAGGAAACCATTCGCGGCGGACACTCCGAACTGACCAANCCGGGCGATGCGGCCAATGCCACCTCCGGCGGTCTGGACCGCGACTATCTGACGGCCTACAGCTATGGCGGCGTGGAATCGCTCTCGCTGCTGATTCCCGACATCAAGGGTGGCGCGACAAACCGTCCTGTGGCCGGACAGAATATGATTGTGGCCCTCGGACAGCTCGATGCCGCTTCCGAAATGGCTTCCAACGGAGAAATCTCNGCNGAGACAGCCTATTATCTTCAGCAGCTTCCGCAATATTTCGGCGAGCCGGAGGGCACGAACGGCCCGGTGTATGTCGGTGCGCTGATCTGCGCCCTTTTCCTTGTTGGGTGCATCATTGTGCGCGGNCCGCTGAAGTGGGTGCTNGTGGTGCTGACCATCTTCTCGATNCTGCTTGCTCTCGGTCGCAACTGCATGTGGCTCACCGACCTGATGATTGACTATATGCCGATGTATAATAAATTCCGCACNCCCGAGAGCATTCTGGTCATTGCCGAATTTACCATGCCGNTGCTGGCGGTGATGGGGCTGCAGAAATTGCTTGAGCTTCCGGGACGCGAATCGTGGGANCGCTATCGCAAAGCCATTCTTGCCGGCTTCGGCATCACCGGCTTNTTCTGCCTTGTCGGCATACTTGCGCCTGCGNTCTATGGNAGCGGAGTNACCGACATGGAAAAAGAGATGGGCATCAGCCGCATGCCNGAGCTCTACCNNGCCATGGAGCAGCTTCGCTACGGCATGGTTCGGTCCGACGCGCTCCGTTCGCTTCTGTTTATCGCCCTGGGATTCGGCGCGCTGATGCTCTATTTCCGCAAAGTCGTGACGGTTGGAGTGACNGTGTTGTTCGTGGGCCTGGTGACTGCCGCCGACCTGCTGACCGTCAATAAGCGCTATCTCAACTCCGACAGCTTCATGCCCGCTCCGCTGACCAACGACGAAGTGTTCGTGGCCTCGCCTGCCGACCAGGCCATTCTGACCGACACCGCGATGAACTACCGTGTGCTCGACATGAAGCGATTCATGAGTGCCGAGCCGTCGTATTACCACAAAGCCATCGGCGGCTATCATGCAGCCAAGCTGACGCGCTATCAGGATATGCTCGAATATTTCTTCCTCTCCGGCGAGCATAACCCCGACAATATGCTCAATATGCTCAACACGCGCTACATNATTCAGGANCCGCAGCAGATGCCCTCAATCAACATCGGGGCNATGGGCAACGCATGGCTTGTCGATAAGCTGGATTATGTCGATACGCCCGACGCGGAAATCGCTGCCGTGGAGACNCTTGACCTGGAGCATAACGCAGTTGCCGACCGTCGATATGAGTCGGTGCTCGGCAAAGCGCANNCCAAACTNCAGGGCGATACCATTTTTGAAACCTCCTATGCGCCTAACCGCCTGACCTACCACGTTGACACGAAGCANGGCGGGGTNGCNGTGTTCTCCGAAGTCTATTTNCCCTGGGGCTGGCANGCCACAATCGATGGCAAACCGGCTGAATTGGGGCGCGTCAACTATATACTCCGCGCGCTGCGAGTGCCTGCGGGCAGCCACACCATNGAAATGTGGTTTGACCCCGAATCGCTNCACACCACCACTACGATTGCCCGCGTGGCCATTATCGGNATCTATCTGNTGATTGTGGCTGCCGTGGCCACCGGCTTGATTCGCCGAAAAAAGAAACCGACCGATGACAAACCGACCGACGGCTCTGAAACACTGGAGGTTTAGGCGAGTGCTCGGGGCTCCGCGCCGGTGGGCAAGCCGTCGCGGATTCGGGATTCATTCGCCCTTTGCCTTTGACTTCGTGAGGCGCGTCATAGCGTCGCACTGCCACTACTATTGCTATGACCGGCTGGCGCGTCTGGCTAAGGTTTCTACCCTTAGCGCGCCGACGCTGAGGCTTCTGTTTCGGTTGGCACTGTTTTTCCGTCCGCAGACGTTTGCCGTGGCCGGTGCTGAAGCCAGANTCATAGCNCNGGCCGTTGCCGAGGGGTCGCCCACGGCTCTGGATGCCGGAAACGGNGGNGCGGATATGCTGATTGTCAGCGGACCGGTCAGCGAGCTTCAGCTCCGTCAAACGATTGANAGAGAGGGAGTCATTGTGGTGCTTGATTTGCGCAACAACCGCCGNGCAATGGACACGGTGTGGCGCATGAGTCGCCACGGAATGTTGTTTCGCGGAAGCACCAAGGCAGTGTTTGTGGCCCACGCCNACCTGCCGCATCAGGCTTTTTCGGTGTGGATTTANACAGTTTCCAAGCAGTTCCAAGACGCATTTTAAAGATTTTTCGGTGTGGATTTTGACTGATTACAAAAGATTTGTAACTTTGCAGCCGTAATGCTTGACCCCGACCGCCGGAAGCGGTGATTATGAGACCCNGAAGTCAAAGAGTCGGGAATGGCAAGCAGATGTTGAATTAAAACGTAAAGCCTTGGATATCGATCCTTTACCAGTCGCTGACTGTTATTCATGCCTATCTACTATTTTTGCGGCCANCCCTGCCGACGGATTTTCCGCCGGGCAGATTGTCGCGCTCTTGTGCGCACTCGTGGCGCTTGTGATTTCCGGCTTCGTGTCGGGCAGTGAAATNGCTTTTTTCTCGCTTGAGCCCCAGCAGATTGAAGACCTCGANGATGACCCGAAAGGGGAGGCGATACTCAAAGTCGTGGAGCAGCCGGAGCGGCTTTTGGCCACGATTCTGATTGCCAATAATCTGGTGAATGTGACCATCGTCGTGCTCACCAACTTTGCGCTCGGACCCCTTTTCAAAGGGATGTCGGAGGTGCTCAGCTTCCTGTTGCAGACGGTGTTGCTGACNTTCCTGATTCTGCTGTTCGGCGAAATCCTGCCCAAACTTGTGGCCAACTCCAACAATATGCGATGGGTGAGATTTGCCATTGGCCCCGTNCNCGGCATGATGTCGCTNTTTAAACCGATTTCGTCGATGCTGGTCAGAAGCTCGGGAATCGTGAAGCGAGTGGTGACGAAAAAACAGCATGATGTGACCACCGACGAACTGTCGAAAGCCCTTGAAATCACTGATGTAAAAGCCACCGATGAGAAGGAGATGCTNGAAGGAATCCTCCGCTTCGGCGACACCACGGCAGCCGAAGTGATGACGCCGCGCGTCGANATGACCGACATTGACATTGCCTGCAATTTCGATGAGGTGATGAAGATAGTNCTCGATTCGGGCTACAGNCGTCTGCCGGTCTATAAAGACACTCAGGACAACATTCAGGGGGTGCTCTATTCGCGTGATTTGCTGCCATATATCGGCAAGGCAGAGGCTGATTTCGATTGGCGTAAGTTGCTGCGCAAGCCTTATTTCGTGCCCGAATCGCGAATGATCGACGACCTGCTTGAAGATTTCCGCAGCCGCCACATCCACATGGCCATCGTNATCGATGAGTTTGGCGGCACGCAGGGCATCGTGACGCTCGAAGATGTGCTCGAAGAGATTGTGGGCGACATNAATGATGAATATGACGAGGATGAAAAGACCTATAAACGTCTGCCCGACGACACATATATCTTTGAGGGAAAGACGATTCTGAGNGATTTCTTCCGCATCACCGGCCTCAATGAGGAGGATTATGAAGCCGTGACGGAAGATTGTGAAACGCTCGCCGGCATGTTGCTGGCCATTCGCGGCGACTTCCCGAAAGAGAAGGAACCGCTCGTCTATGGCCGCTGCCGTTTCCTGATTCTCGACATTACGAACCATCGCATCACGTCGGTGCGTGTCAAAGTCATGCCGGATATTCAGATGCCGGTAGCTCCCGCCAAATGAAAGCGATAGNGAGGATTGCCGCNGGAATTCTGATTCTCNCTGTAGCGGCGGGATGCGGGGGCGGATCGAAGGAGGCTGATGGTGTGATTGCNCGTCAGCGGGCTTATCCGCGNCAGGAGCTTTGCGACACCGTATATATGGATTGCGGTCTGCCCGCCGGTTTNATGGTNAATGCCGGGGCGGAGGCGAAGGATGTGACTCCAAGCGGAGAGCAATCAACTCCGGCTCAATGGGTTGANATTTCNTATCCGACCTATCGCGCTACGATTCACTGCACATTCATGCCNGTNGATGACGCNACGCGCGATGCTGCCACGGCCAACCGCATGGAGCGCATGATGCTGAATATCGGCGACAATTTTGCCGACCAGACAGAGCTTGATTCGCCCGGCGGATTTCATTCGATGATACTTCTGACGGGAGCAGACACTCCGACACCGGTGCANTTTCTNAGCNTAGGGGAGCNGTGGGTTATCAGCGGCGCGCTGCAATTTGCCGATGAGAATGTGCGCACCGATTCCGTGNTGCCTATTCTTGAGGCTGTCAGGGCCGACCTCGTTTATGCTGCCAAGAAATTATGATNAGATTTCGGAGCCGGAAAACGGATATTTACNTCGAGAGGATTCAATTTGTCNCGCGGGTTGATCGGCGACGCGCTGAANGTGAGGCCGTTGGGCGATTGGTCAGGCGTGTGTTCGGCGATGAGGCTGTGTTGAGTCATCGATNTGACGGTGCGCCATTCATTGAGGGTTTCGGCGGATATATTTCGATTTCACATGGCGCGGGGNTTGCTGTGCTGGCCGTCAGCGCGCTGCGTCCGATTGGNGTGGATGTGGAGTGTTGGCGCGATTCGCTGCTGACAGTTGCCCCTCGTGTGCTTGACGAGGCTGAGCTGCAGGCTTGTGGCGATGACCGAATGGCACTTCTTCGGGCGTGGACGGCCAAGGAAGCTATATTTAANGCTGCCGGGGTGGAGGGNTTGACTCTTCCNGAAATCCGACTGCCCGGCAGGGTGGGGGAGCGGCGGTTTGCGGTTCGCTTTTTTGAGCGCGGGNATCGGGTTCTGGCTTTGGCTTTTGAGGAGGAGTNATTAAGNGCTATGTGGATATCATCGGCCGTTCACGGCCGATAAACTCAACNTCCGGNGCGGATAAGATAAAAAAGCGGGGATGAAAAGGGGAGTGGATGAAAAAAGATGAGGAAAAAGTTGGCGTTTTGCCAATATTGTTGTTATTTTGTGGGTGAAATTACAATGTAAATTTACCAACGCTAAATCTTAACAGTTTGGGAAACACGAAGACACGTCGAATTGATCAGGCTGCAGTTGCGAGCCGAATCAAGTTTTTGATTGATAAATTGTCGATGACGCAGGCCGGATTTGCCCGCAAGCTGGGCATGGATCCNGCCAACATCTCCAAGAATCTCAGCGGGCGAAATCCCATCACGCGCGGCCTGATTAACCGCATCGCGGCCGATATGGGTGTGTCGAANCTCTGGCTGGCTTTTGGCGAGGGAATTCCNTTTGCCAAGGATTCGGCNGCGAGTATTGCCGAGTTTGANATGGAAGANTCTGANATGGAAGATTTTGNGTCGGATGATGAAGTNTTTGGCAATTCGGCCACCGGCGCTCCGGTCTATGATATTGACGTGACGGCNGGCTCGGTGGAGCTTTCGCGCGAGTTTACGTCAGATCGCATCGTCGGGTTTATCGACCTGCCTGAGATGCGCCCCGGGACGGCNATTGTGCGTGTCAACGGCGANTCGATGACNCCCACCATCCAGGATGGNGCATTCGTGGCCATTCGCCCGGTCAGCGANATGTCGTGTATCTTCTGGGGACAGATCTATGTGATTGTGCTCGANGATTTCCGCATGGTCAAGCATGTTCGCCGCCATGCCGACCCTTCGATGGTGATTCTCCACAGCGCCAATCCCGAATATGACGACATGGAAATCGAGCGGTCGAAAATCCGCAAGCTCTATGTGGTTGAATCTATTTTAAATATGAAGCAGCAATGTTGAGGCGNATTCTCATCTTTTTGGCGTTGGTGGTGGCTGCNCTTCGGGTGGGAGCCGTAAACCCGGAAACGGAGGGCAACTCCGTGGAGGCGCGCGCCGCAAGATTTTTTGANTACCGGGAATGGCTCAGTGCCGGCGCACTTTACACGATGCTGCTCGGCGACCACCCGACAAATTCGACATACTATGGCCGCGCCATCGTGTCGGCCGGGATGCTTGGCGATTCAACTCAGCAGATTGTGCTGACGCGNCAGGCGTTTGACTCCCATGTGGCTGTGGATTCGCTGTTTACGGCCGTGGAGCGCACGAGTTTCTCAATCGGNCAGACATCGCTTTATGAGCATTATCTGCTTCGCACAAAGGCTGATGAGCCTTGGCTGACACGCATTGTCGACGGCTATCTGATGCGCTACTATTCTTTTCGCCGCGACCCTGCGGGAATGATTGCCTACAGTCGCATAATGCTTGAAGGCAATCCTGACAACGAGCAGTTTCTCTACACCCTCGCGCAGGGCCATCTGCTTGCGGGTCAAACGGATGAGGCGCTTGACATCTACCGTCGCATCGTCGAACAAAATCCGNGNTCGCTCGACGCACTGCTCTATCTTGCAAACTACTACCTGGAGCGCACCCCCTCCGACCCCTCCGCAGCCNCCCAGGCCCTCGCCCTTTTCTCCCAAGCCCGCTCCATCATCGACACCCCCTACATCAACGCCGCCCTCCTCCGCCTCCGCTCCCTCACGTTGNCAAAAAAATAAATATCTATGCGGGAGCAAAAATATATGTGAAATTGTTGTAACTTTGTGAAATAATAAAACNGAATNTTAACTATGGCAAGACCAATTGCGGAAACACCGGTGCTGACGGGTGAAGATGCGCGTCGTTTCGTTGAGTTGATGAATACACCNCGACCTGAAACGCCTGAACGCAAAGAGCAAATCAAAGCCGCTTACGAAACGGTAATGAAAATGTTGGCCCGCACCGAGAAGAAATGACTTTTGACGAATTTTATCGAGACTTTAGCATACGCAAGCTGAATTTGGGTGAGCGTGTTGCTGCTTTCTCATGTGGAGATGAGGATTTGGATGACTTCGTTTTAAATGATGCGCCCCTGTATCGGGAAGCGCTTCTGGCTGTNACGTATNTCATTGAGAGAAATGCTGANAGAAAGGTNGTTGGTTATTTCAGTTTGGCAAATGATAGAATTGCAATAAAGGATTTTCCAACGAATAATGAATTTAATAAATTTCGAAGACATAGATTTGTTAATGAAAAAAGGTTGACNAATTACCCGGCTGCCAAGTTGTGTCGTTTTGCGCTGAGTCAGGATGTCAAAGGGTTGGGAATCGGCAGGATGTTGATGGATTTTATGAAACGATACTTTGTGTCAGAAAATAAAACAGGTTGCCGCTTTCTAACTGTGGATGCCTATCGCACTGCAGAAGGTTTTTATAAGAAAAACGGCTTTATGTTTTTAAATAGCGCAGATGTTGAAAAATCAACCCGGCTAATGTTTTATGACCTGATAAATCTGGACGATTAACGGACGTTTTATGGATTCGATAAAGAATGACGGCATTATTTTAGTGTGAATGTTAATGCTTTGTTTTGAATAATTTTTGAAAAAATGGGGGAAAGGTTTGGCGGATTGAAATTCTATGCTTATCTTTGCCGAGAATTTGGGCGAATACCAGAGTGGCCAAATGGGGCAGACTGTAAATCTGCTGGTTTTTACCTTCGGTGGTTCGAATCCATCTTCGCCCACTCAGATTCTTGAAAAGCTTGTCTCCGACTTCGGTAGATGAGCTTTTTTGATTTATAAACTGATTACGTTATGAAACGTTTCTGCATTTCTGCTTTGTTGATGGCCGGTGTGGCGCTGGCCGGTGTGGCCGCTGATGTTAAGGCTGTAAGCAAGTCGATGAGCGATTGCGAAGCCGACCGCATTGCTGCCGTGATGAATGGTGAGCGTCCGGCTTCCGACATCCGTCTGTTTAGCTCGAAGGCTGTTGAAGATGAGATTAAGCTCGTCAAGAAGCTGCTGAAAAATGAGAAGCTGGCAAAGATGTTTGAAAACTGTTTCCCGAACACGCTCGACACCACCGTGCATTTCCGCCTCGACGATGAGGGCAAGCCGGAAACGTTTGTCTACACGGGCGATATCCACGCCATGTGGCTCCGCGACTCGGCGGCGCAGGTGTGGCCCTACATTCAGCTTGCTTCAAAGGATCCGGAGCTGAAGGCGTTGATTGAGGGCGTTATCCGTCAGCAAATCAAGCTGATTCTGAAAGACCCCTATGCCAATGCGTTCAATGATGGCCCGACCGGCGGCGGCTGGCAGACTGACAACACTAAGATGATCAACTCTGTCCACGAACGCAAGTGGGAGATTGACTCGCTTTGCTATCCGATTCGCCTTGCCTACGAATATTGGAAGCAGACCGGCGATGCTTCGATTTTTGACGACAAATGGGTTAAGGCTGCCGAGGCTATCCTGACAACTTTCACCGAGCAGCAGCGCAAGAATGGCAATGGCCCCTACAGCTTCCGCCGACTGACCGACCGCGCTCTCGACACGCTCAATAATGATGGCCTTGGCGCACCCGTCAACCCCGTGGGGCTGATTGTGTCGAGCTTCCGCCCGTCGGACGATGCGACTACTCTGCAATTTCTCGTGCCGTCAAACTTCTTCGCCGTGTCATCGCTGCGCAAAATGTCGGAGATTCTGCGCCGGGTCAATGGCAATGAGGAGCTCGCTGCCCGNGCCGATGCGCTTGGTGATGAGGTGGATGCGGCTTTGAAGAAATATGCCGTTGTCAATCATCCGGAGTTTGGTCAGATTTATGCTTTTGAAGTGGANGGCTTCGGCAATGCTTANATGATGGACGATTCCAATGCGCCGAGCCTTCTGTCGCTGCCCTATCTCTGCGATGTCAGCCTTGACGACCCCATCTATCAGAACACCCGCCGCTTTGTCTGGAGCAAATCAAACCCTTATTTCTTCAGCGGCACAGCCGGCGAAGGTATCGGNGGNCCCCATGTGGGCTATGATATGGTGTGGCCNATGAGTTTAATAATGAAAGCGTTGACCTCGACCGACGATGAGGAAATCNNNCAATGCGTCACAATGTTGATGACCACNGATGCCGACACCAATTTCATCCATGAGTCGTTCCATAAAGATGACCCGAAACGCTTCACCCGCGACTGGTTTGCCTGGCAAAATACCCTCTTCGGCGAATTGATTCTCAAACTCATTGCCGACGGCAAACTCGACTTGCTCAACTCCATCACCACCCCGGCAAAATAGCCAAGAGGCGGAAATTAACGTTTGTTGGGAGAAAAACGTTTGGCTGATAGAGCGGAAATGTCTATTTTTGCTTTATGAATTATCGAATTTTTCCTCCCGATGGGTTGCCCGAGGCGTCGGTGACCATGCCTTTATCGAAGAGTGTGAGTAATCGCGCTCTGATTATCAGTGCTTTGACTGAAAATGCCGCTCCCTTGGCGGAGCTTGCCGACTGCACTGACACGGCAGCCCTTCAGCGAGCACTTGAAGCTGATGCTACCGGCGGCGCTACAATCGATGTTGGCGATGCCGGCACGGCCATGCGTTTTCTGACCGCATATTTTGCCGCTCGTCCGGGTTGCGAGGTCACACTGCAAGGCTCGGAGCGGATGCACGAACGTCCGATCGGTCAGCTCGTTGACGCGCTGCGTGGCTTCGGAGCGAAAATCGATTACCTTGGCCGGGAGGGTTTCCCGCCACTTGCTATTAAGGGCGCCCGACTGACCGGCGGCGAAATGACCATAGATGCCACCGTCAGCTCTCAGTTCGTGTCGGCGCTGCTCATGGTGGCTCCGGTGATGACCAACGGATTGCGACTCACTCTCGTCGGTGAGCCGGCATCGCTGCCCTATATTGACCTGACGCTGTCGATGATGGCCGCTGCCGGTGCTGAAGCCGAGCGCGAGCACGACATTGTCGCTGTGGCTGCCCGGCCCTACGCTCCCGTGACACTCCGCGCCGAGGGCGATTGGAGTGCCGCCACTTTNTGGTTTGAAATCGAAGCGCTTACCTCCGGGTTCATGACCCTGGAATCTCTGCAGGCCGATTCCCGTCAGCCCGACCGCCGTGCGCTGGAGCTCTTCGGAGAGCTTGGTGCCGTGGGCGAGCCGAGCGAAGAAACCGAAAATGCTGTGGAGCTTTGTGGGTCGCCCGACGTCGCTCCGCGNTTTTCAGCCGACCTGTCAGCCACGCCCGACATGGCTCCGGCACTTGCCGTGACTTGTGCCATGATCGGTGTGCCCTTCCGTCTGACCGGCCTCCAATCGCTCCGCATCAAGGAGACCGACCGGCTTGAGGCGCTTTCCACCGAGCTTCGCAAAATCGGCGCGTTGACCGAAACGGAGGGTGACCACACCCTGTCGTGGGACGGCCGNCGCCACCCGATTCTTGAACGTCCNGAATTTGACACCTACGGCGACCATCGCATGGCAATGGCTCTCGCCCCGGTGGGAGCTTATATTCCCGGCGTTGTGGTGCGCGACATTGAGGTGGTCGGCAAAAGCTATCCACGATTCTGGGACGATATGCGCGCTGCCGGATTCACGGTGGTCGACGCCGACAGTGAATGGACTGAACCCTCAGACGGAGAGGAGGGCGACGAATGATCGTTGCGCTCTACATACTGCTTGCCCTGGTGGTAACCGGCGCCGTGCTCTATGCGCTCCATCGCCGCGACCTTGCCCGCAATCCGCATGAATCCGAATCTCAGCCGGCCGCCGAACCGGCTGATGAGGATGAGGAGTGCTGCGGCATGCACATCACCTGCGAGAAAGATTCGTTGCTGGCATCGGTCAGCGCGGAGATTGTTTACTATGACGATGAGGAGCTCGACCGCTTCCGCGGACGGCGCCCCGATGAATATACCGACGACGAAATCGAGGAGTTCCGAAACGTGTTGCTGACCCTGCTGCCCGACGATATTGCCGGCTGGGGACGCAGCATTCAGCTGCGGGGCATCGAATTGCCCTCTGCTGTGCGCGATGAGCTGCTGATGATTGTTGCCGAAGCGCGGCTGGAGGCAAATGTTGCCGCTCCTGCCGTTTGAACCTAACCCAACTGACTGCCCGCCAATGCCGGAATTGCTGACATATTCATTTTTCAGAAATGCGATGATCGGGGTGCTGATTATCAGCATCGCCGCGGCTATTATCGGCACATATATCGTCACCCGTCGGCTCGTGTCGATCAGCGGCGGTGTGACCCACGCCTGCTTCGGCGGACTGGGGCTCGGCTATTATCTGGGGCTCAGCCCGGTGGCTTGTGCTGCGGTGTTTGCCGTATTTGCCTCGCTCGGCGTGGAGTGGATGTCGACGCGCCACCGCATGCGTGAAGATTCGGCCATTGCCGTGATCTGGGCGCTTGGCATGGCGCTTGGCGTGTTTTTCGTGTTCGCAACGCCCGGCTATGTGCCNGAGCTGAACTCCTTTCTGTTTGGCAATGTGCTGACTATCACCACGGCCGACCTGTGGATTTTTGCCGCCTTCACGGCCGTGTTGGCGGCATTCGTGGCTGTTTTCTACCGCTCCGTAGTGGCCTGCGCTTTCGACCGCGACTTTGCGCGCGTCATCCATCTGCCGGTTCGATTCATTACGCTGTCAATGACCGTGCTGACNGCAATATGCATCGTGCTGACCATTAAACTCGTGGGTGTCATGCTGCTGATGTCGATGCTNGCCATGCCGCAAATCATTTCCGAAGTGTTCTGTCGCAGATTCCACACACTGATGTTCTGNTCAATAGCCGTGTCGGTGGTTTGCTGTCTGACCGGACTGTTGCTGAGCGCGGTAATCGATGTGCCCTGCTCGGCGCTGATAGTGATGGTGATGGTGATGGCCTATCTCATCGCGAGAATAGCCAAATGGCTCTCGCTCCGCCTGAGTCGCAGTCGCATGTCGGCCGCCGCTATGACAGTNGGCGTTGTTGTTGCCGCCTGCGGTCTGCTGACCGGATGCAGTCTGAAAAAAAACACAGCCGCCTCGCGCAACTACACAGCGTTCATAACCCGCTACAATATTCACTACAACGGCGACGAGCATTTCCGCGAAACCCTCAAGGAGATGGAGANCGCCTATGCCGACGACTACAGCCGCACCCTGCTCATGCACCCCGCCGAGGCTTTTGCCGACGAAAAGGCCACCCAGCCCTCCGGCGACTTCAAGCGTTCGATAGAGAAAGCGCAGAAGGCCATTCAGTTGCGCTCAATCAAGAAGCGTCCGGCTCGAAAAGCTGGCAAGAGCTCTGATCCTGAATACAAAAAATGGATGCAGCGCGAGGAGTATAACCCTTTTCTCCACAATTCGTGGCTGATGATGGCGCGAAGCCAATACTATGGCGGCGACTTCCTGGGCGCGGCCTCCACGTTCTATTACATCTCGCGTCATTTCTGGTGGCTCCCCGAGGTGGTGACCGAGTCGAAGCTCTGGCAGGCACGATGCTATTGCGCCATCGACTGGCTTTTCGAGGCTGAAAGCATCTTGTCGAAAATCAAACCTGCCGAAATCGAAGGCCACAGCTCACTCGAAGACCTCTACTATTTCAGTTATGCCGACCTCTACGTCCGCTCCCGCGACTATGAAAAAGCCATTCCGATGCTTGAAAAGGCCATAAAATATGCCAAAGGTGCGCAGAAAACCCGCCTGACATTCCTTTTGGGGCAGATGTATGCCTCGACCGGCAACCGTCAGAAAGCCTACGAGGCTTTCCGCAAAGTCGGCAACACCTCCGGCGCTTCCTATCGCACTCGCTTCAACGCCCGCATCAAGCAGAGCGAAGTGTTTCAGGGCACCGACATTCGCCCCGAAGTCAAGGCTCTCGAAGCTATGACGCGCTATGGTGCCAACAAGGAATATCTCGACCAGATCTACTATGCCATCGGCAATCTCTACATGTCGCGCGCCGACACCGCTCAGGCCATAAAAAACTATGAACTGGCTGCAAAAAAGTCGGTTCGCAACGGCATCGACAAAGGCCTTGCGCAGCTTGCCCTGGGGCGCATCTACTATGAGCAGCGCGAATATGACAAGGCGCAACCCTGCCTTGCTGAAGCCGTTTCGCAGCTGCCGGAAACTTATCCCGACTATCGTCAGCTCAAACGGCAGAGCGACGTGCTCGACGAGCTGGCCGTCTATTCCCAGAATGTGACCCTGCAGGACTCGCTGCTGCGTNTGTCGCATCTGACTCCCGAAGAGCAGCGNGCCGTGGCCGACCGCCTTGTCAATGAGCTTAAGGAGCGCGAACGCATAGAGGCCGAGGAGCTTGCGCGTGAGCAATATCTCGCCGACCAGGCTGCCAANGGCAATGGTCTGCAGCAGGGAAATGCCTCCTCTGCGCCCGCAACGTTTGCCCTCAACACCGATAAGTCATGGTATTTCTACAACGAAGCCACCCGCAACGCCGGCCGCACGGAGTTCCAGAAACGCTGGGGCAGCCGNCGATTGGAAGATGACTGGCGCCGACGCAACAAGGCCTCCTATTCTTTCGGGCTCGATGATGAGGAGNCGGCCTCCGGCTCTGACTCAGGCGATTCCGAAGATGGCGAAGGCTCAACCGATGGCGAAGGAGGCGAGGCTGCTGCCGACCGCGAGGCTCGCGAACATGCCTCCGACCCCCATTACCCCGAATATTATCTGCNTCAGATTCCGACTAACGACCAGGAACGCGCCACGGCCAACGACATCATTCAGGAGGGGCTCTACAATATGGGTGTCATTCTGAAAGACAAACTCGACGACACCTCGGGAGCCCGCTATCAGTTCGACCGACTGATGAGAGACTATCCCGACAATGTCTATCGCCTTGACGCATATTTCAATATGTATCTGATGTATGCCCGCGCCGGCAATATGGCCGAGGCCAATCGCTACCGCGACCTCATCATTGCCGAGTTCCCCGAGTCGCGACAGGCTCTCGCTCTGACCGATCCGGATTATATTGAAAATCTCCGCCGAATGCCGCAGGAGGAACAGCGACTCTACGACCAGGCCTATGAGGCTTATTTCAACAACGACAATCGGCGCGTGCATGAACTCTACCAAAAGATGGTGCGCGAGTTCCCGATGAGCCGCGTGATGCCGAAAATGATGTTTCTCGAAGCGTTGAGCTATGTGGCCTCGAAAGATGCCGACAAGTTCAACGAAACCCTCAATAAGCTCATCGCCCAGTATCCCGAGGCCGACGTCTCACCCCTCGCTTCGAGCTATCTGAAACTGCTCGCCGATGGCCGGGAGCTGAGCGCTTCGGGTGGCAACGTGCGCGGCATCGTATGGTCAACCCGTCTGGGCAATGACTCGATTCGCAGCGTCTCCCTCGACACTCCCGCTCAATTCGACTTCGAGAGCGATGGCAGTCAGCTCCTTGTGCTCATCTATCGTGCCGATTTGGTCAACGCCAATCAGCTCCTCTTCGATGTGGCGCGCCATAACTTCACGACCTACAATGTCCGCGACTACGACCTGGAGCCTATGCGCTTCGGCAACATCGGTCTGCTTGTTATCTCCGGCTTCAACAATCGCCGTGAGGTGGCCGACTATCGTTCGCAGCTCGAAAAGGGCGGACTGTTCCGTCTGCCCAAAGGTGTCGTGCCGCTAAATATCAGTGATCAGAATTTCAAGATACTGCTCAACGAAGGCCGCTCGCTCGAAGAATACTTCGATGCTGTGGGCGACAAGCGCCTCGACCAGATTCACACCGCAGTTGTCGGTCCCGCCGACTCCGAAGAAGCTCCGGCGACTCCGACTTCACCCGCCACTCCCACTGCCACTCCCACCGTACAGCCGGCCGATCAGCCCACCGTCCGGCCCGAGGCGCCTGTTCCCGCCGAGAGCCCGACCGCACCCGTAACCCCCGAAATTCCCGCATCTCCGGTTGCTCCCTCGCAGCCTGTGCCCGCTCCGCAACCACAACCGCAGCCTGAACCTGAGCCCGAACCCGAACCGTTCGACTACGATATTCCAATTCCAATGCTCCCCACCGGTAAGCCCCCGGTGCCGGGTCATTGATAGTAATAACAATTATCCGTAACAACTAAACCAATTCATTATGAGTAAGTACACCATTCTTTGGGCCGACGACGAAATCGACATGCTGAAACCCCACATCCTCTTTCTCAAGAGCAAAGACTATGATGTGGTGACTGCCAATTCAGGCCAGGACGCGCTGGCGCTTGCTGACCAACGCCACTTCGAT
Source organism: Bacteroides sp. (assembly GCA_014801655.1). Lineage (GTDB taxonomy): Bacteria > Bacteroidota > Bacteroidia > Bacteroidales > Muribaculaceae > Paramuribaculum. The sequence continues at coordinate 67,433 of JAAVDT010000022.1, forward strand.
CTCATCATTCTCGATGAGAATATGCCCGGCCTCACAGGCATCGAAACCCTCAGCCGCATCAAGATGAACCACCCCTCTGTGCCGGTGATTATGATTACCAAAAATGAGGAGGAAGACCTGATGGACCAGGCCGTGGGCAGTAAGATTGCCGACTATCTCATCAAGCCTGTCAACCCCAAGCAGATTCTGCTTTCGATAAAGAAAAATCTCCATTCCGCACGCCTTGTGTCGGAAAACTCCCTGACCGGCTATCGCCGCGACTTCATCAAGATTTCCAACCTGATCAACGATGCCCGCACCATCGGCGACTGGATTGAGGCCTACCGCAATCTGACCCACTGGGAGCTTGAACTCGCCGGCTCCGACAATGAAGGTATGGAGGAAATGCTCTCGCTCCAGAAAACCGAGGCCAACACCACGTTTGCCAAATTCGTGCGCCAGAACTATCGCGACTGGATGGACCCCGACAGCCCCTCGCGTCCGCTGATGAGCCCCGACGTGTTCCGCCGCAAAGTCTTCCCCCTGCTCGATGCCGGTGAAAAAGTGTTTTTCATTCTGATCGACAATTTCCGCTTCGACCAGTGGCGCATGATTCGCCCTCTGCTCAGCGACTATTTCTCAAGCGACGACGAACTCTACTGCTCAATCCTCCCCACGGCCACTCAATATGCCCGCAACGCCATCTTCTCCGGTCTGATGCCGGCGCAAATTGAGCGGATGTTCCCTCAGATGTGGGTCGATGAGGAGAGCGAAGAGGGCAAAAACCTCAATGAGTCGCCCCTGATTCAGACCCAGTTTGAACGCTTTCGCCGCCAATGCAGATTTTCCTACCACAAAATCAACGACACCGCCGCCGGAGAGCGCCTGCTCCGCGACTTCAATTCGCTTGAGCAAAACGACCTCAACGTCATCGTGTTCAACTTCATCGACATGCTCTCCCATGCCCGCACCGAGTCGCGCATGATTCGCGAACTCGCCTCCAACAATGCCGCCTATCGCTCGCTGACCGAATCATGGTTTCGCCACTCCTCGGCCCTCGACCTCTTCCGTCGCATAGCCGAAAAAGGATACAAAATCGTGCTTACCACCGACCACGGCTCAATCCGCGTCGATAACCCCATCAAAGTCGTGGGCGAAAAAAACACCAACACCAATCTTCGCTACAAACTCGGTCGAAACCTCTCCTACAACCCCAAACAGGTGTTTGAAATCACCCGCCCCAAAGACTTCGGACTCCCGGCTCCAAACGTGTCGACCGCCTACATCTTCGCCACCTCCCGCGACTTCTTCGCCTACCCCAACAACTACAACTACTACGTGCAGTTCTACACCGACACCTTCCAACATGGAGGCATATCGATGGAAGAAATGCTCATTCCCCTCATCACCCTAACCGCAAAATAACCCCATCCATACATATAATATATATGTCAACCCACGTAATCAACATCCCCGACAAAGCCGCACTGCCGGCCGCTGCTCGCGAGTTTGCCTCGCTCATTGACCAGTCGACCATCTTCGCCTTCAATGGCGCCATGGGAGCCGGAAAAACCACATTCATCATGGAGCTCCTCCGAGCCCTCGGCGTCGAAGACGACCTCGCCGGTTCCCCCTCTTTCTCCCTGATTAATGAATATCGCTCCGACACCACCGCCGAGCTCATCTACCACTTCGACCTCTACCGCCTCGAATCGCTCGAAGAAGCATTCGATATCGGTGTAGAAGACTACTTCGATTCCGGTGCCGTCTGCCTGATCGAATGGCCCGAACGCATCGCCGACATCCTGCCGCTCGACACAGCAACCGTCGACCTCACCGTCAACCCCGACGAAAGCCGCACACTGACCCTCACCATCCCCGACTGATCCTCTCCAAGAGCAGATTATCAATCGTTAAATGTCACTCACCGCAGCAACGCTCCTCATGAGCGGTATCTTTGCCATTGCAGGCATCGTATCGCTCCTGGCCTCCGCACTCAACGCCGACTGGTTTTTCCGGTCGGCCAACGTGCGCATGCTCACCCTCGGCGCCCGTCGCCCCCTCCAGCGCATCGTCTATGCTATCTTCGGCCTACTGATGATCGCCGCCGCCATCCGACTCTTTTTAGAGAGCGGAGTATAGGGTTTAGAGTGCAGAGTGCAGAGTGCAGAGTTTAGAGAGCAGAGGGTAGGGGAGGGGAATCCTGATTTGAAGCGGTTTTTGCGATGTTTTGAAGAAAAACCGCAAAAAAATTTGCGTAATCAAAAAAAACGCCGTAACTTTGCCGAGCAAAAGCAAAAAACCAACAATGACTCCGTAGCTCAGTTGGTAGAGCAAATGACTCTTAATCATTGGGTCGTGAGTTCGAGCCTCACCGGGGTCACCCCAAGAGAGAGACAATCGCAAGATTGCCTCTCTCTTGCATTTTACCCCCCCCCCCGACACATTTCCCCCTCCTCCCGACATAACCGAAAAAACCGATCAATTCTATTAATCCTATAATAACACAATAAGATTCCATCCCGCTGACAATCAACAACGAAAAAATAAAAAATCTGAGTATTTTTGAAAAAGTACCTAAATTTCCTGAGTCTCAGTTTTATTCTTGGCCGGACGACCCCGCTTCGGTGTGTTTGACTTGGCCTTGTGAATAATACCGATGAAGCATATTAACATCCGGCCATGCTTGGCTGATTCCGAGTAGCAGCGTGTGCGGTCCTGGCCGGGTGAACCTTTTTGCAATTGAAAACCTTTCTCCTACTCGCCTCTCATGCCGTAGTTTTACATAGTCTGCAGTGGGTTGAAATCCAACCCAATAGTCTTCGCCTGAAAAACAGCAGTAACAGACTAGCCGACTTGGTCGTCTCGTTATCAAGACATGGATTCGTTTATTGCAATTTATCGCAATTTATCGCAATTTGCGACAAATTGTTTTTTATATTACTGTACATAAGCAGATTAAGCCTATATGCCACATTTTCTATCTTCATGATTCATATCTTTCTCACGCATCATCATAATTACCTATTAATCAAATTCTTTTAAGATGATTTATCGTAAATTTTGATATTTTGCGAAAAAATAACGATATTTGCACTTCAATATTATAACTGCGTTCAACTATGATTGAGAATCCCCCTTCCACCCCCCCCCTATTTATCACAGATAGTATAAATAACTTGTTTCATAATGAGGCAATCTCGGCGGGTTTAAAGAAAATCACAGACGACTACCTATATTGGACAGATGTAAAATACAGAGCGCAGTCATTGGGATTGGCTAAAGAGGAATTATGGGCTGCAGTTAAGTATTCTCGAATGCTGACAGATATTAAGATTGATGGTTTTCAAAACATTCATTTTTCCTTAACGAACTCAATGCAACGAAAGTGCCATGAATTCGATATGAACTTCGGTGGTTCCTGGGGTGCATCCAAAATATTCCCTGAAGATAAATCAACTCAGGAACTATATCTGGTAAGCTCTATAATGGAGGAAGCGATAGCTTCCAGCCAGATGGAAGGAGCGGCTACAACAAGAGAAGTTGCGAAGGAGATGTTGCGTAGAAAAATCAGTCCTAAGGATAAAAGCCAGCGTATGATCCTCAACAATTACAATACCATAAATTTCATACGAGACCATGCTAAAGAAGACATTACACCTGAATTAATCATGCAGATTCATGGTATGATGACAGAAGGCGCATTAGACGTGGAGGACGCAGCCGGACGTTTTAGAAAACCAGAAGAAAATATCGTGGTAGGAAACGGCATAACGGGAGAGACTGTCCATACCCCCCCGGCGGCCGATTGTCTACCTACCTTCATTAGGCAGCTATGCATATTCTTCAATGACACCTCACCAAAGCTTTTCATCCACCCAATTATCAGGGGAATAATAATCCACTTCCTGATAGGGTATTATCATCCCTTTGCGGATGGCAACGGAAGAACGGCGCGTGCTCTTTTCTATTGGTATATGATGAGAAACAACTACTGGCTTGTACAGTATCTTTCAATCTCAAGAATCATCAGAGGATCAAAGAAAGCATATGAGAAAGCATATCTCTATACTGAACATGATACCAATGACATAGGCTATTTTATTCAATACAATTTAGATGTATTGAAAAAGTCCTTCGATGAACTGCAGAAATACCTTATACGAAAATATCAGGAAAAAAAGAAATCCGAACGACTCCTGCATCTTGGCAATATAAGCCCACGTCAGGCCGAGATCTTGAATCGGTTTATTGAGAATCCGGATGAAATCATATCGTCTGTGGATGTAATGCGTCGCTTCGGTGTGAGTTCCGGTACCGCCAAATCAGATCTTAAGGATCTAACTGAAAAACGATACCTTAAAGAAATATCTCTTAATGGCAGGACAAAGGGTTATATACGAAACGACAGTTTTCAAGACATTGTAAGAAGTATAACAAAATAAAATTGCGATAAATGTTATCGCAATTTATCGCAATTTATCGCAAATTGCGATAAATTATTTATTACAGTATTGATTATAAATCGCTCCACCACCATAACGCCCCTCTCCCCCCCCCCCCCCTCCGCCAGCTCCACCGACTACACGTCTGATAAA
>JAAVDT010000023.1 GCA_014801655.1 Bacteroides sp.
ATTAACCAATTATTTACAGCCAACGAGAGGATGACCGCGGCGTATCAATCATCATTATGCCTAAAAAATTATCATGTATCATTATCGCCTTAGTTTCTGCGATTTTGAGTTGCCTTTCCTCTTGTTCTTCTGATGAAGACAAAGCTTCAAAAATAATATCGGGTCTTTTGGATTCCGATTGCGTCATATCCACTAATATGATAGGAGAGTCAAAAAATATAATAACTTCTGAACTTCAGAAGGACTCCACGATAATAGTACGTGTATATGATCTCACAGCCAATAAATCAGATAGTATTATCAGTTTCCAAAAAGGAACCAAAGTGTGGGAGGCTATTTCATTAGGTGCCGATAACTATCTTGTAGTCTCCAGTTTCCCTCGTAAAGATGGAAATGACCACCACCTCTTTTTTGCCTATATACTCCGCAACGTTCAAAATCCTAAGACTTCCACCACAACCCAACTATTTATTGATGAAGGTAATAAAAACCTTGCAGCAACCGGTTATACCATTGATTCAGAAGAAAGGAAGCTGACATTATCCTCATTTGATTATGACTCTTCATCCACCACAATTCTCCATACCGTATATGATTTCGATGGACATAAGATACTCTCGGATCCTTTGAAAATCGAATTCAAAGCGCAAAATACAGGAGGCGAATCTACCGGAGGCAAATCTACCGGAGGCACCTACATTTGGGAGTGCCAATACTGTCACGAAAAAAGGAACGCCAAGAACAAACCATCCTCGTTAGAGTTCACTTGTCACGGAAGAGGAGAACCCCAGGGCTTTGGAAATTCCCATAAATGGGTGAAGATTGGACGTGTTGACTGATTTTATTAACGATAGAGGCAAATGCCCTATTATCGCAATCGCCTGAAACTAATTAAAATTTCACCACCTAAAGGCATTCCCGTTCTTTAGGTGGTGAAGTGCGTTATGACGCTACAGTAAAAAAATCCGCCCCCTGAAAAATCAGAAAGCGGATGTTGAGTGATCGGCCGTGAACGGCCGATGATGCGTTGTTGGCGGGTCAGGCTTCGGAGAGGGCCGCGCGCAGGCGGTCGAGGGCTGACATGACTTGGCTTCGCGATGTGCCGACATTGAGGCGCATGAATCCGCGGCCTTGCGAACCGAACATGGTGCCGGAGTTGAGTGCCAGGCCGGCTTTTTTGGTGAATAGGTCTTCGAGCTCCGGCTGGGTGAGTCCCAAGGCGCGGCAGTCAAGCCAGATGAGGAATGAGGCTTGCGGACGCCAGGCTTTGAGCATCGGCAGGTANCGGTCAACGTAGTCGATGGCGGCGTCGATGTTGCCTTCNACATAGGCAATCATTTCGTCGAGCCACTGCTCGCCGTGGCGATAGGCGGCTTCGGCAGCCACGGTGGCCGTGAAGAAGGGTGCTGAAAATTCGTTGACCTCCATCCAGTGATAGAATCCNTCNCGCAGGCCCTTGTGGGGCACGATCATCCATGAGCTCACCAGGCCGGCAATGTTGAATGTCTTNGATGGAGCGCCGAACGANACNGACACGGCGGCGGCATCTTCGCTGACCGAAGCAAAGGGGATGTGGTCGCGGCCGTANAGCATCAGGTCGCCNTGGATTTCGTCGGACACGACGATTACGCCATAGCGACGCGCCAGCGATGCTACCTGCTTAAGCGTCTCNCGGTCCCACTGCACCCCGGCGGGGTTGTGGGGGTTGCAGAGAATCATCAGTTTGGGGCGTTCGTGGGCAAAAATATCTTCGAGTCCTTCGAGGTCCATGCGATAGAGNGATTCGTCGCCGGTNTCGATGAGGGGATTTTCCACGACCTGACGGCCATTGCCCTCGGCNACGATGCGGAAGGGATGATAGACAGGGGGTTGAATNACNATTTTGTCGCCCGGACGGGTGAAATAATTGATGGCATAGGCGATGCCGCGCACAATGCCNGGCACGAAAGCCAGATGCTCGCGCTTGACCTTCAGGCCGTGGCGTCGGTCGAGCCATTCAATGATAGATTCCCAATACTCCTCGCTGGGGCAGCTGTAGCCATANACGGTGTGCATGATGCGCTCGCTCAGAGCCTTGGTGATTTCNGGACACACGGTGAAATCCATGTCGGCAATCCAGAGCGGCATCAGGTCGGTGCAGCCGAACATTTCAGGCAANAGATCATATTTTGAGGCGTGAGAGTGACTGCGGTCAATCACCTCGTCGAAGTTGTATTTTCCCATCGGAACAAAGTGTGATTTAAGATTAACACACGGCGCCGAGCGCCAAATGCAGTGCAAATTTAGCTCTTTTCCGTCATTTGCCAAAAAATCGGGGCGAGGGAGGCGAAAAAAATATGGCAGTTAGTCAAAAATTTTGTAGATTTGTGGGTGATATTATGTTGCGGAAGACCGGCCACGGCCGTCAGCCGGGCCATGATGTCGACAGTCATAAACCGCCACAATGTGTGCCTATAAGTTGAATCTCCTATGAATAAGGATTTTAAGCAGATGTCTCCGGAAGAGGAAGACCGCCTGATCGAGGCAGAATTTCAGGATGTGCTCAACGGCTATCTCAATAGCAACCACCGCAAGAAGGTGGAGATAATCGAGCGCGCCTTCCGATTTGCCAAGAAAGCTCATGGCGGCATCCGACGTCGCTCGGGCGAGCCGTATATTCTCCACCCNATCGCCGTGGCCAAGATNGCCTCGCAGGAAATCGGTCTGGGCTCGACCTCGATATGCGCCGCATTTCTCCACGATGTGGTTGAAGACACCGACTACACCGTTGAGGANATCGAGCAGCAGTTCGGCCCCAAGATNGCCGAGCTTGTCAGCGGCCTGACCAAGATTTCGGGCGGCATTTTCGGCGACAAGGCATCGNTGCAGGCCGAAAACTTCCGCAAGCTGCTGCTGACCATGAGCGAGGATATCCGCGTGGTGCTCATCAAGATTGCCGACCGACTCCACAACATGCGCACCCTCGGCTCCATGGCCCCCAACAAGCAATATAAAATTGCCGGCGAAACGCTCTACATCTATGCCCCGCTGGCCTATCGCCTCGGTCTGTTCAACATCAAGACCGAACTCGAAGACCTCAGCTTCAAGTATGAGCATCCGGCTGCCTATAAGAAGGTTGCCGACCAGCTTGCCGAGAGCGAGGAGCGCCGTCTGGCCATCTACTCCGACTTCTCTGCCCCGATTCTCGAACGTCTCAACGGCATGGGCATCAAATATGACGCCAAGGCACGAGTGAAATCAGTCTTTTCGATCTGGCGCAAGATGGAGACCAAGCAGATTCCCTTTGAGGAGGTCTACGACCTTTACGCCGTGCGTATCATTTTCGACTGCGAAGACCAGGCCGACGAAAAGGCGATTGCCTGGCGCATCTATTCAGCCATCACCGACCTCTACCGCCTCCACCCCGAGCGCACCCGCGACTGGATTGTCAATCCCAAAGCCAACGGCTATCAGGCTCTGCATCTGACCGTAATGGGCCCCGACGGCAACTGGGTCGAGGTGCAGATTCGCTCGCGCCGCATGGACGAAATTGCCGAAAAAGGTTTTGCCGCCCACTGGAAATATAAAATCGGCGAAGGGGAGGAGGAGAATGAGCTCCACGCATGGCTCGGAACAATCAAGGATATTCTCGACGACCCCAACCCCAACGCCGTTGACTTCCTCGACACTCTGAAACTCAACCTCTTTGCCGCCGAAATAGTGGTGTTCACCCCCAAGGGTGAGCTGATCACGCTGCCTGCCCGGTCGACGGTGCTCGACGTGGCATTCACGCTACATTCCGAAATCGGCTCCAAATGCATTGCCGGCAAGGTGAACCATAAACTCGTGCCTCTGTCACACCGGCTTAACTCCGGCGACCAGGTGGAGGTGCTGACCTCCCAATCGCAGAAGCCGAAGCCTGAATGGGAGTCATTTCTCGCATCGGCCAAGGCGCGCACCCGTCTGCGCAAGGCTCTCCGCGCCGAAATCGCTCCCACCATCGAGGAGGGTCGCCGGAAACTCAACTCATTCCTTGAAGAAGCAGAAGTGAAAGCCACCAATGAGGTGATTACCAAAATGATGGCGTTTTATCACTGCCCCTCGCGCGACACCTTCTATTATAAGCTCGGCACGGACGAAATCTCGCTCGACGGCTATGTGCTGAAAGATTCGCCGAAAACCTCGCCCGGCTTGCTGAAGAAGATTTTCCGCATCGGTGCGGGCAAGAATAAACCGGAGCCGCAGGAGTCGGGGCCGCGCATCATCATTCCCGAAAAAATCAACATGAAGGAGGTCTATCCGCTTGTCTACAGCCCGACGGAGCAGAACTTCGTGTTTGCCGGCTGCTGCAGTCCGGTGCCCGGCGACGATGTGATGGGCTTCGTCAACGACAATGGCGAGGTGGAGGTCCACAGCCTCACCTGTCCGCACGCCCAGCTGCTCAAGGCCGGCTACGGTCCGCGCATCCTCTCGACCCGATGGGAAACGGTGGAACGTACCTTCCCCGCCGAGGTCAATATCGACGGCGTTGACCGCCACGGCATCCTCCAGGAACTCACTCAGCTCATCTCGACCCAGCTCGGCATCGACATCCGCGCGCTCCACATCGACACCGACCACGAGGTGTTCAACTGCCGCCTGAAAGTGATGGTGGCCGACGCAGGAGTCATCGTGGAACTTTGCGACAAAATCAAGAAAATCGACGGAGTGCAATCAGCCATGCGGGTGGAAATCGCCGGCGAGTAACCCAATCCGAGATAATTGAGCTAATCAAAGATATTTAGCAAGATGAAAAACAAATTGAGCCTGAAACTGTCGAGAGACCTACTGCTGAGAGCCGTTGTCTATGTTGCCTCGGTCATCATCATCTACATCGCGCTGCCGAAAAACGACGGTGTGAAGTATGACTACGACGCCGGCAAGCTCTGGAACTATGACGCGCTGATAACCGACATCGATGTGCCGATTTTCAATGACCCGCAGCGCCAGCAGGAGATTCTCGATTCGCTGAAAGTCAACTTCAAGCCGGTCTATGAACGAACCGACGGCGTGGCCGAAAGCGTCATCGCCGACTTCCGCGACCGCCTGGCGGCCGAGAGCGGCAACATTCATCTGACCAACCAGCAGCGCAATCTGCTCTTCAACACTCTGCGCGACATCTATAAAATCGGTGTCATCGACATCCAGGCCTCCGGCGTACAGCCTGCCGCCGTAAGGCTTCATGTGGCAGCCGATTCGGTCAGCGACCCGATTCCGGCCGCTTCGTTCTATCGCTTCGCGACCGTCCACTCCCGCATGCGCGAGGCCATCGGATCCGACACCATGCTGCGCCGTGCGCTGACGCTGGCTCCGCCAAATGTGTTGCCCAACCTGGTCTATGACAGTGTGGAAAACAAAGCGCAGCTCGAAGTCTACGAGAAGTTTGCCCAGGCGGCCGCCGAGGTGATCCATGCCGGAACGAAAATCGTTGAGCGCGGCGATTTCATCACCCCCCACACCTACACCGTGCTTCAGAGCTATGAGCAGGCCATGAGCGCCAACGCCGACGGCAACCGATCGGCAGCGCGCATCTCCGGGCTTGGCGCGGTCATCATCATTCTGGTGATGATGACATCGCTCTTCGGCTATCTGCGCATCTATCGCCCCGACTATTTCGCCGATTTGCGAAAACTGACATTCCTCTCCGCCGTGGTCACGGCCTTCGTGCTTCTCGCCTTTGCCCTGGCCGGGAGCTTCGAGCGCGGCATTTTCATGGTGCCTTACGCCATGATTCCCATACTCATACTGGTGTTTCTCGACTCGCGCACAGCCTATTTCACATATCTGGTGACGCTTCTGCTCTGCGCGGCAATGACCCATTTCATGTGGGACTTCATCATGCTTCAGTTCGTGGCCGGATTCGTGGCTCTCATCTCAATCCGCGAGCTCAGCAAGCGTTCGCAGCTCATCCAATCGGCAGTGCTTGTGTTTCTGGCATATTCGGTGGTCTACACCGGAGCGGAATTCATGCAGACCGGCCGCTTCGACTCGCTTGAACCCGCCATGTTCGGCGCGTTCGGCATCAATGCGCTGCTCATCTCGTTTGCCTACATCCTGATTTTCATTGTTGAAAAGAGCTTCGGATTCATTTCGCGAGTGACGCTCGTGGAGCTTTCCGACATCAATCATCCGCTGCTGCGCGAGCTTTCCGAAGAGTGTCCCGGCACCTTCCAGCACTCAATGGCCGTCAGCAACATAGCCGCCTCGGCCGCCAGCAAGCTCGGCGCCAATGTGCAGCTTGTCCGCGCCGGCGCGCTCTACCACGACATAGGCAAAATCTCCAATCCCGCCTTCTTCACTGAAAATCAGCATGGCATCAACCCCCACGACGCCTTGTCGCCGATGCAGAGCGCCCGCATCGTGGTGGGCCATGTGACCGACGGCATCAAGCGCGCCGAAAAAGCGAAGCTCCCCGCCCGCATCCGCGACTTCATTCTTCAGCATCATGGCGCAGGCACGGCCCGCTATTTCTACACCACCTACTGCAATCTCCATCCCGGCGAGGAGGTGGACCCGGCGCCGTTCCAATATCCGGGCCCGAATCCGCAGTCGATCGAAGCATCGATTCTGATGATGGCCGATGCGGTGGAGGCCGCCTCGCGATCGCTCAAAGACCACTCGCCTGAAAGCATTGATGCGCTGGTCAACAAAATCATTGACTCGCAGGTGAGAGAAGGTCTCCACAACGATTCGCCCATATCGTTCCGCGACATCACGGCCATCAAACGCTCCTTCGCTTCGACCCTCCGCACCATGTATCACTCCCGCATCTCCTATCCCGAGGCCATCAAGAAAGCCACTGATGAGCCTCAGTCAACTCAAAAATGATAATACAATAAGGCCATGACCATTCTGATTATATTCCTGACGCTCGTGACGGCCTGCCGATCGCTTTACGACCTGTTTCGTTCGCGCCCTTCCGCTCTTTGGATCGGATGGTGTGCAATGGTGTGGCTGCGGTTTTCCGATGCCAATGTGCCGACATGGGCTGCGATTGCCTATTGGGGCATTGCCGCCGCCATTGTGACAGCAATCGGCTATATGCTTCCGCGCAAAGTCTCTGAAAGCCGGCTCGGCATGGGCTATTTCGGCGTGGGTGCCATTGTCGGCGCTGCCGTCGGGTTCATGGCACTGCCTTATGGATCAGCCGGGCTGATTGTGGGCTCGGTTGCCGGACTTCTGATAGCCGCCGCTGCCTTTGCCCGCACCCCGCAGGGCAAGCCCGTCGCCGCATCGCTCCGCCGCTATGCCAACTATGTGCTGGCCAAAGGAAGCTATGCCGTAGTGGTGGTGGTTATGCTCGCGATTGCCATTATTAACATGACTCTACTGATTAAAACACTCCTGTGATGAAACGATATATTCTTCTGATTCTTTGTGCTATAGCTGCCGCCGGTGCCGCAACCGCCCAGATTAATTTCGACCGCATCAAGCGCGACAAGCCCGATCTCGCCAAAATAAAAAAAGAGATTAATGACCGCACTTCGCCCTACTATTATCCCCGCCTCATGGAGGAGTTTGAGCGCAACGACACTGTCATGAAGCTCGACAAATATCGCTACCTCTATCTCGGCTATGCCCTGCAGGAAGATTATAATCCTTACCGTGTGCCGGCAGTCAGTGTCGACACCGAGCTGATGTTTCGCGAAACGCGCCTCACCCCGGAGGAGTGTAAGCAAGTGGTCAATGACGCCCAGATGTCGCTGAAAGACAATCCGTTTAATCTCGAACAGATGGCCATTCTGATTCAGGCTCTTAAGCAGACCCGCAATGAAGAGCTTGCAAAAATCTGGCAATATAAATACAACTACATTCTGATGGCCATCGTCTCCACCGGCACCGGTCTCGACGAGGAAAACGCCTGGTATGTNATTGAGCCACAGCATGAATATATGCTCCTCAATGCGATGGGCTACATGGTCACTGAACATATNTTCTACAGCCCCTACTATGAGCTGCTGAAAGTNGCCGACAATTCCGGCCGNGAAGTCGATGAATACACCTTCAACATCCAGCTAATCCTCCAGGAATACTACCGCAAATTCCCGGAAGAACTCGAGGAACCCTGATNACCGTACACTCTAAAAGCTATCTATACAGCTATGTGTTTTTTACAGAACACATCGGACAATTTTCCAATCGGTGATTGGAAAATCTGAAGAGCTATTATCTTGGACTCATTATTGTCTTCTCACTCAGGAACTTAATCCTTCAATTTGTCAAATTCTACACTCTCAGCGGAAAGTATGGCTAAGAATCAATGCTGTTTACTTAAGTTGTGATTAAACCTCATAGGGCTTCCCTCTCTTTGTAGGGACGCACCCTGGTGCGTCCGCAACACGCTGATTATCAACTCGGACGCACCAGGGTGCGTCCCTACAATTCGGGTAAAGCCCGAACGTAATCAACCCACTCGAATCCTTAAGTAAACAGCATTAGGCAAAGAATATACTTTCGAGAAGGTTAGAGGACGAGGGTAAAGGATGTTGGGCGGAGACGATGAGCGGCGTGGAGGTGTTGATGGGCGGGGATTGCGGTTTGCTCGGCGATGTTGAGAAGGGCTGTGATAGATGTTTCGATTGATTTCAGGATAGGNTGTGCGGTGTGGNGCGCTATTTCGTGGATGAGTGTGAGGATGTTGTTTTTAAGATGAGTGCGTCGATTGTTGATCCAGAGGATGCAGGTGGCGAGGGCTCGGTTGAGGGANATNGTTAGTTTTTTTGAGGGGNTCTCGGAGCACTTGTAGTTATCTGATGGCTCGGAGTTCTCGGANNTTTTTGACTCGGCTTTCTTTTGCACGGCTCGGAGGCGACGCTGCTCGCGCTGACGTGCGAGNCGCTCTTTTTTTTCGTTGATTTTTTCGCGCACAATGGCATAGGCTTCGCAAGTGTTACCCGTTATCATGGTGGATTTTAGCATTTGGGCGATTTCGTCCATGGTGAGGGTGATGGTTTTGATGGGGTGTTGATTCTTGTTTTTCATGGTTTCTATAGGTTTGATGTGTGGTTGATGGTTGATTGTATGATTTCGGTTGCAAAGTTACTATCGGGTGGGGCGGGTTTTTGCGAGAATTTGGCGAAATGGTGTGAAAAAATTTAACCCCCGTTCAATGTTTTTTTGAACGAGGGTTTATACGGTTGGGGGATTGGTTGGATCGGTGAGCCGGTTTATTTTTTGGGGCGGAGGATGATGGAGGCGTTGCTGAAGGCGGCTGATGCGTCGAGGATTTTCAGCATTTCAGGCCATGTGGTTTCGGGAAGGATGGAGCGGTTCATGCGCTCGGAGAAGCGGATTTTGACTTTGCCATCTTCGAGGGTGGCGTCGGAGCCTTCCATGCCCACGATTGTGGTGACGGTGTTTTTGAGGTCGTTGAGGCTTTCTTCAACGAGTTCGTAGCCTTCGGGGATTTCAAACCAGATGGTCATGTCGATGCGATGGGGTGAGCGCATCAGCACGCTGACTTCGCGCTCGCGATTTTTGCCGGTTACTTCTTCCTGCTTGCCGATGAGTCCGCCAAGTTTCACCATCAGGTTGTTGCCGGCCTGGCTTACGAGGTCGGGCACGTTGCCGTTTACTTTGATGATGAGTTCCGGTTTGTCGGGGGTGGTGCCGGTCTGCACCACTTCAAAGTCGGTGAGTTTGGCTTCGTCGTTGTTCCAGAGTGTTTTGACGCCTTCTTCCATGGATTCGCGAACCATTTCGGCTTGCTCCACGTCGTCATGTTTGCTTTTGATTTTAGCGGGTTTGACTCCGAGGAATGACTCGGTGTCGTCGATGAAGCGTTTGTTGGTGATGGCGCCGGTGAAGAAATCTTTTTCAGTGCCTGACAGGGTGTAGGTGGAGGCTACTTTGACGCTGTCGGGGTTTTCGGGGTCGATGGTTGCGGTTGCTTCCATTCTGAGGGTGTTGGCAGCGGCTTTGGTTGTGGGGAAAGTGCCGTACTGCACTGACTGATAGAGGTTGGGATTGTCGGGGCGGGCTGAGAAGAGCACATAGTTTTCGCCGTCGAGGCTGGCGGGGATTTCTCCGGGGAGAATCTGGTGGCGGTTTGAGGGGTAGAAGAGGCGGTCGTTGAGCATCACAACGAAGGCTGCATCGTTGAAATTGGCGATCTCGTTGATTGCCACATTGGTGCGCGGTGTGGTGACTGCGATGCGGGCATCGGTGAAGGAGTCCATCTTTTCGAGCAGCTTGTAGAAGCTCTTGGCCATGGATCGGCCGCTGATGTGTTCATCGTTTTTGATGAGTGAGTAGTTGATGGCAATCCAGGCGGCGTCGATGACTTGCTGATCGGTGGCTTCGGGGTGGGCTTTCTTCCAGTTTTTCACGATGGTGTGGGCGTCGTTGACCACTTTGTCGGCCACTTTGGTGTCGACGATGGCGAAGCCCATGTCGCGCATCACGAATGCGGGATTGGCGTAGCGCATACCGCCTGGGCGCGACATTTTGGGGGTGTAGGCCATCAGCGGGTTGTTGGGGTTGAGGATGTAGAATTCCATCAGCGGCATCTGGCGCGCGGCGGAGAAGTAGGGAATGCTTTCATCGAGCGAGTAGACGTTGCGCAACTGGAGGAAGAAAAGGTTTTTGCCGTCGTCGGTGTGTTGGAATTCAGTGAGTTTCGGCGCACCGTTGTAGGCGCCATATTCCATGTTGAGCCGGGGGTCGACTTTGATGTCGATCGTGAAAAGAGCGGTGGGATATTTGGCGAGCAGATNAATGGGAAATTCGTCGAGGTTGACTTCGTCGAGCGCATATTCCGTCTGATAGAAGTAGTCGAGAATGTCGCCTGCTTCGAGTCCGGGAATGGCAATCTTGTGTTCGGCATCTTCTTTGTTTTTCTTGCCGCCTTTTTTGGTGAGCACTTCGTTGATGTCGACTTCGTTGATTGAGCCGTCGGGTTTGATGATGCGTGCGCCGAAGGCTCGCTTTTCGCTGACAAACACATGGCCGTGTTGGTCAAATTTCACATCCGGGNTTACTGAGAATTCGGTGAAATCTTCGGCAGCTGTGGCATCGTTGATTTTCACCATTGTGCGCTTGAGCACGGTTGCCCGGGTCTTGTTGTTGTTGGCTATGCCGAAGAGGCGCTGCTTGGTGGGGTTTATGTCGTTGTCGAAGTCGGCTGTGATGCCGTTGTAGCGGGCAATGAATACGGCGTTCTGACCCTGGAAGATTGAGTCGGAGAGGTCGGCGTCGGGGTTGAAGCCGGGGAGTTCGGTGGCCCAGACTTTTTCGGCAACTTTAGAATAGTATTTCTTGTCAATGTCGGCTTGTGCCGAGAGGCAGCCGGCAAGAATGACTGCGATTAGGAGCAGGCGGCGGATGGCCGGGGAAGTGTAGGGGATGCGCATGGTATGAGTGATGAATGAATGGTTTCGGAATCGGGTGGTTATTTGAGGATTATGTTGGCCGAGCAGGCGCGTTGGAGGCGGGCNATGTCGGCATTGTAGGCTTTCAGGTCGCTGAGCGGAATGATGGCGCGCTGTTTTTCAATGACTGTGCGGCGGGTGATAAGGGAGCCGTCGGGGCTGAGGGTGGTGCTGACCGAGGCGGTGAAATATCGGTTNTTGATTTCTACCGGTTCGGGGATGTCGACGGCTGTCAGTCCGGCGGGAATCTTGAATGATAGTGACTGGTCGATTATGGAGTTGTTGGTCTGCTCGCCCGGTTCGGTGCGCTCTTTGAGTTCATATTTGAAACCGGCGATGTCGGGAAGCGGGTTGAGGTCGATATATAGCTCTGAACCAACGTTTTTGGGGCGGGGAATGTTGTTGACGGTGCCGCTGACGGTGTAGCTGTCAAACTCCGGGTTTTCGGAGGCGATGGTGGCCGTTTTGCCGTTGATGTCGCGGAGCAGCAGGTCTTTGAGAACTTCCTGTCGGCGGGCCGGCGGGGTTGAGCGCAGGGTNTAGAGCAGGGAGGAATTGAATGTGCCGGTGAGNGTCACTGAACCGGTGGCTGATAGGGAGCCGTCGGCGTCAGGTGAGATGGTGAAGTCNGATTTCCAGGTGTTTGATGATGCGGGCAGCAGGGGCACGAAGGCTGTCAGAGGATGTTCGGGACCGTTTTCGATGAGNGCCTGTCGGCCCTGGATGCCGGTGGGGAGCAGGGGCGGGTTGGAGTAGNTGGCTGTNCCGTCGACAAANATAATGCTGTCGGCGGGGAGCATGACGCAGGCAATCATGTGGTTGCCGGAGCTGATCGAGGGGTTGTCGGTCCAGTTGTCGGCAATGGAGGTGGTGCCGATCCACACGCGGCGTCCGTCGAGCCCTACGGCGCGGAACATTGCGGCGAGCAGCGAGGCGCTGCATTTGCAGTCGCCATAGAGTTTGCGGAGCACTTCGGAGGGCTGGTCGGGTTTGTGGCTGAACTCGCCGTGTTCAACGGCAACATAGCGAATGTTGTCATGTACCCAGCGCGTTATGGCGTCGATGCGTTCGGCATCGGTCGAGCATCCGGCGGTGATTTCGCGTGCTTTGGCTTCAACGGCGGAGGCTCCGGGGTCGGTCGGGTCGATGTAGGTGAGCAGATATTTATAGAGCTCGTCGACATCGCGGAAATGTCCGCGGACCACAATCTGCGGGGCGCAGATGTTGCGCGACGGGGCGTCGCCGAAGTGTTTCGGCTCGGGCAAATCTTTGAGTGTGAATCGCTTGATGATTTTGTTGCCTTTGCGTTCGGTTGATTCAACGATTTTTGCGGGGTCGATGTTGCGCGGTTCGAATGTGAATCGCGACTCCATGGATGCGGGGAGTTCAAAGGTGTAGGTGGCCAGCTCCACGGCGTAGGGCTCGGAGATGAACACCTTGTTGAAGAATTCCGGTTTGATGTAGGTTTTGGAGATTGAGGTCTTGGCGGTTGCGCCCGCTTTTTTCAGATCGACGTTGACGAGGGCGGCTTTTGAGTCGTCGAAAAAGATGTCGTCGTTGAACATCAGGCCGTAGCTCACATCGCCGCCGGTGATTTTGTTGAGTTTCAGGGTGCTGTCGTCGTAATACGACACCTCTTGAGCCGTGTCCTCCTTGCGGTTGGCGCGGAAGGTGCAGTTTTCGGTAATCTCCACCTTTTCAAGACGTTCGCCGCCTTTGGCGGGAATGAACTTGTAGGTGTAGTCAAGCTGTTGGATGACGATATTAGGATTTGCGGCGCCCGCGCCACACACTGTGGCGAAGAGCGCCGCGAGTGATAGGATGATTCGGTTTAATCTAAGCATGCCCAAATATAGGCATAAAAGTGGATTGAGACAAATTTTCGGGTGAAATTTCGCGAATTTTGAAGGATGGTGCTCAGACTTTGATAATCAGGGCGGTGGCCTGGGCGGCTATGCCTTCTTCGCGGCCGGTGAANCCGAGGCGTTCGGTGGTGGTGGCTTTGATGGAGACGCAGTCGGCGGGAATGCCGAGGTCTGCGGCCACGGTTTCAATCATCCGGGGGATGTGGGGCAGCAGTTTGGGGCGCTGGGCAATGATGGTGACATCGACGTTGCCGGGTCGGTAGCCCCGCTCGCCGATTAGTTCCACAACCCGGCGGAGGAGTCGGCGCGAGTCGGCACCCTTGTAGGCAGGGTCGGTGTCGGGAAAATGGAAGCCGATGTCGCGCAGGGCGGCGGCGCCGAGCAGGGCGTCGCAGAGAGCGTGGAGAGCCACGTCGGCATCGCTGTGGCCCAGCAGACCGAGCGTGTGGTCAATCTTGACGCCGCAAAGCCAGAGCTCGCGGTCGGGGGCAAAGCGGTGGACGTCGAAGCCGTTGCCTATGCGGAAGGGGAGTTGCTGCATATTGTCGTGAGGAGATTAGCGGCGACGACCGAAGAGGTCGCGGAGGCCGTCCATGTCGAAGGTCAGAGTGAAGCGGAGAGTCTGGTCGAGGGGCGAGGTCTGCGCCGTGGCGAGCATGTAGGCGGCGTCGAGTCTGACCACGTTGAGCGAGAAGCCTGCTCCGACGGTGAAATACTGGCGGTTGCCCTTCATGGCGTTTTCGTAGAAATAGCCAGCGCGGAGGAAGAATTGCTGATTGTAGTTGTATTCGGCGCCGAGCGACCAGTTGATTTCCTTGAGTTCTTCGCTGAAGCCGCCGGGGGCGTCGGAGAATGATTTGAAGATGCCGGTGATCGACGACATATCTTCCCATTTTTCAAGGGCTTCATTGTAGTCGCGCTGCTGCTGAAGGTTTTCTTCGGTGTTTTCGGGTGCGGTGACATAGTCTTTTTCACGCGGACGGGTGGGCACGAGCAGCTTGTTGAGGTCGACCGAGAGGGCCAGCGTGTGGTAGTCGGCCAGGGGGAATGCGAAAGTGGTTCCGAGGCGGAGGTTGGTGGGGAGGAATGCGGGGTCTTCGCCGTTGTTGTATGACACTTTTGAGCCGATGTTGGAGATGTTCCAGCCCCATGACCACTGACATTCGTTGCGGCCGATGATGGGATAGGTGGTGTAGTAGCCGGAGATGTCGGCGGCAAAGGCAGAGGCGCCGGTGTTTTGGTCGCCGGCGTAGGAGTCGGAGAATCCGAGGTCGGAATAGATGTAGCGGAACACGACGCCCATTGAGAATTTTTCGGAGAGCTTGCGTGAATATCCGAGGTCGATCGACATTTCGTAGGGGTTGAGTGTCTGGGCCACGGTGGCTTCGCCGGGGGAGTTGGTTGTCACCTCACCCAGAGAGAAGTAGCGCAGCGAGGCACTGAGGGCCTGGTTGTCGCCGGAGCCGATTTTCCAGTAGCCGGCGAGGTTGGCGAGGAAGATGTCGTTGACGAGTTTGCGGAGCCAGGGGGTGTAGCTGAGCGAAGCGGCGCCCTGGGAGTAGGCAAACGCATATTTCGAGGGGTTCCAGTATTGAGAGTTGGCGTCAGGGTCGGTGGCGGCACCAATGTCGCCCATCGAAGCGCCGCGCGCGTCGGGAGCGATTGAGAGCGATGTGACACCGGTCTGAATCGGGTTGAAGTCATCTTTGATGTTGTCTTGAGCCAAAGCGCGTGGAGCAGCTGCTGCAACCAGGGCCAGAGTCATGGCAATCAGTCGGAGTTTTAAGGTCAGTTTCATTTTCAGAAGCATGTGTTTTTTACCTATATATAACTGAATTATTCGGTTTTTATTGCAGCGCGCTGAAAAAAATAGCAAGTCACCCGGTGGAGGGTGACTTGCAATGTTGTGGTTCCGGGGCTTTCGGGGGCGGGGTTGCGCCTCTGCGAAAGCGTGTGGAAGATGCGTTTTATTTGAAGAGATACTGAGCGGAGATTGACTGATTGTTGTGGACACGGCGGATGGTGTCGGCAATCAGATGGGCCACTGAGATGATGGTGGCTTTCTTGCACTCTTTCTTCAGGGGAATCGAGTTGGTGAAGATGATTTCGGTGAGGCCGGAGTCTTCGACGCGCTGTGTTGCGGGGTCGCTCATGATGGCGTGAGAGGCCAGGGCGCGCACTGATTTAGCGCCTTCGCGGAGCATCAGGTCGGCGGCCTTAGTGATGGTGCCGGCGGTGTCGACCATGTCGTCGATGAGGATAACGTTTTTGTCTTTGACGTCGCCGATAACGGTCATTGATTCAACAACGTTTGCTTTAGCGCGCTGTTTGTGGCAGAGCACCAGGGGCACGTTGAGATATTTGGCATAAGAGTTGGCGCGTTTTGCACCGCCCACGTCGGGAGTTGCGATGACCATGTTTTCGAGCTTGAGGCTTTCGATGTAGGGGATGAAGACCGATGAAGCGTAGAGGTGGTCAACGGGCACGTCGAAGAAGCCCTGAATCTGGTCGGCATGGAGGTCCATACAAATCACACGGTCAACACCGGCAGCGATGAGAAGGTTAGACACGAGTTTTGCGCCGATTGAAACGCGGGGTTTGTCTTTGCGGTCCTGACGCGCCCAGCCGAAGTAGGGGAGAACGGCGGCAACAGAGTGAGCCGAAGCGCGCTTTGCAGCGTCGATCATCAGCAGGAGCTCCATGAGGTTGTCGCAGTTGGGGATGGTAGACTGAACGAGATAGACTTCGCAACCGCGGACGGTTTCTTCAAAAGAAACTTCAAATTCACCGTCGGCAAAGTGGGTAACGTTCATTTTGCCGAGTTCGAGGCCGAGGTCTTTACAAATCTCTTCGCCCATGTAGCGCGAGGCAGTTCCGGCGAAAATCTTGATTGGATGGACAATAGATTGCATATTGTGGTTTGGATGAGTTTGGTGCTGCAAATTTACAAAAAATATTTTAAACACCCTTTTCAGCGCCGATGAATTATTGGGAAATTTAAGCCTGCGGAACCCGTGTAAGTAGGGCGCACACCCGCATGGTGAGTCGCGGCCNAATGCTGTTTACTTAAGGAAAATCGAACGTTACAGGGTTCCCCTCTAATTGTAGATAGTATGTTTGTGGTGCAATCCCCACAGCATACTATCTTGAGCCAAATAAAAACGGCATATCGAAGATAGTTTGTATATTTGAAAAACAATTCTAACCAACTATCAACCA
>JAAVDT010000053.1 GCA_014801655.1 Bacteroides sp.
AGCTAAACTGCATGGTGTCAATGACACGAAATTCTTTATCTTCCGACTTTGTAACCTCTATGCCTAAACACAGCTTTTTTACTATGCCCCCATAACACACAATAATTCAGTAAATTATGGCGAGTGTGGTGACTAATGTGGTGACTTGGAGGGGTATGGGTGAAAGAAAGACNGCTAACTCATTGAGAATTAGCGGTCTTCTGTGGTGCCACCAGGAATCGAACCGGGGACACAAGGATTTTCAGTCCTTTGCTCTACCAACTGAGCTATGGCACCTTGTNTTGGGTTGGCCTTTTGTGTGGCCGTGGTTTTTGGTTTTGGTTGGCTTGCTTTTTNGGGGCGGCCTTTTTGGTTTTGCGTTGCAAAGGTAGGGAGTTTATTTGGATTGTGCAAGTGTTTGGGGATTTTTTTTGCGGTTTGGGGNGGTTTTTTTAATTTTGGGGTGTTTTTTNCCTGATTTATTACCTTTGTCGGGTGTGGATCGGGGTGTTTGTTTAATTTTTTTATTTGATTGTTTATGATGATGGTCGGTTTGATTTCGGTGTGGGATTATGTGGTTGAGGATGGNGTGTGGCGTGTTGGGGTTGCTGAGGGGAGGGTGTGTATGGTTGTGCCGGTGGGGGTGGGGTGTGTGGCGGATAGGGCTATGCGGCGTTTTGCGGGGTGGNGGGTTGTGTGGTGTCGGTCGGAGGCGGGNGCTGGGGTTGCTGAGATGATCGGGGAGTTTTTGCGCGGGGAGCGACGGGTGTTTCCGGTTGAGGTGATGATGGTGGGGACGGAGTTTGAGCGGCGGGTTTGGTCGGCGCTGATGCAGGTGGGGTTTGGTGAAAGGATTTCTTATGGGGAGTTGGCGCGCAGATGTGGGTGTGTCGGTGGGGCGCGGGCTGTGGGTGGTGCTGTTGGGCGTAATCCGTTGTTGATTTTGGTGCCTTGTCATCGGGTGGTGGCCGGTGATGGGGGAATTGGTGGTTTTTCGGCGGGTGTTTTGCTTAAGTTGCGGCTTTTGGAGATAGAAGATAGAGTTTAGAGAACAGAGAATAGAGTTTAGAGAGGAGTTTTGGGGCCATCCGGGTATCATCGGCCGTTCACGGCCGATGAACTTGACATCCGGCGGGGATTTTTTCTCTAAACTCTACTATCTGTTCTCTAAACTCTATTCTCTGAACTCTAAACTCTCCGCTCTTTTATCGGGGTGACATTTCGAGTTGGATGCGGTTGGCGGGGAGGAGGTATTTGCGGGCGAAGGTTGCTATGGTTTCGGGGGTTTGGGCGTTGAGGATTTCGGTGTAGCGGTTGTGCATGTCTTGGCCGAATTTGTCGTACATGTGCATTACGGTGAGCCAGTAGGAGTTTGACTCGGCGTTCTGGGTGTAGGATTTGAGCATGTATTGACGGATTTTGTCGAGCTCGGCCTGTGAGATGTTGGCGGGGTCGGCGAGGGATTCGGCTGTTGATGCTACGATTGCGAATGTGGAGTCGGCGTTTTCGGGGGCTACTCGGATGTAGACGGGCATGATGTAGTTGGGGCGGTCGTTGCCGTTCATGCCTGCGGAGAGGCCTCCGTGGGCTTTGATGCCGTAGGTCCAGCCTCGGGCTTCGCGCAGGTCGGCGAGTAGTTTTGACTGGAGGAGTGAGCCTACGATGTGGCCTTGGATTACGTTTTCGAGATTGTAGTCGCAGGGGGTGTTGAAGAATGTGTAGGCTATGGTCTGGGGTGTTTCCATGGGGGTGGTGAAGCGCATGTGGGTGCGTCCTTTGGTGTAGCCGTAGCCGATGTCGGCGGGTTTTTCGCGACGGCCTGCTGCGGGGAGTGATGCGAGGTAGCGTGTCACTTCGGGGCGGATGCTGTCGAGGTTGAAGTCGCCGATGATGTAGAAGTCGAAGTCGGTCATGTCGCCGAATCGGTCGCGGTGGAGGGCGAGGATGCGGTCGTAGCTGACGGAGTCAACGTCTGCGGGGCGGAGTTTTTCGCCGAGGGGGTGGCGGTTGTAGACGTGATAGTGGATTGAGTCGGCCATGACGAATGTGGGGTTGGTGTTTTGCGATGAAAGGCTCATGCGTTTGTTTTCGAGCAGGGCGTCAACGGCGCGGTCGTCGCGTCCGGGGGCTGTGGCTTTGAGGTAGAGGAGCTGGAATGCTGTGGGGAGGTCGGCGCGCGATGATGTTGCGGCGAGTCGTTCTTCCATGTTGTCGATGCTTACGTCGACGCGCACTTTTTTGCCGGTGAGGATTCGGCGGAGTTCGGTGGATGTGTGGCCGCCGTATGATGATGCTGCGAGGATGTCATTGGCCAGGCGGTAGTCGGCGGCTCGGTCGGGGCGGAATCCTTGTGAGAAGCCTCCGGGGGAGTAGCCGGCAATGAGCACTTGGTCGGGGGTGAAGGTGGTGGGGAGCAGATGCACGCGGATGCCGTTTGACAGGGTCCAGACTGTTGAGCCGAAATCGCTATCTGTTTCTTCTTTCACGATTTTGCCTTCGGCGGGCAGCGATGCCATGAGCGGGGCTGAATTGTCGTGGGGCTGGTAGGGCGCGAGGCCGTTGCGTTTGACGTTGCGATAGGCATCGGCGAGGCTTGCGTCGGTGAGGGGCATTTCGTCGTGGGCCGGAAGATAGGCGATGAGCACGACGTTGCTGCCGTCGGGGGTGACTACCGAGCGCACATAGTCGTTGACCATCTGCAGGTCGACCTGACCGAGCACGCCTTTCATCATTTTATAATATTGCTCTGCGGAGGGGAGGGCTGAGAGGCCGCCGTCGAGATAGTGGCGCACATAGCGGCGGGCAAACTGGGTGTTGGTGGTGGCATTGCGCTGCGCGAAGTCGCCGTCGAGTTTAGAGCGCACGTCGAGTTTTGCGCGTTGGAGTTCGACGTCGGAAAATCCGTGGAGGGCGGCGCGCTGCAATTCGGTGGCAAGGAGGCTCACGGCTTCAGCTTCGCGTGTGGGCGAGGCCATTGTGCGGAGCATCAGGGCTCGCTGCGAGCGGGTCAGGAGGAATGGCATTTCGCCGATGCCGATGTTGGCTGCCGGGGAGCCGGGCTGGCTTTCGATGTCGTCGAGTCGCTCCATGAGCATTGTGGTCACGAGGTCGGCTGCGAGGTCGCGGCGCAGTTCGGCAATGGTGTTGAGGTCGGTCGCGGGGGTGTCGTCGTGTTTGAGGTAGATCTGCACCATGGGGCGCACCTGCTCGGGGTCGGACTGCACGGTGGCGATGATTTCCTTGTTGGGGGCCACAGCGACGGCGGGGGGAGTGACATCGAACGCCGGACGATCGACGTCGGCCCACAGGCGGCGGATTTCCTTTTCGATGGCATCGGGGTCGATGTCGCCGACCACGATTACGCATTGGTTCTGCGGATGATACCAGCGATGGTAGTAGTCGCGCAGAGCCTGATAGGGGAAGTTTTCAACGACTTCCATCAGACCGATNGGCATGCGGTGGCCATAGATGGCATCGCCATAGACCACCGGCGCGGCGCGTTCGAGCATTCGGTTGTTGGCCGCTCCGTTGCGCTGACGCCATTCGCCTTTGATCACACCGCGTTCGGCGTCGATGTCGGCATCGGCCAGCGTCAGGTCGTGGCTCCAGTCGCGGAGAATCAGCAGGCAGGAGTCGAGCGACGATGAGCGAGTGGTCGGCACGTCGCAAATGTTATAGACCGTCTCATCGGTTGAGGTGTAGGCGTTGAGGTTGGCGCCGAACTTGACGCCTATCGATTCGAGATATGAAATCAGCGAGTTGCCCGGGAAATGGCGGGTGCCGTTGAAACACATGTGCTCCAGGAAGTGGGCCAGACCGCGCTGGTTTTCCTCTTCGTTGAAAGAGCCGACGCGCTGAGCCAGGAAGAAATCGGCGCAACCGGCCGGTCGGGCATTGTGGCGGATGTAGTAGGTCAGGCCGTTGGGGAGGGTGCCGATGCGCACATCGCCGTCAACGGGCAGCGGATTGAGTTTTGCAGCCGCAGTGAGAGCTGCGGGAAAAAGGAGTGTGAGGAGAATGAAGGCTGTTAAAAGATTTTTCTTCATTTCAGATAGGGTTGTTATTGTGAGTTTCAGAATATAAAGGAGAGGGATGTTGAGAAATCATTGCTGTGGATTGACTGCGAGTAGTCTCGGCGGGCGTAGGATGCGCTGAGCATCAGCGCATATCGGCGACTGATGGCGCGGGTGGCCGACATGGTGGCTTCGATTCGGTGGTGGGCTTTCGACAGAATGTCGTAGCGCCGGATTTCGGCCAGCTGCATGCCGAGCGGTGCCGAGGGGTCGATTGAAAGGTCGAGATTGCAGTCGAGGGGAGAGGTGAAGTCGGCGCTCAGAGATGCGCGCAGATTCCAGTTGGGTCCGAAGTTCCGGCGCGCGGAGGCTTCGAGCCCTGCCGTCAGATCTGACAGCAGCATCAGGCGGCGAGGGTCGGCGTAGCTCTGCCGGCTTCGCGAAAAGAGTGCGCGGGGAGTCAGGGCCACCATCAGCGACTTTGTGGGGCGGTATTGCCAAAGCAGCCGCAGCGAGGCTTGGGTCATTGCGTGGCGATACATTGTCAGCGAGCCGATTTGCGGATAGATGCCGGCCGCGGCGTCGCCGAAAATATTTTCGGTGCCTTGCCGGCTGCCGGTCATGACGGATGCGGTTGCCGCCAGGTCGTGACGCTCGCCCGGTTGGAGCCACGCGGCTTCGAGTCGCCAGATGGTTTCGGTGGCCGATTGCAGGGGCATGTTGTTGAGCGACGTCAGGATGTGGTCAAACGTGAAACGCTCCACAGCGCCTGTCACGCTCAGCCCGCGGCCCGACTGCGGATGCACCCCGAGGGTGGCGCTCAGGCGATGGCCCTGATAGGAATGGCTGTAGCCCTGCGAGGAGAAGCGGTCGTAGTTTGTGCCGAGGCCGGTGAGATGCCAGATGCGGTTGTCGGCGAGGTCGTTGACAAATTCAATGTCGGCCGACTGCTTGTAGCGCATATAGCCTACCGAGGCTCCCAGGCGATAGTCGGTAGCGGGAATGAGCCATGCGCCGCCGGCCGATATGTCAAGCCGGCCCGTGACATTGCGCGGACGGGGGTCGACATTGCGATAGTGGAGCCCGGCAACGTAGGAAATCGTCGCGCCCCAGGCCCATCGGTCGGTGTGGTCGGCATAACCTCCGCCGAGGCTGTAGGTCTCCGACTTGATGTTGCCGCCGATGGAGTCGGCCACGACATAGGGGTAGATGAGCCCCAGGTCGGAGCTTTCGTTCCAGACGGGATTGAACTCATGGCCTCCGGAGTAGGAAGCCGCGCCCCAAAGCGTCGACGTGCGATATTTCATATAGCTCTCTGCCCCGGCTTTCCAGGCGTCGGAGCCTTCGCCCTGCTGAATGTCGACGGATTGATTGAGCCGCGAGCGGTCATAGGAGGCTTCGATTGCGCTCACCGACACCGGAAGCATCCATTGCTTCATGGCGGGATTGACAAACGCCTGCGGAGTCATCTGCCACATCTGCGATTGGGCGCAGTTGAGCCGGCCGATGACGGCCGACATGCTGTCGGCCCCCTCCGAGGCGGAGGCGGCCGAAGCGGTCAGCAGAGCTGAGAGTATGAAAAAGCGGTTGAGCGTTATCATTTGGGCATGGGGGTGACGCCGTCGTAGGTGAGGGTGGTGCAGAGGGTGCCGTCGGCATTGATTGCAGTGCCCTGGAGTTCGATTTCAGAGGGGGTTACGCGGGCGTTGAAGTCGTCGGTCGAGTTGTTGGTGTCTTTCAGCACGGGGTTGCCTTCGTCGTTGAGATAGAGCATTTTGCGGCGCACCGAGGTGAAGAAGCGGGTCTTGTCGGAATTGTTGAGGGCGCANTAGGTCCAGCCGCAGTCGAGTGCGGGAGAGGTCACGTTCCAGACGTAGGTGGTCTGCGGAGCGCAGTTGACCACGTCGACAATAGCCGAGTTGGGAATCTTATAGGCATTGCCGCTCATGTCGAACGAGCCGGCGGAGGTCACGAGCTGATATTCATAGTCATAAACATTGTCGGTCAGGAACTCTTCAGCGCTTTTGTCGAGGCGGGCGATGCCGAAAGCGCGGTCGCCGCCNTTGGAGAGCAGGAAGATTGAGCGCGAGTAGGAGTAAACCTTGTCCATGTTGGGCACGGCCGGATTGTCGACATCCTGCATCGAAGCCACTTGCGATTCGTCATACCATTCGCAGGCAGCGTGGCTCAGGTCGAAGGAGAGATCGGAGGTGGTGCGGTGGTCGTAGGCATTGTCGGCGATGAGGAAATATTCGCCGGGCTTCACGGGATACTGTGTGCCNTTGCCGGGCACGGTGTAGACGGCGCGAACGGCCACGGCTTCGGCCATGATGTCGGGGGTGTAGTCATANTTCGAGCGGGTGTTGAAATCGCTTTCAAAAATCGAAAGGCCGTCGGCGTAGATGACGTGGTCGGTGTTGTTGTAGAGCTTGATGTAGTCGTCGCCACGGTGCTGAGCTCCGGTGGCGGTGGTGGTGCCGGTGAAGAAGATTTCGGCGATGATGAGGTCGTCGCTCTCGATGGTGTTGAANGCGGTCAGGGTCAGACGGTTGTCGCCGGCAGAGATTTCAACGCTCTGGGCCTGGGCGCGCATGGTCGATTCAACGCCGTTGGAGAGGCGCACACGGGCGGTGTAGTTGATATTGTAGAGACCCGGCACCACTTCAATGTCGTTGGCGCTGTCGAAGGTCTGTTCCTTGTTGGTCGACACGTTTTTGAAAGTGTAGAGCTCCGAAAGGATTTCGGCTTCGGAGATTTCGGAGGGGAGGGTGATNGNGAGGCTCACGGGATAGGTGGGCACGGGTGCGTCATCNTCGGAGCAGGAGGTCAGAAGGGCGGGTGCAGAGCAGAGAAGCACCGATGCAAGAAGGATTTTTGTCAGTTTCATTTTGGTTGGTTTTTTATTGTTGATATTTTTTTTGNCGTTAGAAAGTGAAAGTGGCTTCCATGCCGAAATANGCCTCGGAGTGGCGGCGGATGGTGACGCCGTTTGACTGATAGTCGGGGAGATAGTCGACAATGCGGTTGACAAATGCGCTCAGTCGCAGCCATCGGCCAATCTGTTTGGTGGCTTTGAGGTTGAGGTAGAGTGCAATGGGGGTTGACTGGGTGGCGAACACCTGGTCGGAGAATCGGCGCACGAGATGTTGGAGCATCGTGTCGGAAGCGTCGGCCTCGGTCCAGGGGTGAAACTCGCCGTCGGTGGCCGAGATGTAGCCCACGGGGGTGCCGTTCTCGCGCAGGCGGCGCGACTTGGTGTACCAGATGGTCTGCAGTGTGGTGGTGAAAATCAGCCCCCAGCGCGGAATCTGGGTGTCAAACATGAGTGTGGTCGAAAGCTGATGGTTCACGCGGCCGTCGTCGGTGTCGTAGATACCGACATAGCGGTCGCTGACAGGCGTCTGGCCCACCACCGTTGCCACGGGATAGTAGAGCATCTGCGAATTGCTGTAGCGCGAGCGAAACCATGCGCCGCTCAGGGTCAGCGCCGTGCGCAGCGGCTGCCAGCGGGCCGTGGTGAGCTGGAGCTCCACGCCCTCCTTGTCGATGCGGGTGCCGTTGGTCACGCGGTTGTAGCCGTCGAGAATGTCGGCGTCGGTGTAGGGGAGATTGTCGACCGACGGGGGGCCGGTCAGCGTCGACGGGTCGATGGCCGAAGCGTCGTAGCGCCGGAAGGTGTAGCGGTCGTAGACGGCCGAATAGCGGAAGCCTGACCGCAGGCTCTCGCGGAAGTAGGTCAGGCTCAGGCGGTTTTTGCCCCAGTCGGCACCCATGCGCACCTCCCATTTCCGATTGCGGGCGGCGCGGAGGTCATAGTTGGTGGGGTCGGTGATATATGTGCGCAGGTTCACCTTTGAAAATTCCTGCGGATTGTTGACATCGAAATAGCCCAGCTGCACGAAGTCGGCATAGTGGACCTGCGGAAAAAGATAGTCAATCGTGGGCATCTTCGTGGTCAGACCGAAACCGCCGCCAATGCTCAGCTGCATCGGCAGGCCGGCAACATCAAACGCCGGCATGCGCCAGACCACGTTGAGTCGCGGGTCGAAGTAGGGGCGGCCGGAAAGATAGTAGCGGTCGGAGAGCGTGGGGAGCATAATCATGCGCACACCCGCCTGGGCCTCAAGAGTGTGGCTGCCCAGAGGCAGGGTCACATTATCCTCGATGAAAGCCGACAGCACGTTCAGGGCCGGAATCGAGCGGTAGGATCGGGGGCGTGTGGTCCATCCACCCGACAGCGGTCGCTCCAGGTCATAAATCTGGCCCCGGCCATAGTTTTTGCTCAGCGTCCATTCGGCGCCGGCCTTATAGTCATGGATGCTCAGGCCGAGGGTGGCATTGCCGGCTGCGCGAGCCTTTATGAAAAGGTCGAGCGGGCGGCCGTCGGACTTAAACTCAGCCAGATAGGTGCCCATCAGATATTTTCCGTCGTGAACGCCCTCGCCCATCGAGGTAGGAGCGAGCGGAGTGCCGTTGGCCGTCACCTGTTTGCGGCGTTCCACCACGTCGCTTACCAGCGAGGCCGATGCCGTCAGGCCTGCCGATTCGATCCATCGGGCTGCAGGGAAAGTCAGCGTCAGCTCCGAGGAGAGCGCATAGCGATTGTAGGAGCTGCGGTATTCGTCGATTTTGCGCTGCGTCAGGTCGGGGTCAGACTTGGCATTGTCGAACGACCCTGTATAGTCGGCCGAGAGATTCCAGGCCGTCACCACCCTCTCGCGCTGCCAGCGCAGGCGGGAACGGAGCGAGCCTGTGATTCGGCGGTAGTTTTCGAGATTATTGCGCGGGTCGGCCTTCGAATCGAGATAAGTGGCGTCGGCGTTGATCACGCGATTGCCACCGGCATCGAGAGCAAAACCTTTGCCGACGGCAAAGAGCTTGCTGTATTCATCGGCCTTGAAACGCGCCGTCCAGGGCGTGGCGCGGCGGGTGCGCTTGATGTTGACCATGCCCGAAGTCAGGTTGCCATACTCGGCCGAGGGAATACCGCGCACAATCTCCACACTCTCAATGTTGTCGGTGGAGATGGATCGCATATCGACGCCACGGTTGACCGTCGACCGCAGATAAGCCGCATCGCCCGACGAAGCTCCCGGCACGGCCGACATATTGGCATCCGTGCCAATCGGCGCACCATCTACTATAAAAGGTGTGCCGAGCGACGAAATCGCATAGTCAGGATTGTCGCTCACCGCGCCCGAAGCACCGATGTTGCCGGTCTCGCGCAGCGCAATCGAATTGGTGCGCGACATGTCAGGCGTCTTGCTGACACCTCCCGGAAGCAATTCCAGCAGGTCGCTGAACGAAGTGGGCTGCAGATGAGCCATAGCATCGCGGTCAATGCGCGAACCGCTCGACAGCGAAGTGTTTTCGCGGGCCGTCACCACCACCTCCTTGAGCTGCCGTGCATCCGGCTCCAGTCGCAGATTGACCGTTGAGTCGCCTCGAAGTGTCAGCGTCAGAGATAGTTGCTGAAAGCCGATATAGTTGCAGATGAGGGTGATGTTCGCAGAAGAAGAAGTGATTGAGTAATGCCCGTCGGCATCCGTGCGCACCTCCGACTTCGATCCGTCAATCCTGACGGAGGCATAAGCCAGCGGTTCGCTGTTGGCCGCGTCACAAACCGTGCCGCTGATGCGAAACGAAGCGGCAAACCCCGAAGCCGCAATGAGCAAAGCTAAGATTGAAAGCGACAGACGCATTCTCGTAGAGTGTGATAACAGATGGTTATGTGGTTAAACTTTTACGTCTGCAAAATTACCAACTATTTCCTCCCCGATAAATCCTCCAAATTAGGTATATTTCCCCCGAATTTAGATAGCGTCTAATCAAAAATGATTATTTCGCCGTTGCACAACCATTGACGTGGGGGGTGATGATGAGGGCTGCGGCGGGGCGGAGGTGGTGTTTGGCGTGGAGGTGGTTGTGGGCGGCTTCGGCAGCTTCGGCGCAGATTTGGAGGAGGCGATTCATGGCTTCTTCGATGGATTTGAGGGTTGAGGATGCGCCGCCGCTGAGGGCGATTTCGCGGATGATGCGGGTCATGTTTGATTTCAGCGCGTCGCGGCGATTGTTGAACCACAGGATGCACTTGGCNAGGTCTTTATTGAGAGGGAGATAAACTNTTTTGGGGGAGTTTTCAGAGAACTCGGAGGACTCGGAGGACTCGGAGTGCTCNGAGTACTCAGAGTTCTCCGAGAACTCAGAGGCGGCCTTCTTCTGCTGCTGCTTGCGCTGACGGCGCTGCTCGCGCTGACGGGCGAGACGNTCGGCTTTTTCTTCGATTTTNGTGGCTATGAAATNCTTTGCNGCTTCTACATTGCCTGATGCCGAGTTGTTTACGATGTTGTNGAGTTCGTCGATNGTGAGNGTGATGGTTTTTACTGTGTTTTTCATGATAAAATGTCTTTAAGCAGGTTTTGAAACTTAAAGGCAAAATTACTATATGCCAATCGCCATTTTGCGAGAATTTGGCGAAATGACGGTGTGAAATTGGATAAATTCAGGCGTGGGGCGTTATTTTAGGCCGGCGTGGGTGAGGAGGGCCGGGGAGGTGAGGCGNGGGGCGGCGTGGAGGGCGGCGACTCCCATGGTGCGTCGGAAGTTGATTTCTATGCAGGGGGCTATGGCGATGGGGGAGGTGGCGGAAGGGGAGCGGTGGGTGAGCATGTCCACGCCGATCCAACCTCGGTAGCCGACAGGGGCAATGACCCGGGCGAGGGCTTCGCGCAAGGGGGCGATGAGGGGAGTGGTGTCGGCGCCGATCAGNGAAGCGATATGAGGCTGCGGGGCTGCGATATTGCCGGCGTAGAAGCCACGTTCGTCGGTCTGAAAGGTTGAGAGTCCGCGATACTCGACCCCGGCTTCGGTTGCTTCAAAGAGCATGGCGAAGTCGCGCACGCGGTCGTAGAGCGGTTCGATGGTGACGCTGCCCTGGCGGCGGATCATGCCGCGGATGTAGGTTTCGAGAGTGGGGCGCGGAATGGCTCCGGCGTAGATGACACCGCGACCCGACGACGACCAGGGGAGCTTCACTACGGCGTTGCCCCGGTGGCGGTTGTCAATCACTGCCAATGCCTCCTCCGGGCTATCGACTTCGACAGGCATCAGAGCTTCCGGGGTGCCAATCAGGCGGTTGACCGCTACTGCCGTGCGCCGATGGGAGAGCATGCGCAACCGGTCGAGATAATCATCGGAGGGGAGGAGCCGCGGGTCGACACCGTCGCAGATCAGCTGACGGCGCAGATGATGACTCCATCCCCAGGGGTCGGGGATGAATCCTTCGGGCGGACGGCTGACAATGTGGCCATGAAGGCCGAAGCTCTCCTTAAGCCTTTCGGCTTGGGCAAGAAGTTCGGAGTCAGCAGAGTCGATGAGCACGGCATCGCCCGGCTCGGCCCACCAGAGCGGAAGCAGGCATCCGGCACGGCGAATGGCGCGGGCACCCTTGTCGGGGGTGTAGGCACGGCGTCCGAGGGCGAGGGCGAAATCGTTTTCGGGGTTGAAAATGTGGAGATGTGGCATGACGGCGCAAAATTAACAAAATGGGGGGAGAAAGTGGGCCGGTGTGTGCAATAATTTTAAATTGCGAGCGTTAAATCAAAGAACATGAAAAGACTCCGACACATATTATTAATAATAGCGGCGGCAGTGATTGCGGTCATTGCAGCCTCTCCGGCGCAGGCCCAGAAGCTCAACGACAAGCTGATGAACCGCCCGTATGCCGACCTTCGCCGCTGGCATCTGGGCTTCTCCGTTGGTGTCCACACTCAGGATATGACCTTCACCCACAATGGTTTCATGACCGAGGACGGGCAGACGTGGTTCATGGAGCAGCCCGACTTTTCGCCCGGTTTCTGTGTCAACGGCCTCGTTGACTTCCGGCTCAACGAGTATTTCAGCCTGCGAGTGTCGCCCGGCCTCTATTTCGGCAACCGCAACATCCGCATGCGCGAGTCGAACACCGGAGCCGAGGAGCATCAAAACCTGCGGTCGGTGTTCATCGTGGCGCCGATCGACCTGAAATTTGCCGCCCAGCGCTATCGCAACGCGCGCCCCTATCTGACCGGCGGCGTGATGCCCGCCTTCGACGTGTCGAAAAAGCGCAGCGACTTCCTGAAACTGAAAACCACGGACTTCTATCTGACCGTCGGTCTGGGATGTGACTTCTACCTCCCCTTCTTCAAGCTCAACCCGGAAATCAAATTCTGTTTCGGCCTGACCGACGTGATTCAGCACGACCGCCCCGACCTCGTTGACGATCCGGAACGCCTGAAAATCACCCAATCGCTCAAGAAAGCCACCTCGCAAATGGTGGTGCTGACCTTTTATTTCGAGTAATCTGACCTGAGAAATGACACAACTGCTTAAAAGATACATCCTGCTCGTGGCGCTGATCGTTCAGGGCCTGGTCGCCATTGAAGTGGCGGCGCAGACCGATCAGCAGTACACGCAGTATTATGAAGTGCCGTCGCTCTACAACCCTGCCGCCATTGGCAATGTCGACGGCATCCGCATCCGTGCCGGAGGCCGCCTGCAGTGGGTGGGCATCGACAACGCCCCGACAGGTTTCGTGGCCACAGGCGATATGCCCGTCAAAATCGGCAAGAAGCGCATCGGNGTGGGCCTCGTGGCCATGCAGGAATCGGCCGGTCTGTTCCGCAACATGACCGTCGGTGTGCAGGGCGCCTACAAACAGAAACTCTTCAAGGGCGAACTGTCGGCGGCAATCCAGATCGGTTTTGCCAACGAGGTGTTCAAAGGCTCGAAAGTCGACCTGCCCGACGATGACGACTATCATGAAGGACAGGATGAAGCCATCCCGACCACCGACGTCTCCGGCAATGCCCTCGATCTCGCAGTGGGCGTGACCTACACCCACCGGTGGTTCTGGGCCGGAGTGTCATGCACCCACCTCAATGCGCCGACCATCACCTTCCAGGACGACAGCCGAACCGCCTCTTCGACCACCTCAAATACTAAAAATTATGAATTTCAGCTCCGTCGCACACTCTATTTTATGGCCGGTAGCAATATTCCGATAAAAAACACGTTATTTGAAGTGATGCCGTCAATGCTTGTGAAGAGCGATTTCACTTTCACCCGCGTTGAAGTCAACGGCCGTCTGCGATACAAGAAATTTCTCACGGCAGGCTTGGGCTACCGCTACGATGATGCGGTCAGCGCAATGCTCGGAGCCGAATTCAAAGGTTTCTACATCGCTTACAGCTACGACTATCCGCTGAGCGCAATCGCAAAGGCAAGCTCCGGCAGCCATGAGCTTCTGCTCGGCTACACCGTCAAGCTCAACATGTCAGGCAAAAACAATAATAAACACAAGAGTATCCGCATAATGTAAAATATGAAAAAGGCAACCCTCTACTATTCAATGATAATTCTCGCGCTGTCGTCGCTGATGATGGCGTGTGCCTCCGGCGGCTCTTCACGCACCGGCGGCGAAGTGACCGGTGTCAGCGGCCACTCATGGGCCGAACCGCAGCCCTACGGCATGGTGCTCGTGAGCCGTGGCTCCATCATCGCCGGCCCTCAGGAGGCCGACAGCGCTTGGAACCTGCGTGCCGACGCGCGCGGCATGTCGGTCGATGCGTTCTGGATGGATGAAACCGAGGTGACCAACTCGAAATACAAACAGTTTGTCTTCTGGGTGCGCGACTCCATTATCCGCGAACGCCTTGCCGACCCCGCTTTTGGCGGCAACGAAGATTTCAAAATCGAAGAAGACCGCGAAGGCAACCCCATCAAGCCCCATCTCAACTGGAACAAACCGATTCCCTGGCGCAACCCCAGCGAAGATGAAGCCCGCGCAATCGAAAGCGTCTATCGCATCAACCCCATCACCGGCGTGAAGGAACTCGACCCCGAGCAGATGAACTATCGCTACGAAGTGTTCAACCACACCGAGGCCGCCAAGCGCAAACACCGCCTCGACCCGAAACGCCGCGAGTATAACACCGACAAACCGGTGCCCACCGAAAANCCCGTGATTTCAAAGGACACCGCCTATTTCAACGACAATGGCGAAATCATCCGCGAAACCATCGTGCGCGGTCTCACCGGCGACTTCGATTTCCTNAACACATATATAGTTAATGTGTACCCCGACACCACCGTCTGGGTCAACGACTTCGAAAACGCCTACAATGAGCCTTACGTCAGAATGTATTTCAGCCATGGCGGCTACAACGACTACCCCGTGGTCGGTGTCAGCTGGGAGCAGGCCAATGCCTTTGCCAACTGGCGCACNGATTATCTGAAGCGTTCGCTCGGCAGCGCCGGAGTCTATGTCGAACCGTTCCGTCTGCCCACTGAAGCCGAATGGGAATATGCAGCCCGCGCCGGCGAAAGCTCCAACAAATATCCCTGGGAGGGCGACCTCCCGCTGACGGAGGAGAAGGGCTGTTTCTATGCCAACTTCAAGCCGCAGGAGGGCAACTATGTGCAGGACGGTCATCTGATAACNTCGCGCGTCGGAACCTACGCTCCAAACGATTTCGGCCTCTACGACATGGCCGGCAACGTCAGCGAATGGACCTCNACGGCTTTCACCGAAAGTGTCAGCAAACTCACCAGCGACATGAACCCCGAGTATCGCTACGACGCAGCCAAGGAAGACCCCTATAAGATGAAACGCAAAATCGTGCGTGGCGGCTCATGGAAAGATGTGGCCCACAATATCCGAAGCGACATCCGAATGTGGGAATACCAGAACGAGCAGCGATCCTACATCGGCTTCCGATGTGTGCGCACTCAGATCGGTTTCGCCCGCGGCAATAAAATCAAGAAATAAACCTCCCCGGAGTCAATCACCTATCTTCATCTACCCACACATTACTCACTCAATCTCCAACAATGGGACAGAAAATCAGAAAATATAAAAACAGAGTGGAGCGTTTCCTTTCCGGCGAGTCCGGCCAGCGCTTCTTCAACTTCGCCTATTCTATCGGTGCGGCNATCGTAATCTGGGGTGCGCTCTTCAAGATTCTCCACCTCCCGGGCGGCAACACGCTGCTCTCCATCGGCATGGGCACCGAGGTGCTGATGTTCATCCTGACCGCTTTCGACCGTCCGCCGAAGGAATATCATTGGGAAGAGGTGTTTCCCGCGCTTGACCATGGTCATGGCAGCGGCAATGACCCTGAGTCTGATGAAGATGACTCTCAGCAGCCGGTGCTCTCAGGNGTGGTTCACGTTCGCCAGGCTCCCGCTCGGCAGGCTGCGGCCGCCGTGGCTCATGTTGGAGATGGTGGCGGCGCTCCGGCAGGCGTCGGAGTGGCNCATGCCGTTGCCTCAACCGGCGAAATCAGCGATGCCTCCGGCGAATTTGTTGACCAGATGGGCGCCATCGCCGAGCAGATGAGCCGCCTGCGTCAGACCACCGANGCGCTCAACCACGTTTCCGAAACCCTTCTCGCAAGCTATCGCGCCATCACCGAAAACTCCGAAAATATCACCCAGAGCTCCACGGGCTATGTGGAGCAGATGCAGAATCTCAACCGCAACATCGCCGGCCTCAATACCATCTATGAAATCCAGCTCAAGAGCGTGTCGTCGCAGCTCGANGCCATTGACCGCGTGAACCGAGGCATCAAAGAGATTTCATCAATGTATGAAAACACCGCCGGCGCCTCGCAGCGCTATGTTGCCGAGAGCGAAAAGATGGCCCAGTATATGGCTCAGCTCAATCAGGTCTATGCCAATATGCTCCAGGCCATGAGTGTCAACATGTATGCCGCGGCAGCTCCNGCCCCGGTGGCGCCGGCACCCGTCGCTCCCGCAGCTCCGGCTCCTCAGCAGCCGGCTCCCGGCGTATGACCCGCGCCCGGATTTTAAACCAACATCATCAACCGAACTATATTTCTCTATTGAAACATGGCCCAGTCCTCAACTAAAATGTCGCCGCGTCAGAGGATGATCAATCTGATGTATATCGTGCTGACCGCGATGCTTGCGCTGAACGTCTCAAGCGACGTGCTCGACGGCTTCACGCAGGTTCACGATGGATTGGCGCGCACCAACGAGACCGTCAACGAACGAAACGAAACGCTCTATGCCCAGCTCCGCGCTTTCGTTGACCAGAATCCGTCGATGGGCAATGAGGTTTTCGATAAAGCCGTTGCCGTGCGCGCCGAATCGCAGAGGATTTATCTGATGATTGATTCTCTTAAAAATGCAATCATACTGAAGGCCGACGGGGTCATCACCTCGGTCGAGAATCTTCAGAACCGCGACGACCTGGAGGCTGCCTCCGTCGTGATGCTCAATCCGTCGACACGCCGCGGCGAGCGTCTGCGTGGCGAAATCGACACCTTCCGCGCCTATGTGCAGGACATCGTGGTCGACTCCGTGCGTCGCCACAACATCGAGCAAGCGCTCTCCACCGAAGCCTTTCAGCGTCCCGGCTATGCCGGCAAGCAGAGCTGGGAGGAGTCGAAGTTTGAAAATCAGCCCGCCGTGGCCGCACTCACCCTGCTGACCAAGCTCCAGAACGACGTGCGCTACGCCGAGGGTGAAGCTCTGTCGACCCTGACCGGTCAGCTGATCGACGTCGACCTCGGTTCGCTCCACATCAATGAAATGAATGCCTTTGTGGTGCCCCAGAGCCGAATGGTGATGAGAGGCAGTCGCTACAGCGCGGATATCATGCTTGCTGCGGTCGACACTGCCGCTCGCCCCGAAGTCTATGTGGGTGGCAAGCTGATTCCGGGCGGACACTATGAGTTCACCCCCACCTCGGCCGGCTCATTTACATATTCCGGCACAATCCGTGTGCCACACTCCGACGGCTCCGTTGAGGAGATGCCTTTCACCTCGGCCTACACCGTGTTTGAACCGACGGCAACCGTCTCCGCCACCATGATGAATGTGCTCTATGCCGGCATCGACAACCCCATCTCGATTTCCGTGCCCGGTGTGGCTCCCTCGGAGGTCACTGCGTCAATGACCGGAGGCACGCTCACCCGTCAGGGCGACCATTGGGTTGCGCGCTCGTCGGCCATCGGCTCGGAAGCCGTGGTGACAGTGTCAGCCTCGGTCGACGGTCGCTCGCAGAATGTTGGCTCCACCTCCTTCAAGGTGCGCAAATTGCCCGACCCGACGGCCTTCATCCAGATTGGCAACGACCGCTTCAAGGGCGGACGCGCAATCTCAAAACAGCAGATTCTCTCCGCCAAAGGCGTGGGTGCAGCCATCGACGACGGCCTCCTCGACATCAACTTCCGCGTAACCTCATTTCAGATTGTGTTCGTCGACTCTCAGGGCGACGGCATGATCACCAACAGTGCCGGAGCCGACTTCTCCCCCCAGCAGCGCGAACGCCTGCGCGGTCTCGTGGCCGGCCACTCCATATTCTTCATCTCCGGCATCAACGCCGTTGGTCCCGACGGAGTGTCGCGAGTGCTCAGCCCAATCGAGGTCAGAGTGAGGTAACCGTTACTTAAAATCAGATAATCCAATCAGCCAATGAAAAATATTTTACGATTCGCAATCATAGTAATCGCCGTGTTTGCAGCCTCTTCGGCAGCAATGGCTCAGGAGTCAGGAAGCTCGGCGCGCATGCGTCGCGGCGGTCGCGATCAGCAACAGCAGCAGACCAATTCCGAGATCACCTCGCGAATGCAGGGCCGCTTGCAGACACTCCCGACCTCCGACGCCGAAATGTCGTGGATGAAAGTGATTTACCGTGCTCTCGACCTTAATAAAAAGGAAAACGCTCCGCTCTATTTCCCCGAAATGCCGGTCGATGGCAACGAAAGCCTCTTCCGTCTGATCATACGCCTTCTCGCCAACGGTCAGCTCCCCGTCTATGAATATCTCGACGGCCGCGAGGCGTTCGATGAAGAACATCGCGTCAAGGCGCGCGACATTTTCGACCGCCACCACATCTACTACACCGAAGGTCGCGGCAACACCGAGCGCAATCCTAAGTTTGAGGTTCACGAAAGCGATGTGCCTGCAATGGATGTGCTCACCTACTACATCATTGAACGCTGGGAATTCGACACCCGCACCAACCGCCTGCGTTCGCGCGTAGAGGCCATCTGCCCCGTGCTCCATCGCTCCGAAGACTATGGCATGGAAGCCATGCGCTACCCCATGTTCTGGGTGAAATACGACGACCTGCGCCCCTATCTCTCCACGCAAAACATCTTCGTGTCCGACTCCAACAACCTCCCCTCCTGCACCTACGACGATTATTTCCAGCTCGCCATGTACTCCGGCGACATCTATAAGACCCGCAACCTGCGCAACCGCTCCATGAAGCAGCTCTATCCCGATCCCGACGCGCTCAAACACGCTCAGGACAGCATCGAACAGGAGCTCGCGCAGTTTGAAAAGAAACTCTGGGTGCCTTCGCTCGAAGAGCTTGAAGCCCGCAGCGCGGCCAAAGAAGGCAAGGCAGCCAAAGGCAAGAAAGCGAAGGCTGAACAGGCCGAACAGGCTGCCCCCGACACCGACGAAGCCGTTGAATCGGCCGAAGCCACGGACGAACAGCCCAAAGTGACCAACAATCGCCGCAGCTCGAAGAAAAAGTCAAATCCCGTCAAGGCGAAGCGACAGAAAACAAAAACCAAAGAAGTGAAATCTTCAAGCTCCTCAGCACCGGCTCGCAGTGTGCGCAACCGCAAGCGTTGACGCCCTGCCCGCCCTCTCCATTCACTCTTGCAATATCCTTCCCCCCTCTCCCTCTCCCTCTCCTCCTACTCCTCCTTTCTCCTCTAATCCCTCCGAAAACCCATTTTTTTGCATCTCGGCGGCGGTCACCCTCCCGGTGGCCCCGCTTTTTTTTGGATGGATACTTTAAAAAGTTTATATCTATCTGAATTTCAGGTTGATTACAGGTTGCTTTATGCCAAAAGTGACCTAAACGCTTGTTTTTCGGAGACCTATTTAATTTCATAACAGCGAATGACAGAGAACAAAAGAACAGATGAGACGTGCAAAATATTTTGAATTTTAACATTTTTCGTTTGACAACACCCAGAAAAAATATCTATCTTTGTATTTATTTGTGATGACTAATTGTAGTATTGCGGTATGAGGTGTAAGGCCATGTTATACTACGATAAGGATAGTACTCAGTTAGATAATAGTTTTACTTGCTATGAGACCTAATTTCTTCAAAATTCTATTTATTTTTTTTGCGTTAATATTTCCCTCATTCATATATTCTGCATCTATTGAAGTTGATGGCTTACTATATACTATTTCTGGTACCAGTGCAACGTTGACTGGTTATTCTAAGTCTAAATCTCTAAATGATTTAATTATTCCCGGAAAAATTGATATAAATGGGAAATCATATAGTGTTACTACTATCGGAGAAAGAGCTTTTCGTGGGGCAGAGCTTAAAGGTTCATTAAAAATAGGTGAAGGAATAGTAGTCATAAAAGATGAAGCCTTTCAAAACACACCGGTCACAGAACTTTATTTACCGTCAACTCTGAGAAGTATAG
Organism: Bacteroides sp.; assembly: GCA_014801655.1. Taxonomy (GTDB): domain Bacteria; phylum Bacteroidota; class Bacteroidia; order Bacteroidales; family Muribaculaceae; genus Paramuribaculum. The sequence goes on from JAAVDT010000053.1 coordinate 19,466, forward strand.
GATATAATGCCTTAGATGTAAGATATGGTATTTTACATTATTTTGAATGTCGTGCTGTTATACCTCCAAAACCATTAACTACAGGATATGTTTTTTTTAACGATATATTTAAACTTAATACTGAGTTAAGAGTTCCGGAGCAAAGTATCGAAAGTTATAAAAATGCATGGGGTTGGGGGTTTAGCAAAACTACATCACTTCCAATTGTGGAAAAGATTGAATTAAGCAATGATGATATTCTTTTGAATATCGGTGATTCCAAACATCTTACTGCAACGATATTCCCTAGTTGTATTAGCAATTCAGAGATCAAATGGTCGTCAAAAAATCCATTGATTGCTACAGTTGACTCAGAAGGAACAATAGTTGCAGTTTCAGAGGGCGACACTGAAATTGTGGCAACGATTAATGACGTGTCTGCTTCATGTCATGTGTCAGTACACAGGATTATGGCGGAAGCAATTATTCTTAACGTTAACTATTTGGATATCATTGTCGGACAAAGAGAGCAACTAACTGCAACTATTTTGCCAGCAAATGTAACTGATGCAAATGTGTCGTGGCACACAAGTGATGAGACCGTAGCTATAGTTAATGATGAAGGAATCGTAACAGGAAAATCTATAGGAGAGGCTTATATAACGGCAACATGTGATGACGCTTCTACGGTATGTTATGTGAAAGTTTCTCCAGAGCTTGCATCATCAATTGGAATTATTGGTGATTCAAATCCAAACGAGTGGTTCATTTTAACTCAAGAAGGCGTTGATATAAACATGAAAGCTGATTGTGATATAACAATCAGTGTTTACACTTTGGATGGGAAAATTGTCTATTCAAAATCGATTGATAAGGGTAAGATAATCAAAGATAAATTGACAAGAAATAGTTTAAAAGCAGGACTTTATATTGTAACCGTGCAAGGTTCAAATTGCTTTGAGTCAAAAGAGTTTATTGTTAGATGAAAATATAACATCCAAGTAATAGAGACAAAACTACTTGCTTCTCTAATTCGGAAAAGCTTGCTTGACGATTCATCAAAGACAGATATAACCCTTTATACCTTTTTGCAACAAGACCACATATGTTCATGATGAAAAAAATCTCGCGAAGAAGCACACTCCTCCGCGAGATAGAATCCTTCTTCCTGAAGTCGGGAGCAGGGGATTATGGATTTTGGTCGGTCAGGCGCTGGCGGAGGAGGTTGGTGAATTGGTAGTTTTTAAGACCCCAGCGCGGATGAACAAGTAGCTCGGCCGGGGCCTGGGAGACGAAGCGCTCCACGGCTATGTCGGGGCGCAGGCGTGAGAGGATGTCGACGCACAGNTCGGCATAGGTTTCGGGGTCGGTGAGGTCGAGNAGGTCGGCTGTGCCGGCTGCATATTCCTGAGCGAGGCGTGTGCCGCGAATCACTTGCATCTGGTGGCATTTGAGNGTCTGCACGGGAAGCCCATTGACCGCATCNATGGTGCGGAAAATATCTTCTNGTGTTTCGCCGGGGAGTCCGATGATTAGGTGGAGCCCCACGNGGATGCCGAGTGAGGNGGTGAGNNGGACGGCATTGACCGTGTCGGCCCAGGTGTGGCAGCGGTTGATGCGNTGAAGGGTGTGGTCGTTGGCNGACTCTGCGCCATATTCTATCATGACGAAGCGGGTNCGCGCGATTTCGGCAAGGCGGNCGAGNAGCTCGGGNGAGATGCAGTCGGGGCGTGTGCCGATTATGATGCCGTCGATCTGCGNGTCGGCAAGNGCCTGATCGTAGAGGCTGATGAGGTTGGCGATGGGGGCGTTGGTGGAGGTGTAGCTCTGGAAATAGGCAAGATAGCGCATCNGNGGATATTTGCGGGCAAAGAAAGCCTTTCCGCGCTCAATCTGCTCGGCTATGTCGGATGGTCGCAGGGCGTANTCGGGAGAGAAGGATGCGTTGTTGCAGTAGATGCAGCCGCCGGTGCCCTTNGAACCGTCGCGGTTGGGGCAGGTGAATCCGGCGTTGATGGATATTTTCTGGATTTTGCCGGGGAGGTATCGGGCGATGAATTCGGAGAATGATGCGAGCATGAGGGGGGGATGGGGTAGTGGAGGGGTTAGCAGAGGGTGTCGGTGCGTCGCTGAAGAATGTTGTCGAGTATCACCATTGCCGCCATGGCTTCGACCACCGGCACTGCGCGAGGCACTACGCAGGGGTCGTGGCGTCCGCGGGCGTGGAGNGTAGCGGGNTCTCCGGAGTCGGTGACCGTNGGGACATCGCGAAGAAGTGTGGCAACCGGTTTGAAGCCCACCCGGAAGTAGATTTCTTCGCCGTTGGAGATGCCTCCCTGNATGCCTCCGGAGTGATTGGAGGTGGTGTGGATGGCGCCGGTCGCGGNGTCGACGGTGAAGGGGTCGATGGTCTCGCTTCCGCGGAGTCGGCAGCCGTCGAAGCCCATGCCGTAGTCAAANCCTTTTGCGGCGTTGATCGACATCATGGCTGAGGCAAGTTGAGCCTGGAGNTTGCCGTAGATTGGTGATCCGAGTCCTGCGGGGCAGCCTCGGACCACACAGGTCACGATGCCTCCCAGGGTGTCGCCCTCGGAGCGGGCTGCGCGNATGAGGGCGGCCATGCGCTCGGCTGTTGCCGGGTCGGGGCAGCGCACGGGATTNGTGTCGATTTGCNCGGGGTTAATCTCGGTGTGGCTCAGCGGAAGCGATTCTTCGCCAATGGCCGAGGCGTAGGCGAAGATTTCGATGCCGAGCCGGCGGAGCGCCTGCATGGCTATGGCTCCGGCAGCCACGCGCACGGCCGTTTCGCGCGCCGAGGAGCGTCCGCCNCCTCNGTGNTCGCGATGGGATGCGTATTTAATATGATATGTATAGTCGGCGTGTGAGGGTCGGAAGGTGTGGCGCAGGGTGTCGTAGTCGGAAGAATGTTGGTCGGTGTTGCGGATCGTGAANCCTATGGGTGTGCCGGTGGTGACACCTTCAAAAATGCCGGAGAGGATTTCAACGGTGTCNGCCTCGCGTCGCGACGTTGTCAGTTCCGATTGTCCGGGCCGACGCCGAGCCATGGCTCGTTGGATTTCGTCGATGTCAATCGGGATGCCGGCCGGCATTCCGTCGACTATTCCGCCGATGGCCGGGCCGTGGGATTCGCCGAATGTGGTCAGGCGGAAGATTTCTCCAAAGCTGTTCATGACTGCAGGCCCTCCTCTTGATTGGGTTCGGCGACAGTGAGGTCGACCACCGCAGCTCCAACGAAGTCGATGAGCTGGCGGGGATTGATGGCAATCTGCAAGCCACGGATTCCGGCCGACACGAATATGGTGTCGAAGTCGAGGGCTGTGGAGTGGAAAAATGTCGGGAATGGTTTTTTCATGCCAATCGGTGAGCATCCGCCGCGAATGTAGCCCGTCAGCGGCAGGAGTTCTTTCATCGGAATGAGGTCGGCTTTCTTTGCGCCGGCAGCGCGGGCGGCTTTTTTCAGGTCGACTTCGCAGTTGCCGGGAATGACGCATACGAAGTGGCCGGCACGTTCGCCATGTAGCACCAACGTCTTGAACACCTGGCGGATGTCTTCGCCAAGCTCGGCGGCAACATGGTCGGCGGCGAGGTTTGACTCGTCGACGGTGTAGGGGATGAGAGAGTAGGGGATGCCGGCGCGGTCGAGCAGGCGCGCGGCGTTTGTTTTTCCGATTTGAGATTTGTCTTTGTGGGCCATTGTCGTGGTGGTGGAGTGATTGCTATTGAGTGCAAAGATAGAAAATCGAAGGGAGTCGGCAAAACTTTTTTGCCGCCGCGTGTGTTAATGCAATTACACAGATGATCTCTTAAACTTCAACTTCCTTTATCTATGAAACGACTTTTTATCGCTCTGCTTGCCGTCATCGGGATGACCGCCGGAGCAAACGCTCAGAAAATGAATCTTTCGGTCGGTTATGGCGGCTACACTCTGATGGATGCGGCTGACTATCATGACGGCTGGCATGGCGTCAACAATGCGTGGGGCGCCCTGAATGTGGCTTTCAATGTGAAGGTGGCTCCCAAATTCTGGGTCGGTCCGTCATATACCTTCTCTTCCACCACCACCAAGGGCGAGCATCACAGCAACATTGCCTATCACGCAGTGATGATTAACGGCCGCTATGACTACTATAGCAACCGCCTGCTGACAATGTATGCCAAAATGGGCGTTGGTGCAGAAATCTCCCACATGCAGCCGCGCGGCGAAGACTCCTATAATAAGACATACTTCGCGTTTCAGATTGCCCCGATCGGCGTGGATGTTGATTTAAGCAAGAGCTTCACGATGTTTGGCGAGCTCGGCTTCGGATCGCAGGGTCTGCTCCAGGTGGGCGCACGCTACAATTTCTGATTACATTATTAATATATATAAATAAATTGCACGCATCGTGTTTTCCCCGAAAAGGGGTGGCGATGCGTGCGCATAATTTCTAAAGCTATGACTGACAGACTCACTTATGAGGAGAAAAAGGAATTGCCCGACGCAGTGTTCGGGCTGCCTGAACGACGGGAGTATCCCATGCCCGATGCCGCCCATGTGCGCGCGGCAGAGGCTTATTTTCGCTATTGTCCCGACGACTTGAAACCACGGCTTGCAAGGGCCATTCTTCAGCGCGCCAAGCAGTTTGGTGTGGAAGTGAAATCGGCGGCAGTGCTCGATGCGGCCGGAGAAAGCGACTCCTGATTACGCTTGAAACACCTGAGCTTTAATGTCGGTTGCCCCCGTGTGGCGCGTCAGCAGGTCGGAAATCGTTGCAATCATTTCTTCTGCATCGAGCGATGGGTCGAAGATATGGATGGTGGCGACGAGATGAGTGGTCGACGGAGTGGTTTTTGTGCGCTCATTGTCGGAAGTGGGTGTGCCGATGCCCCCTGCGGCGTCGCGCACAATAGGCAGTCCGCCAACATTTATTGGCCCGCGACCGATGCCTTCGTAGGGTTCATCCTCCCGGCCGATGCCGATGGTCAGAGTGTCGCCCACGATAGCCGAGCGGTCAAAACACCCTATGGAACAGCCGGTCAGCAGTGAAAACTGATTGCCTGCGTCAACGACCGAGCTGACATTGTAGAGCCCCAGCCCGCGGACAACGCGGCGCATCAGCTGCTCCTGCGAGGGGCGGTAGCGGTTCGGGTCTTTGCCGCAAGCCTTGTAGGCCGTGCGAGTGGCGGCGATGGCCGGTCGCTGATTGATGTCGGCGATGGCGCAGGATGACTGTATCTTGTCGCAAAGTTGTTGCATCTCAGCTTTCTGCGTCTCCGACGTCGGGCCGTTTTGCATCTGACATTCAAGCACGATTACGCGGTAGGCCGGAACGCGGCTCGCAAATTCATCTTCTATTTTCAGTTTCATTGCAGTGTTCATTGTTTTTTTTGATTCTGATAAGTAAACGCAGAAAAATTATATATGTGTATGCGTCGGGATAAGAAAAAATCATAAAACTTTCAACAGTTGCGAAAACAAAGCTGAAAATATTTGGTAATTAGAAAATTAAATAGTAATTTTGCAGTGCTTTTAAGCATGAATAGGACGCTGATTATCGCTAAGTCTCTAAGGGATAGAGTGATAATTGGGGTCGGATGTGTGCGGAAAGCATCAAATTTTGAGAACAAGACAAAACTGATTTAATAAACGAAAAGTAAAAACAAAGAACTAAGATGCCTACGATTCAGCAATTAGTAAGAAAAGGACGTGTAGCTCTTGAGGATAAGAGTAAGTCGCCTGCATTGGATTCATGCCCGCAGCGTCGCGGCGTGTGTGTGCGCGTCTACACTACTACTCCCAAGAAACCTAACTCGGCAATGCGTAAAGTGGCCCGTGTGCGCCTCACTAACGGTAAGGAAGTTAACTCCTACATCCCCGGTGAAGGTCACAACCTGCAGGAACACTCAATCGTGCTCGTTCGCGGCGGTCGTGTAAAAGACCTCCCCGGTGTGCGCTATCACATTGTTCGCGGTACACTCGACACCAGCGGTGTGAAAGATCGCACTCAGCGTCGCTCGAAATATGGTGCCAAGCGTCCGAAAGCTGCCAAGAAGTAATCAAATTCGCTAACTGACAGCATTTCTTGCAAAACAAACCCCTCCCGGAGGCAGGGCTAAGCTCTCCGACAATTAACAAAGAAAACAAGTTATTAAACTTCGCTTTTTGATTAATTGGAAGGCTAATTCGAAAGGTTGAGTAAATGGTGCGTTAGAGAACGCCCGTTGAAGATGAAAGAAGCAGCAACCAAGCAAACAAAAAACGACAAATCGGTAAAACTTACAAATGAGAAAGGCAAAACCTAAAAAACGGATTGTTCTTCCTGATCCCGTTTTCAATGACGTAAGAGTGTCTAAATTCGTTAACCACCTTATGTATGACGGCAAAAAGAACACTGCCTACACTATTTTCTACAGCGCTCTCGAGACTGTGAAGTCTAAACTTCCCAACGAAGAAAAAACCGCGCTTGAAATTTGGAAAAAAGCCCTTGAAAACATCACTCCCCAGGTGGAAGTGAAATCTCGTCGAGTTGGCGGTGCTACCTTCCAGGTGCCCACTGAAATCCGTCCCGACCGCAAGGAGTCCATATCAATGAAAAACCTCATTCTCTACGCCCGCAAACGTGGCGGCAAGACGATGGCCGACAAGCTCGCAGCCGAAATCGTTGACGCTTTCAATGACCAGGGCGGTGCTTTCAAACGCAAGGAAGATATGCACAAGATGGCTGAAGCCAACCGCGCATTCGCTCACTTCCGCTTCTAATACTATCCAAAAATCATTGATTATTTTTCCAATCTCCCACACAAAACACAATGAGCAAAGCAGACGAACAATTGAAATATACCCGTAANATCGGTATTATGGCTCACATCGATGCTGGTAAGACCACCACTTCGGAGCGTATCCTTTTCTACACGGGTCTGACTCATAAAATCGGCGAAGTTCACGACGGTGCTGCCACCATGGACTGGATGGAGCAGGAACAGGAACGTGGTATCACTATCACCTCCGCTGCAACCACCGCTTTCTGGAACTACGACGGTAACAAATACAAAATCAACCTTATTGACACCCCGGGACACGTTGACTTCACCGTTGAAGTTGAACGTTCACTCCGCGTTCTCGACGGCGCCGTTGCTACTTTCTGCGCTGTGGGCGGTGTTGAACCCCAGTCTGAAACCGTATGGCGTCAGGCCGACAAATACAATGTGCCCCGTATCGGCTACGTCAACAAGATGGACCGCTCNGGCGCTAACTTCTTNGAAGTAGTGCGTCAGCTCAAGGATGTGCTCGGTGCAAATCCCTGNCCNATCCAGATTCCCATCGGCGCTGAAGAAACTTTCAAAGGCGTTGTTGACCTTATCCGCATGAAGGCCGTTTACTGGCCCGACGAATCTATGGGTGCNAACTACGTGCTCGAAGATATCCCCGAAAATCTTCAGGCTGAAGCTGAAGAATGGCGCGAAAAGATGCTTGAAAAAATCGCCGAATTCGATGACACCCTCATGGAAAAATTCTTCGACGATCCTTCAACCATCACTGAAACTGAAATCCACAGCGCACTTCGCAACGCNACTCTGAAAATGGAAGTAGTGCCCATGATNTGCGGNTCTTCTTTCAAAAACAAAGGCGTTCAGCTTCTTCTCGACGACGTTTGTGCTTACCTCCCCAGCCCCGTTGACTCAGGCGCTGTTGAAGGTCACGAACCCGGCAACCCCGACGCTGTTGAAACCCGCGAACCCAGCCCCGAAGCTCCCATGTGTGCTCTCGCGTTCAAGATTGCTACCGACCCCTATGTTGGCCGTCTGACATTCTTCCGCGTTTACTCGGGCGACGTTGTTGCCGGTTCTTACGTGCTCAACGCNCGCTCAGGCAAAAAGGAACGCGTTTCTCGTCTGTTCCAGATGCACTCCAACAAGCAGAACGCTAAAGAAATGATCGGCTGCGGTGATATCGGCGCAGGCGTTGGTTTCAAAGATATCCGCACCGGTGATACCCTCTGCGACGAAGCACACCCCATCGTGCTCGAAGCTATGGACTTCCCCGAACCTGTGATCGGTATCGCAGTTGAACCCAAAACTCAGAAAGACCTCGACAAACTCGGCGTTGGTCTCCAGAAACTCGCTGAGGAAGACCCCACCTTCCGCGTTCAGACAAACGAAGAAACCGGCCAGACCGTTATCTCCGGTATGGGCGAGCTTCACCTCGATATCATCATCGACCGTCTGCGTCGCGAATTCAAAGTTGAATGTAACCAGGGTCGTCCTCAGGTTACCTACAAAGAAGCTATCACAGCTCCCGTTGAACTCCGCGAAGTGTTCAAGAAGCAGACCGGTGGTCGCGGTAAATTCGCCGACATCATCTGCCGCGTAGAACCCGTTGACGAAGGCTTCGAAGGCAACCTCCAGTTTGTTGACGAAGTTAAGGGCGGTAACATTCCTAAGGAATACATCCCCTCAATTCAGAAGGGCTTCCAGACTGCAATGAAGAATGGCGTTCTCGCCGGCTTCCCCGTTGAGCAGCTCAAGGTTACTCTCATCGACGGTTCGTTCCACCCGGTTGACTCCGACCAGCTTTCATTCGAACTCTGCGCCATCCAGGCATTCAAGAAGGCTTCTGAAAAAGCAGGTCCCGTTCTTCTCGAACCCATCATGAAGATCGAAGTCGTTACCCCCGAAGAAAGCATGGGTGACGTGATCTCCGACTTGAACAAACGTCGTGGTCAGGTTGAAGGCATGGAAACAAGCCGCAGCGGTGCCCGCGTCGTTAAGGCCAAAGCTCCTCTCGCAGAAATGTTCGGCTATGTGACTGCCCTCCGCACCATCACTTCCGGTCGTGCAACCAGCACCATGTCATTCAGCCACTACAGCGAAGTCAGCTCTTCGATCGCCAAGAACGTACTGACCGAATGTCAGGGTCGTGTTGATCTTCTGAAGTAAAACAAAACAATTCATTCAACAAAATATGAGCCAGAAAATCAGAATTAAATTGAAATCTTACGACCATGACTTGGTTGACAAGTCGGCCGAAAAGATTGTGAAGACGGTTAAGAGCACCGGCGCTGTTATCAGCGGTCCGATTCCTCTGCCCACTCACAAACGCATTTTCACTGTTAACCGCTCGACTTTCGTTAACAAAAAGTCACGCGAACAGTTTGAGCTTGCAAGCTACAAGCGCCTGATCGACATCTTCAACTCTTCAGCCAAGACCGTCGACGCGCTCATGAAGCTCGAACTCCCCAGCGGTGTTGATGTTGAAATCAAGGTGTAATCGCCCTGTTTCGACCAATCGTAAAAAACAAACAAACAAAACAATCAATCATTTACCAACAGTTTAAAAACTTAGAGAAATGCCAGGATTATTAGGAAAGAAAATCGGAATGACATCCGTTTTCAGTGCCGACGGCAAAAACGTGCCGTGCACTGTTATCGAAGTAGGTCCTTGTGTTGTTACTCAGATCAAAACAGTTGAAAACGACGGCTATGATGCTATCCAGCTTGGCTTCGAGCAGAAAAAGGAAAAGCACACCACAAAACCCATGGCCGGTCACTTCGAAAAAGCAGGAGTAGCACCTCAGAGACACTTGGCCGAGTTCAAGGGTTTTGAAGGCGAATACAAGCTGGGCGACACCGTTACTGTCGACGGCATCTTCGCCGAATCAGACTTCGTAGACATTCAGGGAACCTCAAAAGGTAAAGGCTTCCAGGGTGTAGTTAAGCGTCACGGCTTCGGCGGTGTCGGCCAGGCTACCCACGGCCAGCACAACCGTCAGCGCAAGCCCGGTTCAATCGGTGCATGTTCTTACCCCGCAAAGGTGTTCAAAGGCATGCGCATGGCCGGCCAGACAGGCAACGCTACCGTTACCGTGCAGAATCTGCAGGTAATCAAAGTGCTCCCTGAAAACAATCTTTTGATGATCAAGGGTTCAATCCCCNGAAGTAAAGGTTCAATCGTATTAATTGAGAAATAATGGAACTCGCAATTTATAACATAAAAGGAGAAGACACCGGCCGCAAAGCCCAGCTCAACGACCAGGTTTTTGCAATCGATGCCAACGAGCACGCCGTATATCTCGATGTGAAACAATACTTGGCCAATCAGCGTCAGGGTACCCACAAATCGAAAGAACGCAGCGAAGTTTCTGGCTCAACCCGCAAACTGCACAAGCAGAAAGGCGGCGGTGGCGCACGTATCGGTGATATCAACTCTCCGCTTCTCGTAGGTGGTGGCCGTGTGTTCGGTCCCCGTCCCCGCGACTATCGCTTCAAACTCAACAAAAAAGTTAANCAGCTCGCCCGCAAGTCAGCTCTGACTTACAAAGTGCAGGACAACGAAATCAANATCGTTGAAAACTTCAGCTTTGAGGCTCCNAAGACAAAAGAATTCGTAAAATTTGCTAAAAATCTTCAAGCAGAAGGAAAAAAACTGCTTTTGGTTTTAGCATCTCAGGAAAAAAACGTATATTTGTCAGCTCGTAATATCCCCGGCGTCAAAGTGATGACTGCTGCGGATATCAACACGTATGCAATCATGCACAGCAACGCTATCCTCCTCACCGAAGGTAGCCTTGATGTTATTAATAAACTTTAATCCAAAAGGAGAAGAAAACAATGGATATCACAATCGAACCCATCGTTACCGAAAAGGCAACCAAGCTTACCGACAAGCTCAACCGCTACACTTTCCGCGTTTCTCCCGAAGCCAACAAGTATCAGATCAAGACACTTGTTGAAAAGCTTTATGGTGTAAAGGTTAAGGACGTCAACACTGCTGTTGTCAGAGGCAAAAACAAGTCGCGCTGGACAAAGAGCGGCCTGCTCAAAGGAGCAACCTCGGCCTACAAGAAAGCTTTCATCACCGTGGCCGATGGCGAAACTATTGACTTTTATAGTAATATATAATAGAAAATGGCAGTAAGAAAATTCAAGCCCACTACACCGGGGCAGAGACACAAAGTTATTGGCGTATTCAAAGGTACAATCACTGCTACTACGCCAGANAAATCTCTTACAGTCGGCAAACGTGCGTCCGGAGGCCGTAACTCCGAAGGTCATCTCACCAACCGTTACCTGGGTGGAGGCCACAAACGCAAATACCGCCTCATTGACTTTAAGAGAAACAAAGACGGTGTACCCGCCGTTGTAAAGAGCATCGAGTANGACCCCAACCGTTCTGCTCGCATCGCCCTCCTTTACTATGTTGACGGCGCAAAAGCTTACATCATCGCACCCAACGGCTTAGAAGTTGGCGCAACAGTTGTCAGCGGTCCCGACGCTGCTCCNGAGGTTGGNAACGCCCTNCCTCTCAACAAGATNCCCGTCGGCACACTCATCCACAACATCGAACTGCGCCCCGGCCAGGGAGCCTTCATGGCTCGCTCAGCCGGCACATTTGCTCAGCTTACCTCTCGCGAGGGCAACTATGCGATTATCAAATTGCCTTCTGGTGAAACCCGTAAAGTGCTTGCAACCTGCAAAGCAACCGTAGGCGTTGTTGGCAACAGCGAACACTCGCTCGAACGCAGCGGCAAAGCCGGTCGTTCACGCTGGTTAGGTCGCCGTCCCCGCAACCGCGGTGTCGTTATGAACCCTGTCGATCACCCCATGGGTGGTGGTGAAGGTCGTTCATCCGGCGGTCATCCTCGTTCTCGCAAGGGCCTTTACGCTAAGGGTCTCAAGACTCGTGCACCGAAGAAACACTCTTCGAAGTACATCATTGAAAGAAGGAAAAAGTAATCTAAATCAGCTTAAGCAACAATTATGAGTCGTTCATTAAAAAAAGGCCCCTTTATCAGTGTTAAGCTCGAAAAGAAGGTTGAAGCGATGGAAGCTTCCGGCAAAAAAAATGTCATCAAGACATGGAGCCGTGCTTCAATGATCGCACCTGAATTTGTNGGNCANACTTTNGCNGTTCANAACGGNAACAAGTTNATNCCCGTNTANGTNACNGAAAACATGGTNGGNCANAAACTNGGNGANTTTGCTCCCACCCGCAACTTCCGCGGTCACGGTGGCAACAAGAAATGATAGGGCCCGGTAAAATAATTTTTTAAAAAGAAAGAAATTAACTACTATGGGTGTAAGAAAAAGAAACTCCGCCGATAAGAGAAAGGAAGCACTGAAAGACGTGGCTTTCGCCAAACTCACCAACATCCCCTCGTCGCCCCGCAAAATGCGTCTGGTTGCCGACATGATCCGTGGTGTTGAAGTTAACCGCGCTCTCGGTCTCCTCAAATTCTCAAATAAAGAAGCCGCCGCTCAGCTCTACAAACTGCTGAAATCGGCTATCGCCAATTGGGAAGCTAAAAACAACCAGCAGGTAGAAGCAGGCACTCTCAAAGTGAGCACCATTCAGGTCAACTGCGCTCCCATGCTCAAACGCCTCCGTCCCGCTCCCCAGGGCCGTGGCTACAGAATCCGCAAACGTGCCAATCACGTCACTCTGATCGTTGACACAATTGAAAACGCTTAATTCTAAAGACAAACAATGGGACAGAAAGTTAATCCAATCAGCAATCGCTTAGGCGTAATTCGTGGCTGGGATTCCAACTGGTATGGCGGCAAGAAATATTCCGACGCTATTCTCGAAGACTCCAAGCTCCGTAAATATCTCAACGTGCGTCTTGCAAAGTCAAGCGTGTCACGCATCGTTATCGAACGCAACTTCAAGCTCATCACCATCACCGTGTGCACCTCTCGCCCCGGTCTGATCATCGGTAAGGGCGGTTCTGAAGTTGACAAACTCAAAGAAGAACTCAAGAAAATCACCGACAAAGATGTTCAGATCAACATCTTTGAAGTAAAGCGTCCCGAACTCGACGCTCAGATCGTTGCCTCCACCATCGCACGTCAGATTGAAGGTAAAATCGCTTACCGTCGCGCTGTGAAGATGGCTGTTGCCGCCACAATGCGTGCCGGCGCCGAAGGCATCAAGGTTCAGGTCAGCGGCCGTCTCAACGGCGCTGAAATGGCCCGCTCTGAAATGTTCAAGGAAGGCCGCACTCCGCTTCACACTCTGCGTGCCGACATCGACTACGCACTTGTTGAAGCACACACTAAAGTAGGTGTGATCGGTGTGAAGGTGTGGATCTGCCGTGGCGAAGTCTATGGCAAGCGTGATCTCGCTCCCCAGTTCACCAACAACGCTAAAGAAGGCCGCGGCATGGGCGGTCATGGCCGCAACGGTGGCCGTGGTGCCGGTCGTCGACCCAAAAACAATCGTTAAACCCACCTCAATCTTAACAAACAATGTTACAACCTAAGAAAACTAAATTCCGCCGCCAGCAAAAAGGCCGTATGAAAGGCAACGCTATGCGCGGCAATCAGTTGGCCTTCGGTTCGTTTGGCATAAAGACTCTGGAGTCGAAATGGATTACTGGTCGTCAGATTGAGGCGGCTCGTATCGCAGTGACCCGTTACATGCAGCGTCAAGGTCAGATCTGGATCAGAATTTTCCCTGATAAACCCATCACCAAGAAACCTGCCGAAGTCCGCATGGGTAAAGGTAAAGGTGCTCCCGAAGGCTTTGTGGCTCCCGTTACTCCCGGCCGCATGCTCATCGAAGTAGAAGGTGTTAGCTTCGACATCGCAAAAGAAGCTCTCCGTCTGGCTGCCCAGAAACTCCCCGTGACTACCAAATTCGTGGTTCGTCGTGATTATGATCCTACCCAAAACGTGTAATGCCCTATGAAGAAAGAAGAAATCAAAGAAATGAGCACGCAGGATCTTAAGGATCGTCTCGCACAGATGGAACAGGAATATGCTCAGCTGAAGATCAACCACTCCATCTCTCCGCTCGACAATCCTTCTAAAATCACTGCTGACCGTAAAATGATCGCACGCGTCAAGACTGAGTTGCGTCAGCGCGAGCTTAACAATAAGTAATCCCAAGAAACCAAACAAATGGAAAAGAGAAATTTGAGAAAAGAACGTATTGGGGTTGTGTCGAGCAACAAGGGTGACAAAACCATCACCGTTCAGGTGAAATGGAAAGAAAAACACCCCATCTACGGCAAATTTGTCAACAAGACAAAAAAATATCATGCCCATGATGAAAAGAACGAGTGCGAAATCGGCGACACCGTGCGATTAATGGAAACTCGTCCCCTGAGCAAAACAAAAAGATGGAGATTAGTAGAAATCATCGAAAAAGTTAAATAAATTATGATACAGACTGAAAGCCGTTTAACCGTTGCTGACAACAGCGGTGCAAAAGAAGCCCTCTGCATTCACGTGCTGGGCGGTACAGGCCGTCGTTACGCCACTGTGGGCGACATCATCGTTGTTTCGGTGAAAAGCGTAATCCCCTCTTCCGACGTAAAGAAAGGTACTGTATCGAAAGCAGTCGTTGTGCGCACGAAGAAGGAAGTACGCCGCCCCGACGGAAGCTACATCCGTTTCGACGACAATGCTTGTGTGTTATTGAACAATGCCGGTGAACTGCGCGGAACTCGTATCTTCGGCCCCGTTGCCCGCGAACTTCGCAACACCAACATGAAGATCGTTTCACTCGCTCCCGAAGTACTTTAACCAATCTTCAAATCGAAAAATCAAATGAGTATCTCGAAAATAAAGAAAGACGACAACGTCTACGTTCTCTCAGGTGAGGACCGCGGCAAAACCGGTCGCGTGCTTAAAGTGCTCCCCGCCAAAGGCCGTGCGATCGTTGAAGGCGTCAACATCGTGACCAAGGCCACTAAGCCCAACGCACAGCATCCCCAGGGCGGCCTCGTCAAGATGGAAGCACCCGTTAATATGTCAAACCTTGCTCTCGTCGACCCCAAAACCGGCAAACCGACCCGCGTTGGTTTCCGTTTCGAGGACGGCAAGAAAGTAAGATATGCTAAAAAATCAGGAGAGGAGATTAAGTAATGAGCACTACAACACTTAAGAAAGACTACCAGGAGCGCATCGTTCCCGCTCTCGAAAAAGAGTTCAACTACTCTACCGTGATGCAGGTGCCCCGCCTGAAAAAAATCGTTATCAACCAGGGCCTCGGTGAGGCTACTCAGGACAAGAAGATCATCGAGACTGCCATCAACGAACTCACTGCCATCACCGGTCAGAAAGCCGTTGCCACCCTCTCCAAGAAGGACATCTCGAACTTCAAGCTCCGCAAGAAAATGCCCGTTGGTGTTATGGTGACTCTCCGTCGCGACAAAATGTACGAATTCCTCGAACGTCTGATCCGTGTGGCTCTGCCCCGTATCCGCGACTTCAAGGGTATCGAAGGCAAACTCGACGGCCGCGGTAACTACACACTGGGTATCACCGAGCAGATCATCTTCCCCGAAATCAACATCGACAACATCAGCAAGCTTCTCGGTATGAACATCACATTCGTGACTTCTGCCAACACCGACGAAGAAGGCTATGCTCTGCTGAAGCATTTCGGTCTGCCCTTCAAAAACGCTAAAAAATAATTTCCCAAACCATCAGAGACTATCGATATGGCAAAAGAATCAATGAAAGCCCGCGAAGTGAAGCGTGCGAAGTTGGTGGCCAAGTACGCTGCTAAGCGTGCCGAGCTCAAGAAGATTGTCAATTCAGGCGTCAATGAAGAAAACCGCGCTGAAGCTTTCGAAGCTGCGCAGGCTCTTCAGAAACTCCCCAAGAATTCCAATCCCATCCGCGTCCACAACCGCTGCACAATCACTGGTCGTCCCAAAGGCTACATGCGTCAGTTCGGTCTTTCGCGTATTCAGTTCCGCGAAATGGCTTCCGCTGGCCTGATCCCCGGTGTTAAGAAGGCAAGCTGGTAATTGTTGTCTGAGTGGTCAGGGGTCATAATGTTGACCCTCACTCAGCGGCAAAAAAATCGCCGCCGGCCATCTCCCCGGGCCGGGCGATTACCCTTAGATACATCAAGAGTATTAAATATTGTTCGGACGGTCCGAATCAATTTAAACATTATAAAAAATGACAGATCCAATAGCAGATTATCTCACAAGATTGAGGAACGCGATCAAAGCCAACCACCGCGTTGTTGAAGTTCCCGCCTCAAACTTGAAAAAAGAAATCACTAAGATTCTTTTCGAACAGGGCTATATTCTTAACTACAAGTTTATAGACGGTGAAACCCCCGCAGGCGTAATCAAAATCGCCCTTAAGTACGATCCCGTTGACCGCGTTAACGCCATCAAAGAACTCAAGCGTGTTTCGCGTCCGGGTCTTCGCCAGTATACCGGCTACAAAGATATGCCGCGAGTGTTAAACGGATTGGGCATTGCCATCCTTTCAACTTCGCAGGGCGTGATGACCAACAAGGAAGCACGCACTAAGAAGATCGGTGGTGAAGTGCTGTGTTATGTTTATTAATAAGAGGAGGATACAGATATGTCAAGAATTGGTAAAGCTCCCATTGAAATCCCTGCCGGCGTAACCGTCAAGGTAGAAGGAAACACAATCACAGTTAAAGGTCCCAAAGGCGAACTCTCGCAGACTTTCCACCCCGACCTGACCATCAGCGTCGAAGACAACCACCTCACTGTGACTCGTCCCAGCGACGACCGCGAACACCGCGCTCAGCACGGTCTCTATCGCGCTTTGATCCACAACATGGTTGTCGGTGTCTCAACAGGCTATCGCAAGGAAATGGAATTGGTTGGTGTAGGTTACCGCGCTAACGCTACAGGCCAGGTGCTTGAGCTCTCGCTCGGTTTCTCTCACGCTATATATATCAAACTCCCCCCGGAGATCAAAGTCGAAACCAAGAGCGAACGTAACAAAAACCCGCTTATCATCCTCGAAAGCGACGACAAGCAGTTGCTCGGTCAGGTTTGCGCCAAGATTCGTTCTCTCCGCAAGCCCGAACCCTACAAAGGCAAAGGTATCAAGTTCGTTGGCGAAATCATTCGTCGCAAATCTGGTAAATCGGCAAGCGCTAAATAATTTTTAATTTCATAGACATCATGATCTCCAAGATACAAAGAAGAAACAAAATCAAGACTCGCATCCGCGGTAAAATCTCGGGCACTGCTGCTCGTCCGCGCATGACAGTGTTCCGTTCCAACAAGCAGATCTATGTTCAGCTCGTTGACGACCTCGCAGGCAAAACTCTTGCCGCAGCTTCATCTAAGGGTCTCGAAGGCGGAACTAAATCTGAAATCGCAGCCAAAGTCGGCGAAGCTATCGCTCAGAAAGCTCAAGCTGCTGGAATCACAGAAGTGGTATTCGACCGCAACGGCTACCTCTTCCACGGTAGAGTAAAATCATTGGCTGATGCTGCCCGCAACGGTGGCCTAAAATTCTAACAAATCATGGCAAAAAGAAATAACAGAGTAAAATCGACCAACGACATCGAGGTTAAAGAACGCCTCGTTGCTATCAATCGTGTTACCAAAGTTACCAAAGGTGGTCGCACCTTCACTTTCGCTGCCATCGTCGTTGTCGGCAATGAAGACGGCATCGTTGGCTGGGGTCTCGGCAAGGCTAATGAAGTGACAGCTGCCATCCAGAAGGGTGTTGAAGCTGCCAAGAAAAACCTTATCCGCGTGCCCATCCACAAAGGCACCATTCCTCACGAACAGATTGCCAAATTCGGCGGTTCTCGCGTGATTCTCAAGCCCGCATCTCACGGTACCGGTGTTAAGGCCGGTGGTGCAATGCGTGCAGTGCTCGAAAGCGTTGGCGTGACCGACGTGCTTGCAAAATCAAAAGGTTCGTCTAACCCCCACAACCTCGTGAAAGCCACTATCGCTGCTCTCGACGAAATGCGTTCGCCCGCTCAGGTGGCTCAGAACCGCGGCGTTTCAGTGGACAAAGTGTTTAACGGTTAATTTTATCCTCACTATGGCACAGATTAAAATCAAACAGATCAAGAGCCGCATCAACTGCCCTGAAGTGCAGAAACGCACACTCGACTGCCTCGGCTTGAAGAAAATGAATCACACTGTGGTTAAAGAAGACACTCCCTCTGTGATGGGTATGGTTAACAGAGTTCGTCACCTCGTTGAAGTGACCAACGCTTAATTAAATCAATCAATTTAGAATCACTTATCGATTATGGAACTTAATAACATTCGTCCCGCCGTTGGCTCAGTGACTACGAAAACCCGCGTTGGCCGTGGTGCCGGCTCCGGTAAGGGCGGAACATCTACCCGCGGTCACAAGGGTGCCAAATCGCGTTCGGGCTACAGCCGCAAGATCGGTTTCGAAGGCGGTCAGATGCCTTTGCAGCGCCGTCTCCCCAAATTCGGCTTTAAGAATATCAACCGTGTTGCTTACAAAGCAATCAACCTTGACCTGATCAACGCTCTCGCTGAAACCAAAGGTCTTGAAAAGGTTGGTCTCGAAGAACTCCGCGCTGCCGGCTTCATCTCACGCAAGCAGCTCGTGAAAGTTCTCGCTAACGGTGCCGTTACCCGCGCTCTGGCTGTTGAAGCTCACGCTTTCTCAAAAGCAGCTGAAAAAGCTATTGTTGACGCTGGCGGTTCAATCGCTAAAATCTAATTGATCAATGAGATTTCTTAAAACTTTAAAAAATATCTGGACTATTGAAGAGCTTCGTCAGCGATTGGTGATCACCTTTCTGCTGGTGCTGGTTTATCGCCTCGGGTGCCAAGTTGTGCTCCCGGGCATAAGCCCCGAAGACTGCAAGGCCCTCGCAACGTTCAGCAACAGCAGCGGCTTGATGCAGCTGCTCGATATGTTCTCCGGCGGTGCCTTCTCTCAGGCTTCAATATTCGCTCTCGGCATCATGCCTTACATCACTGCATCCATCGTGATTCAGCTGTTGGGCATGGTTCTCCCCTCGTTCCAGAAGATGCAGCGAGAGGGCGAAAGCGGACGCCAGAAGCTCAATCAGTACACTCGCTATCTGACTGTGCTGATTCTGCTTCTCCAGGGTCCCGCTTACCTGTTCAACCTCAAGATGCAGGTAGCCCATGTGACCGGAGCCGCTACTATGGGCTTCGGGACCACCGCTTATCTGACGGTAATCCTCGCCGCCGGTTCCATGTTTATCATGTGGCTTGGCGAGCGTATCACTGACCGAGGCATCGGCAACGGTATCTCATTTATCATCCTCGTCGGCATTATTGCCCGCCTTCCCGAGGCTCTCTTCTTCGAGTTCGTTTCACGTCTGCCGGGCGACGGCATGGCTGCCGGCGGTCTCGTGATGTTCCTCGTGGAAATCATCCTGCTCTTCGCCGTGACAGTTGGTGCAGTGCTTCTCGTTCAGGGTACCCGCAAAGTGCCCGTGCAGTATGCAAAGCGCATCGTCGGCAACAAGCAGTATGGTGGCGTGCGCCAGTACATACCTTTGAAAGTGAATGCAGCCGGTGTAATGCCCATCATCTTTGCTCAGGCAATCATGTTTGTGCCTTTGACCCTCGCAGGCTTCGGCAGCGATGGTTCAGGTAGCGGCTTCATCGCAGCCTTCACCAACATCAACGGTTTCTGGTATAACCTTGTTTACTTCCTCATGATTGTTGCCTTCACCTACTTCTACACCGCTATCACCGTGCGTCCCACTCAGATGGCTGAAGATATGAAGCGCAACAACGGATTCATCCCCGGTGTGAAACCCGGCAAGAAAACTGCCGAGTATCTCGACAACATCATGTCGCGAATCACACTCCCCGGATCAATCTTCCTCGGCATCGTGGCCATCCTTCCCGCTTTTGCCCGCTTCTTCGGTATCAGCCAGAACTTCGCCCAGTTCTTCGGCGGCACTTCGCTGCTGATTCTCGTTGGCGTTGTGCTCGACACCCTGCAGCAGATCGAAAGCCATCTGATGATGCACCACTATGACGGTTTGATGAAAGATGGTAAAATCAAGGGCCGCACAACAGGCAGTGCCTATTGAGAAACCTAAATTGCATCCCTGACTCTTATAGATTTTGATTGAATGATCTATCTTAAGACTCCTGAAGAAATAGAAAAAATGCGTGCAGCATGTACGCTGGTAAGTCACACACTTGGCGAAATCGCCAAGTGGGTGACTCCCGGCGTAACAACCAACAAAATTGACGCAGTGGCCCGTGAGTTCATTGCCGATAACGGTGGACGCGCTGCATGTCTCGGCTACGGAGGTTTCCCCGGAGCTGTGTGTTGCGAGGTGAATGAAATCGTGGTTCACGGTTTCCCTTCCAACTACACTCTCAGAGAAGGCGACATTATCGGCACGGACGTGGTTGTCGAACTCGATGGATTCAACGGTGATATGTGCTACACCTTCCCCGTTGGTGAAATCGATGACGAGAAATACAATCTCTGCCGCACAACCAAAGAATCGCTTGCCATCGGCATCGAGCAATGCCGCGAAGGCAAACGCATCGGCGACATTGCCAACGCCATTCAGACCTATTGCGAACGTCGCGGCTACAGCGTTGTTCGCGAAATGTGTGGCCACGGCATCGGCAAGAAAATGCACGAAAGCCCCGAGGTGCCCAACTTCGGACGCCGCGGCACCGGACCAATCATCCGTAACGGCATGTGCATTGCCATAGAACCGATGATCAATGCCGGCAGCAAAAACATCGTAATCGAACGCGACGGCTGGACATGTCGCACCCGCGACCGCAAACCCTCCGCTCACTATGAGCACACCGTGGCGGTCGTTGACGGCAAAGCCGAAATCCTCACCTCCTTCGAACCCATCTATCAGGTTCTTCAAGAAAGATTCATCTAACCCAGAAAATAAAATGGCAAAACAATCAGCAATCGAACAAGACGGTGTGATCGTTGAATCACTCTCGAACGCAATGTTTCGCGTTGAACTGGAAAACGGTCATGAAATCACCGCTCACATCTCCGGGAAAATGCGAATGCATTATATAAAAATTCTTCCCGGCGACAAAGTACGAGTTGAGATGTCGCCCTACGACCTTTCAAAAGGCCGTATCGCATTCAGATATAAGTAAATAAACGCATAAAAATAAATAAAATGAAAGTTAGAGCCTCAGTAAAAAAACGCACTCCGGACAGCAAAATCGTGCGTCGCAAAGGTCGCCTTTACGTTATCAACAAAAAAAATCCTAAGTTCAAACAGCGTCAAGGTTAGTTTTTTTTATTAATTTTGCAAAAAAAATAGTCAAACATATATGGCAGTACGTATCGTGGGAGTTGACCTCCCCCAGAATAAAAGAGGTGAGATAGCCTTGACTTACATCTTCGGCATCGGCCGAAGCGCCGCAAAAGCAATCCTTGAGAAAGCCGGCGTTGACAAAGACATCAAAGTTATGGACTGGACTGACGATCAGGCCGCTAAAGTTCGTGAAGTAATTGGCGCGGACTACAAAGTGGAAGGTGATCTCCGCAGCGAAATCCAGCTCAACATCAAGCGTCTGATGGATATCGGTTGCTACCGTGGTATCCGTCACCGTAACGGTCTGCCCGTTCGCGGCCAGAGCACCAAAAACAATGCCCGCACCCGCAAAGGCCGTAAGAAAACAGTTGCTAACAAGAAGAAAGCTACAAAATAATAAACTAATATGGCAAAAAAGACAGTCGCAGCTAAGAAGAGAAACGTCAAAGTTGATGCCGCCGGCCAGCTTCACGTTCACTCCTCTTTCAACAACATCATCGTGTGCTTAGCCAACTCTGAAGGTCAGGTTATCTCCTGGTCAAGCGCTGGCAAAATGGGCTTCAGAGGCTCTAAGAAGAACACTCCCTACGCAGCTCAGATGGCAGCACAGGATTGCGCCAAGGTCGCTTACGATCTCGGTCTCCGCAAAGTAAAAGCTTACGTTAAAGGTCCCGGCAACGGTCGCGAATCTGCTATCCGCACAGTTCACGGTGCAGGCATCGAAGTGACCGAAATCGTTGACGTTACTCCGCTTCCCCACAACGGATGCCGTCCTCCGAAACGTCGTCGCGTCTGATTTTACTTATGTCGGCCCGATAGACGGCTGCGGATTGCTTCAGTGGATTTGGCCCTTCGCGGCATGATTCTTAATCTTATCTGCAGCTCGTTTCAACCGTCCGACAATCAAAAAAAGAAAGTAACTCAAGCCGGCAAGACTGATCATCCGGAGGGTTGAACCCTCTGACGCGGCAATGTGAAATAGACCATATTTTTTATCACCTCTCTATGGTCGCGGCTGCACTAAACCGGTCATCGGTTCCTCCCGACTCTGATCTTCGGCTTTATTTAACTCTTTAAAAAAAGAAAACAAAAAATGGCAAGATATACAGGCCCTAAAACCAAAATCGCTCGTAAGTTCGGCGAACCCATCTTCGGCGAAGACAAAGTGCTCGCAAAGAGAAACTATCCTCCCGGCCAGCACGGTCAGAACCGTCGTCGCAAAACTTCGGAATATGGCGTTCAGCTCCGCGAAAAGCAGAAAGCCAAATACACCTACGGTGTGCTCGAAAAACAATTCCACAACCTCTTCAACAAAGCTGCCCGTCAGAAGGGTATCACCGGTGAAATCCTCCTGCAGCTTCTCGAAGGCCGTCTCGACAACGTTGTTTACCGTCTGGGCATCGCTCCCACTCGCGCAGCAGCTCGTCAGCTCGTTCTTCACCGCCACATCACTGTGAACGGTCAGGTTGTAAACATCGCTTCTTACGCTGTTCAGCCCGGCGACGTTGTTGGCGTTCGTGAAAAATCAAAATCACTCGAAGTTATCGCCGACGCACTCGCAGGCTTCAACCACTCAAAATATCCCTGGCTCGAATGGGACGAATCCCTCAAAGCCGGCAAGCTCCTCCATGTTCCCTCGCGTGAAGACATTCCCGAAAACATCAAAGAGCAGTTAATCGTTGAGTTGTATTCTAAATAATAAACCTTAAGACAGATCCACATGGCTATATTAGCATTTCAAAAACCTGACAAGGTCTTGATGTTGGAGGCCGATAACACATTCGGCAAGTTTGAGTTCAAGCCATTGGAGCCCGGCTACGGTATCACTATCGGTAATGCGCTCCGTCGCATTCTGCTGTCGTCACTTGAAGGCTACGCTATCTCTTCAATCAAAATCGATGGCGTGAAACACGAGTTCGACACCATTCCCGGAGTCAAGGAAGATGTTACAAACATCATCCTCAACTTGAAAAAAGTTGATCTCAAACAAGTGGTAGAGGATGCTGAGTCTGAAAAAGCTGTTGTCACTGTGTCCGGCAAAGAAGTTTTCACTGCCGGCGACCTCGGTCAGGTGCTCACAGGTTTTGAAGTTCTCAACCCCGACCTCGTTATCTGTCATTTGGATTCTACTGCCAGCTTTAATCTCGAATTCACCATCAACAAGGGCCGTGGTTGGGTTCCTGCAGAGGAAAACGAAACGCCGACCGACGATATCAACGTCATCGCTATCGACTCTATCTACACCCCGATCAAGAATGTCAAATATACTATTGACAACTTCCGCGTTGACCAGAAGACCGACTACGACAAGCTGACTTTGGAGATTACCACCAACGGCTCTATCCTTCCCAAGGATGCCCTCAAGGAAGCTGCCAAGATTCTGATCTATCACTTCATGCTCTTCTCTGACGAAAAGATCACGCTCGAATCGTCGGAAACCGAGGAAAACGAAGAATTTGATGAAGAAGTGCTTCACATGCGTCAACTTCTCAAATCGAAACTCGTTGACATGGACCTCTCCGTTCGTGCCCTCAACTGCCTCAAGAGCGCAGAAGTTGAAACCCTTGGCGAACTTGTTAAGTTCAACCGCAACGATCTTCTCAAGTTCCGCAACTTCGGTAAGAAATCACTCACCGAACTTGATGAACTCCTTGCCAATCTCAACCTCTCGTTCGGGATGGATATTTCAAAGTATAAATTAGATAAAGAGTAAATTTAACGATGAGACATAATAAAAAATTCAACCACCTCGGTCGTAAAAAAGCCCATCGCGACGCGCTTCTTGCCAACATGACCATCTCGCTGATCATGCACAAACGCATCTTCACAACCCTGGCCAAGGCTAAAGCTCTCCGCATGTACGCCGAGCCGCTTATCAACCGTTCGAAAGACGACACCATGGTTAATCGCCGTCTCGTGTTCTCATATCTGCAGAACAAAGAAGCTGTCAACGAACTCTTCCGTGAAATCTCGAAGAAANTCGCTGAACGCAACGGTGGTTACACCCGCATCCTCAAAACCGGCAACCGTCTCGGCGACAACGCCAAGATGTGTTTCATTGAACTCGTTGACTACAACGAAAACATGCTGAAAGAAAAGGGTGCCAAGAAAGAAGGCCGCACTCGTCGCAGCCGTCGTTCGTCGAAAGCTGCTGCAGAAGCTCCCGTAGCCGAACTGCCCGCAGCCGAAGAAGCTCCCGCAGCTGAATAATCTGATTCAACTCCAATGGANNGGGCGCCNGGCATCAGCCGNCGTCNCCNTCCTAAAGATTGAACATAACAACTTGACCGCACTGAATCCACGCATCGGATTCGGCGCGGTCAAGCNGTTTTATGTATAAATTTTGTGAAAACCGGNGGGTAGGGGAGAGGAAAGGATGNAAAATGTTGGCGATTGCGTGTGACTACTCAAATATTTTTCGTAACTTTGCACAACTCCCTAAAAGATTTTAATATAACGATCAATTATAACCAACTTTTTAAGTTTAATTCAATTATGAAAATCGAAAAAATCATCGGTCGTGAGGTGCTCGATTCACGCGGCAACCCCACTGTTGAAGTTGACGTAATCCTCGAATCAGGCGCACGTGGCCGTGCTTCAGTTCCCTCCGGCGCTTCTACTGGCGAAAACGAAGCTCTCGAACTCCGCGACGGCGACAAAGCTCGCTACATGGGCAAAGGTGTTCAGAAAGCTGTTGCCAACGTTAACGGCCCCATCGCTGAAGCCCTCGTTGGCATGAGCGCTCTCGACCAGATCAAGATCGACGAAGCTATGATCGCNCTCGACGGCACTGACACTAAGAGCAACCTCGGTGCAAACGCCGTTCTCGGTGTTTCTCTCGCCGTTGCCAAGGCTGCTGCCGACTACCTCGATCTTCCCCTCTACAAATACATCGGCGGCTGCAACTCTTACGTTCTTCCCGTTCCGATGATGAACATCATCAACGGTGGCGCTCACTCTGACGCTCCCATCTGCTTCCAGGAATTCATGATTCGTCCCATCGGCGCTTGCTGCTTCAAAGAAGGCATCCGCATGGGNACTGAAGTGTTCCACAACCTCAAGAAGGTGCTCCACGAACGCGGCCTCTCTACCGCTGTTGGCGACGAAGGCGGTTTCGCTCCCGCNCTCGACGGCACTGAAGATGCTCTCAACGTTATCATCAAAGCNATCGAAAAGGCAGGCTANGTTCCCGGCAAGGANGTGACTATCGGTCTCGACTGCGCTTCTTCTGAATTCTATGTTGACGGCGTTTACGACTACCACCAGCTCAAAGACGGCACCGTGAAAGAACCCAACGGCCAGAAGCTCACTTCACAGCAGCAGGCTGAATACCTCAAATCACTCGTTGAAAAATACCCCATCGACTCTATCGAAGACGGTATGGCTGAAAACGACTGGGAAGGCTGGAAGATTCTGACCGACATGATCGGCAACCGTTGCCAGCTCGTTGGCGACGACCTGTTCGTGACCAACGTTAAATACCTCGAACGCGGTATTGAAGAAGGCTGCGCCAACTCAATCCTCGTGAAGGTTAACCAGATCGGTTCNCTCACTGAAACCCTCCGCGCCGTTGAACTCGCTCAGCGCAATGGCTACACCGCTGTGATCTCTCACCGCTCCGGTGAAACTGAAGATGCCACTATCGCTGACATCGCAGTTGCCACCAACGCCGGCCAGATCAAAACCGGTTCTGCAAGCCGCTCTGACCGTATGGCCAAGTACAACCAGCTCCTCCGCATCCAGGAAGAACTCGGCAGCGCCGCTCAGTATGGCTATGGCAAGAAGACCAAAATGCCCCAGGCATAATCTTCTGTCNANATAATCACATAAAAAACTCCTTCGGGCGCATCCGAAGGAGTTTTTTTGTGTCTTGTCAAATCCGGTTTTTTTACTTCAGCCGNATCACTCGGATTCCGGCGGTAGTGCGATTGCGGCGGAGATATTCCGAAAGTGTCAGCGGGTCGATGATCACGCGCTTCGCCTTCGATGAAGCGTGCATCAGATGAATCTCGCCGTCAACCTCCACGGCTATGCCCAGGTGGGTCACGTCNAGACCCTTCTTGGTCGTGGTAATGGCTATGATATCACCTTCGCGAATNTCGGCCGACTTCACATTTTGAGGTTTGATTGCCGGATAGCGGTGGGANCGGTAGCCGATTTCGCGATCTTTGATTTTGCTGAACGTTTCGTCGTTGGCCAGTGCAGGGTAGAGGTTNCGGTTTGAGCTCATAAANTCAAGCGTCTTCACAATGTAGTCGGCTTTGCCGATGCGGTCTGTCACCTCCTGAAGATTTCCTCGGTGGGAATTGTCGACAATCCAGTCGCTGATGTAGTGAAGACGCGAAGGGTAGCCGTCGACCTTGCCATCCTTGTAGCGCAGNGTCTCCAGATTGTAGATGAAGTCNTGCCACGAGTTGCGATGATTCTCAATTGTCATGGCCATTGCAATGGCATTTTCAACAAACGTCGTGCAGTCAAGGCTNTCGAGNTTCACCGTCANCATCTCCGGCTCCCCCTCCAGAGTGCCCGCGCCATAGGGCGTGTCAATCATCATCCTTCCGGCCTGCGCCACGAGTTGCTGTGGTGATAGCGTNCGGCCAATGTCNCTTAGATTGATCAGCATCCGGGTGAGTCGCGTAGTGTCCGCTGCTTCGTTGTGGAATCGGGTGGGNCGCTGAGCCGTGGCTGAAAAATCCAGTCCGGCCGCTAAAATCGCAATAAATATAATGAGTCGNGTCTTCATGTTGAAAAATCGTGAATTTGGGTTATCAGAAATCAAAATTACAAAAAAAATATTCAAATCTCATTCATTCAGCAACAAAATGACTATATTTGCGATTGCAACACCGGCCATCTTATCNAAAGTTTGAGCGCAGGTTGNTCCTAATAAATATAAACATAATACCGACTGCCATGAAAAAAATTCTCTTCCTTTTATTAATATGTGTGGTTTCCACACTCTCGGTTCGAGCTGATGAGCCTCGTGAAATCGCGTATTCCGACCTTGCCGAACAGATTGCAACATCACCCGTGCCCGTAGTGGTCGATTGCTACGCCACATGGTGCGGTCCATGCCGAGTGTTCGGACCCGTGTTTGATCAAGTGGCTGCGNCCACCGGAANAAAGGCGCGATTTTTCCGTGTCGACATCGATGCGTCTCCCGAAATCCTGAAACTTGGGGTCAATGCAGTTCCGACCGTCCTCGTTTTCTATATAAATAAAGGTGAACTNAAAGTCGAAGCCCAGGAAGGNGCGCTCGACAAAAGCGAATTTCAGAGCTTCATCGACCGAGTGCTGAAAATGTCCGATGGCTCGCGTTTGAAGCAAATTAATCGGGAATAGCGAGACCANCAATGTTAATAGAGGTTAAAAATATGTTTTATAACATATAATTAAATCTCTCATAGATAGGCNGAAAGCNTAAAATGGGCAAAAAATCGCANGAAAAAAACTTTTTCAGGATTTGCACGTTTCAAAAANTCGGCGTAACTTTGCATCGCTTTTGGNAAATAACCCTGGCAAACACGAGAACATTGAAAGAATTACAATAGACAAGAAGTAGTACAAGAGTCATTAAAATGAATGACCCGAGTCAATTCTTAAACAGATAGATCGAGCGGAAGAAATCCTGCGAGGTCAGCGAAA
>JAAVDT010000024.1 GCA_014801655.1 Bacteroides sp.
AGAATGCAATCAAACATAACATAAACACTGAGCAATCGCCACTGATTATAGAAATCACCTCTTCAGGCAATACAATTACAGTGTCAAACAATTATCAGCCCCGACAGAATGTCAAAGGGAACCGGATGGGGCTTCGCAATCTACGCCAACAGTATTTCCTGAAAGGTAAAGCCATTCATATTGAGCAGTCGGAATCGACTTTTGCCGTGACATTGCAATTGTTTTAAGGTGAGTTCGATATAAGCAATCAGAACAAAGTTAGCTGGTTATCTGTCGCAAACTCCAAAGAAATCTAGTTTTTTTTATAAGGATATGCAAAGGGAGTGAATTTTATGGAATGGGCGGTTGGGCTGTGCGGATAAATTTTTGTAATTTTGCGCTCTGATAATAGATATGATTTTTAATGGGAAAGATAATTGCTTTTCGGCATAAAGTCAAGAAGATGATGAGTATGCCGGCGTTTCCGGTGCTGCTCGCATTATGTGCCGCTCATTCGCTCAACGATTTGCTGCAGTCGGTCATCACGGCCGTGTATCCGATGCTAAAAGAGGATTTACATCTCGACTTTGCCCAGATTGGGCTGATTACGCTGGTCTATCAGATTGCGGCATCTATCTTTCAGCCGGTGGTGGGCTATGCGTTTGACAAGCGTCCGGTTGTCAACTCCTTGCCGCTTGGCATGGTGTCGACCAGTCTGGGCATAGCGATGTTTGCGCTGTGTGACACGATGTCGGGTATTCTCGTGGCCGTGTTTTTGGTCGGCATCGGATCTGCAACACTTCATCCCGAGGCGTCGCGCATCACCTCGCTTGCCGGACGGGAGCGTCGCGGGTTTGCTCAATCCATATTTCAGGTGGGAGGCAATTTCGGCGGATCGATCGGTCCGTTGCTTGTGGCACTGATAGTTGCGCCTTACGGTCGACGGAATGTGTTGTGGTTTCTGGTGTTTTCCACCATTGCATTTGCGGTCATGCGGCCAATCGTCAAATGGTATCGCGGCTATCTCAATGATGTTCGCCGTCATCCCGACTCCCATGCCCGGAGCCTGAGCCTGCCGCTGTCGAAGGGTAAGACCGTGTTCGTTATCGGTGTCATTATGGTGTTGATTTTTTCGAAATATATCTACATGGCCTCGCTGTCGAGCTACTACACATTCTATCTGATGGAGAAATTCGGCATTTCGGTCAAGATGTCGCAGATATTCCTCTTTATATTTGTGGTGTCGACGGCTGCCGGCACCCTCGTTGGCGGCCCGATTGGCGACAAATATGGCCGCAAACTCGTGATATGGGTTTCCATTCTCGGCACGGCGCCCTTCTCTCTGCTGCTGCCGCATGTGTCGCTGCCACTGACGGCTGTGCTCAGCTTCTGCGCAGGATTCATGCTCTCGTCAGCATTCCCGGCCATATTGCTTTATGCTCAGGAACTTCTGCCAACGAAGCTCGGCATGATTTCAGGGTTGTTTTTCGGCTTTGCGTTCGGCGTTGGGGGCATCGCTTCCGCTGTACTCGGCAACTTTGCCGACACCTATGGCATCGAGGCCATCTATCGTGTCTGCGCCTATATGCCGCTTCTCGGCATCGTGGCCTGTCTGCTCCCCAATCTTAAAAACCGACGCCTGCCGGGATGAACCGGACTGAGAGGTGCCGGAGATTGATATTCAGTGGGTTTTTCTTGGTAGTGACAATTTATGGTGTTAACTTTGCCGGCGGAAATAAACTTATCGCGCTATGATCAAATATCTGGAACTGAACGAGGGCTTTTCTGAAATCGTGGAGTGGACACCCGGCTGCTGGGTGAACGTCGAAGAACCTAACGCAGAAGAGCTACAGCTGCTCACCGATAAATTCGGCCTGCCGGAGGATTTTCTCAACGACGTTTCCGACGTTGACGAACGTCCGCGCGTGGAGCGCAACAATGGATGGATCTGCACGATTTTGCGCATCCCCGTGGTGAGTGTTGAAAACGACGTGCCCTATACCACGATGCCAATCGGTGTGATGGTCAATGGCGATTATGTTATCTCCGTGTGCTACAGTCGAAACATCCTCATTCCCGATTTTATCGAACACACCCGCAAGCGATCCATCGGCATCGGCTCTGCACCCGATTTTATTCTCCGGCTGCTCAACAGCTCCGCCTACTGGTTTCTGAATTATCTGAAGGATGTCCATCGCATGGTGGCCGAAGCAGAAGGCGAACTCCGCCGCAGCATCCGCAACGAAGATCTGCTTCGGCTGATGAACCTCCAGAAATCGTTTGTGTTGTTTGCCACGTCGATCAGCGGCAACAACATTCTGCTCGATCGAATCAAGCGAATGTATAACGACGAACTCGACGCCGAGCTGTTTGAAGATGTAAGCATCGAGCTTCGTCAGGCCAACACCACCGTGACCATAGCCACTCAGATGCTCGACCGCACGCTCGACACCTATGCCTCCGTGATTTCCAACAATGTCAACGCCATCATGAAACGCCTGACGAGCGTTTCGCTCATTCTGATGATACCAACGCTCATAGCCAGCTTCTATGGCATGAATGTCGATGTGCTCATCTCGCCCGACAATCGCTGGGCGTTTCCCACCATCATCGGCGTGGGCTTCACCATCTCCGCCATCATCTGTCTCTGGCTCCGCAAAATCCGTTGGCTCTGATTCTCCCCCACTGGTAGGGAAAAAATCCGAAAAAAGTAGGGTAAAAACCCGGAAAAATCCCCCAAAAGTAGGGTAAAACGCCAAAAAAGGTAGGGTAAAACGATTGTTAGGTAGGGTAAAAGTGTTATATTCGTAAAAAAAATAAGGAGATGAATAGCGAACTGGAAGAATTAGTGGGAAAATATAGGGCACTTGGCATAGACCAACAATTGGACTATGACAAGTTCTATCTGTATTCGATAATAACACATTCTACTGCGATTGAAGGATCGACCATAACCGAGCTGGAAAATCAGATAATGTTTGATAACGGCATAGCACTAAAAGGCAAAAGTCTTATCGAACAAAACATGAATTTAGATTTAAAGGCAGCCTACGAACGGGCACTCGTTTATGCGCGGCAACGAGCCGAAGTCACTGTTGACCGCCTTAAGGAATTGTCTGCACTTACTATGAAAAACACCGGCTCGGTCTATCATACGATGCTCGGTGATTTTTCATCGGCCGACGGCGATTTGCGTCTGCTGAATGTAACAGCCGGAGTTGGCGGAAAATCCTATATGAGCTTCAATAAAGTGCCCATGCGATTAAAGGAATTTTGCACTGAGCTGAATGAAAGACGTAGGTCCTCGGGAAATATGTCAATGCAGGAGCTATATAATATGAGTTTTGATGCTCATTTCAACCTTGTAACTATTCATCCCTGGGCCGATGGCAACGGTCGAATGGCCCGTCTGCTGATGAATTGGCTTCAATTTGAATACGGACTTATTCCATCTCGAATTTTTGCGGATGATAAGGAAGAGTATATCAAGGCCTTGGTGGAAACCAGAGAGTCTGACAACTTGGAGATATTCCGTAGATTCATGACAGAAACCATGTTGCGTCGTCTGTCGAACGAAATTGCTTCATATAAGGAATCTATCGGGGAGGAGTCACCGTCAGATATAAATAGAACCTCCACTACCGCCACAATCATAAGATTACTCAATGAAAATCCTAAACACACGGCCAAGACACTCGCGGAATCCATTGGCATTTCGGTTAAAGGTGTGGAAAAGCAATTATCCCGCTTGAAACGACAAGGAATGATCAGACGCCTCGGTTCAAGTAGGAGTGGCTCATGGGAAGTTATATCCACGGCCGATTAACTCGACATTCGGTTTCAGGGAGGTTTCGGGGGTGGAGTGTTTGGAAATTGCAACAATCTTTAGGTTTTGTTAGTGCGACAAAACTGCTTCCGGTCTTGTTTTAAAGGTGAGTTCGGTCAGAGAGCTGTGGAGTTCTCCCAACCGACTCTCGCAGCAAGAATCATCTTAATTTTTAAAACATATACAACTATGGAAAAGCAGAAAAAATCGTATTATGTCAACATGATTGAAGCCTCCATCAACGAAGAAGGCAAAAACAAAATGGCAGAAGTACTCAACTTCAATTTCGGCGGACATCACGACATCGCCGCAATGGTTGAACGAGCCAAATCGCTCGGCTTCGCCAAAGACAAGCATGCCAAAGAATTCGTCCTTGCCATGCGCTTCATGCATCATGTCATCAAGAAAAATGCCGACAACGCCCTCTTTGCCGAATTTGCCCCTCAGTTTGAGGCCTTCAAAAAGAGCGTAAAGCAACAGCTCGGCTGCGATTGCAACTGCAAATAAAGTAGTTAGTCAACCACAACCCCTAACTGAAACAAACGGAGGAGACGCCCCGCCATCCCGGGCATCTCCTCCGCTATTGTTTTTTTATTTGAATGTGATAAGTGAATTGAATATAATTAACGGTGTAGTCTGGCGTCAAGATAATCCTCCATTTTGTCTATATGCTCAGAAGCGGCAAGCCGATGATATTGTCTTTCGGAAATAGGGATTTTAACAAGAATCGATTTGGAATAATCAAAAATTATTTCCAACTTTGCAGTGCAGACTCTCGGCAGAGGTTCCCAATGGGGCTTAGCGGGTGGGTCGGCAGACATAATATTTGAAAGCGCGTTTACTGATGCGCCTCATCTTTATGATTGGAAATCTGGCAGTTTCTATACTTCACAAAAGATGTGGCAACGGTAGATGCCTATGTAGGTATGATTATATGCTGAATTGCGAATGCGAGAGCATCCGTGATTTGGATATGTCATAAATCTGCGTGGGGCCTCTGCATGTTGCTCAATCTGTGAAGTAGGGCCCATGCCAGAGCCTCCAATCAGTGGTTGAGCGACAGTAAGGATCTCACGTAGTCTTTTTTTTGTGAAATCTCAAATTTGTTCGGTTGGGGTCGCCGACACATTTATTGCAATGAAAAAAATATTATTTTTTCTGTTGATGTGTGTGCTTTGCAGCATCAGTGTTAATGCTCAGTCAAAGAAGTACACCATGTCCGTTATTGTGACAGGAAACCTTGATGAAACCGGGCGAAACATTGTCAACTCTGCTTTGATGCAGCGATTGTCGGGCAACAAGGAGTATGTTGTGTTCGAGCGTAACACAGCTTTTATTAAAGCCCTGACCAAGGAACAGGATTTCCAACTCAATGGTGATGTACCTGAATCGCAGATTCGTAAGGTTGGAGCCAGAATGGGAGTGGATTATGTGGCAGTGGCTAATGTTGAATATATTTGCGATGGAATCTGCTCAATCTCGGCGCGTATCATCAATCTGGAAACAGGCCAAGTGATTAAGACATGCAACGAACAGCGTGAGTATGAAAATTCTCAGACGCTTCGTGCAATGGCCAATAATGTTGCATTCCGTCTTTTCTCAAAACCATCTAAATAAATCGTGATTCCATGAAAAAAATACTTTTGATTCTTGTTTCGTTGATTGTCCTTTTACCAAGCGTGGTAAATGCACAGACACCGAAGAATAAGGTTGCAGTTTATATGACCGCAACGGATGTCAATCAAGGTTATAAGAAGGTGATTGGCTCGAAAATGGTGGAAAAGATAACGCAAAGTCCGAACTACACGGCAGTGGAACGCACATCCGACTTTCTACACGCTTTGAAGAGTGAGCAGGATTATTCGGTGTCAGGAGAGGTTCGTGACAGTCAGATTGCTAAAATCGGTCAGCGATTGGGAGTAAAGTTTGTGGCTGTTGTGGATGTGACAGAACTGTCGGATTTCGAACAGGTATTCGTTGATGCCCGAATGATAAATGTTGAAACGGGTGAAATCATTGCAACCGCCTCAGCCAACGATGTTGTCGACTCCATGAACAAACTGGTGGGCATTGCTGAAAAGGTTTCATCGGGTTTGACCGGAGGCGCTTCAGGCGGAAACAACTACTTTGGACAAACCGGCTCGCAACCAACGGGCGCATCAGAAACATTCACGGTCAATGGCGTTTCGTTTGAGATGGTGCGTGTTGATGGCGGTTCTTTTATGATGGGGTCATACAATGGTGATAGTGATGAGCAGCCGGTACATTCTGAAACCGTCAGCACTTTCTATATCGGAAAAACGGAGGTGACGCAGGCTCTATGGACTGCCGTAATGGGAAGTAACCCCTCGTATTTCAAGGGACCGAATCTCCCGGTTGAAATGGTTTCATGGAATGACTGTCAGGAATTCATCGACCGTCTGAATCGCATTACAGGAAGGAACTTCCGACTCCCGACGGAAGCCGAATGGGAATACGCAGCCCGAGGTGGCAATCGTTCAAGAGGCTATGATTATAGTGGCAGTAACAATCTCCAGAGTGTAGGATGGTATGATGGCAATTCCGGCGGTTCAACGCATCCCGTTGGCAGTAAACTTGACAACGAGTTAGGACTGTATGATATGAGTGGCAATGTCTGGGAGTGGACATCCGATTTGTGGAGTTCAAATTATAGCAGTTATAGAAATGGAGGTTCTTCGGGCTCGAATCGTGTGTGTCGTGGCGGCAGCTATTTCAGCAGTGCCAGGTACTGTCGTTCGGCTTTTCGTAACTACTACGATTCCGGCAACCGTTATAGAGACCTCGGCTTTCGCCTCGCCCTCTAAGTTTACAAAATCAGCACTCCGCATAGCAAAATGTAAGCGAATCAATTAAAGGCAATCGAGGATTATGGTCGGCGGAGCGACCATAAAGCTTGATTGCCAATAAAAAATATGCAGATTAGAACTTTTATATTGCCCGCGACATCCGCTTCCGACGTGCTCGAAGACCTCAATTCATTTCTTAGATCAGTTAGAATTTTAGAGGTAAAGAAAGAGTTTGTAAGTGGAGAGAATGGAGCTTATTGGGCTTTGTGCGTCACGTTTCTTCCTGTTTCGCAAGGTACTGGTAATTTTGTCGGTACATCATCAATAAAGGGGAAAGTTGATTACAAAAATTTATTAGATAAAGATGAATTCTCAAGATTTTGCTTGCTTAGAAAGATCAGAAAGAAACTTGCAGATGCAGATGCCGTCCCGGCATTTGCAGTGTTTACGGATGCTGAGCTTGCTGAAATTTCAAAAATTAAAAATCTTGATATATTGGACCTGAAAAAAATTGATGGAATTGGCGTAAGAAAGGTTGACAAATATGGTCAGCAGTTGTGTGATGACTATAATTTGTTACTGAAAGAAGATAAACTTGATGCTGATGAGACGTAATAATGGTCTGTTTGAATTAATAGTAGATTTAGACAACATTCTTTTGGCATGCATTAAAGCATTTAAGGGAAAGAATAATACAGATGAAGTCTTCCGCTATAAATCGGACTTGGTCAATTATGCTCAGAAAATTCGTTCGCAATTAATATCAGGTCACATAAGATGTGAGAATTATAGACAATTTAGAATATATGAGCCAAAGGAAAGGCTCATTACAGCGCCTAATCTTAATCAGAGGATAATTCAGCATTGTATAATGAACGTATGTCATGGATGCTTCGAGAGGAAATATATATATCATAGTTATGCTTCGCGACCGAAAAAGGGGGTTCAAGCTGCTGTAAGTGCGGTTTTAAAGGCTTCTATGAATACTGGTTATTATCTTAAAATGGACTTCCGAAAATATTTTGATAGCATCGACCATAATATTTTAAAAGTGCAATTATCAAGAATATTTAAGGATAATAGATTGCTCTACCTGCTATATGATATTATAGACAGCTATGAAGTTACGCCAAGTAAAGGATTGCCTATAGGAAATTTGACAAGCCAGTATTTCGCTAACTTATATTTAACAAACCTTGACCACCATATGCTTGAAAGAGAAAAGATGAAATATTACTTCCGATATATGGATGATGTTGTAATTCTTGGGAAGAGCCAAGATGCATTAAAAAGGGCTTTTGATGTTTATGATAGCATAAGTGGTGATGCTCTTAAATTGCAACTTAAACAACCGGTCTATGGGTCGATAAGGGAAGGTTTGATTTTTTTAGGCTATAGGATTAGTTCCAAAGGAGTGACGTTAAGCGGTGAAAGTAAACGTAGACTAAGAAAAAAATTAAGATTGACTCATGAATTGTATGAAAAAGGCATAATTTCGGAGAAAGAAAAAGCCGCTAAGGAGCAATCAATTGTTGCTTTTGCTGCAAAAGCTCAGTCATTTAATTTAATAAGAAGTTGTATTATTGATTGAAAAATGGTCTTATGTCATTCTTCGGGCTCGAATCGAGTGAATCGTGGCGGCAGCTATAACAACAGTGCCAGGAACTGTCGTTCGGCTAATCGTAACAACAACGATTCCGGCAACCGTTATAGAGACCTCGGCTTTCGCCTCGCCCTCTAAGCTTACATTTTGCTATGTGGATGCACAGATTTTGTAAACCGGCATAAGTACCTGCACTGATATAATAAGTGCAAATCCGACTCCATTATGTTTGGAGAAACGCCAATATTAGTACTGTATGTTTGCGGGAAAGTTTTGGCGTTTGATTTTGTGATCTTTCTTGGAGGCACTGATGGGAGGGTGGTCGCAGGCAGGATGCCTGCATTCCAAGTTTTTGATACGGTTAGATTTACTTGCTCGGGGGGTTAGAGGGGGGGGGGGAGGGAGGAGTAGACAGCGCGGATTATTTCTTGGCGGGGGGCGAGGGTGTTGAAGGTGGGGGTGTCGCGGGTGGGGTTGACGCGGTTGGTTAGGATTACGATGATGATTTCTTCGGCGGGGTCGACCCAGAAGCAGGTGCCGGTGAAGCCGGTGTGGCCGTAGGCGAGGGGATTGATGCCGGTGTCGCGAAATGATTTCACGCGGCCGGCCAGGTCGAAGCCNAGGCCGCGATTGGCNTCGGAGCGNGTTGTGGTGAAGAGNTTNACGGTTTCGGGGGNGAAGATGCGGGCGTCNCCGTAGGTGCCTCCGTTNAGCCATGTCTGACAGAGNTTTGCNATGTCGCCTGCCGTTGAGAAGAATCCGGCGTTGCCTGACACGCCGCCGAGAAAGGCNGCCGTTTCGTCATGGACGTAGCCCTGCAGATGCTGTCGGCGGAGCAGACGGTCGTTTTCGGTGGGGGCCACATCGGATGGTTCCCAGCCGTTTGACACCGGGCAGTAGGTCGACCGGTGTGCGCCGAGCGGGAGGAAGATGCGNGTGTCGACCCATTTGTCGTGGGCGGTGCNGGTCACGGCTTCTTCCAAGTCTTTGAGTATGCAGAAGTTGAGGTCGCTGTAGAGATATTTTTTCGNGCCCGGNCGGCGGGAATAGATGAGGTCGGANAGAATGGCNGCCGCCGAGTCGGTGGCGAATATGTTGCGGGCAATTTCGTTGGGGAATNGGCGGGAGGGNGCGGNGCTGAACAGGTCGGNGCGNAGGCGGGCGGTGTTGTTGGCGTAGAGACCTTTGTCGAGTTTGATGGTGTAGGGGTCGCCGGGCTTTTCGCGGAAGAGNCGNCCGGAATAGGAGGCGGTGTCGATGACTGCGGAATAGACATTGATTGATGCCGGNAGGCCGGATTCGTGAAAGAGCAGGTCGCGCACGGTGATNCCGTCGAGTGCTGTGTCGCGCATTCGGGGCAGATAGCTCGANGCGGGCCAGCGGAGGTTGAANCGCCNCTGGTCGTAGGCCTTCATCAGTCCGGCGAGCGTGGCGGTGGCTTTGGTCATCGAGGCAATGTCGAAGAGGGTGTTGCGACTGACGGCGGTTTTGTCNTCGAANCTNTAAGTGCCATAGGCCTTGTCGATTACCACATCGCCTTTGCGGGCCACCACCACCTGGCAGCCGGGAAACGCATGGCGCGATATGCTCTGCGCCACGATGCTGTCGATTCGCTTTTCNAGGTCGGGTGAAAAACCGGCGTCGACCGGCGATGCGTAGCCAAGGCGTGATTTCGGAAAACNTTCGGTTGCCCGACCNCCGAAAATNATTTGAGCTGCAAGNGATTGACTTTCGGNGGANTTGTCGGCGGCCTTAATGACGGCAGCCGGCGACAGGCCGTGGGTCAGTGGCTCGATTTTATCTTCCTTGATGAAGAAAACGGCAATTACGGGACGCTTTGCACACAGTTTTTTCAACGCCTTGCCAATCCATCGGTCNCTGCTGCCAACGGCCACGATGATCAGGTCGGATTCCTCGGCAAGTTCCATTGCGTCAGTGAGATGCTTTTCAGAACTGACATGCTCCGTTTCAATCATGGCATAGCGCGAGCAAATATCTTCAAAGTCGGTTTCGCGCTGCCGGCCAAGCGTGACGAGCGCAATATCGCGGTCGGCCAACCGGCTGACGGGGAGCACACCTTCGCGGTTTCTGACCACGACCGGAGGCGCCACCGATTCGGCGAGTGCCGAAAAGATGATGACAAAAAGCAATAGGAATGAGAGTGTTATGCGTTTCATAGCGAGTTTGAGAGATACGGGTTTAAAAAGTCAGGCCATCGCCAACTCGGCCAACGCCGGGGAGATTGACGGGCAGGTGTCCGCTGACCTTTTCCTTGCCGAAAATGGCGCGGGCGGCGGCAANGCTGAGCTGCGGAATGTTGTCGTAGGCCAACACGGTGGCTTTAAGGGAATTCAAATCCTTAAATCCGGGAACACGGAACGGATTGAGAATGAACACACCGATGGCCGGACGCATGGCTGCAATCTTGCTGAAAGCGGTGCGTGAGGCGGCGGAGTCTTTGAACACGGCAATCACAACTTCGTCGGCATTCTTGACTGCCGCAGATACGGCGGCGGGAAGCGGCGATGCTCCATCGTAGCTGAAAGTGGTGACTGCCGGGTCTATTGCCTTACATTCTTTGGCAAAACTGTTTTCGGCTTTGGCGCCTATGCTGACAACAACAATTCGTTTGCCCGAGAGGGGGAGTGCTGCGTCGTTGTTTTTCACCACCGTGATTGCTTTGCGCGAGAGTTCGGCAATGATTCGTTTCGACTCTTTAGAGTCGAGCTGTGTGGCAAGTCCTTTAGTGTCGGCCGGGCGGAAATTGGCGAGGCCGAGGCGATGCTTATAGATGAGCAGTTTTCGGCACCGTTCATCGATGAGCTGCTGGGAGAGTTTGCCGGACTCGACGGCGCTCATCACGGCGTTGAGGTCGGCGACAGGGCTTGATGAGTTGAGCAGAATGTCGGCTCCGGCAAGCAGCGCGCTGACACAATTGTTTTCGCCCGTTCGTGCGGCTCCTTTCATGGCCAGTGCGTCAGTGAAAATCAGTCCTTTAAAGCCGAGCGAATCTTGAAGCCAGTCGGTGGTGATGATTTTCGAAAGCGATGAAGGAGTGCCGGAAGCGTCGAGCGCGGGGACTTTGAGATGGCCCACCATCACACCCTCCATGCCCGCGCGCATGGCCATTTCAAACGGTTTGAAGTCGATTGATTTCAGCACCGGCAGCGAGTGGCTGACCGTGGGGAGGGCTTTGTGGGAATCGACGGAGGTGTCGCCATGGCCGGGGAAATGTTTGCCCACGGCCATCACCCCCTCGCTCTGCATGCCGGCGCAAAAGGCNGCGCCGAGCCGTCCCACCAACTCGGGGTCTTCGCCGAAAGATCGGAAGCCAATCACAGGATTGTCGGGATTGGAATTNACGTCGAGCACCGGGGCAAAGTCNACCTGAATGCCNGTCANTCGGCACTGGCGGGCNACTTCCCGACCATAGGCGCGGGTAAGCTCGGGGTCGTTGGCGGCGCCGATGGCAATGTTGTGGGGGAATCGCGGAGCATCGGTGACGCGCATCGACAGACCCCACTCGCCGTCGAGCGTCGCGAGNATGGGNACTGCGGNGTAGCTCTGCGCCCGGTTGATGATGTCGGCATATCCTTCAACCGTGCCTTTGCCGAGAAGTATTCCCCCCATGCCCTGATCGCCGACAATGCGCTTGAGTGTGGCATAGCCGGCGGCATTGTTGGTGATGTCGAGGCGCGGCACNAAGAGCTGTGCGGCGCGCTGGCGGGGNGATAGGGTGGCCATCACGGAGTCGGCCCAGCGTTCAGAGGCGGGATTGATCGGCGAGGGCAATTCGGGAGCCGNGGCAATGATTTCGGTCTTCGGCGCGGNGGNTTGCGGCGCNGNGGATTCGTTNTTGCTGTGGCAGGCCCATGACNCGAGCGAGAGGAGCGAAAGGAGCGAGGCTGAGATTATGGCGGCAGTGCGGGGTTGTGGCATGACGTGGGGGTTAATGGCGNAANGGTCTTTTAGAGTGNGTTNACTTTTAAACCAAATTTTATTGCTTCATTCTGACGGTGGAGTCGGGTCTGAGTTTCTTTTTGCGGAGGAAACCCTTCTGGAAAGCGTTGAGCATATCATCGTAGAGATAGTTGTCGCTTCGGGCCACAATCATTCCGTATTTGAGCGGTTCCATGCCGTCGTTGCCTCCGGCGAGATAGTTGATGGTTGCCACATAGTAGGTGCGGTTGGGGTCAATCGGTTTGCCGTCGATGGTCACCTGCAGGCAGCGTTTGCCTTCGACATCCATCAGAGCGCGTACATTGTGGCTCACGCCGTTACCTCCTGTGGCAGCGATGCTGTCGAGAGCCTGGGCGAGGTGAGC
The DNA here is from genome assembly GCA_014801655.1 of Bacteroides sp. Classification (GTDB taxonomy): domain Bacteria; phylum Bacteroidota; class Bacteroidia; order Bacteroidales; family Muribaculaceae; genus Paramuribaculum. The sequence continues at coordinate 12,540 of JAAVDT010000024.1, forward strand.
TCCGGAGATGGCGAGCACAACTTCATGGTTGTCAAACGGGAAGGTCTGCATGATGTTGCCTTTGGTGATATAGCCTTCGGGGAATGTGGAGCGTATGCCGCCAACGTTGACTATCGACATGTCGATTTTTTGCTTGGCGAGACGCTGCGCATCGGTCATCACGAAGTCGGCCATCCAGTTCATCATCTGGGGATTCTTGTTGAATGCCTGAGAGGTTTGACCAACCACGATGCCGTTGATCGAGTCGACCGGAGTCTTGTAGGGGCGCAGGATTTCGGCCAGCTGCGGGTCGACCTGCGAATCGAGTCGCGAAGTCACCGGAATGACCCGCGAAGTCACCGAGTTGTCATTGAGATTGATGACCACTTCACCCAGATTGGCGCCATATTTGCCTGTCTGGGCCACCACCACCGTGTCGCCAGCCAGATTGGCGAAGCGCGACCGCTTTGCATCGGGTGCGGAGGGGTCGATGAGTGTGTGGGAATGTCCGCCTATAATGGCGTCAATGCCCTGAGTGTATTCGGCCAGCAGAATGTCGTCGGCCTTGTTGCCCTCCTCATAGCCAATGTGGGAGAGGGCGATGACATAGTCGCACTTTTCAATGTTGCGGAGCCACCAGGCCACGGCGTTGGCCGCCTGAATCGGGTCGAGATATCTGACACCCTGACTTTTGGCAGCGTCAATGAGCCCTGCAGGGTCGACATTGATTACGAGAAAACCGATTTTTTTGCCGCCGACCGAGCGAACGGTGTAGGGCTTGAAAAGGTCGGAGATGTTTGATTGAGTCAGGTCGTAGTTGGTGGTGATGAGGTCGGCATTGAGGCCTTCAAGATAGGTGCGTAGCGGCTCCATGCCGTTGTCAAACTCGTGGTTGCCGAGAATCTGAACATCGTAGCCCAGCGCATTCATCACCTTTTGCTCCACTTCTCCTCCGAAAAGAGTGAAATAGAGCGAGCCCTGCACAACGTCGCCCGCATCGACAAGCAACACATTGGGTTCGTTATTGCGGACACTGTCAATCAACGCTTTGCGGCGCATCACGCCTCCGAGTCCGGTTTCGTGGTAAGGGTCAATGATGCTGTGAGTATCATTGGTGTGGAGAATGACAATGCGATCAGAGTCGGCCAAAGCCGCAACCGGCATCGCCAGAGCTATGAGCAGAGCTGAGGTCAGTTTTCGTAGGGTCATGAGCGGTAAAATTTACATTTGCCTACGAAATTAATAAATAAGTCAGCGCCAAGCAAGCCTCCACCCACGATGTTTAAGAATTATTTAGAAACTATTTCTCAAATTGATATCAAATTCACCTGCCCATGTTGATCGGATGTGTCAATATGTTGGCTCATCAACATAGCCATCTTCAGGGATAATTGTTATCCTACCCCTCTTTGCAAAGGAATAAACATCTAACGCCATGTTGACCTTCGCAATTTTAGCTGCGCTAACAGTCTCGGATAGTTTAGATGCTTTAATGTCATTTCGTTCAACATTGAAGACTAACCTGTATTTCCACTGATACTCTGACTCTTTACCCTCCGAGGGTTTTATGCACTCAAATTTTATTACAGAATCGGTGGTGTTGGTGAATTGTTTAACTAACAATTTATTTAAGAAGAATGAGAAACCCTCAACCTGGTAGTAACCACTCCATTCCTCATTCTCTATTTCGGGAAATTCTTCAACTGAACAGGTCAAAAGATATTCAATCCCATCATCCTGAGAACTTACATAATCCAGATAAAGATATATCGCAAATTGTTTAGGATCAAATTGTTTACTCTTTACATCGGGAATAATGTAATGGTTCATCATCTCGTCCAGCAATGGATTCAACTCCACAACCCTAATCTTAAACTCAACGCTATGACTGTCTATCCATTGCTCCAACTCTTTTTGGAGTTTTTCGATGGTATCGCTACATTGTGCAGTGAGGAAGCCATGATAAAGCAATTCTTCCTCATTTATAGCTTGCTCTTGATGCTCTTGACGCTCTTGCTGACGACAACCAAATAGCGTTGCTACTAAAAATGCAATTAAAAAAACTTTTTTCATAGACACTTCTTCGTATAGCTCCTCCACTTTACCATGGCGAGCATATAATCACGTTGCATAAAATAACTAAAAGTCATAGTAGAATGTAATCCGTGAAATATACCCTGATATAGTTTTGACCTCTCTTTATCCGCTATTTCCATCGAACTTAGTCCACACTATATCATTCACGCGATATTTAGAATTATCCAGTATCCCATTTTTAATTTTTCGTTAAGGGTTCCGTATTTGATCTTTATATTCATCGCGATATTGGGATTTCATAGAGCTAAAATGGGTGCTTTA
>JAAVDT010000042.1:0-29768 GCA_014801655.1 Bacteroides sp.
AAGTCAGGCAATGTCAATGTGCTGATCGACAGCAAAGGCAAAGAGGTGTGCGACAAGGCATTCGCAAGCTACTCCAACCGCTCAAGCTCAGCTTCTGAAAACAATCTCACCTCGCTCATCTCGGCCGACAACAACAAGTCATTCGAGAGCGAATTCTCTAACGAAGACTCCTCATGGGGTTCGGCTCTCAATCTGATGAACCTCGGCGACTGGACAAGCGAAAGCAGTTCGTTCGGTGGCAGCGGCTCGTCAGGCGACTTCGATNTCGGCTATGTTCACATGGGTAAGAATGAAGGCCTCGTTGACGGAAAATACAAAATCATCATGGANGTGACTTCCGTTGATGGCAATGTGATCAAAGGCCACACCTACTATCCCAGCGTCATTGAAAAATATGGCGACAGCCCGAAGGCCTACATGCCCTTCACGGGAGAATTTGGCATCGGTGANANGGCATACTTTAGCCTTANGGTGGCAAGCCCCACAGATTCTTCATATGAGGAAAATTGGTTTGTCNANGATGTGGGTGGTTANATGNNGGGCACNATTNNNGCCTCCAACGGCAAGTCAATGACNGTCGTTTTCCAATGATTTTGTGACCGCGATTAAATAATACTCAGAGAGGCCAACCCCAAACAGCAATATGGGTTTGGCCTCTCTTATGTATTTTTTTTCGTAAAATATGGTGCTANTTTTTTGTAAATCAAATAAATAACTCTATATTTGCAAAAAAATAACTTTNTATCAACCAATCTGTCTTGCAGTTTAATAAAGGAATAAGCGTATGCGTAAATTTGTGATTTTAATGCTTATGTTGGTCGGGATTGGCCAACTGAGTCATGCNGAGGATGAGAATTTCTTTGCTGAGGGAAAGTATTGGCTGATAAATAGAGATTATCTTGTTAGCGGTAGTAAACTATATAAGATTTATGTGGATGATGAAGTTGAGGTCGACGGAATCATAGCGCGTCGTCTTCGCCGCGAGTGGGTTGAAACCGGAGAATCGGAGTTGAAGTATATCGGCTACGAAAAAGATGGTGTCGTCTATATCTACTTTGAGAGAGACGATCANTCCGGATTTGTTCCGATGATAGATTTCAATGCTAAGGTTGGCGATCGCTTGAGGAGACACTTAGATGAATGTCCGTTTGAAGATTTTGATTGGTATGAAGAGTATGAAACCATTGAAGGCGAAGGAACGCTATTTATAGATGGTCGTCAAAGAAGGATTCAATACTTACACAGCAGTTATNATCCAAGTNGTGCATGGATTGAGGGNATAGGTGTNGCAGAAAATTTATNTTATATTCTATTGACGTTTACTTTNCCANCATGCTANTGTGACGCNAATTATTCCGATTATGTTGTTGCGTGCTATCAGGGCGANGAGTGTNTTTATGAGGCGAGTCNGTTGAATGAGTATCAGACCGGNCTNAGCTCGTTGGANGATATTGCTGTTGACNAGGAGTCGGAGCCGCTATATGATTTGATGGGCCGCAGAGTTGCNGAGCCTAAAGCGGGTCAGATTTATGTGACCCCCTCGGGCAAGAAGTTTGTTAAGAAGTAGAAAAATATATCGCTAATAAAGCCGCCGCTTCACTTTCCGGAGTCGGCGGCTTTGTTGTTCTTAGAGGAGGCTTAGAGGAAAATTTNGGGGTGGGTTGAAAAAAATTGCATAAAGTTTAGCCGTCAATGATTTAATTTTCTTAATTTTGTAACGTGACTTGGTGTGGGGCGCCATCAGGAGCTCTCGCCACCTTAGAATGAAAACAATCTTTTTGCATTTCAACTATTAAAAGATGAAGAAATTTCTATACAGTTTTCTTGGAACGATGGCCGGCATCTGGCTGTCTGTGCTCATTGGCGGTGCGCTGCTGGTGTTCACTTTTGTTGCTTTAATCGGCAGTGCCATGGGCGGATCGTCGGTGAAAGTNGAGGATCAGTCGGTTCTCCGCATCACTCTGAGCGGCGAAATCGTTGACCGNGCCTCTGATATGTCGCTCAACGNGGTGCTNCAGTCGCAGGGCGAGATGCCTCTGTCGCTGACCGACATCGTTGATGCCGTGACGGCAGCCAAGACCGACGACCGCATCGAGGGCATTCTNCTCGAATGTTCGGGCATCGGNGCGGGCATGGCGCAGTGTGACGAAATCCTTGCCGCACTCCGCGACTTCAAGAGCTCCAAGAAATGGATTGTGGCCTATTCCGACAATTATTCTCAGGCCGACTATTTCATTGCCTCGGCGGCAGATTCGCTGCTTGTCAACACCGTGGGCATGATNGACATCCATGGCCTCGGCTCCACGACGCTCTATTTCAAAGACCTGCTCGACAAGGTGGGCGTCGATGCGCAGGTGGTCAGAGTCGGAACCTACAAAAGCGCTGTCGAGCCCTTCCTGCTCAGCGACATGAGCGAGGCCAACCGCGAACAGATCACCGGCTTCCTCGGNCGCATCTGGGACAACATGGCCGGNACNATTGCCAAAAACCGTGGCGTTCACATCGATTCGGTCAACGCCTGGGCCAACAGTTTTGAGTTTTCNCTCCCAACGGAGTCTTATGTCAGCTCCGGTGTGGCGACGGGCATGATTTATCGCCGTCAGCTNGACGACATGATTGCCGNNCTGACNGCCNCCGATGAGCCGAAATATATNGACCTCGAAGATTATGTGGCTGCNGCCGGTGTCCGTCCCTCGGGCAANGGCGAAAANACCGTGGCCGTGCTTTATGCGCTGGGCGACATCACCGAGAGNNCCGAGGGTGGCATTGCCTCCGACCGCCTCGTGCCGCAGATTCTTGAGCTGGCTGAGAATAAAGATATCGATGCNCTGGTGCTCCGCGTCAATTCAGGNGGCGGCAGCGCATTTGCTTCCGAGCAGATCTGGGAAGCTCTGGAACAATATAAAGCCGTGTCCGGCAAGCCATTCTACGTTTCGATGGGCGACTATGCCGCGTCGGGTGGCTATTACATTTCGTGTGGNGCCGACAAGATTTTCGCTTCNCCGCTCACNTTGACCGGCTCAATCGGCATCTTCGGNGTGATTCCCAACATTCAGCCGCTGCTGAAAGANAAACTTGGCGTTAACCCCGTCAGCATCAACACNAATGAAGGCTCGATGCCTACTTTCATGGCTCCCATGACCGCCGAGCAACGCGACGCAATGCAGAGCTATGTCAACCGCGGCTANGAACTGTTCGTCGGTCGTGTGGCTTCGTCGCGCGGCCTGTCGGTCGACTCTGTCAAGGAGATTGCCCANGGTCGCGTGTGGGACGGNCTCAGCGCGTTTGAGTGTGGACTCGTTGATGAAATCGGCGGTCTGCGCGCATGTCTCGACGCCATNGCCAAAGANCTCGGCTGCAAATATGACGAACTGAACATNCAGCGCTACCCCGACGTGCAGGATCAATGGTGGATGCCGCTGCTTGCCGCAGGCGGTCAGCAGATGTATGCCATGCTCGCATCGCCGATGCCCGAAGGCACCGAAGAATACATGAAGATGCTCCGATCCATCGCCACCATGTATCCTCTCCAGGCCCGCGCCAACTATATCACACTCCACTGATNCTCGCTNCACCNTCAGAAATAAATCAATCATGGCAAAAAGCAAAATCCTTTCGTATCTGCTTCTNTACCCCGTCAGCAAAATCTATGCCGGGGTGATGGCGATACGCAATGCCATGTTTGAGCGCGGAATGTTGAAGCAGACATCGTTTGACATTCCGGTCATTGTGGTGGGCAACATCTCGATGGGCGGCTCCGGCAAGACCCCCCACACCGAATATATTGTCAATGCGCTGAAGAGTCAATACCGCATCGGTGTGCTCAGCCGTGGCTACAAACGCAAGACCCGCGGNTTNGTGTTGGCCACGCCCGACAGCCATGTGGCCGACATCGGCGACGAGCCNTATCAGATNTATCGCAAGTTTCTCGACGACGGAGTGGCCGTGGCCGTGTGTGAAGACCGCGTCAAAGGCATCAACGAGATGCGCCGCCTGCTGCCCGACCTCAATCTGATTGTGCTCGACGATGCTTTCCAGCATCGCTATGTCAAGCCGGGAGTGGCCGTGGTGTTGATGGAATATAACCGTCCGCCNTACGAAGACCACATGCTTCCGTTCGGCCGACTGCGCGAGCCGATGAGTNCGCTCGANCGCGCCGACATCATCATCGTGACCAAATGTCCGGAAGATATGAAGCCGATGGAAGCGCGCATCTACAAAACCAAGCTCAATCTCTTCCCCTATCAGAAGCTCTTCTTTTCGAGCTACGAATATCTGCCGATTCAGCCCGTGTTTCCCGACAGCATCAAGCCCGGCGCGGCTATGTCGCTGCAGCGCCTGACCCGAAACGACTCGATACTCGCCGTGTGTGGCGTTGCCAATCCGCGNCCNTTCGTGCGCCAGCTTCGCAAATTCGGGGCCAAAGTCAGAATCAAACGCTACGCCGACCATCACAACTTCTCACACTCCGACATGGACAGTATCCGCGATAAATTCACCAACATGTNGNNTNAAGANAAAATCATCGTGACCACGGAGAAGGATGCGGTGCGCCTGCGCAACAATCCCTATTTCCCGCCCGAGCTTCGCGCGCGAACATATTATATGCCGATCCGAGTGGCCTTCACCGACTANAACGACCGCAACTTCGACGAAACCCTCGATCAGCAAATCAACAACCGCGACATGCTCCAATCCTGAAAAAGGGCCCCCTCTAAACTCTCCGCTCTAAACTCTGAACACTAATTCAATGTTATATCTATTGTCAAACAACTCAAAACTTAAAACAATATGATAACCAAAATCCAGCAGACAGCTGACTATATCAAAGCTCAGGTAGGCGAAATGCCCAAAACCGCAATCATTCTCGGAACAGGCCTCGGNGCACTCGTTGACCACATCGAAGATAAAAAATATATCCCTTACACTGAAATTCCCAACTTCCCCGTGTCGACCGTTGAAGGCCACAGCGGCAACCTCATTTTCGGCCGTCTCGGCTCGAAGCCCGTCATGGCTATGCAGGGCCGTTTCCACTACTATGAAGGCTACGACATGAAGCAGGTGACATTCCCCGTGCGCGTGATGAAAGCTCTCGGCATCGAGACCCTTTTCGTGAGCAACGCTGCCGGCGGCATGAACAAGGAATTTAAGGTGGGCGACGTGATGATCATCACCGACCACATCAACCTCTTCCCCGAAAATCCCCTCCGCGGCAAGAACGACAACAACCTCGGCCCGCGCTTCCCGGCCATGACCGAAGCCTATAACCACAAACTCATTGAGCTGGCCGACCAGGTGGCCGCCGAAAAGGGAATCCGTGTGATGCACGGTGTCTATGTNGGCGTGACCGGCCCCACATTTGAAACTCCCGCCGAATATGAGTTTTTCCGCATCATCGGNGGCGACGCCGTCGGCATGTCGACCGTGCCTGAAGTTATCGTGGCCAANCATGCCGGCATGAAGGTGTTCGGNGTGTCAGTGATCACCGACCTCGGCGGCAAGGATGTGACCGAAGTGCCCACCCACGAAGAGGTGCAGAAAGCAGCCGAAGCAGCGCAGCCCAAAATNATGGAAATCATGCGCGAACTCGTGGCCCGCGCCGAATAATCCCCACTTTCNCTCTGCTGAATATGGAAAAACAGACAGAAATTTCAACCATCGGCGAGTTCGGTCTCATCGACCGAATCACCGATGGCATCAGCCATGTCAACACCTCGACTCTGACCGGAGTGGGCGACGATGCCGCCGTGGTGTCTTATCCCGACACCGATGTGCTCATCTCGACCGACCTNCTGGTNGAGGGTGTTCATTTCGACCTGACCTACGTGCCGCTGAAGCATCTCGGCTACAAGGCTGCCGTGGTCAATTTCTCCGACATCTATGCGATGAACGGCACTCCGCGACAGATCACCGTGGCGCTGGCCATTTCGTCGCGCTTCACCGTNGAGCATATCGAGGCGCTCTATTCAGGCATTCGTCTGGCGTGTGAAATCTATGGCGTTGANCTCGTTGGCGGCGACACCACNGCTTCGCGCTCGGGGCTGGTCATCTCGGTGACCTGCATCGGCGACGTTGCCAAAGGAAAAGCCGTGTTGCGATCCGGAGCCAAGGANACCGACCTGATTTGCGTGTCGGGCGACCTCGGGTCAGCCTATATGGGGCTGCAGCTTCTCGAACGCGAGAAAAATGTCGGAGCCGGACAGAAGGATTTCGTGCCGCAGTTTGACGGCAAGGAATATCTCATCGAGCGTCAGCTCAAGCCCGAAGCCCGCAAAGATATNGTGGCCGAACTGGCCCGCGAGGGCATCGTGCCCACGGCGATGATGGATGTCAGCGACGGCCTTTCGTCGGAGCTTCTCCACATCTGNAAGGCGTCCAACACCGGCTGCCGGATTTATGAAGACCGCATACCGATTGACTATCAGACCGCTGTGATGGCCGAAGAGGTGAACATGAATCTNGTCACCGCCGCACTCAACGGCGGCGAGGACTATGAACTGGTGTTCACCGTTCCGCTCCACTATCATGACACCCTGCAGCGCATGCCGGGCATCAAAGTGATNGGCCACATCACCCGCCCCGANCTGGGATGCGCNTTGGTGACCCGCGACGGCGTTGAGATGCAACTCCGCGCCCAGGGCTTCAACCACATGGCTCCTGAGGAGGAGGAAGAGGTGGTGGAGGTTGAGGATATCCCCGCCGAAAAGCCTCAGGCGTCTCAACCGGAATCGGCTGCCGACACGGCTGCGGACGAATCGGCTAATAATCCCGAGAAGTCGTGAGTTATTGACGGATTTTTTGTAAATTTGCAACGAAAACAAAATTGACCGCCAAGTAAGATATGATTAATCGCGTACTGATCCGAATAAAAGTCGTGCAGATGCTCTACAGCTATCTGCTGACGCAGGGAGAATTCAAACTCCGTGAGATTCCTGAAAACGCAACGCGCGACAAGAAGTTCGCACATTCAACCTATATTGACCTGCTGCTGATGGTTCTGCGCCTGTCGGGCGTCAGACTCAATCCGGAGTCGAAGGTCATTGCAGGCGTTGACGATAACCGCTATCTGCCTCTCAANAAGGTGGTGAAGAGTCTGCGCAGCGACGATGCCATTCGCCGNGTGGCCATGAAGTCAGACCTCGAATCNCGCTATGACCGCGANCTCCTNGCCGAACTTCATGCCGAAATCACCCGCTCGGCCATCTATCGCAGCTACATTCGCCTGAAAAACCGTCAGCTGGCCGACGACGTGCGTCTCTGGACCACCATCATCGAAACCATCTTTGCCAAGAACCCCGCGCTGCTNGCCGCCGCCCGCAAGTCCGACCAGTTCTCGGCCAAAGGTTTTGAAGATGCGCTGNCNATGACTGCCGAAACCATTGCCGAAGTGGGCGACATCTCCGGCATGTATCACAACGCCAAGCAGTCGCTNCAGCGTTCGCTCGACAAGGCTTANGACCTCTATCATGCGCTGCTGGCNCTGCCGGTNGANATCACCCGCGCCGAGGACCTTCGCCTCGACAATGCGCGCAACAAATTCCTGGCCACTTCCGAGGATCTGAACCCCGACACACGATTCATCGACAATGAACTCGTGCGCCGTCTGGCCGACAGCGAGGAGCTTGAAGAATATTTCAAGGCTCATCCTTTCTCCTGGGCCGACGATCCGATTCTGNTCAACAAGCTGCTCTCGCAGATCACATCGTCGCAGCTCTATGCCGACTATATGGCTCTCGAAAAGACNGATATCAAGACCGACTGCGAATTTTGGCGNAATGTGTTCCGCACCATCATTCTGCCGAGCGACGACCTGGCCGAAGCNCTTGAAAANATGTCGGTGTATTGGAACGACGACCTCGACATCGTGGGCACATTCGTGATGAAAACCATGCGTCGCGTGGCCGACAACGAGCCGGGAAGCCGTGTGTTCCTGCCGCAGTTTAAGGATGAGGAAGATGCTGCGTTCGGTGGCGAACTGTTTGTCGACACTGCNGACAATTTCGAGCTCTATCGCGGCTATATCGACCAATTTATCGACCGCCGACTCTGGGACACTGAACGATTGGCGTTCATGGACGTTGTAATTATGGCGACTGCAATCTCCGAGCTGCTCAACTATCCCGCAATTCCCATCGCGGTTACGCTCAACGAGTATATCGAAATTGCCAACTGCTACAGNACGCCCAAGTCGGGTCAGTTTGTGAACGGTATTCTCTACTCCGTCATCAACTTCCTCAAGTCNGAAGGCAAGCTGAACAAGAATTGAATTATTAACCCTTAAAAATCAAGTATATTATGGGACAAGGTGCTGAGGGCATCATTATGATTGTGCTCCTCGTTGTGATATTTTATTTCTTCATGATNCGTCCGCAGCAGAAGCGTCAGAAGGAAATCAACAAGTTCCGTGAAGGCATTCAGCGTGGCGACCGCGTTATCACTTCCGGNGGTATCCACGGCAANGTGCGTGACATCAAGGAAAATGCATTCGTGATTGAAGTGGCCAACGGCGTTAATATCACCGTTGATAANAACTTCATTTACCCCTCTGTTCAGGAAGCTCAGAGCGATACTGTTCAGAAGTAATTCTTCACCCCACGGTTTGCGGACGCACGGCCCGTGCGTCCCTGCCATTCGGGTNAGCTTATGTCGAAATCTCCTAAAATAGTGGTGGGCGACATTGCCAAGGATGTCAACCGCAAGCTCCACACTCGCGGCGGACGTGACTTCATCACTTATCTCATCTGCNTTTGCGTGGCGTTTTTCTTCTGGTGCATCCTGACNCTTGACGACACTGCGGAGCATGANTATGAGGTGAGGGTGGAGCTGACCAATGTGCCTGACAGTGTGATTCTTGTCGGCGATATGCCGTCATCGCTCAATGTGGTGGTGCGCGGCAAGGGCACTCAGTTTGTGCGCTACTATTTTATGAAGGTGCCGACGATGCAGATNGATTTCCGGCAGTATAGCCGCAGCGGNTCGGGCGTTTCGCTCTCGCGAATGAAGCTCGACAGCCGATTGCGCGATATTTTCGGTCAGGGAGTGTCAGTGGTGTCGGTGAATCCCGATTCAATCAGGGTTCCGTTTACTTCCTCAAAGGGAATCAGGATGCCTCTCAAGGTGAATGCGCGAGTGAAGGCAGCTTCGTCGAGTGTGATCAGCGGACCTATAACTTCTGCGCTTGACTCGGTGACGATCTATACGGTCAATGGTCAGCACCCCGACATTGACCATGTGGAGACGGAGCTTCTGAGCTGCACCGAGCTGACCGATACGCTGGTCTATGAGCTGGCTATCAAGAAGATTCCGGGCGCAAGAGTGATTCCCGACAAGGTGACGGTGACTGTGCCGGTGGAGCTGCTGGCTTCGCGTAAGGCCACGTTGCCAATCAAGGCCGTCAATGTGCCTGAAAATTGCAGTGTCATCACTTATCCGGCCACGGTCGATGTCAGCTATCTCGTGCCGCTGCGACTTAGCGGTCAGGAGATTCCGGCTCAGGCCACGGTCGATTACTCCGCTATCACTTCCGGGTCGCGCATGGCGCCTGTTGAGGTGAAGGTTGCGCCGGGTGTTTTTCGCATAGTTTCCGTTTCAAGAGACAGTGTTGAATATGTTATCGACCGATAGGGGGAGTGGTTGCCTGATAGCCATTGCCGGCGGCATAGGGTCGGGCAAGAGTGTGGTGAGCCGTGTGCTTGCTGCGATGGGCTANGCGGTCTATGACTGCGATTCGCGCGCCAAGGCGCTGATGGATGTGAGTGAGAGAATCAAGAGTTTGCTTGCCGAGCGGATTTCGCCTGCTGTCATCACTGCAGAGGGCGAGATTGACCGGCGTGTGCTTGCNTCAATCGTGTTCAGCGATAGTGATAGGCTGGGGGTGCTGAATGAGATTGTTCATGCCGAAGTCAGGGCTGATCTGGCCGAATGGGCTGCGGGTCGGCCGTTGGCGTTTGTGGAGACGGCGATTCTCTATGAGAGCGGGCTTGACGCGATGGTCGATGAGGTGTGGATGGTCGATGCTCCGAAGGAGATGCGCGTTGAGCGTGTGATGAAACGCAGCTCGATGTCGGCGGCCGAAGTTGAGGCGCGCATTGAATCGCAGTTGGCGTTTACGCCTTCAAAACTTCATCCTAAGACGCATCTTATTGTCAATGANAATTTTCGCGCTGTGCTTCCGCAGGTTGAGCGGTTGCTTTCACCTTACGACAAACCGCTTAGTGTTTGACTTTTGACAGACCGCTTTTCGTTTGATTTTCGACAAANNGCTTTGCCTTTGATTAGATGTTGAGGGTGAAGGGGTCGGCATCGCGCCAGGGAGCGAAACGTGCTCGGGCGGTGTCGAGCAGGCCGCCTTGGAGGGTGGCGGAGATGGTGCCGTCGGTTGAAAGAGTGCCGATTTCGTGGCCGTTGAAGTCGAGAATCAGGGAGTCGCCGCGCTGATAGGAGCCGTAGAGGTCGGAGCCTTCGCGGTTGCATCCGGCCACATAGGCTTGGTTTTCGATGGCGCGGGCAATCAGCATGTGGCGCCAGGCATAGTAGCGCGAATTGACCCAGTTGGCGGGCACNATGAGTGCGTCGTAATCATTGGCGCGCGAGCGGTTCCAGACGGGGAAGCGGATATCGTAGCAAATAGACATTTTCAGTCGCCAGCCGCGAAACTCCACGATGGGTGAGAGTTGAGAGCCGCGCGCAAAGGCTTTGCTTTCGCCTCCGAGGGAGAAGGTGTGGCGTTTGTCATAGAANTCGGTGGTGGCTCCGGGGCTGATCATGAAACCACGGTTGATGAAGCCGAGACCATCGTCGGTGCGGGCAATCATCGTGCCCCAGATGGCAACGTTTTTTCGGGCGGCCATGGAGCGCAGGGCGTCGAGCGTAGGGGAGGAGGCTGTGTTTTCAGCAATCCGGACAAGGATAGAGGGGTCGGTGGTGAAACCGGTGCTGAACATTTCGGGGAGCACCACGAGGTCGGTCTGCTCGGGNAGCAGNTCGATGCGCCGCTCAACGGCAGAGAGGTTGGCGGCGACATCCATCTCGACGATGTCGAGCGGCAGGAGGGCTATGTTTAAATCGGTCGACGGCATGAGGGCGGGGGAGGGGAATCAGTCGGTTGTGAAGAGCTCGGGGTGCAGGCCGGTGAATGGTTTGTAGTAGTCTTTGATTGCGCGCATGTCGGCCTCGACATTGCCCGAGGGGGTGAAGGTGCGTTCGATGATGATGCGTTTTGTTGCGGCGTCGATGGCACCGAGCACGATGGGAACGTTGGCTTGCATGGCGATGTGGAGNAATCCGCTGCGCCAGTTGGCGGTGCGGCTGCGTGTGCCTTCGGGGGTGATGGCTATGGCCATGCGCTCGGAGGCGTTGAATTTCTTGACTATTTCATCGACAAGGCTCGAACCGCGTCGCCGGGGCACGGGGATGCCACCCATGGCTTTGAAAATCAAGCCGAGGGGGAAGAAAAACCAGGATTCTTTCATGAGGAATCCGGCTTTGCGGCCGGCGGAAGCGTAGGCGAGTTTGCCGAGAACGAAGTCCCAGTTGCTCGTGTGTGGGGCAACGCATATGATGGCTTTGGGATAGTCGGGCACGGTGATGTTGACCGTCCACCCGGCTATCCGAAGCAGTAGTTTGCTAAACCACATGATGGNGTGTTACTGGTTGGCAATCTTTTTGTTGAGTTCGCGCTGCGCNGCGGGAGTGGCTTTGTTGAGCTCGCTGACGATTTCTTTCACCTGGGTGTTGAAGAGTTTGTAGAAATGGGCGTAGGCGTTTTTGAAATATTGCTCTGCGGCGCGATTGTAGACGGCGCGGGATTCGAAGTCGGAGGGNGTTTTGTCGAAAGAGAAGGTGGCGTTTTTGAGCGAGTTGGTCTGGAGCTCGGCTGCGCGCAACACGAGGTCGTTGAGCAGCTTGACGTCGGCGCCTTCAACATATTCGCGGGTCATGATGCATTCGAGGGCGAGTTCGCCGCACACATATTTGATTTGTTTCTTAAGGTCGCGTTTGTTTGCCATAGGTGGTGATGGGGGTTTTATTTGGTTTGGTAATGGTGTTTTTATGATTGACGGGAGGAGGATATGCTGAGAATGTGGTCTCTGACCACGGAGAGTTGCGGCGGGAAGAGATGGGAGGGNTGATCGCTGCGGCGCGGGCGGGCGTGAGCGGGCGACGGAGTGTCGGGCCGACGCCCGGGGTCGGTGGTGGCGAGGAAGATTGAGGATGTGTCGGGGCGCATCTGCANGCGCGCTGCGCGGCAGGCCATTGCCGAGTTGCGGTTGAGGCGGTAGCCGTAGCGGTCGAGGATGAGGGATTCTTCTTCGCTGACTTCGGCATCGCCAAAGGTGTGGCANCGAATCATTTCGGCCATCGAGGGGTTGCCGGTCAGGAGGCAGTTGATGCGCGCGAGGTTGTTGGAGAGGTTGCGGGAGTTGACTTCGCTGACGTCGAGGCGGCCATCGTGGGAGATGTTGCCCCAAAGGCGTTCGTTGCCATAGCCTGAGGCGAGAATCTGCTTGACGGGGAGTCCCATCTGTCCGGCAAAGAGGGCGGCGGTCAGGTTTCCGAGGTTGCCGCAGGGCACAGAGATGGTGATCGGNCCGGGTGTCTCGGTGTGCTGAAGCAGGCGGGCGTAGGCGTGGAAGTAGAAAAACATCTGTGGCAGCAGGCGTGCAATGTTGACGGTGTTGGCCGAGGTGATGGTCATGCGTCGGTTGAGCTGCGGGTCGCCGTAGATTTCTTTTGCCAGGTGCTGACACTCGTCAAAGGTGCCGCGGATGGCTATGGGGTGGATGTTTGAAGTGTCGGNCGGGAGNCGCAGGGTTGTGCCTTTGGGGTAGAGGAGGAAGAGGTCGATGGAGGGGTGGCCGGCAAAGGCGTCGGCAACGGCGGAACCGGTGTCGCCGGAGGTGGCCACGAATACGTTGACTTTCGAGGAGGGCCGGCCGGAGGTTTTGATGAAATGGTCGACGATGCGGGCCATGAATCGGGCGCCTATGTCTTTGAATGTGCCTGTGGGGCCATGGAAAAGTTCGAGGGCATAGAGTCCGGCGTCGAGCTCCACGAGGGGAATGTCGAAGGGAAGTGTTTCGCGGACAATGTCGTTGATTGTCTCGGCGTCGATGTCGCCTCCGAACATTGATGAGGCCACGATGTAGCCGATTTCTTTGAGCGACATCTGGGGGATGTTGCGGAAAATTGCTGAGGGAAAGAGCGGAATGCGGTCGGGCATGTAGACGCCGCCGTCGGGAGCGAAGCAGCGCAATACGGCCTGCTGGAGGCTGACGGAGTGGAATTTGTCGTTTGTGCTGTAATATTTCATCTCTTTCTGAAGTGGAGCTTGGTTATGGCAATGTGGCGAGGGNGGCTCGCCGGGAGTATCACAATAGCAAAGTTACAGCATTAATCTGCTTCGGCCAATAAAACTACCTTAAAATTACTTAACTTCGGGAGGGAGGAGAACTCGGAGTGCTCCGAGAANTCCGAGGACTCTGAGAACTCTGAGAACTCGGAGAGCTCGGAAAAGAAGAAGCCCTTGCAACTCGGGGGAGAGCGCAAGGGCTTTTCGGTCGGTACCCGAAGTGGGACTCGAACCCACACAGCCGCAATGGCCAAAGGATTTTAAGTCCTTCGTGTCTACCATTCCACCATTCGGGCATCGATGGGGCTTTGGGTTTGTGAGCTGCAAAGGTAGCAAACTCTTTGCTAATATGCAAGTGTTATCGCCGAATATATGCGTAGGGGGGAGTTTGATTTCCGGAGAATACGATGTAGGACTCCAGTCCGTAGTGGAGTTTGTAGGCTTCGCCGGAGGCCGGGGCTCCGTGGTTGTAGAGGTCGTAGGTGCTACCACATTCGGGGCATTTGACTATTCCGGCATATTGGGCGGAAGGGTCGTGCTGCACACGGATGTCGGCTTTGGCTTCGACCGGACAGGCGAGATCGTAGGCAAGATATTCGCCGTTGGGGTCGCAGACGAGGAGCACTCCGCCGAAGCCGGTGTATTCCGACACTTTGTAGGGGTAGCCGGCGGGGAGGCCGAGGGCTCGGATGAATTGTCTGGACTGACCTGCTCCGCTGACGCCGTAGAGATGCCAGTCGCCGATGGTGTTGAAGATGATGTTGACGTTGACGGGTGGAATCCGATGGTTGTCGATCTTATCACAAGCGGCGAAGGCTGCGGCTGCGGCGAGGAGTAGGAGCGAGGTTTTGATGTGGCGCAACATTGCGTGGGGGGATTTACTTTTTGGGGTCAGGAGCCGAAGAAGTTGGAGAACATTTCTCCGAATTTGTCGGCTGCCTGCTGGAGTTTGCCGCCTACCATGGGGCGCAACATGGGGGGTATGTCGACGTCGAGGTTGGTCTGCACTTCTGTGGTGTCGGGAGATTTNTCGATGAAGTTCATGACGATGTTGAAGGGCAGGGGGGAGTTTTCGGCGGCGAGTCGCAGGAGTGTGTTGGGGACGCGCTCGGCGATGACGAATGCGATTTCGCCAACGGCGGGTGCGTTGATAATCATCCTGTCGGAGGTGAATTTCACTTCGCCGAGTTTCTGTCGGGCTTCTTCGGGGAGCTCATTGAGTCGCTCCTGGAATGAGCTGAGGTCGGAGATGCGCTGGTAGAGTTCGGCCGCGGGACGGTTGACGGTGACGGCTTTACCGGAATATTTTGCCATGTTGTGGTTTTTACGGTCAGGTTTTGTTGAGGCTTAATCAGTTGCCGGGAACCCAGTTGGCGGGGTCGCGGCGCCATTCTTTGAGGGTCTCGAGTTCGTCGGCGTGGATGTAGTTGATTTCGAGGGCTGCTTCGAGCATTGAGTTGTAGTTGCTGAGGGTGACGAGGTCGACGTTGGCTGCTTTGAAGCTTTCCTGAGCAACGGGGAATTCGTAGGAGAAGATGGCAGACATGCCGAGAACCTCGCAACCTGCCGCGCGGACGGCTTCAACGGCTTTGAGGCTGCTGCCGCCGGTTGAGATGAGGTCTTCGATAACGACTACTTTCTGTCCGGGGGTGAGGTTGCCCTCGATGAGGTTTTCGAGGCCGTGGTCTTTGGGGGTAGAGCGAACGTAGACGTAGGGGAGACCGAGGGTGTCGGCAACGAGAGCGCCCATGGCGATTGCGCCTGTGGCGACGCCTGCGATAGCGTCGGGCATACCGAAGCGTTCGAGAATCATTCGACACATTTCCACCTTGATGAAACTGCGCACTTCGGGGTAGGAGAGGGTTTTGCGGTTGTCGGTATATATAGGTGAGTTCCAGCCTGAGGCCCAAGTGAACGGATGTTCGGGCTGGAGCTTGATTGCGCTAATTTTAAGAAGCTTTTCGGCTAAAAGTCTGGCTAATTGTTTCATAATGGCGGTGATTTTTGGATTTTTTGAAAGTTTGGGGTGAGTGCCGTGGCGCGCGGCAAAACCTTTTCCCCACACAAAAGTAATATTTCTATGGTTGCAAACCAAATTTTTATTCATATTTTTGCAAGAAATTTAATTTTGGCGATTAAACTTTTCGCAGGGTGGTGCGGTCTATAAGATAAAGGTGCTTTTAGAATATGTTTAATTTTTAAATGTCACAAGTCATGAAAAGAGTATTTCTTAGCTTAATGGTGTTTTTGATGAGCGGCGTGATGGCTGTTCAGGTGGTTGACGCTCAGACACGGCCGGGCCGCGGTCAGTCAACATCGTCGACTTCTCGTCCGTCGGGCGGTTCGCGTCCCGGCAATGGCGGCCAGAGCCACAATAATAATAACAGTCGNCCGGGCAATAACAATGGCACCAGACCCGGCAATAATAACAACAATAACAATAACAACAACCATAATAACCGCCCGGGGGCAGGTTCCCGTCCGGGGTCAAGTGTTCGCCCCGGCACTTCACCTTCCAAGCCTTCGGCTCCCGCCAAGCCTACGGCTCCTTCGCGTCCGGGTCACACGGTGGCTCCTGCCCGGCCTGTGGCACCCGGCCACCCGACGGCTCCCGCCCGGCCTGTGAGACCTACAATCAGTCCTGTNAGACCCGGGGCTGTGGCTCGTCCGCCGGTGATGGCTCCTCCGGTTCGTCCCACGCGGCCTGTAATCACGGTGTGGAATCGTCCGCAGCCTCCGCGCAGCTGGCGTCCGACCTACACGTTTAATGTTGTGCCCGGGATATTGGGCCTGTCGTTTGGCGTGAATCTGTCGTCGGCTTTGGATTATTTCTATAATTCGGGCTATACGGTTGACGGCTACGGCACTCAGGAGGTGTATCTGCGCAATGTCGGTGAGTTGGGCTACACGTGGGATGACGCTACGCTCTATTTCGATGGCGGCGGTCTGGTGCGCTCGCAGTATTTCGACTCATCGGTGGGCTATAACAATTCTCGCTATAATGATTTGTTTAACAAGCTGACGGCGCAGTTTGGCAGGCCGGTCAATTACTCCAACAGCAGCGGCAATCTGACGGCCACTTGGTTTGGCTACAATGGCGATTATGTGACGCTGCAATACACGCTGATGAATTCGGGAAGCGGTTACCGCTATTTCACGATTCTAACTTATGGCAATTAACCAGATTGCGATTTTTGCATAAAAAGGTTCGGGCGATGCACTGCGCAGTGCATCGCCCGAATTGATTTTTGGGTGCCACCCGAAGACAAACTATTTGCNGNGGGGGCGGGGAGGGAGCGGGGGGAGGCCGGTCAGAGTTCGTCGAGGGTGAGGGCGATGGTGTCGGCCAGGAGCTCCTTAAAGTAGTTTTTGCGATAGATGGGTGACTTCATGTCGGCCACGGCTGATTGGATGCGCTCGAGGTAGATGTCGAGCAGTCCGGCGTGGTTGGCCATGACGAGGGTGTCGTGGAGCAAGCGGGCCATGGCTTTCTGGGTCACTTCTTTGATCCATGTGTCGGACCCGATGCGAGCGGCTGTTTCGACGGCGAAGGTCATGATTTCGCAGACGGGTTCATCGCCGGGATTGAGCGAGGCGATGTCTTTGATGAATCGCTTGATGCGGGTGGAGCGCATTTTGGAGTAGCCGCGCGAGGTGCGTGAGGCTTCTTTGCGAATGGCCGACCGGGCTTTTTCGAGTTTGGCGTCGATGTCGGGTTTGACAAAGAAGTCGAGATATTCCTTGGCCTCGGGGCGCGCTTCGTAGAGCTCCACGACCAGATCGGCGATCTGGGGTGCGGTCATCGTGGCGAGCACTTTTTTAAGCTGGGTCTTCGACATGGAGCGGGGGGAGTGTTATTTTTTAAGCCATTTGTCGAGCCAGCGGAAGAATACGCGCTGCCACATGATGGCGTTCTGGGGCTTGAGAATCCAGTGGTTTTCGTCGGGGAAGATGAGCATTTCGGCAGGCACACCGCGCAGACGGGCGGCGTTGAAGGCCATCATGCCCTGAGAGGCGAGGATGCGGAAGTCGTATTCGCCGTGGGTGATGAGGATGGGGGTGTCCCATTGGTCGACGAAGCGGTGGGGCGAGGTGGCGAAGGTGGCCTGGGCGTATTTATTGTCTTTTTCCCAGTAGGCACCGCCCATGTCCCAGTTGGCAAACCACATTTCTTCGGTTTCGAGATATTGGGTTTCGGTGTTGAAGATGCCGGCGTGGGCGATGAAAGCGGCGAAACGGCCTTCGTGGTGGCCTGCGAGCCAGTAGACGGAGAAGCCGCCGTAGCTTGCGCCGACGGCGCCGATGCGGGCCGGGTCGATGTAGGCTTCACGCTTCATGTCGTCGACAGCGCTGAAATAGTCGCGCATGTTCTGGCCGCCGTAGTCTTTGGAAATCTGTGCGTTCCATTCGGTTCCGAAGCCGGGGAGACCGCGGCGGTTGGGGGCGATGACGATGTAGCCCTGAGCGGCCATGAGGGCGAGGTTCCAGCGGTAGCTCCAGAACTGGCTGACGGCCTGCTGTGGGCCACCCTGGCAGTAGAGAATCGAGGGATATTTTTTGTTGGCGTCGAATTTCGGGGGATAGACAACCCAGGTGGTCATCAGTTTGCCGTCGGTGGTGGGGACCATTCGTTTTTCAACTGTCGGCATGTCGAGGGCGGCGAGGAGGTCGGTGTTGACGTTGGAAATCTGGGTCACTTTGCCTTTTTCGATTGACACGATTTCGTTGGGCATCAGCATTGAGTGGCGCATCGAAATCAGTTTTTTCGGGCCTGCGGGGGCGAGCGAAGCGTAGTCGAACACGCCGTCGGCAACCACGGTGACCTTCTTGTCTTTCAGGGCGATGGAGAAGATGGGGGTTACGCCATCTTTGGGTGCGATGAAGTAGATTGACTTGCCGTCGGGGTTCCAGGCAATGGCATCGGCGGTGTAGTCCCAATCGGTTGTGAGGTCGGTTTTTTCGCCGGTTGCGAGGTTGAGGATGAAGATGCGGTTTTTGTCGGATTCATAGCCGTCGTGTTCCATCGAGAGCCATGCAACGTATTTTCCGTCGGGGGAGTAGGCGGGGTTGGTGTCGTAGCCCATCATGCCTTCGGTCAGGTTGCGGGTGGTGCGAGAGGCGATGTCGTAGAGATAGAGGTCGGAGTTGGTTGAGAGGGCATATTCCATGCCGGTCTTTTTGCGCGACACGTAGATGAGCTGTTCGCTGTCGGGGCTCCAGGCGAATGATTCGATGCCGCCGAAGGGTTTCATGGGAGCTTCGAAGGGTTCGTCCTGCATGATGTCGGTGACGTTGACAACTTCTGTGCCGGTGAAGTCGGCCACGAGGGGATGGGGAATTTCGGTCACCCATTCGTCCCAGTGTTTATACATGAGGTCGTCGATGAGTCGGCCTGTGGCTTTGGGGAGGTCGGGGTAGACATCCTGGGCAGTGCGGGCATATTTGACGGAGCCAATCATGACCACGCGTTTTTCGTTGGGGGAGAAGAGGAAACCCTGGATGCCGCCTTCAACGTTGCTGACCGAGCGGCGGTCGGAGCCGTCGGCGTTCATGACCCAGAGCTGCATCTTGCCGTCGACGGCAGCCATGAATGCGATCTGGCGTCCGCCGTTGAACCAGACGTAGTTTGATTCGCTTTCGGGGGTGCGGGTGATTCGGACGTTGTTTTTGCCGTCGAGATCCATGACGTAGAGGTCTTGGTTGCTCTTGTTTTGTTCGACGCTTTCGTAGCTGATTCCGTAGAGGATTTTCTTTCCGTCGGGCGACACCACGGGAGCGCCCACTCGGCCGAGGGCTTCGAGGGCGTTGATGTCATACTGACGGTTGGTCGGCGTAAAATCGGGCTTTTCGATGAGCGCAGCCGGGGTGTCGGCACCGGCCGAGGCACCCATCATCAGAGCTGTCGCAGTCATAATGATTGATTTGATTTTAAGTGACATAATATAAGGGGTTTATTGTTTGGTTTTAAATTGGTTGCGTGAAGATGTCGAGATACATTCGCCTCGTGTGACCGCTTATGTCGGAAATGGTCTGAAATTCCATGCCAATCTTGTCATAGTAGAATGACAGTGTGCGGGGTGTGTTAATTGCATCAACCGTCAGGAATTGACAGCCGGAAATGTTAATCTGAGAAAATGTTGCAGCAACAAATTCTACGATTAACCGACCGATTCCTTTTGATTGCATGTCGCTCCGAACAGCGAGGTGGCCAATGTTTATGGCAGGATAGGTTGGTTGTCGGCGAAAAATGTCGCAATAATCGGGGTGGAGATTCGGGAAGTCTATGCGATCTTCAAATTCGAGAGTGAGCACATCGTTNGCCAAAGTGAAGAGTCCGACAATTTCTCCGGTGGCTACAAGAGTGCATTTATAAGGAGTCAGATAGTGATATCTTGCACAAAGCTCTATTTCGTCATGGAATACGTCGTCAATTTCGCTGACTCCACATGTAAATTCGGAGAGCGACGGGTAGTCGCTCTCCGAAATGGGAGAAAAGTCTATGTCATAAGCTGAAAAGAGGGTTTTTTCCGCCATTTCGTTTCAAGATGGTCTGATACACTTCGTTGCGTGACTTGGCAAGCTGGAGCTCACGGGGGGTAAAATCCCCTTTCATACGGCGCGACATNTCGGCGCGGAATTTTTNTATTTCCTCGCGGGTCATTGNTGGATTGGGGTTGGAAGGTATCATTGTCAGAAATTTATTAGTATAATGCAAAAATAGCCTAAAGTGTTGGAAATTGCAAATGTGTGAGGCGTATTTTAACCACTCTTAGCGTTTGGGGCGGGGGGGACGGCGGTTGGCGCGATAGGTGGGGGAGTTGCGGGGGGCGTTGTAGGCGGGGAAGAGGCGGGCTATGAGGTCGGGGCGGTGGAGGCGNTGGAGGGAGCGGATGATTTCGGGGCGGTAGGTTTTGTCGTACCAGAAGAAGTAGCGCCGCTGGGCCTGCTTTTCCTCGGGGGTGGTGGCGGTGAAGATGCGTTCGCCGGTGTAGGGGTGGATTCCGGTGTAGTAGATTTCCGTGGCCAGGGTCATGGGCGTCGGTGTGAAGTCCTGAACTTGCTCAAGGTGCATGTTGAGGTCTTTTGTTTCGACGGCGAGTTCGGCCATGTCGATTTCACGGCAGCCGGGGTGGGAGGAGATGAAGTAGGGGATGAGCTGCTGGCGCATGCCTGTGCGGCGGTTGACATTGTCGAATATCTGACGGAAATCGTAGAAGAGCGAGAAGTCGGGTTTGCGCATGATGTCAAGCACATGGGGGCAGGTGTGCTCTGGGGCTACTTTGAGTCGGCCGCTGACGTGGTGTTCGATGAGTTCTTCGTTGTAGCGGCGGTTGGTGCGGTCGGTGTCGGGGTTGCCGGTGGGGTGCATCGACAGGTCGTAGCGCACGCCGGAGCCTATGAATGATTTCTTGACGCCTGGGAGCGAGTCGACGGCATGGTAGATGTCGAGCAGCGGGGCGTGGTCGGTGTTGAGGTTGGGGCATGGCTTGGGGTGAAGGCAGGATGGGCGGAGGCACCGGCGGCAGATGTCGGTGTCTTTGCCCCGCATGGCATACATGTTGGCGCTGGGTCCTCCGAGGTCGCTGATGTAGCCTTTGAAGTCGTGCATGCGGGTGACTTGCTCTGCTTCGCGGAGGATTGACTGTTTGCTTCGCGAGGCTATGAATTTGCCTTGGTGGGCCGAGATGGTGCAGAAAGCGCATCCGCCGAAGCACCCGCGGTGCATGTTGACCGAGTGGCGAATCATTTCGTAGGCGGGGATGGTCTTGCCTTTGTAGCGCGGGTGGGGTAGTCGGGTGTAGGGGAGGTCGAAGGATGCGTCGATGTCGGCGGTCGACATCGGGGGGAGCATGGGGTTGACTTTGACCGTGAGGTCGCCGTGGCGCTGCCAGATGGTGGCGCCTTCCATGCGGTTGCTCTGCTGCTCGATGTGGCGGAAGTTTTCGGCCTGGGAGCGTTTGTTTTTCCGGCACTCCTCGAAGCTGTGGAGAATGATGTTGGAGGCGTCGCTCTCAGCGGGTTGGGCTGAGACGGGGAGGAGCAGGGCGGTCTGAGGCACGTCGGTCAGGTCGGCGATTCGCTCTCCGGCGTCGAGGCGTCGGGCAATCTCGACAATCGGTTTTTCGCCCATGCCGTAGATGACGAGGTCGGCGCGGGTGTCGGCGAGAATCGACGGGCGCAGGCGGTCTTGCCAATAGTCGTAGTGGGAGACTCGGCGCAGGGAGGCTTCGATGCCGCCTGCAATGATGGGTGTTTCGGGGAATAGGCGGCGGAGGATGTCGGAGTAGACAATGGTGGGATAGTCGGGTCGGGCTCCGTGGCGTCCTCCGGGGGTGTAGGCGTCGTCGGAGCGTCGACGGCGGGCGGCGGTGTAGTGGTTGACCATGGAGTCCATTGCTCCGGCCGACACTCCGAAGAAGAGTCGCGGAGCCCCGAACTTGCGGAAGTCGCGCAGGTCGTCCTGCCAGTTGGGCTGGGGGACTATGGCCACTCGATAGCCGGCGGCCTGAAGGGTGCGACCGATCACGGCGGCTCCGAACGAGGGGTGGTCAACGTAGGCATCGCCGCTGAACAGCACCACGTCGACATGGTCCCATCCGAGCAGTTTCATCTCCTTGACCGACGTTGGGAGATATTGCGTCAGGTCATATCGCGGGTCATTCTGATTCATTGTCGAGGGTTTTGAGTCGTTCTTCAAGTTTGATCACTTCGTCGCGCAGGCGTGCGGCTTCCATGAAGTCCATGCGCTTGGCCGCGTCGACCATTTCCATGCGTCGGCGGGTGATGTTGCGTTCGAGTTCGGCCTTGTTCATGTAGGGCACCACGGGGTCGGCGGCAATGTCGACGCTCTGCGAAAATTCCATGTCGTAGAGTCGCGTGGCGGCAGCCTGCGGATCGGCCGGTTTGGGCTGGCGAGCCTGTCGGCCCTGGGATGCGCGGCGTCCCTGCGGGGCGCTGCCTGGTGCGGCGGCATCGTCTTGGTCGCGGTCGATGCCGATGATGCGGTTGCGCGCCTTGACGATGGCCTGCGGGGTGATGCCGTGTTCTTCGTTGTAGGCGAGCTGCAGAGAGCGTCGGCGCTCGGTCTCATCGATGGTCTGGCGCATGGAGTCGGTGATTTTGTCGGCATACATGATCACGGTGCCGTTGAGATTTCGCGCTGCGCGTCCGACGGTCTGTGTCAGCGAGCGGTGGGAGCGTAGGAAGCCTTCCTTGTCGGCATCGAGAATGGCCACGAGCGACACTTCCGGCAGGTCGAGGCCTTCGCGGAGGAGGTTGACACCGATAAGCACATCGTAGACTCCGGACCGGAGGTCGTCGAGAATGCGGATGCGGTCGAGGGTGTCGACATCGCTGTGGATGTAGGCTGCTTTTATCTTGAGTTTCTGGAGATAGTCGTTGAGCTCTTCGGCCATTCGCTTGGTGAGGGTGGTGACGAGGGTGCGCTCGCCTTTTTCGTTGCGGTCGGCAATCTCGTCGATGAGGTCGTCGATCTGGTTCATGGTGGGGCGCACTTCGATGATGGGGTCGAGCAGCCCCGTCGGTCGGATAATCTGCTCGACAACAACTCCCTCGCTGCGCTGAAGCTCGTAGTCGGCGGGGGTTGCGCTGACATACATCACCTGCGGCGTGAGGCTTTCAAATTCCTCGAATTTGAGGGGGCGGTTGTCGAGGGCGGCAGGGAGTCGGAAGCCATATTCAACGAGATTCATCTTTCGCGAGAGGTCGCCGCCATACATGGCTCTGACCTGGGGAATGGTGACGTGGCTTTCGTCGATGATGGTCAGGAAGTCTTTGGGGAAATAGTCGAGCAGACAGAAGGGGCGCATGCCGGGACGGCGACCGTCGAAGTAGCGGCTGTAGTTTTCAATGCCGGAGCAGTGGCCCACTTCGCGCATCATTTCGATGTCGTAGCTGACACGCTCCTGCAGGCGGTGGGCTTCAAGCTCACGCGCTTCGCGATGGAAGAAGTTGACTTGCTCGCCGAGGTCGAGTTCGATTTCGGCAAGTCCGGAGGCCATGCGCTGCGGAGAGGTCACGAAGATGTTGGCCGGGAAAATCTTGAACCCGTCGTGCTGGCCGAGCACCACATGGTCTTCGGGGTAGAGCGTGGCCACGGATTCAATTTCGTCGCCCCAGAACACCACTCTGACAATCAGCTCCTCGTAGGCAAGATAGATGTCGACCGTGTCGCCCTTGACGCGGAATGTGCCTCGGGAGAAGTTGACTTCGTTGCGTGCGTAGAGGCCATTGACAAGCTCGCGGAGGAAGGCGTTGCGGGCAATTTTCTGCCCCACGCGCACTTCAATGACGCTGCTGTTGAAGTCTTCGGGATTGCCCATGCCGTAGAGACACGACACGGAGCTGACCACGATGATGTCTTTGCGACCCGACAGCAGCGCCG
The DNA here is from genome assembly GCA_014801655.1 of Bacteroides sp. Taxonomy (GTDB): domain Bacteria; phylum Bacteroidota; class Bacteroidia; order Bacteroidales; family Muribaculaceae; genus Paramuribaculum. The sequence continues at coordinate 23,757 of JAAVDT010000042.1, forward strand.
ATGTCGTTGCGAGACGCAGCTTGTCGATTTCATCGTTAATCATCAGGTCTTTCTCGATGTATTTGTCGACGGAGGGGATGTAGGCCTCCGGCTGATAGTAGTCATAGTATGACACGAAATACTGCACCGAGTTCTCGGGGAAGAAATTCTTGAACTCGCTGTAGAGCTGAGCGGCAAGCGTCTTGTTGTGGCTAAGAATAAGGGTCGGTTTTTTCACCTCCTTGATGACGTTGGCCATGGTGAANGTCTTGCCCGAGCCTGTTACGCCGAGCAACACCTGAGCCGGAGCACCGTCTCGGATGCCCCGGGCCAACTGCTCAATGGCTTGCGGCTGATCGCCTGTGGGTTTATATTGCGATGAGAGTTTAAAATCCATAACCCACAAAGTTACAAAATCTCCGCGACTTCCGCAACTCCCGGTTTGAGAGGGAGGGTGGAGGATTTTGTGNCNGTGGTTTCTNGTGCTGCTTCTCCGAAGCAGTTTTGTTGGTGCGGATTTAGCCCCGGCACGGTCGGATGCCTATCGGCATCCTCCCTTATGCCGGGGTTTAAGGAAGNGGTGTCGTCTCCGACGACTTTGTTTAGGGATTNGGGTAGATTAACCGCATCAGTGGGTTTTTGACAAANGCAAAAGGCGCGGCCTGAGTGGGTCGCGCCTTTTGGTATGGGNGTTGGGGGATGTCGGGGGTTATTTTACGAGGACTTTCTTGACGTCGGTGCCCTGGCGGAGGATGTAGATGCCGGGGGTGAGGTTGTCGGCGGCTACGCGGACGCCCTGGAGGTTGTAGTATTCAACGGGGGCGTTGGAGTTGTCGATGGTGATGGTTCCGATGCCGGCAAGTGCTCTCGATCCGTTGAAGTAAACTTCGATGGTCAGGCCTTCCCACTGAACAGGGATGCTCATCACGAGGCGGTTGTCGGTTTCGGTGCCGCTGAGTTCAACNTCGGCNACGATTTCNCCGCCGGCGAGTTCGAGACCGCTTACTGAGCCGGAGTAGTTGATTGTGGAGGCTGACTCGCGGGTCATGGTTACGTTTTCAACAACGATGTCGCCGAAGTTGGCGGGGCCGTCGCCGAGGTCGAGGGTAAAGTTGGGGAGAGTGAATTTGCAGGTNCCGTCGCCATTGTCTTTGATGTAGACTTGAGCNGACTGGTTGACATCCAGACCGATGACTTCAAGTTTGATGTTGAGGTCGCCATCGTAGAGTGCNCCTTCATAGACGGGAGCTGCTTCTGTTGNGCCATTGAATTTGACATCGATGGTCATATCTTCCCAGAGAACGGGGATGTTCATTGTGAGCTGGCCGTCGGCGGTTTCGGTGCCTGAAAGTTCAACGTCGGCAATGATTTCGCCGTCGGCGAGTGANAGGCCTTTAACGGAGCCGGCATAAGAGATTGTGCCGTCAGCGTTATTGGTCATGGTGACGTTTTCAACAACGATATCGCCGAAATTTGCGGGGCCGTCGCCGAGGTCGAGTGTGAAGTTGGGGAGAGTGAATTTGCAGGTGCCGTTGCCGTTGTCTTTGATGTATACTTCAGCAGTCTGATTGATGTCGAGGCCGATGATGTCGAGGCCGATGTTAAGGGTGCCGGAGTACATTTTGCCTTCGTACTCAGCGGGAGTTGAGGGTGAAGTGGCGGGTTTCTTGAATTGGAGAGTGTAGACGTGGCTTGTCTGGCCGTCAACGTCGGTGCCACCATTGTTGGAGTTGGTGACGGTGATGGTTGCCACGGCGTTAGCTTTGTCGAGCGACAGGCTTGCTTTGCCTGAGCCGCTGTTGCCGAGGCAGGTGAAGGCGAATGCGCTTTCCTCGGGCATCTCGGTGTCGAGAGTGTAGGCGTAGGTGTTGCTGTTGAAGCCTTCAACTGCAGCGCCGTTTACGCTGAGCGATGCGAGACGAGAGTAGTAGAGGAGTTTAACGTCATCAACAGTCAGTGTGTTGTCTTTTTCGGGCGAGGTGCTGAAATAGTTGCCGGCGCTGAAGATAACGTTGATTTTTTCGGGAGTGGCGGTTGATTCATACTGCAGGGGAAGTTCTGCGTAAGTCCAGCCGGAAGTGGCGGCTGTGATTGAGTGGTTGACGGTGGCGATGCGGGCAAAATCGTCGGTGTAGGAGGGTGTATCGCCATATGCGGTCTCCATGTTGAGGATATTGCGGTCGCGGTCGGTCATAGTCACGGTTTTGGGTGACGAGCCGATGTTGCCTCTTACGTTGGCCTGTGTAGCGGTGCCTTTCCATGAATAAACCACTACGGTTGCGGGTTCGGTGGAGCCGGAAGCTTGTCCGCGCTGATACTGGAAGCCGATTGCGTCGGGGCGATAGGCGAAGTTGATGCCTCCGAATGAGCCGCCGTCTTTATTGCTACCGCTTGTATTTGCCGTGTTGAAGGGAGTGCCGAGAGTCATGTAGCCGGGGACAATCTGGCTTGTAGCTACAGAGTTGCTGACGTTTTTCAGTTTGGGCGCATAGGTGCTGTTGTAGCCGGACGCTTGGTCTGAAACGAGAGTTGTTCCAAACCAAAAGCCAAGTTTGTAGCCGGCAACGTGAGCAATAGTCCATGATTCGGGGCTAAGGCCGTCAACTTGTTTGGTATCGCCTGATGTCCAGGGGGTTGTTTTGGCCCAATTATTCTCGAAGCCATTATTTGGGAGCTGCTGGGCGGATGCGGTCAGCGATGATGCCGCAGCAAGCAGGGTTAGCATTGATGCGTAGACTTTTTTCATAGCGATGTTGATTGGTAATGATTGATTATTATTAGTGTAAATAAGGTTAATTTTGGGGCAAAGATAGTGAAAATGTTGATATGTTGGTGATTTTTAACTATATTCAGATGATTTTTAACATTTGGCCCGCATCGGTTGGGTGAAAAGGGAGGGTTTATCGGAGCGAATGAAGCGAGTCGAGCATGGCCTGGACGCGGGTGCGCATTTCTTTGAGACGGGCCACGGTGCGGTGGCGCATCTCGATGCCCTGGGGGTTGAGGCGGATCTGCTCCTGTGCGGCTTCGAGTTTCAGGCCTCGCTCCTTGACGAGATAGTGGATCATGGCAATCTTGTCGATATCGGCCGGGGTGTAGAAGCGCGTGCCGTGGTCGTTGCGCTTGGGTTTGATGACGGTGAAGTTTTTTTCCCAGAAGCGCAGAGTTGAAGCAGGAATGGCGAGAATGTCGGCCACTTCGGAGATTTTATAGTATTTTTTGTCGAGTTCGTCCATTGGATGGGGAGTGAATGGAGGGGCTTATATATTATATAATGTGTAATGTGCTTGCAAAAATACAAAAAACGAACTAATTTTGCAGTAAATAATAGATAAATACTAATCACTTCATACATTTTACCAACTGCAAAATGCTAACAGCAAAGGAAATCCGCGAGTCGTTCAAGCAATTTTTCAGCGAAAAGGGCCATCATATCGTGCCCTCGGCTCCTATGGTTATCAAGGATGACCCGACATTGATGTTTACCAATGCCGGTATGAATCAGTTTAAGGATATAATTCTCGGCAATGCCCCTGCAAAATATCCGCGTGTCGCCGACTCGCAGAAGTGTCTGCGCGTGAGCGGCAAGCACAACGACCTCGAAGAGGTGGGNATGGANACTTACCATCACACCATGTTNGAGATGCTCGGCAACTGGAGCTTCGGCGATTACTTCAAGAAAGAAGCTATCGACTGGGCCTGGGAATATCTTGTTGATGTGCTCAAGCTCGACCCGAAGCGNCTCTATGCGACAGTGTTCGAGGGTTCGCCCGAAGAGGGNCTGACCCGCGATGACGAGGCTGCCGGCTATTGGGAGGAGCATCTTCCGGCCGACCACATCATCAACGGAAACAAGCATGACAACTTCTGGGAAATGGGNGACACGGGTCCCTGCGGTCCGTGNTCGGAAATNCANATTGACCTTCGCAGCGACGAAGAACGTGCTGCAATCCCCGGCCGNGACCTTGTGAACCACGACCATCCGCAGGTGATTGAAATCTGGAACCTCGTGTTCATGCAGTATAACCGCAAGGCCGACGGTTCACTCGAACCGCTGCCCGCCAAGGTGATTGACACCGGCATGGGTTTTGAACGCCTCTGCATGGCTCTTCAGGGCAAGACTTCTAACTACGACACCGANGTGTTCACTCCGCTCATCGACAAAATCGCTTCGCTTTCGGGCCTGAAATATGGCGAGAATGCCAAGGTTGACATTGCGATGCGAGTGATTGCCGACCATGTGCGCACAATCGCTTTCTCGATTGCCGACTCTCAGCTTCCGGGCAATGCCAAGGCCGGNTANGTGATTCGCCGAATCCTCCGCCGCGCCGTGCGCTATGCCTACACATTCCTGGGCCAGAAGCAGGCATTCATGTATAAACTCATCGACACTCTGATCGACTCCATGGGCGAGGCTTATCCCGAGCTTCCCAAGCAGCGCGAGCTGATCATGAAGGTGATCAAAGAGGAAGAGGATTCATTCCTCCGCACTCTCGAAAACGGCATCAAGATGCTCGACTCGGCCATTGCCGCCGCCAAGGCTGCCGGCAAGACCGAAATCTCCGGCAAGGAGGCTTTCGTGCTCTATGACACCTACGGTTTCCCCCTCGACCTCACTCAGCTCATTCTGAAAGAAAACGGCATGACGCTCGATCAGGCGGGATTTGACCGCGAGATGCAGGCTCAGAAGGAGCGCGCNCGCAACGCGGCTGCCGTTGAGACCGACGACTGGACCGTGGTCAATGAAGGCGANCCTGAATTTGTGGGCTATGACAACACTTCATGCACCACCAACATTCTGCGCTATCGCAAGGTGAAGCAGAAGAAGGGTGAGTTTTATCAGATTGTGCTGGCTCAGTCGCCTTTCTATGCCGAAATGGGCGGTCAGGTCGGCGACAGCGGTGTGCTCGTGGCTCCCGACGGCGAGGTGACTGAAATCTANGACACCAAGCGCGAAAACGGCATGGCTGTTCATCTGACCAAGAAGCTCCCCACAGATCCGNCGGCTGCNTTTGANGCCCGCATCAATGAGGANGCCCGTCTGGCCACGTCGTGCAACCACACTGCGACACACCTTCTCCACGAAGCTCTGCGCGAGGTGCTGGGNACNCACGTTGAGCAGCGCGGTTCGTTTGTTTCGCCCGCTCTGCTGCGCTTNGACTTNTCTCACTTCCAGAAGCTGACTCCCGAAGAAATCAGCCGCGTTGAGCGCCTTGCCAACGCCAAGGTGCGTCAGGCCATTGCCCGCGACGAGCATCGCAANGTGCCCATCGCTGAGGCTCAGGCNATGGGTGCAATGGCTCTGTTTGGNGAAAAATATGGTGAGGAAGTGCGTGTGATTCGCTATGGCGACTCNGTTGAGCTCTGCGGTGGCACACACGTTGACAACACCGGCAACATCGGCATTATCCGCATCGTTTCCGAAAGCTCCATCGCTGCCGGCATCCGTCGCATCGAGGCTATCACCGGCGCGGCCGTTGAGGATGCTATTGACAANCTGAGCAACACGCTGCGCGAAATCGGCGGCCTGCTCAANAATGCTCCCGACGTTGTGGCCGCCCTGCGCAAGTCGATTGCTGAAAATGCCGATCTCCACAAGGAGGTTGAGGGCTATGTCAAGGAGCGCGTCAATGCGCTTGCCGCGCAGACGCTCGAAAAGGCNGAGACTGTCAATGGTGTTAAGGTTGCATCGNTGACCGGTGTTCGTGTGCCGGANGTGGTGAAGAATGTGGCGTTTGCCGTTCGCGCTGCTTCGCCTGAAGCAACTGTGTTCCTCGCAGCTACTGTCGATATGGCCGGCAAGCCGCTGCTCACGGTTATGCTGACCGACGATGTGGTTAAATCAGGACTCAATGCATCGGCAATGGTTCGCGAAGCTGCCAAGAAGATTCAGGGCGGNGGCGGCGGCCAGCCCGGTTTCGCTCAGGCCGGNGGCAAGAACAAAGATGGCATCTCAGAAGCCTTCCAGGCTCTGATGGCCAACTTCAAGGGCTAAACTACTCTTATTCAAATCATAAATGCGGAGGCAGCAAC
>JAAVDT010000042.1:29773-29929 GCA_014801655.1 Bacteroides sp.
GTTGCTGCCTCCGCTTGTTTTTTTTGGGGANTGTATATGCTATGCAAAGACCTGTCGCCGGGCANGANATCGCCTCTCNGAGGCTCCCCCTCAAGTAAAAATGTCATTCTGCTGTTTATTTAAGGAAAATCGAACTTTATAGGGTTCCCTCTCATT
>JAAVDT010000063.1 GCA_014801655.1 Bacteroides sp.
AATTGTAGATAGTATGTTTGTGGTGCAATCCCCACAGCATACTATCTTGAGCCAAATAAAAACGGCATATCGAAGATAGTTTGTATATTTGAAAAACAATTCTAACCAACTATCAACCAATATGCCAACGCAAAGTTCGTCAAAAAAACTCGATTCTCAAAATGTGTACATCGGCATTGATGTGCATCTTCGGCAATGGAACGTATGCATCTACCAGGGAGGTATCAGGAGAAGACCGTTCCAGCAGTCTCCTTCAGTCAAAGCACTGCTGTCGCATCTGAGGGCCAACTATCCGGGTATGATCTACCACTCGGCATACGAGGCCGGAGTGTGTGGCAACTCCATCCATTACGAGTTGGAGGATAACGGCATCCATAACATCGTGTTCAACCCTGCCGACATCGCCCAGAAGGATAAGGAACGCAAGCGCAAGACCGACAAGGTCGACTCCTCAAAGATAGCTCGTGCCCTGAGCAACGGGGAACTGGAGTGTATCCACATCCCGACAAAGGAACGCACGGAGCACCGTAACATGCTGCGTGTGCGCAACTGCTGCATCAGCGACGTGAAGCGTTCCAAGACCCGCCTCAGGCATCTGCTGCATGTCAACGGTATCGGAATTCCACCGGAGTACTGCAACGGACGATGGCCACAGAGCTTCTTCGCGTGGTTGCAGGAACTTTATCCCGATCCCAATGCCACAGGTCAGGCCATCCGCGCGATGACACATGGACTGCAGAGCCAGCTGTCTCTGCTCAAGGACGTGGAGTCACGGATCCGGAACCTCATGGAAGAGGCCTGCTATGCCGAGGATTTCCGTCTGCTGCGGACCATTCCCTGCATAGGGGAAACGACGGCCTACACCCTGCTGCTTGAGTGCGGGGATCTGAGCGCGTTCTCATCAGCAGATAAATTCTGCGCTTTCGTCGGGTTGATCCCCGACTCTGATATCTCCGACCTGCACGAAGTCAAGTGTGGGATAACGCGGCGGCGCCATAAAACCCTACGCTACATGCTGACGGAGGCCGCATGGAGAGCCATATCCATGGACAGCAGCCTCTCAAAACTCTACGCGAAGTATACCCACAGGATGCCAAAGCAAAAAGCCATTGTCAAAATTGCGCATAAATTGGCGAAAATCATTAAATTTGTGGTCACAAACAAGACGGCTTATGATGCCAGCAAAGCGACATAGCAGAACAGGAATCTCCTTCAACGCAATCTTTTATCCATCACGACCGCTGAGCGTCCCTTGCAGCTTCTGAAGACTGCTTCCCTGTAGAATGCGGCGTGACACTCCTTACGACTAAAAGATTAATTTGCAGCTCTCTGAGACTGCTGATAGAAGGTTGTTCGAAGGAGATTCTTTTTACCCCGCGGTTGGTCGGTAGGTTTTCTTAGCCATATGGCGCCATCCGCAAAAGAAAAGGGTCGGCAGAAACCGACCCCGGCCTTTTACGGCTTGACGCGAAAGCTTATTGCTGGCAGGTTGCTCCTCAGCAGAGCCTGCTTCCTCTTCAACTTTCAGTAGCAAAGTTAGTTATAAAAAAACAATCCCCAATACAAACGTTAAAATAAAGTTAAAATTACCTTCGCCTATTGCACCACAACATAGAAGGGACGCACCCTAGTGCGTCCGCAACCATCTGATTATCAATTCGGACGCACCAGGGTGCGTCCCTACAATTCGGGTGAAGCCCGAATGAAATCAACCTCACTCGATTGCAAAAGTTTTGCTTGTGTGCAGGCGGTTTCAGTTGTTTGGGGTGTAGGAAATGAGGTAGCGGAGGGTGGAGGGGGCGGGGGGAGCTGTGGGGAGGTGGTGCCAGGAGCCGGNGAGATGGCGGAGGGAGGCGGTGAGGGCGAAGTGAGACAGGCCTATGCCGAGGTCGAGGATGGCGTAGTGCGAGGGGCGGTAGTAGAAGTGGATGGCGTTGTCGGTGACGATGGCGCGCCATGGTTGCGAGTTGGTTGAGGATGGNGCGAGACGCATCATTTCCAGCGGTTCGGCCCATTGGGAGTCGGCGGGGAGGGGAGTGGAGAAGTCGCCGGCGAAAAANAGGTCGCCGAAAGGCTTGCGGGAGGAGCTGCGNGCAATGGAGCGGGTCAGACGTTCGAGCAGGCTGCGNTTTTCGGCTGCCACGCCTATGGGCGAAATGATGCGCAGCGGNCGGTCGGGCGGCATGTCGGCAAGNCGGGCAAAGTCGCTNCCCTTGAATGTTGCTGCAATCCAGCATGTCCCGAGTCCCATCTCGGTGGCTTTNAGCACCACTTGCTCCATGATGAATCCGGCAGAGAGCATGGAGGTTTCGTCGNTGGCCATGCCCATCAGCAGATAGTTGCGCGCGCCGCGAATCACNCCGTAGGTNCCCGGGCGGTAAGGTCCTTTCAGGTCAGCGTCGACAAGCTGAATCGTGGCANTGCCTCCAAAGGGGCTGCCGGCGGTTGCGATAAATTCTTCAAGTTCAGCTTTCTGNTTCTGACTNAGGGGAGNGCCGTCGAAGGTGCGCACACTGATGCGCCGGCGGATTGCATCAATAATGTTTTTGATCATGGGGGAGANTGTTTATATTATATAAGGTGTAACGGCCGGGGTGGGGATGATGTTATATGAGGTTGCGCTGTTTGGAATCGCTCTAAATTGCTGCAATGATTGGCCGATGTGGGGGATTTGCCCTAACTTTGCGTCNGATATGCAGGAAAGAGAGAAGAAAATCTATCGCGTGACGCTCGTTGGCAGCGTTGTCAACGCGCTGCTGGTGGTGTTTAAATTCATTGCCGGTTTCCTTGGCCACAGCTCGGCGATGGTGGCCGATGCAGTCCACTCGCTGTCAGATTTTTTGAGCGACATCGTGGTGGTGTGTTTCGTGCGTATTTCCGGAAAGCCTGAGGATGAGGACCATGANTATGGCCATGGCAAATATGAAACACTCGCGGCCATATTGGTGGGGGTGATGCTGTTTGCCGTGGGNCTCGGCTTGCTCTACAATGGATTGAGCGACACTATCGGATTTTTCCGAGGNCGCGAACTCCCCGAGCCTACGATGCTCGCGCTCATCGCCGCCCTGGTGTCGATAGTGTCGAAAGAAGCTCTGTTTCAATACACNATCCGCGCCAANCGAACAATAGATTCGCCTGCTCTCGTGGCCAACGCCTGGCATCACCGATCGGATGCGCTGACCTCTNTNGCCACACTNATCGGCATCAGCGGAGCCATGTTTCTCGGTGCCCGCTGGCGAGTGCTCGACCCGTTGGCGGCAGTNGTGGTCAGCGGCTTCATTCTNAAAACCGCATGGGACCTCTCGCGACCCGGCATCAACGAACTGCTCGAAAAGTCGCTCCCCGANGAGGAAAAGCATGAAATTGTGGAGATTGTGTTGACCACGCCCGAAGTGTCGGCCATGCATCGCCTGCGCACGCGACGCATNGGAATGAACCGAGCCATAGAATTTCACGTTAANATGGATGGAGGCATGACTCTGGCCCANGCCCACGAGATTGCTTCCGAAATCGAACGCCGTCTGCGCGCCCGCTTCGGAGCCGGCACCATAATCAATATTCACATGGAGCCTGCGGCCCCGCTGCCCTACGAAATTCCTGACGCCAANACATCCATTCATCATAACCAAGATAAGAAATGACAANCANNAACTCTGAATATTCTGAAAATCAGAAAAATACAACNGTNAAAAACCGTCCGGTAATCTATCAGCTGCTGCCCCGCCTCTTTTCAAANACCAAGGCGGACTGCACNNCCANCGGCACGATTGAGCAAAACGGATGCGGCAANCTCAACGACTTGACTCCCAAGGTGCTCCGTGAAATCGGCGACCTCGGTGTGACCCACGTTTGGCTCACCGGCGTGATTGAACACGCTCAGGCCACTGACTATTCTGCCTACGGCATTGCGCCTGACAATCACCACGTTGTGAAAGGTCTTGCCGGATCGCCCTACGCCATTAAAGACTATTATGATATTGACCCCGACCTGGCCGTTGACGTTANCAACCGCATGGCTGAGTTTGAGGCTGCNGTGGATCGCATCCACGCCGCAGGCATGAAGGTGGTCATTGANTTCGTGCCCAACCACGTTGCGCGTCAGTATCATTCCGATGCCTGCCCGNCGGATGCTCCCGGCGNCCTCGGCGCGGATGATGACACCACCGTGGCCTTTGCCCGCGACAATAATTTCTACTATATCCCCGGCTGCGAGTTTGCACCCGAAGTCGACCTCGGTTCCGGCAACGACCGCTACACTGAATTTCCGGCCAAAGCCACCGGCAACGACTGCTTCTCGCCCCACCCCTCGCGCAACGACTGGTANGAAACCGTAAAACTCAACTATGGNGTTGATTACGCCACCGGCGCGCNCTGCTTCAACCCCATCCCCTCGACATGGCGCAAGATGCTCCACATCCTGCTCTACTGGGCCTCGAAGGGTGTCGACGCTTTCCGCTGCGACATGGCTTTCATGGTGCCCATCGAGTTTTGGGAATGGGCCGTTCCGCAGGTCAAGGAGGCNCGNNCGGGAGTGGAATTTATCGCTGAAATCTACGATGTTAACCAATACTACGACTTTATTCACCGCGGNCGGTTTGACTATCTCTACGACAAGGTGAANCTCTACGANAAGCTGCGCGCAATCCAGACCTGGAACCACTCTGCCGCCGACCTGACCCACTGCTGGCAGTGTCTCGGCGACATGGCTCCCCATATGCTCAACTTCCTCGAAAACCACGACGANCAGCGCTTCGCCTCGCCACAGTATGCCGGCGATGCTGCGCTCGTGACNCCGTCGCTCGTNGTGGCCGCAACGTTCGGCACCGGNGCCATGATGATNTATGCCGGCCAGGAGCTTGGCGAAGCTGCCACCGATGCCGAGGGCTTCAGCGGATTGGATGGACGCACAACGATTTTCGACTATTGGTCGATTCCGACGCTGCGCCGCTGGCTCGCTTCGGGCGAACCCGACGGCCGCCGGCTCTCTGTGGCTCAGCGCCGCCTGCGCAAGCTCTATGCCACTGTGCTCCGCCTTTGCAACAGTGAGGAGTCAATTCGCGAGGGCNGATTCTATGATCTGATGTATGTCAATCTCTCAAATCCTCGCTTCAACCCCCACCGCCATTTCGCCTATCTCCGTCAGGGCGANGNNTCAACAACTCTNATTGCCGTAAACTTCGANCCCTCCGCTGCAGCCGAGGTGGCNGTCAATATCCCGGCNCACGCATTTGAATGGCTCGGAATCAAACCGGGCGAGCGCGAGGCCNTCGACCTCCTCACCGGTGAGAGTATCCCCCTGACAGTCAGNCCNGATGCNCCGGCGTCATTCACCATCCCCGCTTGCGGNGCCGTGATACTCAAATTTTCAAGAGAATAGAGAATAGAGANTAGAGAGTAGAGGGNCGGGGTTGATTTCATTCGGGCTTCACCCGAATTGTAGGGACGCACGGCTCGTGCGTCCGGCTGAGAATCAGTGCTTTATCGCCGGACGCACGAGCCGTGCGTCCCTACAAAGGGAGGGGATAAAATTCGATTTTCCTTAAGTAAACGGCATAGGGTTGCGGCTTGCTGCGACTGCGGTTTTTTCATCGGGTTTTGTCGCTTGAAAAACATAAAAAAATGGAAAAATTTTGTTGAAGAGAAAAGAATTACTAATTTAGCACAAAATTTTTCGCTTAGCAGAGGCCCCGTGGGGGGTAATGTGAGGCGGGAAATAATACACTTTTTGGACTGCGTTTACTGAAACGCTTTTTCCTGATAATTGGAAACTTCGCAACTTTTCAACTCTCAGTCAGGAGACAGCAGACGGTAGATGCCTTGTGGATATGTTTATGTCAGCGACAGCAGGAGCGTGAGCTTCTGAGATTGTTATGCATATACATATAGTTGCGTGAGGCCTCTGCATGTTTGCTCGTTCTACTGAGAAAGGCAATGCGAAGGCCTCCAATTATGGAATGAGCAGACGGTACGGTCATCACGCATTCTATTTTCTTAATTCTTTATTAGTCAAAGTGGATGACCCTGCGACGGAGAAGTTTAGCTATGTTCTTCAACAAAGGAACCACCATTGTCAGCCTCATCTTAGCAGCCGGACTTACCTCGGCTCAGGCCGACATAAAGCCCTGCATCATCTTGCGGGGCGACGGCGTTGCAGACCACAATGCCGATCTCGAGCAGTTTGACCGAATCACGTTCGGGCCGGAGTCGATGACTCTCACGAACTCCGCCGACCCCACCATCAGCCATGAACTGCCTTACGCGCAATATAACCGCATCCTCTTGGGTCAGGCCGAACCAACAGCCTCAATCATCGAGATCACCGAGAGCCACACTGCCGCTGACGGGTGTCTGCACTACGACAAGGTCGCCCAAAACATCACTGTCCTCAATTCCTCCGAGCCGCTGAGTGTCAGCGTGTTCAACTCTATCGGCTCCCTGCTTCTCAAAGATACACTCAGTCAGGGCGAAACCCTTTCTGTGTCAACCCTCCCGCAGGGGCTCAACGTCGTAATAGCCACCGGCTCGACGGCCACCCACACCCTCAAATTCATTAAGTAATCAATCACGAAAAACTCAAATCGCACAATGAAAACAAACAAACTGCTCAAAAGCATAATGTTAGGCGGTCTTTGCACCGTGGCCCTCCTGGCCTATGCCGAACAGGACAAAGTAATCAATATCTACTCTCGCGGAAAGGTTATCTCAACCTATGCCATGGGAGGCATCGACTACTTCCAGATTGAAGAATCAACACCTGCAAAAGTAACTACCTATGAAGTAAATGGAGTCATCTTCGACATGGTAGAAGTAGAGGGCGGCAACTATCTTATGGGCGACGACAATAGTACAGACTCCGATGAAAAGCCTGCACACAAAGAAACCATCGCGACCTTTCAGATTGGCCAAACCGAAGTGACTCAGGAACTTTGGCAGGCAGTGATGGGAACAAATCCCTCAAAATTCAAAGGTGAAGACAATCTACCGGTTGAACAAGTGTCATGGACAGATTGTAACAACTTTATCAACAAACTCAATGAATTGACCGGGAAGAACTTCCGTTTGCCCTCAGAAGCGGAATGGGAATACGCTGCGGGAGGGGGTACCAAATCGCAGGGTTATACTTATTCCGGCAGCAATGCTATAGAAGACGTGGCATGGTATAGAGAAAATTCATCATCAAAGTCACATCCGGTAGCACAGAAGAAAGCCAATGAGCTTGGCATTTATGATATGACCGGAAATGTTTGGGAATGGACATCTGACAACTACAGCGAGGATTATAGCTGCGATCGGATGAGCTCGGACCGCATCTATCGTGGCGGAAGCTGGCACAATGCTGCGATTTCCTCACGCGTTGCTAATCGAGACAATGACAGTGATAACACTACGTCCTATAACCTTGGGCTTCGTTTGGCTCTTTAGTTAAGAAGTTTTTGGCGGTTACTTTGGAAATGAGGAGCGGATGAAGTAACTTTGCGCTCAAATCCATTCAACTGTCACTTATGATTCAGATTTCAGAACGTAACCGCTCGCTGGCAGCATCTGCAACGCTCGCCATGTCGCAGCGCAGTGCCGAACTCCGCGCCAAAGGCGTCGATGTCATTAATCTCTCGGTGGGTGAACCCGATTTCAATACTCCCGACCATATTAAGGAGGCCGCCAAGAAGGCTATCGACGACAATTTTTCGTTCTATTCACCCGTGGCCGGCTTCATGAGCNTGCGCAAGGCTATCGCAGCCAACCTCAAGGCTACNGACGGTGTTGATTTCGCTCCGGAGCAGATTGTGGTTTCGGGCGGTGCGAAGCAGGCTCTCTGCAATGTGATTCTGAGTGTGGTCAATCCCGGCGATGAGGTGGTGATNCCCACTCCCGCCTGGGTCAGCTANGTTGAAATGGTGAAGCTCGCCGAGGGTGTGACTGTCACCGTGCCTGCCTCTATTGAGCAGAATTTCAAAATCACTCCCGATCAGCTTCGCGCGGCCATCACTCCGCGCACNCGCATGGTGCTTCTCTGCTCNCCTTCCAACCCCACGGGCGCGGTCTATTCGCGCGATGAGCTCCAGGGACTGGTGGATGTGCTGAAGGANTATCCGCAGGTGATGGTGCTCTCCGACGAAATCTATCAGCATATCAACTACACTGATTCCTACACTTCTATGTCGGCGTTCCCCGAACTGGAAGGCCGGGTGGTGATCATCAACGGTGTGTCGAAGGCCTATGCCATGACCGGCTGGCGCATCGGTTTCATGGCCGGCCCGGTTGANGTGGCTAAAGCCTGCACCAAGCTGCAGGGTCAGTACACATCCGGCTCCTCNTCGATTGCTCAGAAAGCTGCCGAGGCTGCCTATGACGGCCCGCAGGAGTGCGTGGGGGAAATGTGCAAGGCGTTCCGCCGCCGCCGCGACCTGGTTGTTGAGCTTGCCCGACAGATTCCCGGACTGAAAGTCAATGTGCCTGACGGCGCGTTCTATCTTTTCCCCGAAGTCAGCTCTTTCTTTGGCAAGCGCTTCGGCGACCGCGTGATTGAAAATGGTTCTGACCTCGCCATGTATCTTCTTGAAGAGGCTCATGTGGCCACGGTCGATGGCGCTGCGTTCTGNCTGCCCGGCTACATTCGCTTGAGCTATGCCACCAGCGATGAAAACATCCGCACCGCCATGGCCCGCATCGCCACCGCTCTCGCGGCGCTCAAGTAAACGACACNTCCCCCATCGGGACATAATAATAGCGAAGCCCGCTGATCATCAGGATTCAGCGGGCTTCGATTTGTTCGGTTNTCTGTGTTATTCGCCTTTTTTCCAGCCGCGACGCGGGCGCATCAGCGGTTGGTCGGTCTTGGGAAGTGAGGGNGCTTTGCCCATCAGCATTTTAAGNGCGTTTTCGTTGCGGCGNGCTGCCAGCGGATTTTCGGATTCGGGGCGAGCCGGAGNGTCGGCATTNGGTTTGCGGCCGGGCTTCCAGGCNGAGTCTTTGAAGCGGCGNGGCTTGTCGCCGGNGGCCGACGAGGGNGCCTTGCGACCACCGAAGCCGCTGCGGCGNGCTTCTTCGCGCCACTGGTCGTCGGACCCGCGATGGAGCGGACGCTTGGCGCCGGCGGGACGCTTTTCTTCTTCACCCTTGCGGATGGTGCCGCCGGCTTTGCGGAACGATTTGTAGTCGCCGTCGAAAATGATGTATTCGCGCAGCTCACACTCCAGNGAGCCGTTGTAGAGAGGCACTTTGACGGAGGGGCTGAGGCCGATTTTGCGGAAATATTCTTCGCGATAGCCNATGATCCATGCGTGATAGCCCAGGAATACGTGCTTGAGCTTGGAGCCGATCATGGCNTAGAGGCCGTCCATATCTTCGGAGGAGATGCGTTCGCCATAGGGNGGGTTGGTGATGAGCACGCCATCTTTCGGGGCTTCATTCCACTGCGAGAGGGGCTTGACCTGNAGNTCGATGTATTTGGCCACGCCGGCGCTCTTGATGTTGGCGCGGGCAATCTCAACGGCTTTGGGGGAGATGTCGCCNCCGTAGATTTTGTGTTCAAATGTGCGTTCGGTGGATTCGTCGTTGTAGATGCTGTCGAAGAGATCGGCATCGAAATCGGGCCATGACTCGAAGGCGAATTTGCGGCGATAGACACCCGGATTGATGCCGGCGGCAATCAGTGCGCCTTCAATCAGGAATGTGCCGGAGCCACACATGGGGTCAACCAGCGGGCAGTCGCCGCGCCATCCGCTTTTGAGAATGATGCCTGCTGCAAGCACCTCATTGATGGGNGCTTCGGTCTGCGCCACGCGGTAGCCGCGCTTGTGGAGCGACTCGCCGGAGGAGTCGAGCGACACGGTGACACGTTCGCCGGTGATGTGGACGTTGATAAGCACGTCGGCATCCTGCAGGCGCACCTTCGGGCGGCTTTCCGGGCCGAAGCGGTCGCGGAACCAGTCGACGATGCCGTCCTTGACGCGGTAGGTCACATAGCGGGAGTGGGAAAATTCATCGGAGTTTGCCACGGTGTCGATGGCAAAAGTCTTGTCGAGCGAAAGCACCTGATTCCAGTCAAACTCCTTGATCATCGAGTAGAGCTCATCGGGATCGGCGGCAGTGAATTTATAGATAGGTTTGAGGATGCGCANCGCCGTGCGGCAGCAGAAATTGGCCTTGTAGAGCATCGCCAGGTCGCCTTCAAACGACACCATGCGTCGGCCGGGTTCAACATTCTTCGCTCCGAGATTGCGAAGCTCTTCGGCCAACACATCTTCCAGTCCCTGAAAGGTTTTGGCCACCATTTCAAATTCGTGCATGCTCATAAATTCAAATATCGCGGTTTGTTAACGTGGTGCAAAGTTACGACATTTGCCCGACTTTGCCAATAAATTCTCCCGCTTTGGGGATGATTTTTCAGGGGCGGGTGTAGAAGTCGATGAGGCGTGTCAGGGCCAGGCGGCATCCGGGGCAGAACGTGGGCCAGGTGTTGTTGCGCATCCGACATTCATCGGCCGGGCGGTAGATGCCTTTGGAATGATAGCCTGCNCCTTCAAACAGNCCCACCTCAAACTCCGTGGCGCGGTCGGCGGGCGTGGGGAGNGGNGTGGTCGGNGGAATCAGCGATTCCCACTTGCNGGTGAAGTTGGTCAGAGTGGTGATGTTGGGTTCCCANGGNTCGNTGTCGTGGCTGTATTGGCCATCCATCGTGTCNTCGTCGTCATAGAAATATTCGTCGGCAAGTCCTCCGAAGCTGTGGCCGAACTCATGTACCACCACCGGCTCAAACCATTCGTCGAGAGCCGAGGTCAGCGTGTAGCTGTTGTAGATGCCNCCGCCACCATAGGTCGGGGTGTTGGCGAGGATTATGATATGCTCATAGGGTGTTGCGGCCAGAGCGTCGTGAATCCGGCCGACGTTGGGTGTGGTCAGATAGCGGTCGGAGTAGAAGGTGGAGAAATGGGAGCCAAAGGCGGTGTTGCGCCAGGTTCCGGTGAGCGGTTGGCTGACGTCGGAGTCGACCGACGGTGAGGCAACGGCATAGAAATTGAAATCTGCGGCACGGCTCTTAAACGGCTCATGCTCAAGGATAGCATCGACAGCCCGGCGGGCATGGGCATAGAAAGAATCGGTCTGCTCGGGGGTGTAGCCCTCCGCGAGAATAGCCACGTCGATTGCCTGCTCAGGCGAGCCGCCGCGATGGATCGTGAGCGAAGGGTGGCCGGCAGAGCGAAGAGTTTCGATGAGAATGTCGGCGGGGCGGTAGATGTTGGTCGACGTTGCCACGGGGCGATTGCGCGTGTCGAGCAGTTCGATGGTGATTCGCGCTTCGCGGCGGGGGAGCGGCACCAGGAAGGTGTTTTCAAATCCGCGGCTTTCGGTCGAGGCTTCGTCGGTGGCGAGCCACTCCTGGAAAAGAGTGGAGAAGGTGGTCAGATAGATAGTGTCGCCGGTGGCGGCATCGGTCACGGTCACGGATCCGTTGCCCCGGCGGGGAGCTTCGCGCAGATGATGGCGACGTCCGGCCCATCCGGCCCACTTCTGCATGGTGTGGAGATTGGCATTGACGTTACCCGCCATGCCGCCAAGAAAATAGTTGAGTCTCAGGGTCGAATCGCAGAAATTACGGTCAAAATCCGAACTATCCGCGCCCATGGCAGCCATCGCGCCGCCCGCTGTGGCCCATAGAGCCACCAATAAAATCAATATCTTTTTCATACACCTGCAAAGTTAATCAATTAACCCGAGAGAGCTAAAAATTTTGTATCAAATTAAACTATAAAGATGTGTAGAAACCCACAAGGATGGAGTTGACCGCACGGAGTTGATACTATCAACGGGTGGCCATGAACAGGACGTAAAAGCCATGCTTGAATTCTACGGAGATTTGATTGAGACCTCCGGTGTAAGAATCGGTCTGGGAGCTACACATATAACGGATGTTGCTGCTACAAATGACCCCCAAAGTGAGCGTAGAGTTGATAATGAACCCCTAAATGACCTCCAAAAGAGAGCTGAAGATGAGAATGAACCTCTAAATGGACCTCAAAAATTGATGGAGGCGGTTAGAATGAACCCCAAAATTACGAAAGCTACTCTTTCGGATGTTTTAGGGGTATCTCCATCGACCATAAAACGATGGCTTCAAGCGAATAATGTGGTATGGGTTGGTCATTCAAAAAATGGACATTGGGAGATTCGGAGTATAGATAAAACTTAATTCTCGGAATATCGAAGGGTGAAGCAGCAAGGCCGGTGGTTTGTTTATCCTCTGTTTCAAATGTATATAGCCCTAATAGTTTTTTGGAAAACTCGGATATGTTTTCGTAATGAGGCTTGTTGAATACATCTCTTTGGGGTTCTTCATATCTTAGCCTTACGCTTGACATCAATTCAACAACCTTTTTACATTCCGGGCAAATGGATACAGCTCCGGCGTAACCGTGTATGGGCCCATTGGAATATGAAACTTGTACCTGTCAATCAGATTTGAGTCGGTTCCACATATAAGACATCCTTATCCAGTGGGTATGCCTTGCTCTTTCTCCGGGGTAGAATATTAAGAAATCCGTTTTCCTTTATGTGTTTAGGAAGGATGCATAGAAATATAAACAGTAATGAGGCAATAACCAAAGGCGAAAGAAAGACCATGATCCATTTCTACCAAACTTTTATTTCTCCGAACTGATATCTTTCGAGGACTGCTATTGCAATTGCGCACGCCACATAACTCAATATGTACCAGATCATCGTTCTCTTTGTTTTTGAATTAGTCAATGTGATTGCTGACGTGAAGAATGAGGACCTCTAATGCCATAATTACTTCGTCAAACGGCTGCCGCCTTTGCCAACATAAGTCAATGTAATGCTTATGCTCTATAGTATCTCTTATGGTGTTCACATAGATGTCATTCTTCAATTCATCTTTGTCTAAAGTAGACCAATCAACAAGACAATTTGAGAGAAGAGGATATCCGGACTGTAAAAGCATCGCATAGTGAGCCTGAAAGAATATTTCGTCCGCACTTTGGGCAGAACCATGGCTATGGGTATTTCTGACTTTTCGAACTTTATCGAGGATATCGTACAGTGGCTTCAGAGAATGTTCTTTGCTGTATGCCCATAATTTAACCGAATAGCTAATATTTTCCAATGTAGTACATTTCTCAAGGCCAACCGCAGTAGGATTATATTGCTTGATGTAAGAACGGATTTGAGATATTGATCCCTTTGATTGGTAATACACATTCAAAAGCCTTTCAGCTTGTATTTGAACGAATCGACAAAACTCTCCGAAATCAATCCGATGTCCCCTAAGGCCAAATCGGAAACGGAGCATTTCACGGCAATCTGCCTCAAAACACTCTCGCAAATAATCATTTTTGATTGAAGAATAATCTAATGCTGTCTTGGTGTCATCCAAATTGTAATCAAGAGCCAGATACTTCTCTATTTTTGATATAGATGGACTGTCAACGCTGCCTTCATTTACGGAATCTCGTGGCAATGATTTACGAAGTTCTTCCACAAACCAGTGATTCTCCGGCTTATGGATAATTTCTGCATTGAGAAAGTTCAGCAGCTTCCTCAGATTCTCTTTATTATGCGCTGCCATATCATGGAAGAATTGAGAGGTCGAAACCTGACTCGACAAGTCGTGTCAAGGTATCTTTCGGTTTAACACTGGTCGATTCAACGCGTCCAACGGTAAATGCGCCTGGCATAAACTCATTAAGTTTATTTATTACGTTTTTAATTTCAGGCGCTACTTCGGGAGTATGAATGTACTTGGTCGGTTTATCCTTTGCTATAGCTCTATGTATGACATATATGTATCTCACGGCTAAATCACCCGGAATAGGACAGCCCAATTTCATTCGTCCATACGCCGTGGAATTGTCAATAACATCTGGACGAGTATATAGCTCTCCAGTATATTTAAGCTTATAATCAATCTGACGACAAAGAGAAATATACAAATTCTTGGGAAGATGGTCAATGGAGATATTCCTACTGACGGATACCATGATTTTCTCATCTTTAAGGATAAAGTAAGCATATTGTTTGCTTTGTTTTGAAACGGAGAATTTAATCTTTACACCGAGCTGCTTCTCAAAATCGTCTGTAGATAATGTCTGTAGATATTCCCAGCTAATCTCAATGTCTTTAGCTCCCGAATTTGTATCAACAAGACGACTGAATTGGTCGTTTAATCTGGAATAAACGGGATCCATTTCGCCTTTTACCATTTTAAGATAACATAGCTTTCCCGAAATTACATTTGCAATATTGGGTTCCCCTTTGTTCAAATAACCTTTTTCAGCTTTGTAACGAGGATAAAATTTGGCAACAGCTGCATTGATGCCATATTTTCCCCAAATATGAAGAATAGCTCTTATATCTTTTACGTAACTACGACAGACGTTAATCTTCTCACCAACAGTAAGACCGGTGACTTCCTGACGCTGACCTCTGTGGTGAAGACGAGTCTTTTTAGGATTAATTTTGAAATGCTGACCAGATATTATTCTCTCTAATTCAATTCTGAATTGACTACCATTTTGATAGACATTGTGCATGGAACTGAATGTAATATCATCAGCGTATCGGGTGTAGCGTAAGCCAAATCGTTTGGCAAGACCCGCCAATCGTCGGTCGAGAGTGTCACAAATGGCATTTGTCAGTAATGGAGATGTCGGTGCTCCTTGTGGTAACTTGTAAGATTTTACTGGGGGTGTTTCATCTCCCTCCTTCTTCATTTCAATCGAACATAGTCCGGCAATTATATTTGCGACTTCCTTTGAGAAGTTGAATGGTGGTAATTGAAGACGTCTCCAGACTCTTGCCTGATCAATACTCGGAAAAAAGTCTGACAAATCAATGTTGAACACATAGTTCTGTTTCAAATGCTTTTCAGCATTATTTACAATTGAGCGCCCCTCAACAAACCCCATGGCGTAGGGCGAAGGAGTATATAGAGCCTTGAAAATCTCATTAAGGCAAAGTTGCATCCATTTTAGATTGCCATTCGGAGCAAAGATTGTCCGAACTCCTCCGCTTTTCTTGGGTATCTCAAATTTACGGTAACGATTGTTGCCTAATTTGGGATTACACAGTCGCATCATCTTCTGTATAGTGAATGGATAGGCGGTTGAACTGACCAAGTCCGCCTTGATTTCGTTCAGCAGATTCAGTAGTTCCCACCGGGTGGTGGTATTCTGTATTTTGCTAATCAATAGTTCTTTATCCATTCTTATGTGTCAGAAATTAAAATGAAGTATTGAGCCAAGGTTGTTTTCTTTATGTCCCTAAGTCTGAGTAATTGGCTATAAGATTATAAATCTTATCATCTTCCCAGATTCATCGGCACTTATCTCATCGGATGAGGAGCCACTGCACCGCAAGTAGATGCGAGAAGTGCGTAGGAGCCAACAGAACGTTGGAAATTCCCCGAGGGGAAAGTACCCGACAAATCGTCGAGCAAGTTCAAAATGTCCCCTTGACTCAATACTTCAATGTTCTCTGTCGATTACTTTACAAAGTTACACAATAAATGCGAACTCTTTGTTCGCTGTTCCTTGTTTTATTAGTATCCGAGGAAATCAAAATCTCCATCAAATCCCTCCGGCATATCTCCATACTGGCCGTCTGTCATGGCATCCCATGTGTCGCGCATATAGTCGGTATCATCATAATCGTCGTAATCACTATCGTAATTGTCGAGAAAGCCCTCATCATCGTTATCATCCTCAAGAGACGGATTAAGCGATAGGAAAGTAACATTGTGTTCCTTGTCACCCTTAAAGTATTTTATGGTGGGGTAATCCTTCCCATAGAACTTCCATATATTGTATTCCAATGGAAGTAACTCTTCACCGGCCTCGTTAACAATTCCTTGTTCAGCGACTCGACCATCTTTAACCTCGTTCAATTCGCTATCGAAAACGGCCACTATATTAGGTGACATAGTATCGTTGAAACCTATGACTTTAGCCAGCCCATTCTGGAATCCGTCTATCCATGCATATTTGCCAAATGGTATTACAACGTTCCCTTCCTCGTCAATCGCCCCCCATTTGTATTCTTTGTCCTGAACCACTGTGAGGTTGGAGTTGATGGGTAATTTTGTCTGTCGATATTGCTTATCGTCCATATTGGTTGTTTTATGATTACGATGCAAAGTTAGATGCCAAATGCGAACTCTATGTTCGCTATGTGTCATATAATTTGCTCATTGACTTAATCCTTTTTTTAATGGCGCTTATTATATGCCGGGGAGAAAGCACCTTCAAATCCTCTCCATACGAGCATAGTTCACGTATGAGTTCATAATTCTCCATGCAATCAATTGAAAATAGCGAGCCACCGGCTGGAGCCTCATACAATTCTCGCAGAGATTTATCCTTATCTCCCTTGATGCTGATTTGTGAACCGTGTAATGGCTTGGTATCAACATATGGCGCAGACTTATCGGAGACCCAGAAAATTATTTTATGGATTCCTGCACCTTCATAATAGCTTACGCCAATTATATCTTCATATCTTTCCGTTAAATCTTCAGGAGCTTCTCGATATTCATATCCCGGTAAAATTACAATGGATATGAGTCTGTCAAGAGCGAAGGTCAAAATGCGTCCAGAGTCGTCAGCAGATCCTATAAGATACCATCGCCTGTTGTATTCTTTTAATAAATATGGAGATATGATTACCTCTCGTATTTCTGAAGTGTTAAACATCCGATATTTCAGTTTTACAACCGCCTTGACTTTGATTGCTGAAAATGCCTCAGCCATAAGAGTTTTGTTCTCAAGCAGGTTTTTAGATATCTGAACAATTGGTCGTTGTTCTACGAGTCCGAGACGTTTGTTTAAATCATCAAGCCAGCCAAAACCATCAAGGCCATCAAATGATCCAATGGTTGAAAGGGCTGTCGTCAGGATGCCTTTCTCTTCATCGGAAAGTTTTCCCTTGAAGATAGAGAAAGTCGGATCCGAGTATCTGATACATCTCTTCTTATAGACCCTATCGGTAGCTGCCGAATGAGCGTCAATCGTATAACGCTCAAATTCTATCGGAATTGGGAAGTTATATTCCAGATATTCAATGTCTTTCTCGACACATCGTTTGCTGACGCCGCCATCTTTTCCATATTGAGGCAACTCTCGTTCAAGATAGTCGGTCATATCCTGAATGGAATAAGCATGATATCGGTCGGCAAGCATTTTGTCGAGCAACACGATTCGAGTTAAGGCATTTTTATTTGAGGGCATAATTAGATGTCTGCTTCGTGAGTAATGAGATTAAAATTCCCGACAAGCTTATTACCATGTTCGTCTATTGACTCAATAGTAGTCACTGTTCGGTTTTTATTGACAAAATTCCAGATATTGGAATATCGTAAAGGCAGAACAAATTTGCCTTTCATATCAATGATACCATATCTCTTATCTTCTCCCATAAAACCATTTACGCGCGTCACCCCCTTTTCGTAAGTGTCTACCCAAGGGTATTTCCCCTTAGGAACAATAACTTCGCCATCAATAGTTATAACTTCGTATTGACCATCCATATGTCGGAGTGTAAGGATTTTTTTGTCATCTGACACTCCAATAGCTTTATAGTTAAGGTCAAGCATAAGATTCCCAGAACTGTCAAGTAATCCCCATTTTGTGCCAAGATAGGTACTTGGCTCCTTGGTAGATCTATTGAACCCATATGTATAATATTGAGCGACACGCACAACATCAGACTCATTATAGCAAGAATCTAAAATACGGTCATATTTCGGTTCTACAACCACGTCTCCATTTCTATTCATCAAGCCGTAATGCTGATAATAGGAAAATGGTATCAGTAGACG
>JAAVDT010000025.1 GCA_014801655.1 Bacteroides sp.
AGTGTGTTTACTTTTAAACCAAATTAATAAATGAAGAGTGTGTATTATAATTTTTGATTTCATCACAAAGAATCTTTTGGGCGCTTTTTCAAACTTTCATCAGTCGCAATGCCCGCATTGCTCCTTCTTCAATTTTTAAAAATCATCCCAAAATCTTTCTTTGTGCTAAAATCATTTAAAAGTAAACACACTCTCAGACACAATAGTTACCGTCAGGTAAAAAAACATAAACAATCTTTCAGCGCAACAGCCAACCGATGGCAGTTGCGCCGATTTTTTGTAATTTTGCAAGTTACAAACTTCTCACTATGCGAAACCAACAGAACAACAATATATCCATACGCGGTGCGCGCGTCAACAATCTCAAAAATGTTGACGTAGACATTCCGCGCAACCAACTGACCGTCATCACCGGACTGTCCGGCTCCGGAAAATCGTCGCTCGCTTTCGACACGCTCTATGCCGAAGGGCAGCGGCGCTATGTCGAGAGCCTGTCGGCCTACGCCCGCCAGTTTCTCGGACGCATGCAGAAGCCGGAGTGCGACAAAATCCAGGGCATTCCCCCGGCGATAGCGATTGAACAGAAAGTCAACACCCGCAATCCGCGAAGCACCGTCGGCACCTCGACCGAAATCTACGACTATATGCGCCTGCTCTTCGGACGCATCGGGCGCACTTACTCGCCGGTTTCAGGCCGCGAGGTGCGCAAACACACCGTTGAGGATGTGGTGGCGGCTGCTCTCGCCTATCCCGAGGGCACCCGCGCCGCCATTGCCGCGCCGATTCTCCTGCCCGAGGGCCGGTCGATAGCCACTCAGCTCGATGTGCTGCTCAAAGGGGGCTACACGCGCCTTATCTCCGACGATGGCGAGTTTATCGACATAGCCGAAATGATTGCCTCCGAGTCGGTGCCCGACACCACCGACGGACTGATGCTGCTGATCGACCGACTTTCGATTGCCCACGAAGGCGACGAAATGAGCCGACTCGCCGAGGGCGTTGAGACGGCATTTTTTGAGGGTGGCAACCGTGCGTCGCTGCTCCTCTGGCCTTCGCGCGACAAGATGGAGCGCCACGACTTCTCTGCATCGTTTGAAGCCGACGGCATCACCTTCACCGAGCCCTCGGAGATGATGTTTAATTTCAATAATCCCTATGGTGCATGCCCCCGATGCGAGGGCTTCGGCAAGACGATGGGCATCGACGAAAGGCTCGTGGTGCCGAACCCGATGCTCTCGGTCTACGAAGATGCCGTGGTGTGCTGGCGTGGAGAAAAGATGAGCGAATGGAAGCGCGCATGCATCCGTGCCGCCTCCGCCGCCAATTTCCCCATCCATAAACCCTACGCCCAACTCTCCGACAAGGAACGGCGCTGGCTCTGGGAGGGCAACGGCATCTCCTTCACCGGCATCAACGGATTTTTCCGCATGGTCGAAGAAAATCTCTATAAGATTCAATATCGCGTGATGCTGGCTCGCTATCGTGGCAAGACCACCTGCCCCGAATGCGGGGGGTCGCGTCTGCGCCGCGATGCGTCATATGTCAAAATAGCCGGCCGGACTATCTCCGACCTCGTCACTATGCCGGTCAACGACCTCCGCCAATGGTTTGACTCGCTGCAACTGAGCGACACCGAGCAGAAAATTGCCGGCCGCATATTGGTTGAAATCCGCTCCCGTCTGGAATTTCTCGACGATGTGGGCCTCGGCTACCTCACCCTCGACCGTCTCTCCAACTCCCTCTCGGGCGGCGAAAGTCAGCGCATCAATCTGGCCACATCGCTGGGTTCGAGCCTGATGGGGTCGCTCTACATACTCGACGAGCCGAGCATCGGCCTTCACTCGCGCGACACGGAAAGGCTCATCTCAGTGCTCCGCAAGCTCCAGGGCATCGGCAACACGGTGGTGGTGGTGGAGCATGACGAAGATATCATGCGCAATGCCGACTATATCATCGACGTGGGTCCCAAAGCGGGCAGCCTCGGCGGCGAAATAGTCTACCAAGGCCCGGCATCGCAGCTCGACGCCGCTCCCGAAAGCAGCTTCACGGCGCACTATCTCCGGGGCGACATGGCCATTGAAGTGCCCCGCCGGCGACGCCGATGGAAAGACTATATTGAAGTCAAAGGCGCAAGCGAACACAATCTTAAAAACATCGACGTCAAGTTTCCACTCGAAGCCATGACAGTGGTGACCGGCGTCAGCGGCTCCGGAAAGTCGACACTCGTGCGCGACATCCTGTACCGTGCCCTCATGCGACGCCTCGACCAACCCGGCGACGCTCCGGGCGCCCACACATCTATCGGCGGCGACCTGCATCGCATCTCCGCCGTTGAGTTCGTTGACCAGAATCCCATCGGCAAATCTTCCCGCTCCAATCCTGCAACCTATCTCAAGGCCTACGATGAAATCCGCCGGCTCTACGCCGATCAGCAGGGGGCCAAACAGATGGGGTTTGGACCCGGCTACTTTTCGTTCAACACCGAGGGGGGCCGATGCGAGGAGTGCAAAGGTGAGGGCACCATCACCATCGAGATGCAGTTCATGGCCGACATCACCGTGACCTGCGATGAATGTCACGGCCAGCGCTTCAAGCGCGACGTGCTCGACATTCTCTATCGCGGCAAAAACATCAACGACATTCTCAACATGACCATCGACGACGCCATTGACTTCTTCAGCCAATCCGATGGCGCAACGGAGAAAAAAATCGTGAAACGTCTGATGCCGCTCCACGATGTGGGCCTCGGCTATGTGAAGCTCGGGCAGAGTTCCTCTACTCTTTCCGGCGGTGAGAATCAGCGCGTGAAGCTGGCCTATTATCTGGCCATGGAGAAACCTCAGCCCACGATGTTTATTTTCGACGAACCCACCACCGGTCTGCATTTCCACGACATTTCGACACTTATGAAGGCTTTTGACCGACTGATTGCGATGGGCCACACGGTGGTGATTATCGAACACAATATGGACGTGATCAAATGTGCCGACCATGTCATTGACATCGGCCCCGAAGGGGGCGACAAGGGGGGAGAAGTGGTTGCCGTCGGCACTCCGGAAGATATTGCAGCCAATTCTGCATCTTATACAGGGATGCACCTTAAAAGTAAGTTAGAGGGTAGAGTTTAGAGTACAGATATTAGAGATTTTTGCACGCCCAAATAAAAAAGCAGGCTTTTGGCCTGCTTTTTTGTACACCCATGGGGAGTCGAACCCCAATCGTCGGAACCGGAATCCGATATTCTATCCATTGAACTATGGGTGCGAATCCTGTTCCCTTCGGATTTATGATGCAAATTTAGCGGTTTTTTTGTAAGTTTGCAAATAAATTCTTTTTATGAACATTCGCATCACCCCCTCTTGGAAGCAGGCCCTCAGCGACCAGTGGCAGCAGCCCTATTTCGCCGAGCTGAGCCGCTTNGTCCATGAGGAATACCGCACGGCGGTGGTCTATCCNCCCGCCCGACAGATTTTTGCCGCCTTCGACGCCTGTCCGTTCGACGAGGTGAANGTGGTCATTCTCGGCCAGGACCCCTACCACGGCCCCGGTCANGCCAACGGCCTATGCTTCTCGGTGGCTCCCGACGTGGCCATTCCGCGCTCGCTGGTCAATATCTTCAAGGAGATTCGCGANGATATTGGCTCTCCCCTCCCCGCCAACGGCGACCTNAGCCGCTGGGCGCGNCAGGGTGTGCTGCTGCTCAACGCCACTCTGACNGTGCGCGCNCATNNGGCCNNNTCGCATCAAAATNGCGGTTGNGAACAGCTNNCCGATGCGGCCATCTCCGCCCTCAGCCGCGAGCGTAGCGGCCTGGTGTTCATACTCTGGGGTGCCTACGCCGGACGCAAGCGCGCCCTCATCGACGAGTCGCGTCACCTCGTTCTGCAATCAGCCCACCCCTCNCCTCTGAGCGCNTCGCGAGGCTTCTTCGGCAACCACCACTTCTCCCGCACAAACGCCTACCTCCAATCGCAAGGCAAAACCCCAATTGAATGGTAAGACTTCGCTTCNTCATATTGCTTCTGATTTCCATGGCCTCGGCNCTTGCCGCCGCGCCGCAGGAGAGCCGCCGCGCCGACACCCACACAATGATTGTCGACCCNGCCTTTGCCACGCTTCAGGTGAAGGTGAACGATGATGACAGCCAACCGCCCGTGATTTTCCTCGACTCCTCCGACCGCCTGACCATTTCGTTTGACGAGCTGGCCGACGACCGACGCTATATGCGCTACGAGCTGATTCANTGCAATGCTTTCTGGCGCCCCGACGGACTGGTGGACACGGAGTTTCTCGATGGCTTCAACGAAGGCACCGTCGACGACTATCAATTCTCNCANGCCACGCTCGTTCACTATGTCAACTATCGGATNACCATCCCCAACGAGCAGGTGCGCCCNACCATTTCCGGCAACTACCTGCTGCGCATATTCGACGAAAGCGACCGCGACAACACTCTCCTGCAGGTGCGATTCTGCCTCGTCGAACCGGCAATGANAGCNNCGGCCGAGGTGAGCTCGCGCACCGACATTGACCGCAACGAGTCGCATCAGCAGCTCACNATAGCCGTAGACACCGAAGGCACAGAGGTCAACAATCCCTACACCGACATTTTNGTGACCGTAGAGCAGAATGGNCGCACCGACAACAGTGTCACCGTGAGCCGCCCGACGCGCATTGCCGGCTCGCAGCTCATNTGGGAGCATGACCGCGACCTGATTTTCGAAGCCGGAAATGAATATCGCCGCATGGAAATCGTGTCAACAAATTATCCCGGCATGCATGTGGAACGCTACACCTACGCCGACCCGATCTATCACGCCACCCTGCTGACCGACCTCCCCCGCACCGACCTCCCCTACTCNTACGACCAGACCCAGTTCGGCCGATTCCGCATCCGCGAATACAATTCCACCGACCCCGACACGGAGGCCGACTACATTGCCACNCACTTTGCCCTCGACATGCCGGAGCAGCCGTTTGACATCTTCATTGACGGCGACCTCACCCNCCGCCGCTTCTCCCCCGAAAGCCGAATGGTCTACAATCGCGCCACCCGACGCTACGAACACACGATGCTCCTCAAGCAGGGNGCCTACAANTACCAATATCTCGCCGTTCCCGCCGGCTCCATGCGCGGCTCNGCAGCCCCGGTTGAGGGCAACCGCTATCAGACGGCCAATCAATATCTCATCAAGGTGTATCAGCGCCGCCCCGGCTCGCGTTACGACCGGCTCGTTGCCGTCACAATGGCCACCTCCGGCACCTGACCCACCACACACACAGATTGCAACCAACCCAAAAAAATGACTGAAGAAGAAATTATGCTACAGATAGACAACGCTCTCGTTTCGCTCGACCTCGCTGAAGAATTTTTCATCTGCGACCTCGCCAAATGCCTCGGCGAATGTTGCATTGAAGGCGACGCCGGCGCACCGCTCACCGAGGAGGAGGATGCCCGCATCAAGCAGCTGCTCCCCACNATATGGCCCGACCTGCTCCCCGCTGCCCAACGNCGCATCGAAGAGGCCGGCACGAGCTANGTGGATGAAGAGGGCGACCTGGTCACTCAGATTGTCGACGGCCGCAACTGCGTCTACACCACCTATGGCCCCGGCGGCATGTGTCTGTGCGCCATTGAAAAGGCCTTCCGCGAAGGGAAGACCGATTTCCGCAAACCGATGTCGTGTTATCTCTATCCGCTGCGACTCACTGAATATCCCGACTTCACAGCCGTCAACTATCATCGCTGGAAAATCTGCCGTTGCGCCGTGGCTCTCGGCCGCAAGGAGGGCGTCAGGCTCTATCAGTTTATGCGCGAGCCGCTGATTGCNCGCTTCGGCCAAGAATGGTACGACGAGCTTTGCCTTGCTATCGAGGCTTATCTTGAAGAATACGGCGACGCTTCGCCACGAAAGTGAGCACCAAGCCTCGGGTCAGCAGATAGGCCAGGAAGGCAATCCACAGCCCGTGGTTGCCCAGCCGGGGCTGCAGCAGAAAATAGAGGATGAAATAGACGGCCGTGGCCGCAGCCATGCTCCCGAGCATTGCGCGAGTGCGCGTGAGTCCGATGAAAATGCCGTCCCAGAGAAACGCTCCGCAGCCAACTACCGGAATGCACACAGCCCAGAGCTTGTATTCCGTCGCTGAGCGCAACACATCGCCGTCGCTGCTCAACACCCCCAAAATCGTCTCCCCGAAAAGGAAATAACCGAGCGTGAACACCACCGCCAGCACCCCTCCCACCTGAAAAATCGCCTTCACGGCCAGGCGCAGCGAGGAGCGGTCGGCGGCGCCGTCATGGCGTCCGCAGATTGCTTCGCCGGCAAAGGCAAGGCCATCCATGAAATAGCTGTAGAGCGTGAAAAGCTGCATCAGCAGGGCGTTGACAGCAAGAATCACAGGCCCCTGCGAGGCTCCGGCGCGGGTGAACCACATGGTGACGGCCACCAGACAGAGCGTGCGCAGAAAAATGTCGCTGTTGATTCTGAAAAACCGGCCTATTCCCTCCGAAAGCTCCCGGAGAGCCACTCTGACAGCGCCATAGCGGCGCACGGCAAGCGTCAGGGCAAGCAGAAATCCTGCCCATTGCGCAATCAGTGTGCCGGCAGCGAGGCCGTTGATTTTCCAGTGCCACCCATAGACAAACGTCAGCGACAACACGATGTTGAGGGCGTCGATAAAGAGCGAAGTCCACATCGGCAGCCGGGTGTTCTGCATGCCGATAAACCATCCGGTGAGCGAAAACATGGCCAGTGAAGCCGGCGCGCCCCAGATGCAGATGGCGAAATAGTCGCGCGCCAGGGTGGCCGTCGGTCCGTCGACGTCGAGAAGCCTGAGCAACAGCTCGCAGAGCGGCCGCTGCAGGGCAATCATAATCAGTCCGATGATCAGCGCCACAACCAATGCGCGAGCCAACACCACATGCGCCGCCCGGCGATTGCCCGCGCCGAAAGCCTGCGCCGTCAGTCCGCTCGACCCCATGCGCAGGAAGCCGAAAAGCCAATAGAGCATATTGAACATCGATCCGCCNACGGCTATGGCGGCGATGAACACCGCACCACCCATGTGGCCGGCAATGGCCACATCGGTCAGCGCAAGCAGNGGTGTGGTGATATTGACAACAACCGCCGGCAGCGAGATAGCGGCGATTGCTTTCAGCTGTCGGCGGTCGAATACCATATTTANGTCGGTTTTTAATTTGCTTTTGCGCGCATCGAATCCCAGATGAGATAGGCAATGATGATGACATACATCGCAACGCCGAGAAGCTGGTTCAGCCCTTCGTCCATNGAAATGGTCAGTTCACCGGCCACGAAGCGGGTCAGCGCGGCGAACACGCCAAACAGTGCGCCGCCGGCAATCATGCCCGAGGAGATGAGTGTGCCGCGGTCGCGACGTGCATCATTGACGGCTTTATCCTTGGAACGGGTTGACACGAACCATGCAATCAGACCGCCAACGAGCAGCGGAGCGTTCAGCGACATGGGGATGAACATTCCCAGACAGAAGGCCAGAGCCGGAACGCCGAGCCAGTTGAGCAGCAGCGCCAGCACGACGCCGGCAAAATAGAGCATCCAGGGAGTGTCGCCACCCATCATGATGGGCTCAATCACATTGGCCATTGCATTGGCCTGCGGAGCCACGAGCGCATCCTTGCCCGAGAAGCCATAGACCTCGTTGAGCAGCAACAGAACGCCACCCACGGTAGCGGCCGACACCAGAGTGCCGAGGAATTTCCACTGTTCCTGAGTTTTGGGCGTGGATCCGAGCCAGTAGCCGATTTTGAGGTCGGTCACGAAGCCGCCGGCCATGGAGAGCGCGGTGCAGACAACGCCACCGATAATCATCGATGCCACGATGCCGGAGGTGCCGCTGATGCCAACGCCGACGAAGATNGCCGAAGCGATGATGAGAGTCATCAGCGTCATGCCCGAAACGGGGTTGGTGCCCACGATGGCAATCGCATTGGCGGCCACGGTGGTGAAGAGGAATGCAATGACGGTCACCACAACCCATGCCACGGCTGCCTGCCAGAGATTGTGGAGCACACCAAGCCAGAAGAAGGCAAACACTGCCACAAGAGCAATGGCCATATAGGCCACGACATGCTTCATGGTGATGTCCATCTGCCAGCGCACGGGGCGATCCGTCTGACGGCCACCCTTAAATTCGCGCACAGCCAGTCCGGCTGCCTGTGCAATGATGGGCCACGATTTGATGATGCCGATCACACCGGCCATGGCAATGCCGCCGATGCCGATTTTGCGTGCATATTCAGAGAAGATGAAGTCGGCCGAGCCGGTCTGCATTTCAGGCATGCCGTAGGTGCCGAGCAGCGGGATNAGCACCCACCACACGAAGGCNGAACCGGCAAAGATGATAAACGAATAGCGCAGACCAACGATGTAGCCAAGGCCGAGCAGNGCTGCGCCGGTGTTGCAGCTCAACACCACTTTTGTCTTTTCGGCAATCTGAGCTCCCCAGCCGGAAACAGCAGTGGAGACAGTCTCGGCCCAGCAGCCGAAGGTGGCCACGACATAGTCGTAGATGCCGCCGATCAGCGCCGACACAACGAGTGTCTTTGCCTGTCCGCCGGTCGATGCCTTGCTGCCTTCGCCGGAGATGAGCACCTGAGTGGTNGCCGTGGCTTCGGGGAAGGGATACTTGCCGTGCATATCCTTCACGAAATATTTGCGGAAGGGGATGAAAAACAGGATGCCCAGGATGCCGCCGAGCAGCGAGCTGAGAAACACCTGCATGAAGTTGACGGTGATTTCGGGATATTTTGCCTGAAGAATGTAGAGCGCAGGGAGGGTGAAGATGGCACCGGCCACAATCACGCCCGAGCATGCGCCAATCGACTGAATGATAACATTCTGCCCAAGGGCATTCTTTTTGTTTAATGCGCCTGAGAGACCCACGGCGATAATCGAAATAGGGATTGCGGCCTCAAACACCTGGCCAACGCGCAGCCCGAGATAGGCAGCTGCAGCACTGAAGATTACGGCCAGCAACAAGCCCATGCCAACGGAATAGGGTGTTGCTTCGGGATAATCGCGCGCAGGATGCATCACCGGACGAAACTTCTCGTCGGCCGCCAGCTCGCGAAATGCGTTTTCGGGCAACTGAGTGGGGTCGGCATCAAGATATGCTTCCTCACTTAGCGGTTTGTTTTCAAGCTCCATAAGCTGAATCTGTTAGTTTTATGATTGGTAAAAACGGTTATTTCTTTTTGTCTGTCGGGTCGGTTATTGGGCGCGCGACATCAGCTCAATCGTGTCGACATAGATTTCTGTGACTGAATGTTTAATGGCGGTGCGATCTTCCCAGATGCGGGTGCGCAGCTTGCCTTCAACATAGATTCGCGAGCCCTTGCGGATATATTTTTCGGCAAGTTCGGCGTTGGCGTCCCAGAGCACGAGGCGATGCCACTCGGTGCGTTCGGGCGCTGAAGATCCGTCGGCAGAAGTGGTGGAGCGCTCATTAGTGGCAAGTGCAATCTCCGCCACAGGGCGCGTGCCGACATAACGGATGGCAGGGTCACGCCCCACATTTCCAAGCAAAATCACTTTATTGACCGACATATGCTAACGATTTAAAACAATATAATCGCAAAGATACATAAATTTTCCCGAACCNCCCCTTCCCGGAATGACTTATTTGANGCTGAGCTTAGCCACCCTCTTGGGTTACTTGGTTTTGAACGNGCGGGGAGTGGTCCAACTCAATCTGTCACTCAGCGAGTGATAGTTTCTTAGGAAAGCAGGCATCTTGCCGNCGGCCACCCCATTGGTTTACTTGGTCTTGAACNNGCGGAACGCTGAGGGAGGGGTTAGTCGATGGGGAGGAGGTTGATTTTGGAGATTAGTTTTTTCTTGATTTCGGGGNTGCCACGGTAGCGGAGGGTGCCTCCGAGGCCTGAGACGGTGAGGAGTTTTTGAGGGGCACATTCAATGGTGCCTGTGCCTGCNAGACGGCAGCTNACTTCGGGTGCGGGAATCTGGAGGGCATTGATGGAACCGGCGCCGGTGACGTTGAGNGTCANGTTGTTGGCCGAGCCGGAGATGGTCACTTTGCCGTGNCCGGCCACNGCTTCNCAGGTGATGTCGGTGGCTTTGACGGAAGAGGCTTCGATGAATCCGTTGCCCATCTGTTTGCAGGCGAATTTTGCTCCGGGCGCCACGGANAGCACNCGGACGAGNGAGTCACCCTCGTTGGTCACTTTCGAGAGATAGGAGGAGTAGACCGTGACGGTGGGTAGACCGACGTAAGGCTCGGTGCGGCTCGAAAGCATGATTGACAGGCGTCCTTTTTTGGCTTCGAACATGATGGAGGAGGCCATGTCTTTGTCGGCCATGAACTCGACGGTGCCGGCGAGAGAGGGGTCGCAGACATAGTCAACGTTGATGCCGTCGACCACTTTCAGTTCGCTGAACTCGCCCATCGAGAGATGGTAGTGGCGTTTTTCGGCCGACGCGGTGATGGATGAGAGGATGGCTGCGAGCGAGAGGAGGAAGATTGTTGCGAGATTTTTCATTGCAGGAGGGAATATGGGATGAATGTGAGGGGATTATAGGTTGGGGATGATGTCGTTTTCGACATGGGCAAGGATTTGCTCAAGGGAATCGAGGGTTTCGGCGCGGAGCATGGCTATGCGTGTGTCGCGGAAGTGGGGTATGCCTTTGAAGAGGGGGGAGGCGGCAAGGTGGCGACGGATGTGGAGGATGCCGCGATATTCGTCGATGCGGTCAACGCTTTCGCGAATCTGACGGCGCAGCATGGCGAATTTCTCGGCCACGGAGGGTTCGCAGGGGTCGAGGCCGAGGGCGGCGGCTTTGAGCGATCGGAATATCCAGGGCGCACCGATGGTTGCCCGGCCCACCATGACGCCGTCGACACCATAGCGGCGGAATGCGTCGTCGACCTGACGGGGGGTGGCAATGTCGCCATTGCCGATGAGGGGAATCTGCAGGCGCGGATTTTCTTTGACCCGGGCTATCATTTCCCAGTCGGCTTCTCCGGTGTACATCTGCGAGCGGGTGCGGCCATGCACCGTGAGGGCACGGATGCCGCAGTCTTGAAGCTGCTCGGCGAGGTCGACGATGATTTTTGAATTGTGGTCCCAGCCGAGGCGTGTCTTGGCGGTGACGGGAAGGTCGACGGCACTGACCACGGCGCGGGTGATTTCGAGCATTTTGGGTACATCGCGGAGCAATCCGGCACCGGCACCTTTGCCGGCAACTTTCTTGACGGGGCATCCGAAGTTGATGTCGATGACGTCGGGTCGGGCTTCGGCTACTATGCGGGCGGCTTCGGCCATGGTCTGCGGGTCGCGGCCATAGATCTGAATGGCGGTGGGTCGCTCGCCGGGGTCGATGGAGAGCTTGCGGGTGGTGGAGGCGATGTTGCGAATCAGCGCGTCGGCCGACACAAATTCGGTGTAGACCATGTCGGCTCCCTGCTCTTTGCAAATGAGTCGAAACGAGCGGTCGGTGACATCTTCCATGGGGGCGAGCATGACCGGGCGCGGGCCTAAATCTATATCAGCAATTTTCATTGAGTCTGGTTTCCTGTTTTTAATACGCGAAGTTAGCAAATATCCGCCAGCAATGCAAGCCGATGGAAAGGGTTTATCAGCGGAAGGTGAGGGATGAGAGGAGGTGGGGGCGGATGGTTTCGGCTGCCTGACGGAGGTCGGCGGGGGTGAGCGAGCGCAGGCGGTCGACGATCTGGTCGGAGGGGATGAGATGGTTGCGATAGAGGGCCTGGCGGGCGAGCGACATGACGGTGTTTTCGCGATTGTCGGCCGCCACAGTCATCTGCCCTACATATTGGCGCACGGCGGCGTCGAAGCGTCGGCGCGTCATCGGGGTGTCGGCAAGGGAGGTGATNGCGCGGTCGATGAGCCGACGGCAGAGGGGGGTGTCGGAGGCATCGCANCCGAAGTAGATGGTGAACACTCCGGTGTCGGGCATCAGGGAGAGGGAGGCGTCGACGGTGTAGACAAGGCCACGTTTTTCGCGCAGCTCGACGTTGAGCAGCGAGTTCATGCCGGGTCCGCCGAGAATGTTGACNAGCAGCGACANGGCGAAGCGCCGGTCGGAGAACATGTCGCAGACGCGGGCTCCCACCACNGTGTGGGCCTGATGAATCGCGAGGTCACGACTCTCGGCAAAGCATGGAGCGAGNGGGAGCGTCTGCGNCGGGCGGTCGGCCGGGCGTGAACTGAGGTCGGCAAACCGGCGGGCCACCATTGCTTCTACTCGCGAGGGCGACTGCGGNCCGCTGTAGAAGGCCACCATGTTGGGCGCCACATAGAGACGGTCGAGATANCTCCGGCAGATGTCGGAATCAAAGCGGTCGAGTGCTGCGCGATTGCCNAGGATGTTGTGGCCGAGCGNGGANCCTGCGAAGAGCAGGTCGTCGAAATCGTCGAACACGGCTTCGGAGGGGATGTCGAGATAGGAGTTGATTTCATCGGCCACNACTTCGCGCTCCTTGTCGAGCTCGGCCTGCGGGAAGGAGGAGTTCATGACGAGGTCGGCCACGAGCTCAACGGCGCGGGNGAGGTTGCCGGTGGGTGAAACGGTGTAGACGGTGGTTGACTGCTTGGAGGTGTAGGCGTTGAGTTCTCCTCCACAGCTCTCCATGCGGTTGATGATGTGGGAGGAGCGGCGTCGGCNGGTGCCTTTGAAAATGGTGTGTTCCACGAAGTGTGCGAGCCCGAANAGTCCTTCGGGGTCATCGCGGCTGCCGGCGCCGACGGTCACACCGAAATATTCCACACCCGCACCCGGAGCCTGCACGCACACAAGCCGCAGCCCGGAGGGCAAATGAATCAGATGTTGGTTGTTCTTGCGTTTCATCAAATCGTTAATATAACAATTTACGGAGACCCGGCTATTGGGGTCTCCGTAAACTTCTATTTGGGGAAATGTTTGAATCGTTGATTCAACGGGGGGATTACTGCATGAGCTTGAATGTGATGGGCACGGTGTACCATACATTCACGGGGTGTCCGTTCATCTTACCCGGAGTGAATTTGGGAAGTGACTTAACCACTCGCACAGCTTCCTTGTCGAGGTCGGGGTCTTTGCCGCGAACCACGCGAACCTGACCAACAGAACCATTCTTGGTTACAACGAACTGAACAGTCACACGACCCTGGATGCCGTTTTCCTGAGCGGCGGTGGGGTATTTGATGTGGTCAGCGATGTATTTAAGAAGAGCTGTCTGACCGCCGGGGAACTGGGGCTCCTGTTCCACAGAGTCGAAGATTTTGTTATCGTCGGCAGGGGGAGGGGGCGGGGGAGTTTCCTCGATCACAACGTTTTTGGTGTGCATTTCGGTGTTGATGATGTCATCAACGCCACCGTCAACGTTGTCGATACCGGCAGCAGTGGTTGACTGCTGGAGTTCTTCGTTAGACTTCGGGGGTTCGGTCACCTGGTCATCGGGAACGACGGCGATTTCAGTCACCTTTTCAGTGTTAAGCACCTCTTCGGGCTTAGCCACTTCTTCGGGGGGCATTTCAATCTGTTCGATTTCCTCGATATCCTCTTCTACGGTTTCCTCAACCAGAGTTGCGAGTTCCTGGCTTTTTGTTTCCTTGGGTTTTTCTTCCTCTTTGGTGATCTGAGACACCAGCAGAGAGCAGGCAAACACGGCAACAATAAAGACAACAACAGCAATCATAGCCAAGTTGTGGCGCTTGGGGGAGTTTTTACGGAGCTCGTAAGCACCGAAGTCTTTGTTTTTGCCTTCAAAGACTAAGTCGCGCCATTCATCTGATGAAAGATCTACATCTTTTGCCATTTTTCTTTCTGATTTGTGGGTTAATATATATCAATCATCAATTAGTTACCAGAGGGAGCAGGCTCGCCGGCAGCGGGTTCTTCCTCGATGGGGAGACCGAGCATTTTGCGTTCCTGGTTGTTGAGATTTTCGAGCTGGTAATGCGAAATTTCGTTGATACTCATTTCGTCAAGAGCTCCGATGACGCTTTCCCAAGTAGCCTCGGGAGTGGCTTTGATCATGACGATGGGGAACTTGAGGTCAGCATCGTTGCGCACCTTAGAAGCAGCTTCTTCGTAGAGACGCTGGTTTTCTTCTTCGTTGGCAGAGAACTCTTTGTTACGCCATTTGTCTTTAAGTTTGTTGACTTCGTCAATGATCTTGCGGTTTTTGTCATGGAGGATTTTACGGATACCGCGCTGAACGTTGTTTTCGTTGCCGAGGAATTCCTCTTTGCGAAGCTGTTCGGGATAGGGGTTACCGTTGTCGTCAGTTTTGAGGGCACCTTCGTAGTAGTAGATCACGGTGGTGTGATTGCCGAAGGAGTCCTTCACCGGCTGACCGTTGGCGTCGCGCTTCACGTCGAGGAGGAGCGTCATAGCCTGAGATTCACCGGCCTGATTTTTCTGTTCGTTGGTCACCTTTTCATTGGTGGGGAGGGCGATCTTCAATGTCTGCGATTTCAACATAGTGGTACAGAGCATGAAGAACGTGATAAGAAGCATGTTCATGTCCACCATCGGGGTGAAGTCGACGTGGATGGCCATCTTCTTCTGGGCGCCTTTTTTCTTTTTGCCGCCCTTATCTGATTGTTCGATCTGTGCCATAGTTTACTGTTCCTGAGATTTAAGTGCAGTCATCAAAGTGAAACGCGTCATGCGCAGGGTCTGGAGGTTGTCGAGAACGACGTGCATCTTTTCGAAGTCGGTGCGACGGTCGGCCTTGACGGCGATACCTTCACCTTTGGTCAACGCTTCGTTGAGGTTGGGGTATTTGCTTTGAGCCACTTTCTTGATGGCGCGCATCCAGATCTGGAATTCGTTGCGTTTGTTGTGGTCGAGGTCGATGGGGATACCTACGCGAACGTTTTCACGGTTCTTGTTGTAGGCTTCACGTTCCTCGGGTGAGAGCTTGAAAAAGTCGGTGTAGACTTTGTCGCGCTGAGTGTCATTGAGTTCGAGATACTTCTTCAAGTCGGCGAACGGAACGCCAAATGTGCCGATCTTAGCGAGGGCGGCCACTTCGTCAGTGGTGAGCTGAACGGGATTCTTGGCGGTTTCGTTGTAGTCGGCAACAGCCTGGAGAATCACTTCGCGACGAACTGAGTCAGAGGCCCATTTGCCTTTTTCCTTGCGAAGTTCGGCGGCAGTCAGGGTGGGGTCCTGTTCCTTGGCGTAGTTGGCTGAAGCGTCGGGGTCGACTTCACCGGCTACTGAGAGGAACACTTCACCTGTGGGGCTGACCAGAACGTTGACCACGTTGGAAGTGGAAACCTTCTGTTCCTGCACCGAGGAGGGAGTTTCAACCTGCGTCGGTTCCTTCTGAAGGAAGGTAGATGTCAACATGAAGAAAGTAAGCAAAAGAACAGTGACGTCACTCATCGCGGTCATGTCGATGAGGGTACTTTTTCTTTTAATTTTTACTTTTCCCATATTACAAAATTCTAAATATTAACTAAACGTGATTGTAATAGGGGATTAGTGAGTTGCTGCGAAAGTCTGAACAATCGAGAAACCGATTTCGTCGATAGCGTAGGTGAGGTTATCGATTTTGTTGGTGTAGTAGTTGTAAGAGATTACAGCGAAAGCACCGGTTGCGATACCGAATGCAGTGTTCACAAGTGCTTCAGAGATACCGGTTGAGAGGGCAGAAGAGTCGGGAGCACCAGAGTTAGAAAGAGCCTGGAATGATTTGATCATACCAACCACAGTACCGAGAAGACCAACGAGAGTACCGAGGGTGGTCATGGTAGCAACGATGGGGAGGTTCTGCTGAAGAGCGGGCATCTCGAGTGCGGTAGCCTCTTCAACTTCTTTCTGAAGGGTAGCAACTTTCTGCTCCTTAGTGAGAACAGTGTTCATATCCATCTCCTCATAACGGGTGAGGGCAGCAGCAACAACGGCAGCTACAGAACCTTTCTGAGTAGCGCAGAGCTTCTTGGCACCAGCGATGTCGTTCTTGGCGAGGCAAGCCTTTACGCCGGCAACGAACTTGGTGATGTTACCTTTACCCTTGGCGCTCGAAAGAGCGATGTAGCGCTCTACTGAGAGAACGATAACGGTCAGGAACAGAGTCTGGAGGATAGGCACGATGAATCCGCCTTTGTAGATGGTGCCCCAGATGTCGATGGGGTGACCCTCTTCGAAGTGTGATTCGTGGCCGAACCAGAAGAGGAAGAGGCACACTGCAACTATAAGACAGGCGATGATCACCAAGAAGGCGTTCTTGATACCGCTGACTTTGCTGCCTTCAACTTTTTTTACGGCAGGCTTGGTGGTAGGCTTTTGAGCTTCCATAAATGATAATTAGTAGATTGATTATTGTTTGTTATGGTTGTTGAGTTTTTTTCGGTTTAAGGTGAGGGTGGTATTAGTGTCTAAGGTTCGCGGGTCGCTTCCTCCCCGGTCCTAAACATAGATGCAAATTTATATCAAGATTTTTAACTTTCAAAATTATTGCCTTTAAAAAACGTGTTTAATTTTGCTTTCCCTCCCAATAAATGTTTTTAAACATTGTTTTATCGCAGAATTAACATACTCAGATGCTCTTTTCTGATTTTTCCGGCGCTGGCCGAGAGTTCTTCTGCCGAAACTTTGAGCAGTGGTGCAATCCTCTCTTCAAGGGTCATTACCCACCCCTTGCGTAGCAGACTGCGGGCCGCGCCGAGCGCTACGTCAAGTGGTGAATCAGTGCCGACGGTCAGCTGACCCGAAAACTGATTTTTGGCCTTCTCGAGCATGGCTTGCGATACTGGCTTCGCGGCCATCCGGTCGATAACATCGGCGACAATGTCTAAGCAAGTGTCGGTATCTTTGTGGTCGCATCCGAAATAGATTGTAAAGAGTCCGCAGTCCGTCATAGCGCTATAGGAAGCCTCGACGCTGTATACCAGTCCGCGTTTCTCGCGTAGCGCTACGTTGAGCAGCGAGTTCATCCCCGGCCCTCCGAGCATATTTGACATCAGAGTCCACGCATACCTGTCGCTGTCAGATCTCGATGGCGCCCGCATACCCAATAATATATGTGATTGATGACAGTCGGCTCTGCGCGTGGCTTCAAATCTGGGATTAACGGGTGGAACCACCGAGACCGGTGGCAGTGCCTGTCCCCATTGGCAGTATCCTCCGATCGTCTCATTTATTATTAAAAATGCTTCAGCGGCGCTTTTCGGTCCCATATACACAACAGCCATCCTTTCCGGACGAAAAAATGTGCGGACCCAGCGCATACACCACCTGCAGTCGAACTTTTCGATCGACCGCCGTGTGCCGAGAATCGGGTGGCCCAACGACGATCCTTTGAAAAGCATATCCTCGAAATCGTCGAAAATTACCTCTGAAGGCATATCCCTGTAAGAGTCGATCTCGTCGGCGATCACCTGTCGCTCCTTGTTGAGTTCCTCATCGGGAAATGTAGCGTCGGCAAGAAGATCGGCAAGCAATCCGGCCGACACTGCAAGATTTCCCTCGGGTGCTACCGTATA
>JAAVDT010000026.1 GCA_014801655.1 Bacteroides sp.
CACTATTGGAAATCATACAGAAATCAGTGGCAATGCAAGAAATGTGGTCACAGGACAGGTCTTAAAGCAGGAACTGTGATGCACTCATCAAAATTACCTTTGCTCACTTGGTTTATAGCAATTCATCTTATAACCTCTACCAAAAAGTCATTCTCAGCAGCAGAACTGCAAAGACAGCTTGGTATCTCTTGTTATCAGACTGTATGGGAGATGCTTCATAAAATCAGAGGTGTGATGGGTAAGAGAGATAGCAGATATAAACTCAATGGTTCTATTGAACTTGATGATGCATTCTTCACTATATCACTTGAAGATGACAAGAAAGGTGAGAAGCTGAAAAGAGGTCGTGGTTCTCAGAGAAAAGCGAAAGTTCTCGTAATTGCTGAAAGTCAAAAATCAGAAAAGATTGACAGCAGAAAGAAAATACAGAAATCAGTTGGTCATATCAAAATGATTGTGATTGATGACTTCAAATCACCCACACTTGATAAAGAGGTAGTGAAATGGATAAACAGTGATGCTGATATAACCACTGATGACTCCAAAAGCTATGTGAATTTCAAGAATCTTGTGAAATCACATACAAGTCAGGTGGTAGAACCAAAGGATATATCCAAGGTTCTTCCTTGGGTACATATTGTAATCAGCAATGCAAAACGTCAGTTGTTGGATATCCACCATGACATTCAACCTGAATTTCTGCAAAGTTATCTTGATGAGTTCTGTTATAAGTTCAACAGAAGAAATCTTGATGTGTTTGACAGGCTGATGGTCTCTTGTGTTGGATATAAAAACGAGTTCAAACACAGAATTTATTCTAAATCAGCATAAATAAAGTAATTAAATATATAATTATGGTCAAAACGTTTGAAGAATTTATTAAATCAAATCAAGGAAAGAATATAGGTTTTGGCATGTTAACAGCAAATAAATGTATTGTATATGCTAAAAAATATCTATGCAAGATTCTTGATGGGGATATTAAAATAGACGAACTTAAACCTAATTTAATGCTAAAGTTTGATGATGATGATGCAATTCCATTTGAAGTAATTTCATTAAGTTTACCTAATGATGAGAAATTTAAAAATTTTTTTGTAGGTAATAAGGGTGATGGACATAGTGCTTTAATTAATCTCGCTTTTAAGGAATCTCCATTGAAAATAACTAATCTTCCTACCAATTGGAAATACAATAAAAATTTATCTGAAATTATCAATTCTATGTCATTTTCTTATGGTGGAAGACTGTGGGAAAAATCTAAGATAGTTGTTTTAAAATCATATAAAGATTTTAAAGAGTCCATCGGAGTTATATCAAGGATGTTAGAAATTAACCATATAGATATTTCTGACTATACATTATTAGTATGTGAGGATAACAATGACATTGATGAAAAATATTGGGGTGATATAATTGCATATAAAGTCAATGATATAGTAAGTAATATCTCAAAAATTTCATTACCTATTAATACAAATATTCTTCATCATAAATATGATGTTAAAACCAAGAAGTTATTATATGGTAATGGTAAGGAGGAAATGACATTAGCACAATATAATTCTTTGTTAAAACAAGAAAATATATCGAAATAATAAGTAATATGATACCACAAGAAAGAATGCTTATGTATGGCTTTAATGAAGAACAATATAATTTTTACTCACAAAATTTAGGATATTGTGGTGAAGAAGATATAACAGATAATGAAGAAAAACAAGAAGAAAATTTAAATGTATTAAAGATGATACTTGATATGAAAAATATTACATATTATCAGAAACTTAAAAAGATAAAAGCTCTTCTTGATACAAATGTGGGATTTAAAGCATATCTATGTGAAGAATTTAAACTTACCGTTTAATATCTTTGACAATATCATAAACAGTCTTTATTGATAGTTGAATGGTTTTTCCTTGAGGGTCGTTTAACACACAAAATCCAGAATAGACAATACTTCCATTGTCTTTTTCAATTATTCTGACATCTATATGCTGTAAAATATATTCACTGTTTTTATATTTTAATTTTTCTCCATAATACTTCATTACAATACTTTTCATAAACTCATATTCAGAAAAGTCAGAGGTGTGGTAATAGTCCATAGAGTATCAATTTTAATATTATACAAATATACAAAATTTTATCGACTTATTATTGGGGACTATTGTAGATACTCATTATTTATAAACATATCCTTAGGCTATTTGGTTCCCTCATCTATGCGCTGCATGATTTGGTTGAGGGCGGTATCTGGTGCGAGTAGCTCTATTTCAGGGCGGCGGCGAAGCCATGTGAGCTGTTTTTTCGCATAGACACGGGTGTTTTTCTTCAGGCGTTCTATCGCTATGGTGCGGTCCATCGTTCCGTCGAACCAGGCGAACATCTCTTTATAGCCCACCGTGTTAAGCGAGTTGAGTGACCGAAGGTGATAGACTGCTCGCGCTTCATTTTCAAGTCCGGCGGCCACCATGGCGTCGACGCGGCGGTTGATGCGGTCAAAGAGAATCTCGCGCGGCAGGTCGAGAGCAAACTGCAGGATGCGGAACGGGCGTTGGCGCACCTCGCCGGTGAGCAACGATGAGTAAGGAACTCCTGCTTCCATGCTCACTTCGAGTGCGTGAACCAATCGCTTATGATTGGCC
Source organism: Bacteroides sp. (assembly GCA_014801655.1). Lineage (GTDB taxonomy): Bacteria > Bacteroidota > Bacteroidia > Bacteroidales > Muribaculaceae > Paramuribaculum. The sequence continues at coordinate 2,649 of JAAVDT010000026.1, forward strand.
GGATCGGCGCGCTCCAGATAGTCGGGGTCAAGCTCGCGAAGTCGCTCTCTGACTGCCTCGATGCCTTCGCGTTCCAGAAGTCCATAGGCCTCGCGGCGCACGGTCTCGCTGACCGTAGGCAGTTCATCGATGCCACGGGTCACGGCGTCGATATACATCATCGAGCCCCCGCACATAATCGCATATTCTCCCTGTTGCCAAAGCTTGGGGAGCAGAGCCATGACATCCGACTCAAACTGCGCTGCAGAATAGTAGGCGTCAAGCGGAAGCGACGCCACGAAGTGATGACGCACCCGGGCGAGCTGTTCGGCCGATGGGGCGGCTGTGCCGATCGGCAGGCCTTGATAGATCTGGCGCGAATCGGCGGAGATAATGTCACAATGAAGCCGGACCGCCAGCTCCATTGCAAGGTCGGTCTTGCCTGAGCCGGTCGGTCCGGTGATGACTATCAGTGTCGGCATTTCTGCTTGACTGTTGGTTTTTTATTTTTCAGCAACGATGCGGGCAATCTGCACGATGACATCCGTAGCTTTTTCCATCGACTGAACGGGCACGAATTCATAGCGTCCGTGGAAGTTCAGACCGCCGGCAAAGATGTTGGGGCAGGGGAGACCTTTGAATGAGAGCTGCGCACCGTCTGTGCCGCCACGGATGGGCACCACTTTCGGTGTCACGCCGGCATCTTCCATGGCCTTGATGGCAATGTCGATGATGTGCTTGACCGGCTCGATTTTTTCGCGCATGTTGTAGTACTGGTCGTTGATTTCAAGCTCGGCAACACCCGGAAACTCGTGGTTGATTTTGCGGGTGAGGTGTTCAAATTCTTTTTTGCGGCGTTCGAAGCGGTCGCGGTCGTGGTCGCGGATAATGTAGGTGAGCACGGTTTTTTCAACTGTTCCTTCAATCGAAACCAGGTGGTAGAATCCTTCGTAGCCTTCGGTGTGTTCGGGAGTTTCCCAGCGGGGGAGCATGATGGCAAACTGGGTTGCGATGCGCAGCGAGTTGATCATTTTGTGTTTGGCATAGCCGGGATGCACATTGCGGCCGGTGAATGTCACGCGAGCCACGGCGGCATTGAAGTTTTCATATTCGAGCTCGCCGATTTCGCCGCCGTCCATGGTGTAGGCCCAGTCGGCGCCGAAGCGTTCAACATCAAATTTGTGGGCACCCTTGCCGATTTCTTCATCGGGGTTGAATGCGATGCGGATGTCGCCATGTTTGATTTCGGGATGCTGGCGGAGGTAGTCAATGGCAGTGATGATTTCGGCAATGCCCGCTTTGTCGTCGGCGCCGAGCAGAGTGTTGCCGTCGGTCACGATGAGGTCTTGACCGACATAGTGGTTGAGCTCGGGAAATTCCGAGGGTGAGAGCACGATCTGTTTTTCAGCGTTGAGCGTGATGTCGGAGCCGTCGTAGTTTTGCACGATGCGAGGCGACACATGGCGGCCGCTCATGTCGGGCGATGTGTCGAGGTGGGCAATGAAGCCAACGGTCGGAATGTCGGCCTTGTCGGTGTTGGCAGGCAACGTTGCCATGAGATAGCCGTTTTCATCAAGTGAAATATCGGAGAGGCCAAGCTCACGGAGTTCTTTTTCAAGGTGTTGTGCAAAAATCATCTGGCCCGGAGTCGAGGGGGTCAGGTTGGTGAGTTCGTCGCTCTGTGTGTCGAACTTCACATATTGAAGAAAACGGTCAACTACGTTCATATCCGTATTTATTGATTTAGCAGAGTTTAAGGTTGTTTTTTCTGATTGCAAAGTTAGAAAAAAACGTTTGGATTGCGAGTGTTTGATGGCCAAAATTTCGTTTTTATTGCTAATTTTGCGTCCATGATTACTGAATTGATTCCCTGTCTGCTGATTTCATCAGTGGAGATTTATGTGCTCGCCGCTGTGTTGGCTGCGGGTGTGATAGCTTGGTTTGTGCGCCCGTCAAATCGCGAAGCTGCCCGCGAGCATCTGCTTGCCGGAACGCTCTGCATGGTGCCCGGAGCATCCTCTGAGCCAGCGATTCACATTGAATGTCTGCCCGACGGCAACGTGTTGCTGACACGCTGCGGACTGCCACCGATGACCGATGGTGGAGCCGTCAGCCTGGCCGTTAGCATCATAGGCTTCGATGTTGCGATCGAGGAGCGCATCGTAGCCGCTCCGGGAGCAGGGGAGCCGGTCAACACCGCGCTCTTCACNCTCGATTTTCTCGGCCACGAGCGCTATCATCTGCGCTACAACAGCGAGCCCACTGCCACGGCGNCCTCCTTCACGNTCTCCAACCGCGACGGNATGTCGCTGGTCAAGCCGCTGAAAGTCAATTCCTGATGGCGATNATTTTGCCGGGGTGTAGGCTGCGGTGTGGGTNGAAGCGTAGGCCGGGTCAAAAATGGTGTTGAGCATGTGGGCCAGACGCAGGCCACCGCGCAGAAACTGGGTTTCGATAAACGGAGTCCAGTAAGCCACTTCGTTATATTGCAACACGGTGTTCGGCGGNGTCTGACGATACACCAATGCGGCGATNTTCATCGTTTCCTTAGCCCAATCGTCGATGGTGCCGTCGATAATAGATTCCTCCTCTTCCGGNGTAACGCGGTCAACCTGCTGCTGCCACTCGGTGTAGCTCCATTTGTGNCCCGATTCAACAATGTTGGTGTCCCACACCGAATGAAGGTTCTTCTTGTCGCGGAAGAATCCTACGGGAATACGGTTGCCTCCCATGTCAGTCGCGTGGCCCATGTGCATCGGCTGATGAAGGTCGCCGGTCACATGCACAATCACCCTCATGGCGAAATTCTTATCCGTCTGGCTTGCATCGGGGTTCATCAGCGTTTCAATCTGCCCTTTGATAGCAGTCACGGCATCGCCCGCAGGATTGGCCGGAGCCTCTTCGTAGCGCACACCNTCGTCAACNTTCTTGTAGTGCCAGGTCTTGGTGAATGCAAAGTCGGGAGTGTGNCTTGCGTTGTCGAGCCAGTTNGCCCAATAAACCAGCGATTTACCTTCAAGAATTTTNTCAACGGCAGCCTTGGTGGTCGGAGTCAGATGCTGTTCNGCAATGTAGGCGGTAGTGTCNTGGCCCTTCTGTCCCCAGCCGAAAGCCGAGAGAGCGCAGCCTGCCACGAGGCAAGAAATAAAAATACGTTTCATTCTAAATATAGCGTTAAGATTACTTACANAATAACTTTCCATCCGCAAAAATAACAATTTTCCCCGACACCATCCCCATCCACCCCTCACAATCACACTTACTTATTTTTTNANCGATAAATACGAATGATTGAGAAATTTGTTATATCTTTGTGGATAAATAATATAATNGAAAGTATTANCATGGCAAGACCNATAGCTGAAACTCCGGTTCTGACAGGGCAAGACGCTGTTAGATTTGAAAAAATGAGNCTTGAAGTTGAAAGTCTCACCGATGAGCAACGCTCGGAAAACTCCCGGAAACTGANNGATGCCGTTGCCAAAGCAAAAAAATACATAACAATATCGCTTTGATATGAAGCTCGTCAGACTCACCCCGCAGCTTCCGCTCGATGGTTTCGACTGCGGCGACGATGATTTAAATGANTTCCTTATTGAGGATGCTAAAGATTTCCTGAATAAGCGAATAGCAACATCGTATATTCTTTTGGATGGTGAGAGCATTGTGGCCTATTTTTGTTTGTTGAACGACAAGATAAGCCGTCAGGATGTGACAAATAGCCAGTGGAAACAGATAAAAGGCTGTTTTCCCGAGAGGAAACGTTTTGGTAGTTATCCGGCAATTAAGATTGGTAGGTTTGCTGTTTCATCGGACTATAAAGGAAAAAATATAGGCACAGATTTGATGAATCTGCTAAAAGGAATGTTGAATGAAAACCCGAATTATTCAGCTTTCAGATACATCACGGTCGATGCATATAAAACTGCTATAGACTTTTATGTAAAAAATGACTTCAAGGTTTTGACAGANAAGGTGGAAAACGATCACACTCGTCTGATGTTTTTTGATATGCTGTCTTTGAAATAAGTTTTTTCCTTGCGATGATATTTTTCGATATATTTTCGCAGAAAGATGGGGGCGGACGATGGCGGTTTTCAAAAAAAGAGGTAACTTTGCGTTATGGCTGCGTGCCCCTGGCGCTGCGGNCCGTAACGCCTGATAATTCTTTTTTATTATGCAGAAAGTAAAACCGAAAAAAGCATTAGGACAGCATTTTCTCACCGACCTTTCGGTGGCTCAGCGGATTGCCGCGACGCTTAGCGACTATCCCTCTGTGCCCGTGGTTGAAGTTGGACCCGGCATGGGTGTGCTGACTCAGTTTCTGCTCGCCGACGGCCATNACCTTAANGTGGCTGAAATCGACGGCGAAAGCGTTGAATATCTNCGCGCAAATTACCCCGACCTTGCTGCCGAGGGTCGCATTGTTGAAGGCGACTTTCTGAAAATGGATCTCGCNGCCCTGTTCCCTCAGGCNGANAAGTTTTGNGTCATAGGAAATTACCCCTACAATATTTCTTCGCAGATTTTCTTTCATGTGCTTGACTATAAGGATCGCTGCATCTGCTGCTCCGGCATGCTCCAGCGCGAGGTGGCCGAACGTCTTGCTGCCGGTCCGGGCACGAAAGCCCGTGGCATTCTGAGCGTGCTGCTTCAGGCGTGGTATGATGTNGAATATCTNTTNACCGTCAGCGAGCATGTGTTCAATCCGCCGCCAAAGGTNAAGAGCGGTGTGATTAAAATGACCCGCAACTCNGTNACCGACCTCGGCTGCGACGAACGCCTTTTCAAAACCGTTGTCAAAACCTCCTTCGGGCAACGTCGCAAGACACTGCGCAANTCGCTGCGCGGACTCATCCCTGCCGGCGCTCAGCTCCCCGACACTGAAATGCTTGCCCTGCGCCCCGAGCAGNTGACCGTGGCTCAGTTTGTCGAGCTCACCAACCTCATCCAGNCCGCAAGAGGCTGANCGNCATTTAATTCATTCAGTCTACCACCACCACCACCCATCATCACCTTTTTGCAATGAAAGAATATACTCCGGAATATCTCGAACATATCCGCAAGATAATCGACGAACGCGATGAAGAGGCCGCTCGCCGCGAACTGGAGGATCTCCACCCCGCCGACATTGCCGAGCTTTATCAGGAGCTTGACCTNGAAGAGGCGGAATTTCTCTATAAGNTGCTCGATGGCGACACGGCTGCCGACGTGCTCATGGAACTCGATGAGGACGACCGTCGCAAACTCCTCTCCACGATGCCTGCCGAGGAGATTGCCAAGCANTTCATCGACCACCTNGACACCGACGATGCCGTCGACATCATTCAGGAACTCGATGANGACGACCGCGACGAAATCCTCTCCCACATCGACGACGTGGAGCAGGCCGGCGACATCATTGACCTTCTGAAATATGATGAAGACACGGCCGGCGGTCTGATGGGTACGGAAATGATTGTGGTCAACGAAAATTGGTCGATGCCCGAGTGTATCAAGCAGATGAGAATGCAGGCCGAGGAACTTGACGAAATCTANTATGTCTATGTGGTCGACAACGACAATAAACTCCGAGGCATCCTTCCGCTCAAGAAGCTCATCACAGACCCCTCGGTGTCAAAGATAAAACATGTNATGGAGGAGGACCCCGTGGCNGTGAAGGCCGACACGCCAATCGACGATGTGGCCCTTGACTTCGAGAAATATGACCTCGTGGCTATGCCGGTTGTCGATTCCATCGGCCGTCTGCTCGGTCGCATCACCGTCGACGACGTCATGGACCAGGTGCGCGAATCGCAGGAACGCGACTACCAGTTGGCATCAGGTCTCTCATCCGACGTTGAAACCGACGACACCCTCTTCACCCAAACCAAAGCGCGTCTTCCCTGGCTGCTCATAGGCATGATGGGTGGCATCGGCAACTCCATGATTCTCCGCAATTTCGAAGCAGGATTTGCTGCCGACCCCGCCTTGGCTCTCTTCATTCCGCTCATCGGTGGCACCGGTGGTAACGTCGGCACCCAGTCATCGGCAATCGTGGTGCAAGGTCTCGCCAACGGCTCCCTCGACATACGCAACTCCGCCCGTCAGCTCTTCAAAGAACTCGGAGTGGGTCTGATCAACGGCTGCATAATTTCGCTGCTCGTGTTGGCCTATAACTACTTCGTCAGCGGAGTGTCGCTGGCAACCACACTTTCGGTGTCGCTCTCGCTGATGTCGGTGGTCATCTTCGCTTCTGTGTTCGGCACCTTCGTGCCTCTCACCCTCGAGCGCTTCAAGGTTGACCCCGCACTCGCCACCGGCCCCTTCATCTCCATCACCAACGACATCATCGGCATGGTAATCTACATGGGTATCTCCACCCTCCTTCTCTCCCATTTCCACTAATCGTTGCGTGCTGACTCATTTCTCTGAATCATGATCAAATCAACCTCAATTCTCACGGTGGTGGCTGTCATGGCCACCGCTATTGCGTTGGGGGTGTTCGTTCATTCGATGACCGCGCCGGCTCTGGGAGCGTTTTCAGCGACGCTCATGGTTTTGACTGATTCGCTGTTGATATTTTTGCCATTCATATTCCTCCGCTCATCGCTAAGAGGTTTACTCCTTCTCCCGACAGCGATTATCGGTTTGATTTGCNTGGCCGAAATCATCTATTTCCGAAATTTTTCCGATGCTATTCCCGGAGCATCGCTCTCGCTCATATCATCCATGGACGGTCTTGTCATGGATTCCGCTCTCGCCTCTATTAACCTGGGTGACTTGATTTATCTGCTGCCGTTCATTTCTGTGGTGATAGCTTTGATTTCCGTCAGGGGGCAGAAATTTGCGGAATCCTCGCGACGATTCAGAGCCGGTTACGTTTGTTTGACAATCGTGATGGTAGTCACTTCGGTCGCTTTTAGCTATCGAAGGATTTGCAACTGGNGGCAGGTCGATAATCTCAAAGACGGCTTTAATGCGTTTAAAGAGATGATGGATGTGCAGACCTCCCATAAGGGATATCTCACAACTTTTGGATTTAATGCATTGCTGCTCCACACCATAGTTGATTCCATGGCCGGAGACAGACCATTGAGCGANGCCGANAGGAGGTATTTAGAAGATTATTTTATNGAACATCAGNACTCNGAGNNATTGGCNAAGACAAATGGNCAANGNGAGAAAAACCTGATTCTGATNATTGTNGAATCCCTCGGNTCGGAGGTGTTTCAAGNCCCGGGTGCGGAGNCAGTTCTGCCCACATTGATGGCGTTGGCCTCCGATTCTTCCTCGTTGGTTGCGCTCGATATGTTTGTTGAGGCCGGTGTCGGACGATCTTCGGATGCACAGCTGATCTACAACACCGGGTTGATGCCGCTATCGGATGAGCCCTTTGTAAGTCGCTATGCGTCATCTGACTATCCCTCGCTTGCGAAGGCCCTTTGCCGGAGTGAATCGGTTGATGTTATTGGCGAAGGTGCTGATTTGTGGCATCATGGNGAAACTTCCAAAAGTTATGGCTATGACAGGCTGATTGCAGACTGCCGTACACCCATCGATGCCGATTCTGCGATATTCGAAGCTGCAGTNGCTCAGATTCGTGGNCTGCGGCAGCCGTTTTTTGCTGAGATTACTACGCTGTCAATGCATGANCCNTATGAGTCACTCAATGTCNCGCCATCGGATTTTGGTGAAATGCTNTCAAAGACTTATCCCGATCAGCGCGATTTGAACTATCTTCAGTCGGTAGCTCATTTTGATCGCTCGCTTTCGCGATTTCTTAAGCAGCTGAAAGACGCCGGGCTTGAAAGCTCAACGGAGATAGCCATCGTTGGCGATCATGAGCCGAGACATGGAACACTCTCTGACAGTCTGACCGGCAANAGCGTGCCGTTGATAATCCTCAATGGNGGCCATCCGGCGCGNATTGAACGGCNAGTAAGGCAGTCTGACCTGTTTCCGACTCTGCTTGATCTGATGGGAGTGACCGANTATCGCCCCGGGGAGCTTAAAGCTCNGTATCGCGGATTGGGTCACTCGCTGATTCGACCTGATGTCGATGTCGTATCGGCCGACAGTGTTAAGCGTAAAATTTCAGAGCTGATAATTCGCAGCCGATATTTCAACCCCAAATAGAGCTACACGGCATTATGACAATATCTAAAAGTGAGACATTGAGTCTGAAGGGCTTGGCTATCGTTATGATTGTGCTTCATAATGTGGTTCATGTAATCTCGCCCGTTGGGGAAAACGAATTTGCGTTCGATGCCGGAAATCTCAGCGAAATGATGCATCTGTTCTGGTCGAAACCTGTTGAAGTCAGTCTTTCGTTTTTCGGATGGTTAGGAGTGTCGGTGTTTGTTTTTGTGAGCGGATATGGCTTGACAGAAAAGTATGGGGAGCGAACATTTTTCCCATCAACTGCCTCATGGATTGGAAAGCATTACCGAAAACTGTTTCTGTTGCTTCTGCCGGCCTATATTGGTTTTCTCATATTGCTGCGGGCTTGGAATCATCCTGATTTATATAGTTTGCCCAAAATTATTCTGCAGCAGTTGCTGCTGCTTAACATTTTCGATCCGGCATCTATTCGCCCCGGAGTTTACTGGTATTTGGGTCTTGCGTTGCAACTCTACCTCTGCTTCGTGGTCATGCGCCGTTGGCGATTGAGTTACTTGATTGGAGTAGGGGTGGTGTGTGCGTTGGCGATAGGGGTTTTGCCTGACAAAATGGTGTTTTATCTGCGCCACAACTGCATAGGATGGATGCCGGAATTTGTGATGGGTATTGTGATTGCTCGTTTAAAGATAAGTGAAACTTCCCGATGCACTGAAATCCTTGTGGCTGCGATTGCTTTATGCTTAGTGGTTTTATGTCAGTTTTCGGCTTCCACGTTTGCTTTGAGCGGCTGTTGTTTCGTTGGGTTTATGTTGACAGTCAGGGCTATGATCTTTCGGCTGGGCGGTCTTGTCTGGTTAGGTGGGCTGTCAGCGTCGCTTTATGTCATCCACCCGTTAGTGAGATATGCGTGGCTGTTCACAGTCGATAAATTNTCCCTGCCCGTTTCGGCAGTTTGCTCTGCAATCGTCGTATTTATAATTTCAATCATAGGGGCAATCATCTATCGGGCCATATTTCCGGTATCATCAGATCGAAATTCCCGGCATTGACAGATATTTGGAAAAGCGGGGCTATGCAAAACAAATAAGGACGGAGGGCTGCGGTTCAATTAAATCCGCAGCCCTCCGTCGGAGTTTCAGAGAGAAGAAAATGAATTATTATTGTTGCTGATTACTGCTGTTTGTCAGGACGCTGGCCTTTGCCACCTTTGCGGTCACCTTTCATGCCGCCCTTGGTGCCCTTGCGGTCGCCCTTCTTGATATCCTTTTTGCCACCCTTGCGGTCGCCTTTTTTAACGCCGTCTTTTTTTGCCATCGAGCTATGAACATAGCTGTTTTCGAGGAACTGAACATACTGTTCGGGAGTCAGAACGGCTTTCACCTTGGCGAGATAGTCGGTGTAGATGTTGCGGACGGTTGCCATGCGTTCTTCGCGCGACTGCTTCTGGTCAGCCTTGGCTTCCTTGTTCTGTTCAGCGGCCGCCTTGAGCACCTGGCGGGGAGTGGGGATAGCTGCGAGAGCAGTCTGCTGCGACTCGGTCAGGTTGAGGCTTGCAAAGGGACTCTGACATTTCTTGCCTTCCTGTTTGCAGCATTTGCCATCTTTTTTATCACATTTCTTGCCATCTTTTTTGCAGCATTCTTTCTTTGCGGTTTCCTGAGTGTCGGTTGCTGACTGAGCGAAAGCTGACGAAGTGCCGAAGCAAAGTATTGAGGCAAGAGCCATTGAGAAGATTGTTTTTTTCATAATCAATTAATGTTTTAAAGTTAGGGGTTATTAATTTGTTTTCTGTCTTTATGACAAGCACCGAGAGTCAAAGTTTAAGCCAACCTGCTGACTTTAGCATTTTTTTAGAACCAATCTGTCAATATGTTAAATTAATTCACTAACTTTACACCTATATATAATATCCTNATTCATCACATGCGAAAAACATTTCTCTCGGCTGCTATGCTTTTAGCCTCGGCAGCTGCTTTCACTCCGGCAGTCTCGGCCGCCGATTTCAATGTGCTCCCTATGCCGCAGAAGGTCGTGCAGACCAAGGGAGCCTATGACCTGAACAAATATCCGCTTGCCTACTCCCTGCGCGGAGCAGCCGACTCCACCATCGTGGGTCTGCTCGAAGAAATGAGCATNCCCGCCGCTCCAAAAGGAAAAGCCACGCTCACCATCTCCATCGGCAACGCCTCCGGTTCCGAAGCCTATAAGCTGACTGTCAAGGAAAAATCCATCGCCATCGATGCCAAATCGGCCGCCGGCGCATTCTACGGTCTCCAGACCCTGCGCCAGATGCTCGACACTGCCCCTTCCGATTCCCGTCTCGACTGCGTGACCATTGACGATGCTCCCCGCTTTGGTTACCGCGGCATGCACTTCGATGTCAGCCGCCATTTCCGCCCTGTCTCTTTTCTGAAAAAACAGATCGATGCCATGGCGCGGTTGAAAATGAACCGTATGCACCTCCATCTGACCGATGGTGCCGGCTGGCGAATCCAAATCGACAGCTTCCCCCTACTGACTTCCTATGCTGCATGGCGCCCNGAACGCACCTGGAGCGACTGGACCAAAAACGGTGCCCGCTACTGCGACGAAATCACCCCGGGCGCCTATGGCGGCTACTATACACGCGCCGAACTCGAAGACCTCATCCGCTATGCCGCTGCCCGCCACATTGTCGTCATTCCCGAAATCGAAATGCCCGGCCACAGCGAAGAAGTCCTCGCTGCCTATCCCGAACTCGGTTGCGACGTTGAGGGTCAGAGCTCCGACTTCTGCCCCGGCAAGGAGCAGACTTTCAAGTTTCTGCAGGGAGTGCTCGATGAGGTAATCGACATTTTCCCCTCCGAATATATCCACATCGGTGGCGACGAAGCCGGCAAGGGCTCATGGCACAAATGTCCCCGCTGTCAAGCCCGAATGGAGGCCGAACATCTGGCCGATGTCGATGAGCTCCAGAGCTATCTCATCAAGCGCATCGAACGCTATGTCAATTCCAAGGGACGCCGGATCATCGGCTGGGATGAAATCCTCGAAGGCGGAGTGGCTCCCAACGCCACAGTCATGTCATGGCGCGGCACCGAAGGCGGCCTGCGCGCCATTCGCGACGGCCACGATGTCATTATGACCCCCGGCGCTTTCTGCTATCTCGACTATTGCCAGGACGCTCCCTTCAAGGAACCCAACTCAATCGGCGGCTACACCCCGCTCCGCAAAGTCTACTCCTATGAGCCGATTGACTCTTCGCTANCCCCTGCGGAAGCTAAACATCTGCTCGGNGTTCAGGGCAATCTATGGACTGAATATGTCACTGACGACAGCCATGCCGAATACATGTACTATCCCCGCATCTACGCCCTCGCCGAAATCGGCTGGAGCCCCGCCGAGGCGAAAGACTATGATTCGTTCCATGGCCGCGCTCTGATTTTCAACGATGCCATGCAGCGCGCCGGCTATACCCCCTTCAACCTCGCTTCCGAATATGGCGAACGTCGCGAAAGTCTCTCCGAAGTAAGCCATCTCGGCCGTGGCGCAAAAGTCATCTACACAACNCCATATAGTGAAAAGTATCCCGCTGCCGGCCCCACCACGCTGACCGACGGCCTCCGCGGTGGCTGGACCTACGGCGACAACCGCTGGCAGGGATGGACCGGCGACCTCGATCTGACGGTCGACCTCGGCCGGGTGACGCCTGTCCACTCTCTCGATGCCTCCTTCATGCACTCTGAGGGTGCATGGGTGCATCTGCCTCAGTATGTGGTCTATGAAACAAGTGCCGATGGTGTTAACTTCACCCCCGTCGCTACCATCTGGACCGACGTAGACCCCGCCTACTCAAAGATTTTGATGAAAAACTACTCCACTCCGGTCAATNCCGATGCCCGCTACATTCGTCTGCGCGCCAAAGCCCACGACCGCCCCGGAGCATGGCTCTTCCTCGACGAAATTATTGTCAACTGATGAACCATCGGCTCTGTGATGTGTTAATGTAGTGTAACCAAAATTTAAATCCGTAACTACTTATGACCACCATAGTCTATTGCAACCCCTCGCCCAAGAGCTTCAACCACGCTATTCTCAAGAGCATCACAGATTCTCTGACCGACCTCGGCCAGGAATACTTTGTCATCGACCTCTATGCCGATTGCTTCGATCCCGCGCCCGAAGCCGACGATGCCGCCAATCAGGTGCTCGTAAAACGCTATCAGAAGGCTCTCGCCGATGCATCGAAAGTGATTCTCATATTCCCCATCTGGTGGGGCATGATGCCCGCAATGCTCAAGGGCTGGATTGACTGCACTTTTGAAAAGGGTGTCATCTACGACTTCACACCCGAGGGCAACATGATGCCCTGTCTGTCGGTCGACAAGACTATGATTATCACCACAGCCGAAGANCCGATGACTCTCCTCGCACCCTTCGTGTCTGGCTACTTCGCGCCCCAGGTGCTCAACGCTGTTGGTCTTAACAACGTATCCTGGCAACACTGCGACCGTGTGTCCACCGGCTCCGACGAACACCGCAAGGAATTCCTTGCCACCGTCACAGCCGAAGCCATCCGCTAACGTAACACAGTTCTCCATACAAAAAANCTCCGCCGAGGAATTTTCCCCGGCGGAGCTTTTATATTTAGAATCTTTGTTTCTTAGAGAATACCTTGAGCCATCATGGCGCGGGCCACTTTCATGAAGCCGGCCACGTTGGCACCCTTCACATAGTTGATGAAGCCATCCTCCTCTTTGCCGAACAGCTCACACTGATGGTGGATTTCTGCCATGATTTCTTTCAGGCGGGCATCAACTTCCTCAGCTGTCCACGACAGTTTCTGCGAGTTCTGAGCCATTTCAAGNCCGGAAACCGAAACGCCGCCTGCATTGGCAGCCTTGCCCGGAGCATAGAGAATGCGAGCGGCAAGGAATTCCTTGATAGCCTCGGGAGTGGAGGGCATGTTGGCGCCTTCGCTCACGGCTATACAACCGCCGGCCAGCAGCGCGCGAGCATCGTCGCCATCGATTTCATTCTGTGTTGCCGAAGGCATGGCGATGTCACATTTCACGCGCATCCAGGGTCGTTCGCCGGGATAATATTCGCAGTTGTCATATTCTTCTGCAAACTCACGGATGCGGCCACGATAAATGTTCTTGAGCTTGAACACATAGTCAAGCTGTTCGCGGGTCATGCCGTCGGGAATATAGATGGTGCCGTCGCTGTCGCTCATCGACACGACCTTTGCGCCCAACTGCAGCAGCTTCTCTGCAGTGTAGGTGGCCACATTGCCCGAGCCTGAAATGGCCACTCGCTTTCCCTTGAGGTCAATGCCGCGGGTTGCAAGCATGTTGAGCAGGAAGTAGACATTGCCGTAGCCTGTAGCTTCAGGGCGAATCAGCGAACCGCCGAACTCGCGGCCTTTGCCGGTGAAGGTGCCCGAAAATTCGCGCGCCATCTTTTTGTACATACCGAACATATAGCCCACTTCGCGACCGCCAACGCCGATATCGCCGGCAGGCACGTCGGTGTCGGGGCCAATCTGACGCCAAAGCTCGGTGATGAAAGCCTGGCAGAATCGCATCACTTCCAGGTCGCTCTTGCCGCGCGGAGAGAAGTCGCTGCCACCCTTTGCGCCACCCATGGCCAGTGTGGTCAGTGAGTTCTTGAATGTCTGCTCAAATGCGAGAAATTTCAGAATCGACTGGTTCACTGATGAGTGAAAGCGGATACCACCCTTGTAGGGGCCAATGGCATTGGAGTGCTGGATGCGGTAGCCCATATTGTTCTGCACCTTGCCGCTATCGTCGACCCACGACACGCGGAATGAATAAATGCGGTCGGGAATACACAGACGCTCAATCAGGTTATAGCGCTCGAATTCAGGATACTCATTGTAGACATCCTCAATCGAGGTCACTACTTCTTCAACGGCCTGGAGATATTCAGGTTCGTTGGGAAATCGACGGTGAAGGTCGGCGAGAAGCTCAGATGCTTTCATTTTTTAATTGTTTTTGGTTTAATCTTTGCGATTTGTCGCAATTTTTACTTTTTCGGTTGCAAATTTACTACATTTTTCACTTTCCGCCAAATGATGTGCAATCTTTTCATCATAATTTCTCAAATTTTTTCCCGAAGTGTAAAGAGTGTGAAATCTCCGGTTAAGGTTGATAAAATATTGTTTAATTCCGCAAGCCACAAAATCCACTCAATGCTTGATTATTAAGCGTTTGTCTTTGGGTGGTGTTAAAATTAAGCCCTAAATAAAATTGTTAATTAACCATTGTTAAGTTAAGCGATGTTTTGCTGCGAATCGCCTATTGCACAGTGTTTTAATATGTTGTAATTTTGCATCCGGAAAAACGAATCTGCGGAGATGATCGCGACGATCGGCTCCCTCTCGAAAAAATAAACCTGAAAAAATAANTCTTNATTATATTATGAAAAAATTTGCGGCAATCGCCACTGTTGTTGCGTCGGTACTTACCGTGACAGCAACTGTCAATTCAAGCTCAAACCTTGACCGCGCCTCATATATCGACGCAACCAAAAACACTCTCCTCGTCTCTGTTGACACCGCTGCCCTCAATGCGGCTCAGCCCATTGTTGAGGAGGAGGACAACACCGACAGCATCGAGGAACAGATAGCTCAACTCACCGAATACGCCTCCACCCACCTCGGAAAGAAATATGTCTGGGGTGCCGTTGGNCCGAAAAATTTCGACTGCTCCGGTTTCACGAGCCACATTTTCCGCTCGCAGGGCATCGAACTGCCGCGCACATCGCGCATGCAGTATAACATCGGCGAGAAGGTCGATGTCAAAGACCTTCGTCCCGGCGACCTGATGTTCTTCTCATCTCCCCGAACCCGCCGAGGCACTGTTGGCCACGTAGCCATGGTCTACTCCGTCGACCCCTCCACCAACAGCGTAACATTCATTCACGCATCCACCAAAAAAGGAATCTCCTTCCAGAAATTCCCCGACAACGGCTACTACAGCCGCACATTCATAGGCGCCAAGCGAGTAATCGCCCCATCCGCCTGACCTTCGCTTAGATACTTAAACCACTCATCGATAAACCAAGCATAGACTTCATATATTTTATTATTAGTTAGAAAGGGAGAGTCCCGCACGGATAAAAGCTATCCATGCGGGACTCATCCATTTCCCTAACTCCTAACCTAAANTCCTTAATANTCCTTCGCCCCTCTTTTGCCAAAGGCCCGAATAGCCTCCCCGATAATCAAAACCGGCATCGTCACCAAAATAATGNCAATCCAGTCCTTAACCGTGATAGGCACAACGTTGAAGAACTCGCCGCCAACGCTGACAATGGCAATCTGCCCGAAGAAAATCACCAGCAGAATCATCACGAACTCTCCGCAGTGGGCAAGATGAAGCGCCGACCGTCCGGTCGCAAACGCCCGNGCATTAAACAGGTTCCAGACCTGAAGCATCACGAAGAAGGTGAAAAACAGTGCCAGCTCATACGGTGTGAGATATTTATATGCCTGCAGAATCGGATGCAGAAGATCGGAGGTCGAAGAAATCGATGCGTGTTCAAGCAGATAGAGCAGCCCGATCATCACCACGCCGAAAATCATACCCGTGGCAATCACCGCGCGACTCATCGCGCCGTTGATGATAAACTTGCGTCGGTCGCGGGGCTTCTCTTTCAGCACCGATCGCGACGGTGGCAGCGAAGCCAGCGCCATGGCAGCAAAAGTGTCCATAATCAGATTGACCCAGAGCATCTGAGTGACGGTCAGCGGAGCTTGGGTGCCCATAAACGAACCGATCAGCACCGTCAGACACGCCGCCAGATTCACCGTCAGCTGAAACAGAATGAATCGCTGAATATTGCGGTAGAGCGAACGACCCCACATCACAGCATTGGTGATTCCTGAAAAAGAATTGTTCAGAATCGTGATATCGCTCGCCTCTTTTGCCACGGCCGTTCCGTCGCCCATCGACAACCCGACGTGGGCCGCCTTCAGAGCCGGAGCATCATTCGTTCCGTCGCCCGTCACTGCCACCACCTCTCCACGCCGCTGCAGCGCCTCGACCAGACGTTTCTTATCCATTGGTCGTGCGCGGGCAATGATTTTCCAATCCTCCACCCGCTCGGTCAGTTCCTCGTCGGTCATGGCGGCGATGTCGGCGCCGGTGGTGATATTTTTCTCGCCGTCGGCCTCGGTCCAAAGCCCGATTTGGCGGCCGATTTCGGTTGCAGTAGCCGGAGTGTCACCGGTCACTATTTTGATGCGGATGCCCGCGTGCAGACATTCCTCGATTGCCGGGGGCACATCCTCGCGNACTGGATCGGAAATTGCCGTCACCATGTCAAACCGCAGCCCCTGACATTCCACTCCGTTGTCGAGAATAGGGGAGTCGTCGGCCTTCAGACCCACCGATGCAAAACCAAGAGTGCGCATGGCCTGCTGCTGATAGCCGCGGAGCAGCTTTTTGATGTCGGCCTCCGAAAACGTATCGGCCGAGTGGTCACACATTCCATAGACAATCTCCGGCGCACCTTTTATAATAAGGTATCTCTCCGATCCGTTACTGATCACCGAAGCCATATATTTCCGTTCGGTTGTGAAGGGCAGCTCTGCCTCGCGTTTCCACTGCGATCGCAGCTCCCGATAGTCCGCTCCACGGCTGTTGATCCAAAGCAGCAAAGCCCCTTCGGTCGGATTACCGATAGCTTTCAGATGGTCGGGGTCAGAGAAGTCAAGGTCGGCCGTTGAGTTCAGTGCCATAGCCGTCATTGCATCCACGGCAGCATCGTCGCCCGACAGAAATTCCGTAGCGGCAACCTCCATGCGGTTGGCTGTCAGTGTCCCGGTCTTGTCGGTGCAGATGGTGGTCACCGCGCCCATCGTTTCGCAGGCGTGCATTCTTCTGACCAGATTGTCGGTGCGAAGCATCCGTCGCATGCTGTAGGCCAGGCTAAGTGTCACGGCCATCGGCAATCCCTCCGGCACTGACACCACCACCAGCGTAACNGCGAGCATCAGGCTCTGCAGCAGATAAGTCGTGAAGCGCATCCAGTCTGAAATCATTCCGTTTTCAGTCAGATACATCACTATGCGNCCAACAATCACCAGTGCGCCAATCACATAACTCGTCACNGAGANAAAGTTGCCCAGGCGGTCGAGCTGTTCGTTGAGCGGAGTGCGCACACTGTTGTCGATTCGCGATGCNTCAAACACCTTGCCGGCTTCAGTGGCATCNCCAACAGCNGTTACCCGNGCAACGCCATGTCCTTCAATCACTTTTGTGCCCCTAAGCACCATATCGGAAGGAAACGTAGCCTCCGGGTCAAAATGTTCCGCATCGGTGGTCTTGCGGGCCATCGGTTCGCCGGTCAGTGTCGATTCATCAACGCTTAATCTCATGGCTTCAAGCAGTTGGCANTCAGCNGGAATCTCCTCTCCNGTCTGGAGAANGACGATGTCGCCGACAACCACCTCGCGGCGAGCAACGGTCGTCGTGTTGCCGTCGCGCACCACCATCACCGGCTCGTCATCGCTCATGCGGTTCAGCACCGCAAATTCCTGCTCAGCCTTATATTCAAAGTAAAATCCCAACCCGGTGGCAAGGATAATGGCCATGAAAATNCCCACAGGTTCAATGAACACCTGCTTCGATTCCCCCAAGCCGTAATATTCATAAAATGAAATGACTATCGACAGCACTCCCGCAATCAGCAGTATGATTATCAGCGGATCGCGGAACTTTTCGAGAAACAATTTCAGCAGCGACTCTCTTTCGGGCGGAGTCAACAGATTCGTGCCGTGAAGCCGCCGGCTTTCTTCAACCTCGGCTGCCGTCAGNCCTCTGTATTTTTCTTCTTTCATCGTTGAATTTTGGTCTTTGGNATGGGGTAGGGGGGATTAGGTAGGTATTTCTCGAATCATTACGGATTCATCAGGTCATGATTGAAAAACTCNTCTATGTCGCGGGCATTTTCAAGCGCTTGCGCCGCCGGGCTTTCGGGGTCNATCAAGGCNGCCGCCGCGTAGTCCGATGTCGCCTTTGCCCTTTCGCCCAACCGCCAGTATAGCTTGCCGCGCTGAAACAGCGCCTCGCCATCTTCGGGGTGATCAATCAAATGTTCTGTCAGCAAAACAATTGCTTCGTTCAGTTTGTTTTCGCTTATGAGATTATCAATCTTATTCATGTCAGTTTTTCTTCTGCGATTCCACTCTGCAAAGTTACTTAATTATGATGAAATATACGCTCCTCCGACCCGTTTCTTTTCTCTCGCTTCTGCTGATTTCTCTGCTCTCGGCAGCTGCCGGTTCGCTCTACGACTGGAACCAATGCCAGGGTAGCGCCCGACCATATCCCGTGCCCGAAACCATAGCCCTATGCCCCGACTCGCTCACGCCGCTGATGATCAACCATGTCGGACGCCATGGGGCCCGCTACGCCTCCTCGCCCAAACACACCACCCGGCTCCTTCAGGCTCTCCACCGCGCCGACAGCCTTTCGACCATCACTCCCCTCGGCCGCGAACTACTCGCGCTGACCGACTCCATTGTCAGCATCTCCCAGGGCAGTTGGGGCCATCTCGACAGTCTTGGAATGATTGAGCAGCAAGAGATTGCCCGGCGAATGGCTCAGACCTACCCCTCATTGTTCCATGGCACCCCCGTCGAGGCCCGTGCAAGTTACGTTCCACGCTGCGTCATGAGCATGTATGAGTTTACCCATCAGCTCGCAACCCTCCATCCCAAGACCGACATTGCCACCCTTTCCGGCCCCGCATACTCTCCGCTNCTCCGCTTCTTCTCCAAAAACGAGGCCTACGACCAAGCCATCTCCGCCACCGACCTGCAGGATGCCTACACTCGCTTCGCCGACTCCCNTACACCTGTCTCCGCACTGCGCCGTGTGCTCGGCTCCGACTATCCCCTCGGCTCCGATGCCACCGACCTTGCCCTCACTGAATATCAAGTGCTTTCAGGCATGGAAGCCATTGGCCTTAAGAGCCGGGCCGACCGATTCTTCACCCTCGAAGAATACAATGACCTCTGGCAGATATTCAACCTCCGCCAATANCTCACCCACGCCGCCAACCGCTTCACCTCCGTGCCTGCCACCATAGCCCGACCGCTTCTCCGCGACCTCATCACCACCACCGACCGCTTCCTCTCCGGCGACCCCTCGGTGCCNGCCGTCATGCTCCGCTTCGGCCACGCCGAAACCCTCATGCCCCTGCTCAGTCTGATGAATCTCCCCGGCTGCAACGCTCCTGCGGCCACTCCCGCCCAAGTAGCTTCCGAATGGCGCGACTTCGACATCGTGCCAATGGCCGCCAACCTGCAGATGATACTACTCCAAGGTCCCTCCGGCACCATCTACCTCCGCCTCCTCCTCAACGAACGCCCNATCCNNCTCGCTCCCGGCCTCCCCGACATCATCCCCTGGTCCCAAGCCCGCTCCCTCCTCCAAAACTCCCTGACCACCCCAAATCCCTAAGCCTCCCTATCTCTCCCTAAAATTCCCTATTCCCCCTTGCAAGCAAAAAAAGCGGTGCGCCAAATTCTTGACACACCGCATATAGCTTAACTCGGATAACCCGAAATTATTTCACAACATCATTAAGCTCAGCACCGGCTTTGAATTTCACTGTCTTGCGAGCAGGAATTTCGATAACTTCCTTAGTGCGGGGGTTGATACCTTTGCGGGCATTCTTTTCTGCCACTTCGAATGTGCCGAAGCCGATGAGAGCGATTTTTTCACCCTTGGCGAGAGTTTCCATAACGGTGTTGATAGCGGCTTCGAGGGCGGCCTTTGACTGAACCTTGGTCAGTGATGCTTTTTCAGCAATAGAGTTGATGAGCTCTGTCTTGTTCATAACGATTGATTATTAATGTTTTGATATATTTCGCACAAATATAGTCTAAAAACTCCAACTCCACAACTAATTGGCGAAAAAAAAGCAAAAAAAATTAAATTCTACCCTATTTCGCTAAATTTGACCGCTAAAACCCTAAAATTTTGTATTTTTGCAAATCAAAAATACCGAATCAAAGAATATGCCGAATATTTTTAAATCGATGCCGCCGGTGACAAAAAACATCATCATCATCTGCGNCATCATCCAGCTTGCAACTTCCTTCGTGCCCTCGCTCGGCCCGACCGTCAACCGTTTCTGCGGCCTTCACTATCTGACCGCCACCGATTTCAACGGCGTCCAGCTCGTGACCTACATGTTTCTCCANGGCGGATTCNTNCACCTGCTCTTCAACATGTTCACNCTTTTCATGTTCGGCACCATCCTCGAATACACCCTCGGCTCACGCCGATTCCTCCTCTTCTATCTCACNTGCGGCGTCGGGGCCGCCCTCATCCAGGAAGGCGTCTGGGCNCTTACGCTCCCCGACACCATCATCAACGGCCTCGCCCAGGTAAATCATGTGACCCGCACTCAGATAGAACAATACATCGCCATGAACCCCGGCGTAATGACCGACAATCTCAACTATTTCACCACGGTCGGCGCCTCCGGCTCCATCTACGGTGTGCTCCTCGCATTCGGCATGCTCTACCCCAACCGCCCCCTCTATTTCATGTTCATCCCCGTGCCGGTCAAGGCCAAATACATGGTCATCATCTGGATTCTCCTCGAACTGCTCTTGGGCGTCGGAGCACAAGCCGACGGCATTGCCCACTTCGCCCATCTCGGCGGCATGATTTTCGGCTTCCTGATGATTTGGTATTGGATGAAGAAAGGCATCGTTCATCGTGAGAACTTCTGATTCAATATATGGCGTGACCTCCTGGCGCGGGCTGCTCTACACGGCCGGCGGCATGCTGTGTGCCNTCAATCTCNTCATCTTCCTGCTTCTCCACCTCGTCGCCGCCCTCTCCCATTTCGGNCTGCTCCCTGTCGATGCAGCCGTCAATCTGCTCTATCTCCTTCAGCTCCCGGCGTCGGCCACCGATCTGCTCTCCCGGCCCTGGACGCTGCTGACCTACATGTTCGTGCAATATGAATTCTCCCACCTGCTGATGAATATTCTCTGGCTCTGGGCATTCGCTTTCATCATCGAACGCTCCGGAGTCAGCCTGCGGCGTGTTGTGGCCATCTACATCGCGGGCGGTCTTGCCGGCGCACTGGCCTACATCCTTTTTGCCCCCTCCTCAGCCCCCGGTCTTGTCGGCGCGTCAGCCTCCATCACCTCCCTGATGGGCTGGATTCTCATAGCCATTCCGAGCCAAAAAGTCCGCCTGTGGCTCTTCGGCGAAGTTTCCCTCTGGGTGGTGGTGCTCTTCGTACTACTTATATTTATATTAGGTGGCCGGTCCATCTCCTGGGGAGGTCATGCCGCCCATCTTGCCGGACTTGCCGCCGGATGCAGCTTCGGTCTTTATGACCGCATGCGCTCCGTCGGTCGCCTGTTCAGANGCCGGGGTAGGGGAGCCAACCGCTCATCGCGGGTNGACTCCATGACACTCGACGATATTCTCGACAAGGTGCGTCGCAGCGGCTACGGTTCCCTGACCCGTGCCGAGCGCCAACGCCTGTTTCAAGTATCTTCAAAACCCACCGACAACCAATCGTGACGATGAACCCAACGCTGCGCAAAATCCTATCCATTGCCCGCCGAGGCATCGCCCTGACAGCAAACATTCTGCTGGCAGCGGTCACCATTTTCTCGGCCTATGGCGGCATGATCAATCCGATGCGCACCACCATCGGTTCGCTCGCAGCCATGCTCTTCCCCGCCTTGCTGGCATTAACCATCGTCGTTTTCATCTTCAATATCATCTGGTTCCGCCGCAACGCCATTGTCAACGCTCTCTCGCTCCTCATCTGCCTGTCGCCCGCCCTCAGCATCTGCCCCCTGCATTTCTTCCGCCCCTCGGCAGAGTCCATCGCCGAGTCCGGTGTGCCGACTCTCAGAGTGCTGACTTTCAACACACTCAATTTCTACACCTATGGCGACGGTGAAACCGGCTCGCTCATCTCTCCCGCCGGAAACCCCACCTTTGAATACATTCTCCAACAAGATGCCGACATCGTGCTGCTCCAGGAGGCCGACGATATCCACCACGCCGAAGTCTACGGTGTNACCACCCGCCAGCACTCCCGACTGCTCGAAAACTACCCCTACAATCAGGTCACGCCGCGCGGCATGGCCATTCTCTCCAAATATCCCTTCCGCCGNGTGCCCGTCAGCAATTCCGACATTAATCAGCTCGACCTCTGCCGCTACGACGTCGCAGTGCCCGGTCTCGCCGACTCGCTCCATCTCTTCAACCTCCACATGCAGTCGCTCGGACTCACCTCTGCCGACAAGGAAATCTATCGCCACATCACCCGGGGCGAAACCTCCGACGGCATGACCGCCATCCGCCACTCACTCATCAGCAAAGTGTCGGCCGCATTCCGGTCGCGCGCAGTTCAGGCCGAAGATGTGCGCCGCGCCATCGACGAAGTGACAGGCCCCGTCATTGTGGCCGGCGATTTCAACGACATCCCCGAATGCTACGCCGCCCGCCTGATCCGAGGCAACGACCTGACAGATGCCTACCGTGCCGCAGGTCTCGGCCCGTGCATCACCTATCATGCCGACCGATTCTATTTCCGAATCGACCACATCCTTTTCCGCGGGCCATTCCGCGCCCTGCGCACGGTCCGAGGCGATTGCCCCACCTCCGACCACTATCCGCTCCTCGCCACATTCGAAATCCTCCCCCAATCAGATAATTAAATCAAATCATTACATACATCAACCCACTTCGTTACATGAAAAAACTGTTTAAGACCCTGGCCCTGACGGTGACCGTAGTCGCCGCTTCGGCCGCAACCCAATCATGCAGCATGAAAGAAGAACGCCAAAACCCATTCTTCGCCGACTATCCCAATGAGTTCAACATCCCGCCATTCGAGCAGATTCAGACCTCTGACTATATGCCCGCAATCGAACGAGGCATTGAGGAATACAAGGCCGACATCGACAGCATCATCAACAACCCCGCTGCCCCCGACTTCGACAACACCGTCCTTGCCATGGAAAAGTCAGGCGAGCTCCTCAATCGAGTGATGATCGTGTTCACTTCGCTCACCGAAACCGACAACTCTCCCGAAATGGAGGAAATCTCCGAAAAGGCTCTCCCGCTCTATCAGCAGACGGTCGACGACATTATGATGAACGGCAAGCTCTTTGCCCGCGTTAAGGCTGTCTATGAAAAAGCCTCCGAGCTCGACGGCCCCCGCCGCCGCGCTGTTGAGGAACTCTACAAGAGCTTCGTGCGCAACGGCGCTCTCCTCGACGATGCTCAGAAAAATCAGCTCAAGAAACTCAACGGGCAGCTGACCGACCTCTATCTGAAATTCAACAAAAACCTCCTCAACGCCACCAACGCTTTCGAACTCTGGGTCGACAGCAAAGATGAACTCGCCGGACTCCCCGAGTCGAGCATCGCTGTGGCTGCCGANGAAGCCAAGGCCCANGGTCAGGAAGGCAAATGGCTCTTCACGCTCCATGCCCCCAGCCGCCTCCCCCTGCTCCAGTATGCCGATAACCGCGACCTCCGCCGCAAAATGTACGAAGGCTACACCTCGCTCGCTTCNTCNGGCGAAAACAACAATCTCCCCGTCATCAGCGAAATCCTCAAGGTGCGCTCCGAAAAGGCCCGACTCCTCGGCTACGAAGATTTTGCCGCCTACATGACCGCCAACGTAATGGCCAAAACTCCCCAGGCCGCCGAATCGCTCCTCATGCAAATCTGGCAGCCCGCCACCGCCAAAGTCAAAGAAGAAGTTGCCGAAATGCAGGCGCTCGCCGACAAGGAAAATGCCGGTATCACCATCGAACCCTGGGACTATTACTACTATGCCGAAAAGGTGCGCAAAGATAAGTATGACCTCGACGAAGCCGAAGTCCGCGCCTACTTCCCCCTCGAAAATGTCCGCAACGGCATCTTCGAAATGGCCAAGCGTCTCTATGGAGTGACCTTCACCGAACTCCCCGACGCCCCTAAATACAATCCCGAAGTCAGCGTCTACGAAGTCAAAGACTCCGCCGGCAACCACGTCGCAATCTTCATGACCGACTATTTCCCCCGCGCCTCCAAGCGCCAGGGCGCATGGATGAGCGAATTCCAGGGCTCTTTCATCGACCCCGACGGAACAGTGCAGCGTCCTATTATATATAATGTGGGCAACTTCTCCAAACCCACCGCCGACACCCCCTCGCTCCTGACAATGGATGAGGTTGAAACCATGTTCCACGAATTTGGCCACGGACTCCACGGCATGCTCTCGCGCGCAGCACTCCGCAGCCAGTCCGGCACCAACGTCGACCGCGACTTCGTTGAACTCCCCTCCCAGATTCATGAACACTGGGCCTGGGAACCCGAAATGCTCCGCATGTATGCCCGTCACTACAAAACCGGCGAAGTAATCCCCGACTCTCTCATCAACAAACTCATCGCCGCTTCAACCCACAATCAGGGCTTCATGGCAACTGAACTCGCCGGCGCCGCTCTCCTCGACCTCCGCTTCGGACACCTCAACCCCCAGGGNGACACCGACGTCCAGGCATTCGAAGCTCAGGTTGCCAAAGACCTCGGNATGCCCGCACAGCTCACATTCCGCTACCGCAGCCCCTACTTCCGCCACATCTTCGGAAGCGACGGCTACGCCTCCGGCTACTATACCTACCTCTGGGCACAGGTGCTCGACTGCGACGGCTTCGAACTCTTCAAGCAAAACGGCATCTTCGACCCCGCCACAGCTAAGCTCTTCAAAGAAAACGTCCTCGAAAAAGGTGGCTCCGACGACCCCATGAACCTCTACCGCAACTTCCGCGGCCACGAACCCCAAGTCGACGCCCTCCTCCGCTTCCGAGGCCTCTCCAAATAACCAAAGCCCGGAAGCCCTAGAGGCCTTCCGAGCCCTCCGAGTCCTCCGAGTTCTCNGAGTCCTCCCCACCGGATGTTAAGTTTATCGGCCGTGAACGGCCGATGATCTCCGGATGGCCCTCAAAAAAAATAATCCCCAAATCTGCCGGCCAGCCCGGCAGATTTTTTTTTGAACTTTTTTTCATAAATCCTTTGCAATTCCAAAATAATCTCATACCTTTGCAGTGTTGTAGTAATCTACAACACCACCAAACCAAATCACAAACCCCTCCTAAAAGCAATCTTTATGAAAAAGCAAGCCCTCTTTCTCCTTCTCCTCGTCGTGGCGGCCCTCTCCGCCCAGGCCCAACTGCTCTGGAAAGTCTCCAAGCCCGGCAGCGACAAAACCACCTACCTCTTCGGAACCCACCACTTCGCACCCCTCTCAGTCATCGACAATATGCCCNTGGCCGATCTCATCGCGCAAGCCGATGAAATCTATGGCGAGCTCAGCCTCGACGAAATGAACTCTCTCGCCGCCAACCCCGCTCTGGCCGCAGCCATGATGGCNCCCGCCGACAGCACACTCGACAAGGTATTCACCCCCGCCGAACTCTCCGAAATCACTTCAACACTTCAACAGACATTCAACGAGCCGATGATGCCGATGATCATTCAGCAGATGAACCCCATGAAACCCGCCGCCCTCGACATGGTCATCGCCCAGCTCGCTGTGGCCAAACTGATGCCCGACTTCGACATGACCAAGCAGCTCGACAAAACCCTCCTCCAGATGGGCGCCGATGCCTCCAAGCCGGTCAAAGGTCTTGAAACCGCTGCATCTCAGCTCAATGCCCTNTTCGGCGGAAGCATCCGTCAGCAGGCCGAATCNCTCCTCAAAGGCCTCCGCAGCAACAAAAACACCCTCGACGAGTTCACCAAACTCACCGANCTCTATCTCGCCGGCAACCTCACAGCTCTCGCCGCCATGACCGCCGAATCCATGACCGCCGACCAGCAGAAAAAAATGATCGACGACCGCAACGACGCATGGATCGACTTCATGCTCGGCATGCTCCCCACCACCTCCATGTTCATCATCTGCGGCGCAGGCCACCTCGGCGGCGACAAAGGACTCATCAACCAGCTCCGCAACAACGGCTACACCNTCGAACCCGCCATCTGATACCCCTCTCATCNCCCATNNAACCCGATTTACGCTATGATTGAAATCAACAACCTCAGCTATCGCTATAGCCGGTCAGTCGAAGCACTCCACGACGTTACGCTATCCATCGGCCCCGGCATCCACCTCCTCCTCGGCGAAAACGGCTCCGGCAAAACCACTCTCCTCCACATCATTGCCGGACTCCGACTCGCCACTCCCGCCTCAGCCTGCCTTGTCGACGGCATCCCCTCCTCACTGCGCGAACCCTCGATGATGAACGATTCCTTCATCCTGACCGACAACATGGAATTCCCCTATCGCAGCGTCAACGAAATGGTCAAATACCATGCCCCCTTCTATCCCCGCTTCGACGCCGAATTGCTCCGCGACATTCTCCGCCGCTTCGACATGACAGGCGCCGAACCCTTCGACCGNTTCTCGCTCGGCAACCGCAAAAAGGCACAGCTCGCCTATGTTCTGGCCCTCCGCACAAACTGTCTCCTGCTCGACGAACCGGCCAACGGCCTCGACATCACCTCGCGCAACGAGCTCATGAAAATGATGGCCGAATACACCTCCGATGACCAGACAATCATCATCTCCACCCACACCGTCTTCGACTTCCAGAACATCGTCGACTCCGTCATCGTGCTCAACCGAGGCTACGCCGTACTCTCAATGCCCGTCTGGCAAATCACCGAGC
The DNA here is from genome assembly GCA_014801655.1 of Bacteroides sp. Lineage (GTDB taxonomy): Bacteria > Bacteroidota > Bacteroidia > Bacteroidales > Muribaculaceae > Paramuribaculum. Next base: position 29,452 of record JAAVDT010000026.1, read on the forward strand.
GCGTGGCCTTCGTCAGCGAACCCCTTCCGGTCGAAGGNGCAATCTACATGGACCAGGCCCTCGGACGCTTCAACGCAATCCTCCCCAACATCCCCGCCGGATCCATGCAGACCAACATCGACTTCGTNCTCCTCTTCAAAGCTCTCCAGAGCTCCCAGTCGCAAAACCTATTGTCTATCCTCAAAAGCTGATTCCCGATATGCAAACNTCAGATAANGCCNCCGGCGCAACGCTCGCCAACCCCCTCGACCGATTCTCGATACAGCGCGTCAAGATGGTAGCCCGCTACTACTATCCCATGTTCCGCAAACAATTGCTGATCTANCCCCTCGTAGGNCTGCTCGTNGGAGTGCTGTTCCACCTGCGCGAACTGCTGACAATGTTCGATGTCTTCTTCGGACTCCTCTCGCTCGCAATGAGTTTCATGGTCCTCTGGGCCCCCATCGTCCTGACAGGCAAAGACCGCACCACCGAAATCCTCCTCCCCGCCCGATGGAGCGAAAAANCCGTAGTGCTGCTCGGCTACTTCCTTGTTATCCTCCCGCTGATCACCAACGGAGCCTACTATCTCTCCAACGCCCTCATCACCTTCCTGCGCACCGACTCCTTCCTGATCCACAACCCCCTGACGTCCCACACATTCAGTGAACTCGCAATCAGCGATTGGATCACATACCCGCTCTCCTATCTCAACACGATTTTCCCCATCTCNATCTTCCTCTTCATCGTGTGCCGTTCGGCGCGCGCCAAAGCATGGCAAGGNNTGNTCTTCAGNGTATTGNCNAATTTTGCAATCGGCATCGCCGTCGGCATCTTTGTGGTGATGAAAATCTTCTCANTCCTCCCCGACCTTGAACCCGGCACACTCTCCCANCCTGAAATCGAGAGAACCGTCCTCCAATCAATCGACTTCAACACACCCATACTTATCACGGCCGTCGTGCTCTCCCTCGGTTCAATAATCTTCATTGGTCTCACACTTCGCGCCATCCGCAAAGTCCAAGCCTAACCCACTCACACANTCCACAAGCCAATGGATTTTAACGACAACAAACCGATTTACAAACAGATCGTCGACTATTGCTTCGGCTGCATCATGACCGGAGCCTGGCCACCCGGCCAGCGCATCCCATCCGTGCGCGAAATGGCAGTAGCCATGACCGTCAACACCCACACCGTTCTTAAAGCCTTCGAATACATGCAGGCCCACGAAGTCATCTANCCCCGNCGAGGCATGGGCTACTTCCTTGCCGACGANGCCCAGGAGCGCGTAACCCAGACCCGCCGCCAGCAATTCTTCGAAGAAACCCTCCCNAAAGTAATCGAAGAAATGCAAATGCTAAACCTAACCGCCCCCGACATCCTCCCCCACCTCCCCCAATAAAGCCCCCCACCAATA
>JAAVDT010000027.1 GCA_014801655.1 Bacteroides sp.
ATTTTTTAGGCAATTTCACTGCGGAGCGAAGGAGCTTAGCGAGCTAAGCGACTGAGCGACAATGTGAAATTGGCAAAAAAGAAGTCGCAGATTGTATAAAAGATTCTTGTTCACTTACTATCGGTTAAATTTGAACACTTACTTATAGATGAGAATGGGCAAATCGCTCTTAAGTTTGGGAATAATAGTACTGCTAATAGGTATAGCGTTCCTAATATCAAATAATCTAAGTAGCAAAAACGATGATGCTACTGTTGTGATTAACATTCAGCCGCTTGATGGGATTGAAGATGTAAGTAAAGTCACAGAAGAATTTGTTAAATTCTATCTGGATCCCTTGGAATTACAAAATTACGAAATCAGAGTTTTACCTCACAAGAATACTCCTGACAGTACATTTAATACTGCCCGTACCCGCTATCGTGCCAATAAGATCGTGAATTTTCTTCATTACAATACACGGCCGGGAGAATTTACGATAGGTGTCACCGACAAGGACATTTCTACGTCGATTCATGGAAGCAATGATTATGGAATATTAGGACTTTCATTCTTGGGACATAATAAGCGAGCTTGTATAACTTCTACATACCGACTTAAGTATAAGAAAGATTTGTGGAAACTTATAGCTCATGAATTTACNCATGGATACTTTAGTCAGAATCATTGTAAGGTTGATGATGATGCNTGTATAATGCAAGATGCTAAGGGTAAAAGTCCCAGATTTGAAAATAAATGCTACTTATGCCCCCAATGTATATATGAAATAGAACAAAAAAAGTAATAAGGTCTATTGTAGTAACTACGTAATTCCAAATAATCCCAATATTCGCACGATAATCANAANAAAAGGAGTCTTTGAAAAGATTGATACAGNTTTTCCCATAATTGAGATTATGTTAAATTTGNTTTNNNTGGGTGTCGATGTTTCTTTTTGAGGCTCTCCCCTTTGCTTTCTTTTAGCTGCATCTTTTTGAGATTTTGTTGGAATATTTGTTGGAATATGTGCCGGATGGGCTGTTGGGATTTTTTTATTTGACGGGATTCTCCTAACTTTGCAAAAACATTTCTAAAAANTAATTTCAATGGCAAAAATTGGATCTGTGATGACTCCGGTCGGACGGAAGGCATTGCTCCTCGGGAGCGGTGAACTTGGTAAGGAAGTTGCGCTCGAACTTCAGCGCTATAATGTTGAAGTCGTGGCCTGCGACCGCTACGCGAATGCTCCTGCGATGCAGATTGCTCATCGCTCTTTAGTTTTTAATATGCTTGACCCTGACAGCCTCAAGGATGTCATTCTGAGCGAACGCCCTGACCACATTATTCCTGAAGTGGAAGCAATCGCAACTCCGGTTTTNGTTGAAATGGAAAAGGATGGTTTCAACGTAACTCCCACTGCGCGTGCCGCTTATCTCACGATGAATCGTGAGGGTATCCGCCGACTTGCTGCTGAGGAGCTTGGCATCAAGACTTCACGCTACAAGTTTGCTTCAACCTACGATGAATTTAAGGCAGCCGTGGAGGAAATCGGTATTCCTTGTGTCATTAAGCCGATTATGAGCTCTTCGGGTCACGGCCAGTGTACAATCAAGAGTGCCGACAAGATTGAAGAAGCATGGCACATTGCTCAGGAGGGTGGACGTGCCGGTGCGGGCAGAGTCATCGTTGAAGGATTCGTTGATTTTGACTATGAAATCACGCTGCTCACAGTCAGAAGCGTCTCAGGCACAACGTTCTGCGAACCGATTGGTCATGTTCAGGTTGAAGGTGACTACCGTTACTCATGGCAGCCTCAGGCAATGTCGGCCAAGGCATTGGAATCGGCTCGCGAAATCGCCCGCAAAATCACCGACGCTCTGGGTGGCTACGGCATTTTTGGAGTGGAACTTTTCGTGAAGGATGACGAAGTGATTTTCAGTGAGGTCTCCCCTCGCCCGCACGACACCGGCATGGTGACTATGATTTCGCAGGATCTCAGCGAATTTGGTCTCCACGCACGCGCACTGCTTGGCCTCCCCGTTCCCTCTATTCGATTCTATGGTCCGTCAGCNTCACGAGCAATCGTGGTTGAAGGTGACACTGACAAAATCGAAATGGACAATCTTGAAAAGGTGCTCGAAGAGCCGGGTGTTCAGATCCGCATCTTCGGCAAGCCGGAGGTGAAGGGTCATCGCCGCATGGGTGTGATTCTCGCCACTGCAGAATCGACCGATGCTGCTATCGAAAAAGCTGAACGCGCCTACAACAAACTGAAAGTCAACGTGCTCGACCGCTAACTCCCCTACCCTAAGGTATAACGAAGGCCGTCTGCACAATGATTACGGACGGCCTTTGATATTTTTGTAATTTCAAATTCTCATCAGCTGAAGAGGAGGCGGAAGGCTTCTTCTACTTTTGAGACTTCGTGGATTTTGATTGAAAATCTGTTTGTGTCTACGCCTTTTAGATTGTGTTTTGGGATGATAATTGACTTCATGCCAAGCTTTTCGGCTTCTGAGATGCGCTGCTCTATGCGTGTGACCTGGCGTATTTCGCCTGAAAGTCCGACTTCGCCGGTCATGCACATGTCGCGGGGAATAGCCATGTCGACATTTGATGATAGAATGGCGCAGATGATTGGCAGATCAAGCGCAGTGTCGTTGACCTTGAGGCCGCCGGCGATATTGAGAAACACATCTTTCTGAGCAAGTTTGAACCCGACTCTCTTTTCAAGAACGGCAAGAAGCATGTTCATGCGCTTGGAGTCAAACCCCGTGACGGCACGCTGAGGAGTGCCATAGGCGGCAGTGCTGACAAGAGCCTGTGCCTCGACAAGAAACGGGCGGATGCCCTCTATCGTGATGCCGATGGCCATGCCTGACAGCTCCTCATTTTCTTCTGAATGGTTCAGCAGCATCTCCGACGGGTTGGAAACCTCGCGCAGACCCTTTTGCCCCATCTCATAAATGCCGAGTTCGGAGGTGCTTCCGAATCGGTTTTTGATTGAGCGGAGTATGCGGTACATATAGTTGCGGTCGCCCTCAAACTGGAGCACGGTGTCGACAATGTGTTCAAGCACTTTCGGTCCGGCAATGCTGCCCTCCTTGTTGATGTGGCCGATGAGCATCACCGGCACTCCGGATTCTTTTGCAAATTTGAGCAGTGTAGCCGAACATTCTCTGACTTGGCTGACTGTGCCTGCTGCTGATTCGATTTCATCGGAAGCGATGGTTTGAATCGAGTCAATGACCACAATCTCGGGATTGACGTTTTTGATGTGGGTCATTATATTTTCGAGCGATGTTTCGCAAGCAATCAGCACATTGTCGCAGACGCGACCAATTCGTTCGGCTCGCATCTTGATTTGAGTCGCACTCTCCTCGCCGGAGACATAGAGGATTCGTTTTGAGCGGATTGACAATGTGTTCTGGAGCACGAGGGTTGATTTCCCGATGCCCGGTTCGCCGCCGATAAGCACGAGCGATCCGGCCACAAGGCCACCTCCCAGCACTCGGTTGAGCTCTTTGCTCGGCATTTTGATGCGCGGTTCCTGAACGATTTCAATCTGCGACACCGGCTGCGGGCGCGAAAGACTGCGCGACGACAAGGTGACGCTTTTTGAAGCCTTGGCGTTCACCTTCTCCTCAATCATGGAGTTCCACGCACCGCACGACGGGCAGCGACCCTGCCACTTCGGAGAATCGGCGCCACATTCGGAGCAGAACCAAACGGTTTTTACTTTTGTAGCCATCAGCTATCAGGTGTTATGATTTAATGATTTGCGAACGTCGGAACTCGGAAACGGTGATTGCCGTGGCCACTCCGACATTAAGCGATTCTGATGTTGCCACTCCTGCCGGATAGGATGGAATCAGCAGCTTGTGGGAAATCTCAGCGGCAACCTCCGAACTGACTCCCCTACCCTCATTGCCCATGACTATCACGCCGCCGGGGCTGAGGGTTTCGGTATAGATATTGTTTCCGTCAAGGAAAGTTCCGTAGACGGGCATTTCGTGTTTCAACTGCCGGAGCGTGGCAGCGAGGTCACAATAATATACAGCTACGCGGGAGATAGCTCCCATCGTTGCCTGCACCACTTTGGGCGAGTAGCAATCGACCGTTGAGCGGCTGCAAAGAATTGTGTCNATGCCAAACCAATCGGCGGTGCGCATGATCGTGCCGAGGTTTCCGGGNTCNTGAANGTTATCCAATGCGATGACCAACTGATTTTTAAGGCTATCTGCNTCGAGCTGACGATCGGGGATGCGATACACTGCAACCACATCGGGCGCCGAGCCGAAATCNCTCANNCGCTTAAGGTCGCGGCTNTTCACTTGCATCGGNTCAACGCCATTTGGCAGGATTGATTTGTTGGCCGAGAGCCATTCGTGTGTGGCAGCCAGATAGACCGTNTCAAAGTGATTCAGTGTATCGACCACGCACTTGTGACCTTTGGCAATNAACAGACCGTGCTCGCGACGATGCTTGGCGCTGTCGAGCGAACTGATGAGTTTCCGCAGTGAAATGCTTAATTCCATTCGAGTTATTCCGATTTCAGTTTGATTGTTGCAGACTTCAAGCCGGGGGCGGAGGCGGTGAATGTGATGTCGCCCGGAGTTTCTGAGGCCTTGACTATTGCGGTCAGNTGGCCATGGAATGCCGACATCTGAGGAGCCTGGAACGATTCGAGAGAGGATGGGTCGCCATTGGCGGCAGCATGATAAGTGCCTTTNCCAGAAACCTTGAAGCGGATTTTGTTTGTGGCGTCGGGGCAGAGATTTCCATCNTTATCAACCACCCTGACGTTGATGAACGANAGGTCGTCGCCGTCGGCCTTGAGCATGGAGCGATCGGCNGAAAGTTCGATGTGGTGGGGCTTGCCGGCGGTGTGAATTTCGCGTTCGGCCACCGGATTACCGGCATTGTCGTAGGCNANCACCTTNACTGTTCCCGGTTCATATTTAGTGTCCATCCACATCAGGCGGTAGCGCTTCTGNCGCTCAAAAGATTTTTGAGCCGCCTCGGTGTAGCTGCTGTCGATTTCAACCGTCAGGTCTTTCTTGCGACGACCCTGACTCACACCGTTGATAAACAATTCCGCCTCGGGATAATTCGTGTANACGAAAACCGGNGTGACCTCGCCTTCGCGTCCGGGCCATGTCCAGTGAGGGAGAATGTGGAGAGTTTCCTCACCCTTGTTCCAGTGGCTNCGATAGAGATAATAGCGATCTTTGGGAATACCGGCCAGGTCGACAATNCCGAAGAGTGAGCTGTGGCTGGGCCAGTTAGTGTAATANGGTGTGGGTTCGCCGAGATAGTCGAAGCCGGTCCACACGAATTCACCGATGGCATAAGGCAGGTCTTCGTGCTGTATGAAGTCATCTTCCGGAAGNTTTGACCAACCGCAGTGTTCNACATCGTAGCTCGAGCTCTGGTGGTCGGNATAAGTGGCCATGGCCTTGCGCTCAACGGGGAACTTATAGACGCCGCGCGACGAAACGGTGGAGCAGGTTTCGCTNCCCAANACAATCTGCTGTGGCAGTTTTGAATAAGCCTCCTGATATTTGAACGGGCGATAGTTAAAGCCGGCAATATCCATGATTGCNGCGAAATTGTTGTTGAGCACGGCGTCCGGACCGTCCATGCCCTGAGTGACGGGGCGTGTCGGGTCTTCGCGATGGGCAATGTTCTGGAGGAAGTAGGCAGTCTTCACNCCACCTTCGTGCCACTGTTCGGAAACCTCGTTGCCGATACACCACATCACGATTGACGGATTGTTGCGATAGTGATGGATGAGATTGGTCAGATCTTTTTCGGCCCANTCGTCGAAGAGCAGATTGTAGCCGTTTTTCACTTTCGGGCGTTTCCATTCGTCGAAACTTTCAGCCATGAGCATCATGCCCATNTCATCGCAGGCCTTCACGAGCTCAGGGGCGGGCATATTGTGGGAGGTGCGGATTGCATTCACACCCATATCTTTCATTATGCGAATCTGGCGACGGATGGCGGCATCGTTGACTGCCATGCCGAGCGGACCCAGGTCGGAATGATTGCAGACACCTTTAAACACAATCTTCTCGCCATTGAGGAAGAAGCCCTCATTGGGACGCACCTCGATGCTGCGGATGCCAAAGGTGGTGGGAGTTTCATCTTTCACCTCCTTGCCGTGCAGCAGTCGGGAGTCGGCAGTGTAAAGGTTGGGNGNGTCGGGCGACCAAAGTTCAGGATTTTCAACGATGAAGGTCTGAACCATTTCGCCATGGTTGGTCTTCAGATCAGAAACAACAGAATTGATTTCGCCGANNGTCTTTCCCGCGCGGTCTTTGATGACGGTCGAAAGAGTATAGTCCTTTTCATTGGCTCCTTCGGGGAGATTGANCTTGGTGCGGACCACCACTTTTGCCCAATCCTTGTTGACGTCGGGCGTGGTGATGTAAGTGCCCCACACCGGAATGTGAGCATCTTCGGTCACTATCAGTCTGACATTGCGATAGAGNCCGGCGCCGGGATACCAGCGCGATGACTCAGGCAGATTTTCCAGTCGCACGGCAATCGAATTTTTTTCGCCCGACTTCACCAGGTCAGTGATGTCGAAATAAAAACTATTGTAGCCGTAGGGCCAGTAGCCGGCTTCCTTTCCGTTGACGTAGACCTTGGCATGGCTCATAGCGCCGTCGAACATCAGCGTCACGCGCTCACCCTTGTCGATGCGCGGCACATCAACTTCCGTACGATACCATCCCGTGCCAACGAAGGGCAGACCACCGGTGCGTCCGGCATGCTCCATGGCTTCCTTCTGACCATCCTGAGCTATGGCCACATTCTGGCGGTCGTTATCCCANCTGAAAGGGCCGTAGATAGCCCAATCGTGGGGCACAGTGACCGACTGCCATGCGCCATCCTTATAATCGGGCATTGCAAATTCGGGAGAATCCTCGCGAGTAAACTTCCATCCCTTNCGGAGNAGAGTTTCAGAACGTCCGGCAGCAAAAAGATTCATGGCCAACATGAGAGATGCAACCGAGATGATATATTTCTTCATAAACAGAGTTAAGGTGAGTGATAAAATCGTGATTGGTCAATGACCACAGAGACCTATGGTCATTGCGAAGTTACGCAAAAAAAGCCGTATCACCATAATAATACTATTAAAAATGGTTTCATCGGCTGTTGACGGGTGAAATTTTAGCAGATGTCAGCGGAAATTNGGGTNNCNATGCANTTATAAATGCGTATATTTGCAAACAATTCATTNCTANTCACCAATGGCAAAAACGNAAGAGCCAAAAATCGTCCATANTTATTTCAAAAATACCGACGAGCATGAATATTACTCCTCGATTGTGGCAGCATATCAACAACACAATGCCGNAGANCTCGGCCTGTGCAATACCGTTCATTAGTGAACGCATTGCACGATAACGCCAAATATGAAAACAAACGAATTGTCGCGCGTGTCGGCAGAATCAAATCATCACCATCGGTATGCAGAAAATCCAACTGACTCGAAATGAAAAACGATTATTGCGCAACATTGCCGCCGGAGTNGATTATTGGCCGGCCGGAATGAGTGATGAAACAATTTCGTGCGCAGCATCGGAATTGGAACGACACGGCTTGATTCGCGCTGCGTGGACATCCGGGCAGATTCTCGTGGATGCCGCACTGACCAATTTCGGGAGTTCATATATNGTGAACAATCCGCACTTATGGAATCCGATTGATTGGAAATGGATAATCACAACAATAATCGCCGTCGGAACGTTAACCGTGGCAGTCATCGCCCTTCTGACNGCATGCAAGGCAATTCAACAATAAAACCGACCAATGATGAATAAATCGCACGACCTCAAACGCGCCGAAACAATGGCGCGTGAATCAATTTATGATGGAGCTCAANTCCTTGGTAAATGGAACGGATTTGATGTGTACGAACCGACTTTTGACGATGATGAGCCGCGATTCATCGGCTTTCCGCAATTCATACTTTGCAAATCCGGACAATGTCGCTGGGCGGAGGATGATACCGAATCACGTAAAATTATGCATGTTCTGTATAGTGATGAGGATGAAGAAGATGAAAATGAATAATTTGAATAATTTTGCGTCAAAATTTGCATACACCCAAAATATGTCGTAAATTTGCAATGCAGGATTGGTAACGCCATTACCTGAAGTTCTTAGGGAAAACGAAAGCGTCTTTATTGACGCTGGATAACTTCGAGCGAAACCGATTAAGTTCGTGAAACTATGCCTCTACGGACGTATAGTTATTAATGGCCGCTTTCGCGGTCATTATTTTTTCTGTTCCCAAATATTTTTGAAATACCGTTCAAAATTATTGCTTTGTAATGTGCGGCGTGAAACAACAATTAATCGTCCACCTTTCAATAACATCACTTCTTTCAAAGCGTTGTTTTGTTGAAATCCTTCAATAAGACGTGATGCAATATAGTTAGTGTTATTTGTTCCTGTAAGGTCAATAATTATTCGGTCTGATTGTGTTGCACCCTTGGAGAGGTTATGACCGAGTGAATTTTTACCANTGGATAATTTGCCTTCGGTGTAGTATATTTTGCCGGCTTTTGCAAAAATGAAATCGGCGCTTTTCGTTGATTGCGGATTACTTAACAAATACACATCAAAACCATTGTTTGCCACTTTTTTTGCCATCTGAATATTCTTTGATAATTCGAGATTTTCGGAGGTTATTTTCTTCGGCAATTCCTCGGTTGCAAATATTGAACCATGTTTTGTCGAATGATAATCCGAACGCACAAATCCTCCATTTTTGATTATACCTTTGTCCAACGTGACGCGTTCGGCGTTGTTCGTCGCTTTATTACGTGCCTTTACATATTCGGCAACTTGTGCTTTAACATCCGTACCGGCACCGAAACCTCCGGTTGCGGCTTTGCCGGATGTTGCGACAGCGGTCGGTTTTGTCAATATTTTTTTCGCAATGTCAGGGTTTACGCGCAACGTGTCAACACGCAACCATTTGATACCGCCGGCAGTTTTGATGTCGTTAATATAATCTACAAAGTCAGTGATGACCTTGCCGTTTTGGGGGTCATAATACCGGAATTTGCCGCCGACACGTTCAACCGTGATAATATGTCCACTGTTTTTATTTGCCCACCTCCATTTGATATGATAACGTCCGTCCTCGATGATGTCCGATTCGAGCGCGGCAACCATTTGTTTNCGGTTTTTACACGTCTTTTCCCACGCCTCATATTCTGTGCCGTCCCAACGTTTGCGAATGACCTTACGCANNCCGGAAACATTCGATGTCGGAATCTTTCCGTCTGCATCAACCCACGCCGATTCGGTGTGATACGATAATTTTTCAAGTGCAGACCCTTTCGTGTTCGCCATAGCTTCAATATTGAACCCACGGCGGCGCAGTTCATTGGCGACTACGCACGTTTGACAATTCACACGATATGATTCATCTTTCAAATAATTCGGATTGCCGCGCAATTCATTTGCCGGACGGAATGGCATGGCTGTTCCACGTGCGCCAAACGCAGATTCAAGTGCGTCATTGTTCGCACGGAACAACGATGACTTCATCATTCTTTCCGTGTTCATATATTCAACATCACGCGCCGCAGTTATCATGCGTTTCATTTCGGCGAAATCATGTTCAAACGCTTTGTGTTCCCCGAGCGCGATGTCATCTTCGAGTAAGCGAACCAATTCCTGATATGTTTTATCAGTAAACAAATCAAGTTGTTCGATGCTGTCATTGGCCATCCACAACCGGCGGCGATTCCATTCGGTTTGAATCCGTTCAATATCTTCCGGGGTACGTGCGGCGTGCCGTTCGGCGGCGATGTCTTGCGGTGTGCGTGCCAGGGTTGAATCCGGTTGCGCCGGAACGTTTGCCGATTTTGCGCCCGGATTCAATATGTTGTCGATGACACCGGCATTGTTGCGGATGAAATAGGGTTCGGTGCCGCGAGCGCGTGCCGCATTGATTTTGTCGGCATTGTCATTGACCCACGATGTGAAGTTATCGGGATAGTCGGTGATTTGATGTTTTTCGGCGTATTGACGCACGGCTTCGCGCCAATCGTCTTCATCCATCAATTTATCATATACGTCTTCATCGATGGTGATTGGTGTGACGTAGCAAAAACATTGCGGATGCCAACCGTCAAACACGAAGTCTTTCGGATAATCGCCGGCGAGCTTGTCGCAAATGTCCTTTTTGGGGTGGGAACGCGACAATTTCCTTGGGGTTGANTTTTTCAAATTGTAGGANCGTNNNGCTTGNGTTNTTTCNATTGAAAGNCAANNTGTTANNNGTGNANGCACGAGCCGTGTGTCCCNATAGTTCGGGTANANANGGGATGAATCAATCCCTCTTGNTNGGTTAANTNGGCNGGNNTGGNGCGTNGTTCANTGCTGTTTACTTAANGAAAATCGAACTTTATANGGCTCCCCTCTCATTGTAGGGATGCACCCTNGTGCGNCCNCAATNATCTGATTATCAATTCGGACGCACGAGCCGTGCGTCCCTACGGTTCGGGTAAAGTCCGGATAAATCAATTTCTCTTGATTGGTTAAATAAGCGGGGGTGGGGCGTGGTTGGACGCGATTGTGCAGTTCGGGGTTGGTACAGTTATACTACTACTCCATTTTGAATGCTTAAATTTGCAACTTTTGAGGTGGTTGAGTTGGGGAGTGTTGACTGTTTGGGAAATTTGGCGGAGGTGAAATTTTTTGAAAGTTTTCCAGTTTTGATACGCAAAGAGGTGGGTGTTAGCGTGTTGTGATTTTTATGGTGCGTGAAAGTTGTCGGAAATTGTTGATTTGGGTTGAAATTTGTTTGAAAAAAGTTTGATGTTTTGAGTAATTCTGCGTAGCTTTGCAGCGTAAATCAAACATAACATTATCACCAAAGAATATCATCAAATCATGATACATACCGTCATTAAGCGAGATGGCCGAGTTGTTGGCTATAACGAGGAAAAAATCAAGGCTGCAATCAGAAAAGCGATGCTTCAGACCGAAATGGGCGAAGACGAGGCGCTGATTCAGAAGATTGTTGACCGCATAGGCGTTCAGGGCTCTGAACGGATGACGGTGGAGGAGATTCAGGACCGCGTGGAGCTGGAGCTGATGAACTCGCCGCGTAAGGAGGTGGCGAAACGTTACATTGCCTATCGCGATCAGCGCAGCATTGCCCGTCGCGCCAAGACCCGCGATATGTTCCTCGAAATCATTGAGGCTAAAAACAATGACATCACTCGCGAAAATGCAAACATGAACACGGATTCTCCGGCCGGTATGATGATGAAATTTGCGAGCGAAACGACTAAGCCGTTTGTTGATGATTACCTGCTGTCGGCTGAGGCCCGTGACGCTGTGCGCAACGGTTACCTTCATATCCACGACAAGGATTATTATCCCACCAAGTCACTGACTTGCGTTCAGCACCCGCTTGACCGCATTCTGCGCAACGGTTTTATTGCCGGACATGGCGAGTCGCGCCCGGCAAAACGCATTGAAACAGCAAGCATCATTGCCTGCATATCGCTTGAAACGGCTCAGAATGAGATGCACGGAGGTCAGGCCATTCCGGCTTTTGACTTCTATCTGGCGCCTTTCGTCAGATCATCGTATATCGAAGAAATAAAAAAGGCCGAGGCGCTTTCGGGCGAGAATCTCAGCGCATTTTATGATGCGGAGATTGATGATTATGTGAAGCGTCCGCTCGACGGGCTTTCGGGCCAGGAGCGTCTGCTGCAACACGCCATGAATATGACCGTTGATCGTGTGCATCAGTCAATGGAGGCTTTTATCCACAACATGAACACCATCCATTCGCGCGGTGGCAATCAGGTTGTGTTTTCTTCAATCAATTATGGCACAGACACTTCGGCCGAGGGACGTTGCGTGATCCGCGAACTGCTCAACTCCACATATGAAGGTGTGGGCAATGGCGCTACCGCCATTTTCCCCATTCAGATCTGGAAGAAGAAACGCGGAGTGTCGTATCTGCCGACCGACCGCAACTATGATCTTTACCGTCTGGCCTGCAAGGTCACTGCTCGTCGCTTCTTCCCCAATTTTGTCAATCTTGACGCTACGTTCAATCAGCACGAGAAATGGAATGCCGCCGACCCCGAACGCTATAAATATGAGGTGGCTACGATGGGTTGCCGCACGCGTGTGTTTGAAAACCGCTATGGCGAAAAAACTTCTATCGGTCGCGGCAATCTTTCGTTTTCAACGATCAACATTGTGCGCATAGCCATTGAGTGCATGATGATTAAGGATGAAAAGGAGCGCATCGAACGGTTCTTTGCCAAACTTGATTCGGTGCTTGACATCACGGCGCGTCAGCTCTGCGACCGCTTTGATTTTCAGAAGACGGCGCTTGCCAAGCAATTTCCGCTCGTGATGTCGCGCCTTTGGAACGGTAGCGACACGCTGCGTCCGGATCAGACCATTGAGTCCGTGATCAATCAAGGCACACTCGGCATCGGGTTCATCGGCCTTGCCGAATGTCTGGTGGCTCTGACCGGCAAGCATCATGGCGAATCGGCCGAATCGCAGGCTCTCGGCCTTCGCATCATCAGCCATATGCGTTCGCGCGCCAATGAGTATTCTGAAACGTATCACCACAACTTCTCGATACTTGCCACTCCGGCCGAGGGTCTGTCTGGGAAGTTTACTTCGCGTGACCGTGCGACCTTCGGTATTCTCCCCGGCATCACTGACAAAATCTACTACACTAACTCCAACCATGTTCCCGTCTACTACCACTGCTCTCCCCGCCACAAAGCGGAAATCGAGGCTCCCTATCATGAGCTGACCGGTGGCGGCCATATTTTCTATGTTGAGATTGACGGCGACGCTACCCATAATCCTCAGGCTATTGCTGACATTGTTGACCTCATGGACCGCAACAATATCGGTTACTGCTCGGTTAACCATAATCGCAACCGGTGTATGCACTGCGGATATGAGGACGCATCTGCTGAACTTACGGTCTGCCCGAAATGTGGTAGCTCCGACATTGACCGTCTGCAGCGAATCACCGGGTATCTCGTGGGCACAACTGACCGATGGAACAATGCCAAGCTCTCTGAGCTTAATGACCGCGTGGTTCATAGTTGATTTATAGGATGTGATGGCTGGGCGAACGCGCCTTTGTTGTTCGCAAACGTCTGATTATTAATTCGGACGCACCAGGGTGCGTCCCTACAATTCGGGTGAAGCCCGGATAAATCAACCCTATCAATTGCATGATTTAATTTTGCATTATGTCGCAATCTGGTTTGGAAATGACACTTCGAGTTGTGGATATTGTTGAGGGGACTTCTGTCGATGGCCCCGGACTTCGCACTTCCATCTATTTTGGTGGCTGCATGCATCATTGTCCCGGTTGTCACAATGCCTCGACTTGGCCACTTGATTCGGGTGAGGAGATGACCGTGGAGCAGTTGATGGAGTTTGTTGACCGCGCGGGACTCCCCGTTACATTTTCAGGCGGAGACCCACTGCTTCAAATTGATTCACTGATTCCACTCGCTCGCGACATTCGGAGTCGCGGCCTTTCAATTTGGCTTTATACGGGCTACACCTTCGAGCAAATCCTTACCTCGCCCTCCCTGAGCCGGATATTGCCACTGGTTGATGTAATCGTAGACGGTCAGTTCAAAATCGACCTGCGCGACACTGCCCTACTCTTCCGCGGGTCTTCCAATCAGCGTCTAATCGACGTTGCTCACTGGCTCAGCACTTCAACGATTCGCCAGTGGACGCCTGATTTCTAAGGGTGAGGGTGAGAGTGGGATTTAGTATTTGAAGTAGATGAATGGCATTACGTCGCTTTGGCGTGTTTGGATTACGACGAGTATGACCAGAGCAAGAATCAGGGCCTGAATCAGGAGAGGTGCTGCGTGGTAGAGAGATTTGGCTTTGGTGGTCCATGACGAGGGGGCGAAGTGGACGAGCAGGGCTCCGACCATGATCAGCACGATTGCAAGATAGCCTTCGAGGAATTGGGGTGCTACTTCGGGATGGAAGTTGGTTGTGACGGTCTGCCACATGACTCCGACTTTGTCGAGCGATTCGGCGCGGAAGAAGATGAAGCTAAGTGCAATCAGGTTGAATGTGATGAAGATGTTGAGAGCGCGACGCCACGCTTTGTTGCGATTTTCGGGACGGACGGCGGGGAGTACGCTTTTGAGGGCTTTGTGGCCCACAAGCAGACCGCCTTGTATGCCACCCCAGATGAGAAACATCCATGATGCACCGTGCCAAAGGCCGCCGAGCACCATGGTGGTCATCAGATTGGCGCCTCGGCGTGTCGAGCCGTGACGGCTGCCTCCGAGGGGGATGTAGAGATAGTCGCGCAGCCAGGTCGAGAGCGAGATGTGCCAGCGACGCCAGAACTCGGTGGGCGATTGAGATTTGAAGGGGGCATTGAAGTTGTCGAGAAATTGATAGCCCATGAGCAGAGCGAGACCTATAGCCATGTCGGAATAGCCGGAGAAGTCGCAATAGAGCTGAATGACGAAACCGTAGACGGCCATCATCACTTCAAAGCCGGTGTAGAGAGCGGGGTTATCGTAGATTCGGTCGACGAAGTTGGCGCTGATGAAGTCAGCCACAATCACTTTTTTAATCAGACCACACATTATCAGAAAAAGGCCTTCGCTGACCATGACTCGCGATGCAACAGGGTTCTCGGCCACCTGAGGGAGCATGTCTTTGGCGCGGACCACGGGGCCTGCGAGCAGCGGTGGGAAGAAGGTGAGATAGAATGTGTAGGCGAGGAAGTCGCGGCAGGGTTGGATGTGGCCGCGATAGATGTCGACCATGTAGGATATGGATCGGAATGTGAAGAATGAGATGCCGGCAGGGAGAATGATGTTGAGTGCATCGAAATGCTGACCGGAGAAGTTGGCAATGGTGTCGATGAGCAGGTTGAGATATTTGAAATAGACAAGCATGCCGAGGTTCAACGTGAGGTTGACGAGCAGGACAAGCCGTTTTAGCCAGCGGTGGCTACAACGCCCCATGAGCAGTCCGAGCAGATAGTCGCTGATGCAGACTCCGAGGAGAATGAAGCAATATTCGGCTGATGATTTGTAATAGAAATAGAGCGAAAATGCTATTACGAACAGAAATTTCAGCGTTCGCCATCGACGCAGCATCTGGTAGATGGTAATGAATATTACGAAGAGTATGAGAAACAGACCGGTGTTGAAGAGCAATGGATTCAGTTGGTCGTATTTCAATACGTTGATCAGTTTATCTATATTCAGAAAGTTTTCCGACATGTTATTGGGAGGGTGTAGAGTTTAGAGTTTAGGGGTTAGAGTGGAGAGTTTAGAGAGATTAGAGAGATTAGGGAATTTTAGGGAGTTTAGGGAATATAGCGCGTTTGGGGTGTTGGGGGTAGGTTATTTGGATTGGGGGCGGAAGGCTTCGCGGAGGGCTTGGTAGAGGAGTTCGCCCTGGAGTGTGTAGCCTCGCATGCTGTGGTGGACTCGGTCACGGCTGAAGAGTCCGGCATTTATCCATTTGGCGGACGCTCCGCTGCCTCCGGCAACATTGTACCAGTCGTAGACGGCGATATGGTTGTCTTTGCCATATTCTGCTATTGCTTCTCGCACTTTGGCCACGTTGGAATTGACTTCATAGACGCGGCTTGTGCGCACGGTGCGCCGGCGACGACGTCCTTTTGAGGATGAGCGATGGGTGATGACCCGGGAGCGCTGACACTCCATCGGAGTCACAAGCAGCAAGGTGGCATCGGGATTCTGACTGCGGATGTCTTTGACAAGGCGGTCAATGGAATTTTTGAATGACTGCTTGTTGAAATGGCCGAAGGCTTCGTTGGTGCCAAGGGAGATGATGATGAGTTTTGGCTGGAGGGCTGAGATGCCGCGGCCGGTTGTCGCGATGCGGTTGTAGGTGTCGTATGTAGCACCGTTGTTTCCGATTGTGTGGAAAAAGAGTCCGGGACGCTGACCGGAGAGGTTGGCTCCGAATATGGTGAGGTCGCCGGCCGAATCGAAGTGGATGCGCGCGGCATTGACATCTTTTGTCAGGCGGATTTCGGTGTAGTCCTTAGAGGGAGTGGCCACGAATGAGAGGGCGTTGCCATCTTCATCTGTGACTCCGGTGACAAAGAATTGGCCGTTGTGGAACACGGTGATTGATGAGAACGGGTTGTAGTCATCGCGCTCGGAGGTGGAGACCATGAATGTGGAATTCATGTTGACCGGAGTGATGGATGCTCCGGTGAAACCCATTGTGCGGGGCCATGACTGCGACATGAGTTTGACAGAGTTCCAGTTGTGGGTGCTCGTGAAAGAATAGTCATGGGGTTCGTTGGTTCCGCTCAGTCGGAGGGGCACCACGAGTCCGCGTCCGGCATTTCCATAGTCGAGCTGCAGATTATCTCT
Organism: Bacteroides sp.; assembly: GCA_014801655.1. Classification (GTDB taxonomy): domain Bacteria; phylum Bacteroidota; class Bacteroidia; order Bacteroidales; family Muribaculaceae; genus Paramuribaculum. Next base: position 16,419 of record JAAVDT010000027.1, read on the forward strand.
GACCACACCGGTGGCAAAGTCGGCCTGATAATGGCTGTCTCCGATGGCAACGATTGACACCGGCATTCGGTTGGTATTTCCGAGAGCGTTGCGCAGGGCGTTCCAGTTGGCTCCGTTGAAGTCGATATGGTTGCGTTTGAGCTTTAAGAATTCGGGGATTATGATTTCATCATCATAGTCTTCGCCGTCGATGACAGGATTTTCGCGGATGGAGCGTTCATCTTCATCTTCTGGTTCCTCCGACTCGTCGGTCTCCTCGGTCTGTTCAGGCTCGGCCGCGGTTGACTGAGCTCGGCAGGGCATAAACGCGACGGCCGAGAGGAGGAAGGTTGCAATATATAGTCTGGAGAGTTTCATTATCGTTCGATGTTTTGTCGGATTGCATTAAACAGCGGTTTTGCGAGTTCACGACCACCCTTTATATTAAGGTGTATGTAGTCTTTATTAGCCAGGCCGCGACGTACCCAGTCGACGATGGCATCTTCGCCGCCCATCGACTCGCGGGTGTCGTAGAACAGACAGTGAGCATTACGCGCGGCTTCACGCTGAGCGTCGACCATGGTCTGACACACAGACATGGAGTGGTAGTCCCCTCCCCGCTTTTGTCCGCGGTCGCCGATGCCCATGAGAATGATGTCGGCTCGCGGATAGCAGCGTCTGACGGTTTCAACAACCTTCTGCATGCGGCGCGAATAGGCGTCATAGTTTTTCTGCGAGGCTGACATTGCGTTGATGCCAAATTCGAGAATAATCAGGTCGTAGGGCACGAAGCGGTTCATCTGCTGCGAAAGTCGCGAGCCAAGATTTGAGAGAGTCAGACCGGAGACGCCTCGCATCGACATGTTGTCGACGGCAACGCCTGTAGAGTCGGACAGCCAGGTTCCGAGGCTTACGAGTCCGGCGCCTGAGACGCTGACATCAAATTTTGAGGTGGGGCCGCTCATTGACAGACATTGCACGGAGTCGGCGGCGCCACGAACATCAAATGTGCGTGAGCCATTGTCGGTTGTGAGGGTGACGGTGGTGTTGTTCGGAGCAATGAAGAGGAACTGGGATTTGTTCCATCGGCCAGTGTGTTTCATCTTCTGAGAGCCTTTGAACGAGGCTTTTGCGTTGCCGGTGGATTTATTGTAAATCTGAGTAATCGGCATGTATCTTGAGTCAAACTTGCTTTTGGCGGTCGAGGTGCTCCAACCAGAGGATTTGCCCATCGAAACCGTTTGACGGAAATTGCCGTAAGCCGGGTCGACGGCCACGAAACCGGGGCCGTTGCCTCCGAAAGCATCCTGCATCATCTCCCTGAGGTCTTGAGTCATGATGTCGCCCTCGATGTAGCTGTCGCCAAGCACGGCAATGCGGGCTACACGATGCTGGCGGATTGCGTTGCGAAGATTTGCGAGGCCCTGACCGGAAACGGTGTAATCTTCGATTATCATCTGATCACCTTTTTTGCTGGGCTGAATGTCGACAACAGGTTTGGAGGAGGTGTCGTCAACTTCAACATCGGGGAGATGTTCTTTAGTATCGGAAGAGGTTGACTCGGTTTCGCCCGGTGCATCAGACACTAATGCTACCTGAGCGTCAGCAGGCTCTACCGCAGCGGGAGATTCGGCGTCTTCCGCTTCAAGTTCGGCCAGAAGCGGGTCGACGGGAGCTGTGTCCATGATGACATCCTCATGGAACACATGGTCGCTGACACTACTCAGAAGGTTGACATTTGACAAGCGTCCGCCGGTCCATTCCGACAAGGGAAGGAATTGAACGCCAACCAATATTGCCAGCATAATCACAAGCAGGAGGACGATTCGCCAGGGTGAGGTATCTTGAGGTGTAGACATGTTTCGATTATTCTTAAGAGATTGATTCAATTATGTTTAATAATGAATACATCTTAACGTAAGTCTCGTTATATTCGTTGTCGGGGTCGGAGTAGCGTGTCAGGCCGCCGCCACCGAAAAGGTTGTAGCAATATTTGTCAATGAAGGGATTTCCCTGATTGATGTTGACCATAGCCGAGCGGAGATTGGCAAAAAGGCATGTATGTTCGGTGGATTTCAGCCCGACGAAGCCTCCATAACACATGCGGCGGTGGGCCTCGGTCTCAATTATCTGATTGTATGCTTTTTCGCGCGGGAAGCCACACAGAGCCGGAGTGGGAGTGAGCCGGGGTAACACCTCGGATAGTTTCAGGTTGCCATGAGCAGATATGGTGTGGCAAAGATGCTCCACCGGTCCGAAGTCAACCGAACGGCTTCGGGGCTGGTCGACGTGGGTGCAGAAAAGGGAGAGGGTGTTGACAATGAAGTCGGTCACCATGTTGTGTTCCATGCAGTTTTTTGCATCCCATTCGCCCGGGGTGTCTTTCAAGCGGGTGCCTGCAAGCGACATGGAGCCGAGTTCGCCGGAAGTGGCATCGTAGGTGATGATAAGTTCCGGCGAAGCGCCAATCCAGGTTCCGCTCTCGGGGGTGTAGTAGAGATAGCGGAAACAGCCGGGATGGAGGGCAAAATATTCATTGGCCACACTGACGGGGTCGGCTTTCTCAGACGGTTGGCAAAAGATGCGCGATAAAACAGTTTTCTCATCATCAGATGTGAAACCGGCGATGATTTTGCGGGCCTGGGCTTTGTAGACCATTGGTTGAGTGGATGCAAAACTGAAAATTGCACGACTCTTCCGTTGCTCGGGAATGTTTTCCGGTTCAAGATTGAGCACATCTTCGGCCGAAAGCTCGGGATAGATGCCATAGGCATGGAGCGTGTCGCTCAGTTCAAACATGTTGAACACGAAGCCGGAGAAAGAATCGAACTCCTCCGGCGTAAGGGAGTTGGTTGACCCCGGGGGATTGAATGATGCCTGAAAATAACATTCGTTTTTCCTCGGCAACATATAGAGGGCGTATGACAGCCCTATTGTCCGGGCTTTGACCACGGCCTTGGCTATATCGGCAGGTATGAGCGACTTAGCGGCGCGATGACCCCGCTCGACTTGCCGTTTATCTCTATCTTCTGCTACAGATTTCATTCTTTGACTTCTCCAATCAGTTCAAAGGGCAAAGCCTGCTTGATTTCAACATTATAGAACTCGCCGACAGTCAGCGGCTTGGTTTTCTCAACCAATACTTCGGGATCGACTTCGGGGGAATCATACTGGGTGCGGCCAACATAATAGTCGGGCTCCTCGCGATCGATGATGACACGCTGAACCGAACCAACTTTCTGCTCCTGATGGCTGAGGGAAATTTCTTCCTGGAGAGCCATGAGTCGGTCAAGGCGTTGCTGCTTGACATCTTCAGACAACGTGTCGGGGAAATTCTTGGCGCCAAAGGTGTCTTCTTCTTCACAGTAGGCAAACGCGCCCATGCGCTCAAAGCGCTGTTGGCGGGCAAACTCCATCAGTTCTTCAAATTCCTTTTCACCTTCGCCCGGGAAGCCGACCATCAGAGTGGTGCGGATATGGATGCCGGGGACCCGGCGACGGATTTCGGCGAGCAATTCGCGGGTTTGGGCGCCGTTGATGTGGCGACGCATATTTTCAAGCACATTATCAGAGATGTGCTGCAGGGCAATGTCGAGATATTTGCAGACATTGTCGCGGCGGTTGATTACGTCGAGCAAATCGAGGGGAAAGTCAGCGGGATAGGCATAGTGAAGCCGAATCCATTCAACGCCCGGAACGTCGGCGATCTTGTCGACGAGTGAGGCAATGCGCAGCTCGCCGTAGAGGTCGCGGCCATAGTTTGACAAGTCCTGTGCAATTACGTTAAACTCCTTTACACCGCGACTAACGAGCATTTTGACTTCTTCAATAATCTCCTCCTCGGGGCGGGAGTGATAGCGACCCGTGATGAGCGGTATTGCGCAGAAAGAGCAGAATCGGTTGCAACCCTCGGCAATCTTCAGATAAGCATGGTGGGAGGGAGTGGTGATGATTCTGTCAAAGGGCGCTGACGCCGGATATTTTTCAGAAAGATAGCGTGTGATTTCGGGCCAGTTGGTCTTTCCGAACCATCGGTCGACCTGCGGAATTTCTGCAGGCAGCTCGTCTTTGTAGCGTTCCGAGAGACAGCCCATCACGATGACATTGTCGGTCATGCCCTCCTCTTTTGCCTGCACTGCCTTGAGCACTTCCATCACCGACTCCTCTTTGGCGTCGGAAATGAAGCCGCAGGTGTTGATGACGACGGCATCGGTCGGTTCGCTGTAATCACCATTGTGAGTGATTGAAAAACCGACATTGTCGAGCATTCTCATCAATCTCTCGGAATCGACGAGATTTTTGGAACAACCGAGCGATACGATATTGATTTTCTTCCGGCGTTTCATCGAATGATAATTGGGGTTATCGTTTTCCGAAAAGAGATTCAACAAACTCGCGTTTGTCAAACACCTGGAGGTCGTTGATGCCTTCACCAAGGCCNACATATTTCACTGGAATCTTGAACTGGTCGCTGATGCCGATTACCACGCCACCCTTTGCCGTGCCGTCAAGTTTTGTGATTGCAAGCTGGGTGACCTGAGTGGCNGCAACAAACTGGCGNGCCTGCTCGAAGGCATTCTGGCCGGTGCTGCCGTCGAGTACCAAAAGCACTTCGTGNGGCGCATCGGGCACAACCTTCTTCATCNCGTTTTTAATCTTTGTCAGCTCATCCATGAGGCCTTTCTTGTTGTGAAGACGGCCTGCAGTGTCNATCAAAACAACGTCAACACCATTGGCCTTGGCACTTTGAAGAGTNTCGAATGCAACCGAAGCGGGGTCGGCTCCNAGGCGCTGCTTAACNACNGGCACACCGGCGCGTTCNCCCCANATGTCGAGCTGTTCGGTGGCTGCCGCACGGAATGTATCCGCNGCNCCGAGCATCACCTTGTAGCCTGCATTTTTAAACTGCNTGGCGAGNTTGCCGATGGTCGTTGTCTTGCCGACGCCATTGACGCCTACTACCATGATGACATAAGGNTTCTTATCNGCCGGGACAACGAAATCACCTTCGGATGAATCGTTGTTGTTTTCGGCAAGCAGTTCGGTNATNTCNTCGCAGAGCATGCGGTTAAGCTCCGAAGAGTTCATGTATTTATCGCGAGCCACGCGCTCCTGAAGGCGGTCGATGATTTTCAGTGTGGTTTCCACACCCACATCTGATGTGATGAAGATTTCTTCGAGATTGTCGAGAAACTCGTCATCGATCTGTTTCTTTCCGGCAAGGGCGCGTGCAATCTTGTCGAACACACCGGTTTTTGTGCGTTCAAGCCCCTTGTCGAGCGTGGCTTTTTTCTCTTTGGAAAAGAAATTGAAAAATCCCATTGTCAAAGTCTTTTTAATTAGCTTGCAAAGTTAGCAATAAATTTTGGGATTACGAACTCATTTATACTTTTTACGAAAACAAAAAATTTGTTTAAAATGGTTTTCTTCAGGGTCAATCTTAATGAACCTTAACCCTGAAAAAAGTTGAAATGAGTTCTACACTNCTTTTCGCAGGACTACTTGTGGCATTTTTTTTATTTTCTGAATAATATTGAAGCCGACAGGCCAGAATGAAAATATCNGACGCTGTCGGCTTCCTGTTATATTTTGGAGAATTATGTCTGTCAGTCGGTCTGCACCACGAGATAGTTTGATGCGCCCCAGAAACGTCCGGGATTGGTGATTTCAAGNGTCTTCAATCCTTTGGAGTCGGTTGAGATTGTGTAAGAATCNGCAGGCTGATTGGTCAGAACCTTTGCCTTCTTAGAGTAGAGCGGAATCTGAGTCAGTGTGCGACGGTCGGCCTTGGTGAAATAAGATGTCTCATAATCGCCCTGCATGATTTTAGTTTTGCGAAGNAAGCCTGTTTCGATGATTTTATGNTCCTTCAACTCGCTCTTGCTTCCAAGAACATAGAAGCAACGATTGAGATCGTCGGTGAGCACCTGATTGCGTGCATCGGCAGCAGCTTTTTCGGCTGAAACTGCAGCAACTGAATTNTTGAGNGAATCGACCTGNGTGTTCAATCCGGCGATGGTGCGGTTGGCGGCTTCAAGCTGCGATGTGAGTGAAGCGATGGTGGCTTCNTTCTGTTCCATCTGAGCTTTCAGATTNTCNATCATCGCCAGGAGATTTTTGTTTTGGGTTGACGACGATTTTANTTTCGATTCGAGTTCGGCGAGTCGCTGACGACGNTCTTCAAGAGTCTGGCGNATTGCCGCGATGTCGTCGCGAAGCTGAGGAGTCTGCGGACNGTCGCCNGAAAGATTTCCGGGAACNGAAACCACTTGCTCNACCTGCTTGAGCTGAATCATNTCGCCGGAGATGTCGTTGAACAGCGCGATAAGGCTATCTCGTTCGGCAAAAACAGGATCGACGGTTTCGGTTTCNCCCTCGGNCAANGTTGCCTGTGCATCACTTGTGGATCTATTTCCGTCGCTGCAGGCCACGGCAAAAGCCGACAATGCGGTTGCAGCAATCAATGTCTTGATTTTCATTTTGGTTTAATTGTTGTTAGCGTTCTTATACTTGTTGGTGTGNGCGGCTTTTTCTTCTTTTTCCTTGCCACCTATGATTATAACAATCTCGCCCCGCGGATTGTTTTGCTCGAAATAAGAAATCAATTCATCAAGGGTGCCTCGCACGGTCGTTTCNTGGAGCTTGGAAATCTCACGCGACACAGATGCCGGGCGNCTTCCGCCACACACTTCGGCAAGCTGGCGCAAAGTTTTCACAAGCCGAAGCGGCGATTCATAAATAATAGTGGAGCGGCTATCCTCNGCTATTTCATTAAGACGTGTTGCCCTACCCTTTTTNGGCGGAAGAAAACCTTCGAAACAAAAGCGNTCGCANGGCAAACCGGAGCTNACAAGAGCAGGCACAAAGGCCGTTGGGCCGGGAAGTGTTTCAACTGCGATNTCGCGGCGACGACATTCTCGCGACAACAAAAATCCGGGGTCACTGATGCCGGGAGTGCCCGCATCGCTTATCAATGCGATGTTTTTNCCTGCAAGCANATCGTCCATCACGGAATCGACCGTGGCGTGTTCGTTAAACTTATGGTGGCTCGACATTGGGGTCGTGATGCCGAAATGACGCAGCAGCGGGGTGGAAGTGCGAGTATCCTCCGCNAAAATCAAGTCGCAATTACACAAGACGGCAACCGCACGCGGAGTCATGTCGTCAAGATTGCCCACCGGNGTGGGCACCAAATATAATTTACCTGCCATCGGATTATTTATTTGCGAAGCGTGAAGACATGGTGTTCAGGAAAGCCTTAACGGTTTCGTTTTTAGAGTCAAGGCAAAGGTCGTTGAAGAGATAGTCNTCNATNTCCTCTGTNGAATTCATGTTGGAAATCACATCCAANGCTTCATTCATTTCTTCGCGACTTGAGCCGAACAATTCGCGGCAATAGAGGAACTTATCATTTATTGAAAACATTGCCATGAGAGATTCGTTGGTGGTTTTCGGTGCCGGTTTGACTGCCGGCACTTCAACAGGCTCAGACTCAGAGGCCACATCTGCAGCAGGCNTCTCAACATCAGCAACTTCAACTTCCNANTNCTGCGATTCTTNCGANTNTTGCGATTCNGCAACAATTTCCTGCGGNTGATATTCATCGGGATGAACGATTTCACCAACCGTGATGATTTCTTCGACAGGCTGTTTCACNGNTTCAGCGGCGACAGGCTGCATGGAAAAGACTTCCTCTTTAAGGTGCGCNGCTTTTGACTTTAGAAGTTCATATGTTTCGGAGCTGCAGTGACCGTTGCGGACAACGACAAGTGCAAGCAGCCCTTCAATTTCAAGGCAAGTATCAAGTAGTTTTTTAGGATCGNTTGACATTAGAGTATTTNTTCTATTTTGGTTATGTAATCNCTTTTATATCAATCAAACATCTCTTCGGAATTTTCCGTTGGNGCAGGAAACAGTGTGTCGAGGAGCATTCGGGAGATATCGGCCTTCAACTTGGNTCTGTCGCATTTGAAACCATTGACCATCACCACGACCACATGCGTGGGNTTTCCATCGTCGCCGACCACATAGCCTGCATAGGATTGCACCCCCGACATGCTNCCGGTTTTTGCCCAAAGACGGCCTTCGAGCTGGGTGCCTTTGAGAAAAGAACGCAGTGTGCCTGTCTGGCCTGCTCTTGGAAACATATTGAGAAANCGNCCAAANTCCGGCTCTTTTTCNCGCATCCACACCAAAAGGTCGGCCAAAGCGTAGGCCGTCAAGCGGTTCTTTCGNGACANGCCGCTACCATCTTCAAGTGTGACATCGTTCATATTGACCCCGAGGTCTTTCCATAGATTCAGTTCATTTTTCGCGGCTGCCNAACGGGAGATTCCGGGCCAGGCAAAGCGCAGCATCGCCTCGGCCATGACATTGTCGCTCCTGAGAATAAGNCTCTTCAATATATCCGCGGCAATGGGCGACTTGTGGCAATAGATTTCAACATTATGTTTCGGAGACTCAATCTTTTCACCTCCGATTTCGATACCTGCATCCGTTAGCTTCGACTCTATGGCACAGCGAAGACTGCTTTCCGGAAGTGGATTGGCCAATGTTGCAGAGAGCGGTTTACGTCCACGATGTCCGACAGTGTAATTGATATCACCAGGATTGCGTGACACACCCGACTTACCCGATACGGCTTTGAATCCAACATCGGGAGTTTTGGGCGACACAGAATAATTGCCGTCTGACTTATAAGTCAGCACAAAACGATTGTCGGCAAAGTTTGCGGCATGATGATCCGCTCCATAAGGATAATTGACATCTTCTTTACTCCAGCCTGACGGAATAGGCTCGCAGAGCCAGCGTGGACAATCAATGATGATTCCGCCTTTGATTTTCTTAATGCCCATGCGTTTGGCTGCACAAGTGATGCTGTCGGCAATACCTTTATATTCTGTGAAATAGGCCGATTCAATCGTGGGGTCGCCACAGGCTTTTACGATGATGTTGCCGTTGAGCACACCATCTTTGTCAATCTTGCCGGCAGCGATAACTTTTGAAAGATACCTGTCATCCATCCCTTTCTTATGCACAAGAGTGGCAGCCGTAACAACCTTTGTCACGCTTGCCGGAACCATCGGTTCTTCTCCATTTACATCAAGGAGCACCTCGCCGGAGCGCAGATCCTCAATATATACGGCAATCTTATCTGCACCGATTCCGGGCAAAGCCGACTTGTAGGGATTTTGCAAATCCTCCGCTGATACGCTAAAGCCACTCGCAAAGCTAAGCAACAGAATAAAAACAATCAGAGGAAATCGGAATTTGCAATGCATCTTTATGGGATTCAATTAGGATATTCGACAGAAATTTTTCACGAAATTAGTCAATTTAAATCTTATTTTGGCGATTTTTTCGGGTCAATTTACGATATTAAATTTTTTTATAGTAATTTTGCAACTCAATGGAAAAAGAAATCACTTGCAAAAATGGTAAGTAAGACACGCGATAGATTGATAGAAGTTGCGCGCCAGTTGTTTGTGAATAAGGGTGTTGAAAACACCACCATGAATGACATTGCAGCGGCCTCCGACAAAGGCCGCCGCACCATATACACCTATTTTAAAAATAAACGTGAAATCTACAATGCCGTCGTGGAGAGCGAAAGCAACGCCATCATCGGCCGACTTCGACAGATTGTCGACAGTGACCTCGACCCCATTGAGAAACTGAAAAAATATCTAAAAAAACGATTTGAGGTGATTTCCGCCACAAATCCTCAAGCCAAAACTCCCTACGACCGCTATCGCGCACTCTTTAGTCGCGATGCCCGCAAAGTCGAAAAAATCTACGACATGGCCCGCCAGAAGGAACAAGACTTGTTTGCCGAGCTCCTTAACAAGGGCGTTGAGTCGGGATTTTTTGATGAAAGCCAGGCAAAGCGCCTCCCTGCCGTGATGACACTCATACTTCTCACAACCGACCACGTCAAGATGAACACCTTCTCCATGGACGACTATGATCTTGAAGTGTTGACTGATAAAGTGGTGGATTTTGTCACAACAGGAATTGTCAGAACTAAACAACCATCAATTATAATTTAACGAAAAAATGAAACTTCTCGAAGGAAAAACAGCTTTGATCACAGGCGCAGCCCGTGGTATCGGCAAAGCTATTGCACTGAAATTTGCTCAGGAAGGCGCCAACATCGCATTCACTGACCTCGTTATCGACGAAAACGGCAAACAGACCGAAGAAGAAATCGCCGCTCTCGGCGTTAAGGTTAAAGGCTATGCTTCAAATGCAGCTGACTTTGCTCAGACCAAAGAAGTGGTTGACCAGGTTAAAGCCGACTTCGGCACAATCGACATCCTTGTCAACAACGCCGGTATCACCAAAGACGGCCTTATGATGCGTATGTCTGAAGCTCAGTGGGATGCAGTTATCAACGTTAACCTCAAGAGCGCCTTCAACTTCATCAACGCCACTCTGCCCATCATGCTTCGTCAGCGTTCGGGCAGCATCATCAACATGGCTTCCGTGGTTGGTGTTCACGGCAATGCCGGCCAGTCAAACTATGCAGCGTCAAAGGCCGGTCTGATTGCACTCGCCAAGAGTATCGCACAGGAAGTCGGCTCACGCGGCATCCGCGCCAACGCCATCGCTCCCGGCTTCATCGAAACAGCCATGACTGCCGCCCTCCCCGACGACGTTCGTGCAGAATGGACCAAGAAAATTCCTCTGCGTCGCGGTGGCCAGGTTGAAGATATCGCTAACGTTGCAACATTCCTTGCATCCGACATGTCAAGCTACGTTTCAGGCCAGGTTATCCAGGTCGACGGCGGCATGAACATGTAATGCGCACACGCACATACGCAAACGCGACATAACGTCAGGCGGCAGGCAATATCGACACCTGTCGCCTGATTTGCATCTGTCGGGAGAGGAAAAGATAGTTTTCTTTATTAAAATGTGTGAAATAGTTGGGTGACGCGGCTCGTGGTGTTGGCAGTGTTAAAAAATTGATGTAATTTTGAACGAAATTAGATAAAGAATATACACTTATGCTGCGTTATAACACTCAGATGAAGCCCCTTCGACTGCCGGAATATGGGCGCAACATACAGAAAATGGTTGACTTCTGCCTCACAATCGAGGATCGACAGGAGCGAACCGACTGCGCTTTCGCCATTGTGAAATCCATGGCCAACCTCTTTCCGGAGCTGAAATCAAACGGCGAGTACAGCCACAAACTTTGGGATCATCTGGCAATCATGTCAGACTTCCGGCTTGACATCGACTATCCCGTGGAGGTGGTTCTGCAGGAAAACCTCTCCTCCCGTCCCGCCCCCATTCCCTACAAAGACAATGAACTTCGCCGCCGCCATTATGGCCGCACAATTCTTTCAATGATTGATGTGGCTGCTGGCATGGAGGAGGGTCCCGAGCGCGATGCTTTGATTGCTCTGGTAGCAAATCAGATGAAGAAACTTCTGATTGAAACAAACAGAGATGGCGTTGACGACAGACGTGTGTTCAACGATCTTCGCGAGCTCTCACAAGGTAGGATTTTTGTGGATCCGGCGACCCTGCGACTCAATGACTATATTATTCCCGTTCAGACTTCGGGAAAAAAGAAAAAGAAAAAATAATACAAACCTACTCCCCTAACCCACTCACACTATAAGCCCCTGCTCTGATGATAACATACGACCAGCTTACACGCATAGGCTCCCTGCTGAAACCTCATGGCATCAAGGGAGAAATTGTGGCCGAACTCGATTTCGATATCGACTTGACTCAATTGAGTTGCATCGTGCTTGATATGGACGGAATCTTCGTGCCGTTCTTCCTCGAGTCTGTCCGTCCGAGGTCGTCACACTCCTCCCTCGTGCTGATTAACGACATCATGGACGAAAACAAAGCAAAGGAATTGTGTGGGAAGGAGTTTTACGCACTCTCCGGGGATTTGGATGCGGAGTTCATGGAAAGCCTTGACGACGGATTCTTCCTGTCTGACCTGATTGGCTTCACTCTCATCGAGAAATCGCTCGGCGAAATCGGCGAAATCATAGATTTTGATGATTCCACCGAAAACTGCCTGCTGATCATCAAGCCCAAGCGGGAAGGAGCATCTAACATTTTCATTCCTCTGGCTCCGGAGCTGATTACGGAAGTGTCGGAAAAGGATCGAGTTGTAGAAATGGATTTGCCTGAAGGGCTCATTGACTTAAACTGATTTGCTGAAATGGAAGAATTTGATGAAAACAAGGCTATAGCCCACATGAGAAAGGCCATCGCCGAGAGTGAATCGCAAAAATACTCCGACGATGAATTGCTCAATCTCATTGACATAATCTGGGACTTCTATGAGCAGAACGGTCTGCTCGATGTCGACCTCAATGACGACGAGGAGGATGATGACCCCGAGGCGATGATTTCCGACCTTGTGGATTATGCCAAGCGCATGATAAAAAAAGACCGTCGCGCCACTCTTGATTTGGAGTTGATTGAACCGCTCGTCAAAGCTGAAATCGAGTATGAAGATTCCCTGCTGGGAGATATCTAAAAAAAAGTTGATACAGCATTCTGCTTTATGAAATTCAGCCACATTATTATATTACTATTGACTATCGCTCTCCGGCCGGCATCAATGTCGGCTCAGGCTGCGGCTGATTCAGACCCATATCCCGACTATCAGGAAGATGTGTTCATGGATATGGATTTTGAAGAGAATCTTCTGACACCTGCCGTAGGAAAAGATGCACAGAAGGCTGTCAGAGCCTACATGGAACGTGTGGCGAAGGGTCTCCGACATCGCTACACGGTTGACTTGCTTCGCAATGGCGAGGTGTTTTGTGTCACCATTCCGACAGATGATCTTTTTCTGCCAAACGACACGCTTTTTTCACAATACGCGGCTCCTCACATCAACCCGCTCGTGGAGCTGATGAAAGATCCGTATATGTATAAGGTGGTGGCAGCGATACACACCGATGATACCGGCTCCGAAGCCTATCGAAGAAATCTTTCAGAAGCGCGCATTCATTCGCTCTACGATTGGTTTATGGATGGCATTGACAATGGAAGTATTCCGGAAGACATTGTGTTTGTGGCCTTTGCGCGAGGTTCTGACGATCCGCTCAAACCGAACGACACGCGTTCACACCGAAAAAACAATCGACGCCTCGAACTCTATTTCATTCCCGGCCCGAGAATGATTGAAAAAGCAAACGAAAAGAAATTGAAATAACCGAATAAAAAAATTAAAAGCTATCATATACATTACTTACTATGGCAAAAGAACTTAAAGGACTGACAAAACGGTCGGACAACTACTCACAGTGGTATAATGAACTCGTTGTTAAGGCTGATCTTGCCGAGCAGTCGCCCGTGAGAGGCTGTATGGTCATCAAACCCTATGGCTATGCTATCTGGGAAAAGATGCAGCAGCAACTCGACAAAATGTTTAAGGAAACCGGCGTTCAGAATGCTTATTTCCCTCTGCTCATTCCCAAATCATATCTTTGCCGCGAAGCTGAACACGTGGAGGGCTTTGCCAAGGAATGTGCCGTTGTCACTCACTATCGTCTGAAAAATGATCCCAATGGCTCCGGTGTCATCGTTGACCCCGACGCCAAGTTGGAAGAAGAATATATTATCCGCCCCACCTCTGAAACCATCATCTGGGGCACATATCGCAACTGGATTCACTCCTATCGCGACCTCCCCTTGCTCATCAACCAGTGGGCCAACGTGATGCGCTGGGAAATGCGCACTCGTCTTTTCCTCCGCACAGCAGAGTTCCTCTGGCAGGAAGGCCATTGCGCACATGCCACAGCAGAAGAATCGGAAGCTCGCACAGTGCAGATGATCAATCTCTATGCCGACTTCGTTGAAAAATACATGGCAATTCCCGTTATCAAAGGTGTTAAGTCGCCCAACGAACGTTTTGCCGGTGCTGTCAACACCTACACCATCGAGGCTATGATGCAGGATGGTAAAGCTCTGCAGAGCGGCACCTCCCACAACCTTGGCCAGAACTTCGCTAAGGCATTTGACGTGACATTCGTCAACAAAGACAACAAGCCTGAATATGTGTGGGCCAACTCATGGGGCGTTTCCACCCGTCTGATGGGTGCGCTCATCATGACCCATAGCGACGATAACGGTCTTGTGCTTCCTCCTCACCTTGCTCCCATTCAGGTTGTCATCGTTCCCATTTACAAAAACGACGAACAGCTCAAGCAGATTTCCGAGCATGTTCAGCCTATCGTTGATGAGCTCAAGAAACTTGGCATCAGCGTGAAATATGACGATGCCGACAACCGTCGCCCCGGTTTCAAATTTGCCGACTACGAACTGAAAGGTGTTCCCGTGCGTCTGGCCATCGGTGCTCGTGACATCGAAAACGGCACTGTTGAAGTGATGCGTCGCGACACTCTTGAAAAGAAAGAAGAGAAACTTGAAGGCATCGCACAACATGTTGCCGAGCTTCTTGAAGATATTCAGAACAACATCTTTGAAAAAGCTCTCAAACAGCGCGAATCCATGACCCGCACCGTAGAGACCTACGACGAATTTAAGGAAGAAATCGAAAAGGGCGGTTTCATTCTTGCCCACTGGGATGGCACAACCGAAACCGAAGAATTGGTTAAGGCTGAAACAAAAGCAACCATTCGTTGCATTCCCCTGGATGGCGACACCACTCCCGGCGTCTGCATGGTGACCGGCAAACCCTCAAAGCAGAGAGTAATCTTTGCCCGCAGCTATTAATATAATAGAACAATCCACACCCCATTTCTATCGTCTGCGCGACAATCTGATATGAGTCGCGCAGACGCATAAGATGGGGTTCGGCTTTAACTATAGACAATGACACCGCAACAATTGAAGCAACAGTTGCAACAAACTCTGCAACTGCCCGAAGATAAGATAGATTCGCTAATGGAATCTATGACTGAGACTATAAAGGATTACGTCAAAGACCTTGATGAAGTTGCCATACCCGGATTCGGCACTTTTGCTCCTGTCAAATATGATGAACAGGTCAGTGTCGACAGTGAGTCGGGAGAAATGAAACTATTGCCTCCGTCGGTTGTGGTTGAATTTAAACCCAGTGTTGTTGTACGCAAAAAATTCATCGGATGAACAATAAGATTCCTTTAAGAACGCTTGCTGAAAGCATGGCCGAAAAGGCCGGTGTGTCACCCGCTGAAGCCCAAGGATTCATTAAAGCAGTTTTTCAGCAGGTCATTGAGGCACTCTATGCCGGAGATGAAGTGGAATTGGATTCGTTCGGCAAGTTCACCACTGTCAGTAACCTGTCTGACCCCATCTGCTTCACCCCCTGCGATGAGCTTGTCGACGAGATGAATGCTCCGTTTGCACTCTTTTCGCCTATTGAAATTCAGGATGCCGACAGCATTGACTCAATCATGTCGGTTGAACATGACGTTGTGCAGCCCGAAGTTGAAGAAACGGCTGCACCTGATGATGAAGACACTGCCGCTTATGAAGATACCCCGACTTCGTTTGAAACGGGGCCAATCGTTGAAGTTTACACTGAGAGTCGCGACGCTGAGGTTGAGAATTATGAGATTGAAATGCCCCAATCTGATTTTGCGGAAAAAGCGGAAGATGAGCCCCGGGAGGAACCGAAGGCTGAGGTCACACTTCCCGACGATTTGCCGGAACTGCCTGAGTCGGTAATTATTGAGGATGCTGAAGATGTTCCTGAATTACCCGAAGCCCTGACTGAGGTTGAAACAACCGAGGCTGAAAAAGAAGTGATGCCCGAGCCAACAGTTTCTGAACCGATGGCTGAGGAAGAGGAACAGATCGTCACCCCCGTCTCGCAAGTGTCGGAACCCATGCCGGCAGTTGCCCCCACTATTGACTATACCGAACCGACCGTCATCCCTGAGTCGGAGGAACAGCGCACCGATTATTATGTTCAAAGGTCCTCACGATTTGGCCTGGGCTTTGTGCTGGGTCTCATTGTCGGTCTGCTTATCGGAGCGATAGCCCTGGCGTGCTATGCAATTTATTTTGTCAATACGGGCCTTTCACTGTTTTAAAAAATCTTAATCGTTTAGGCAAGGAAAGAAATATAAGTTTTATTTAACAGTCCGGCGATTCGTTCTCTCCGTAACTATTTCTATTTTTGCATCTTGATAAGATAGAACTATAACCAAAAACAATAAAACACCCCAACCAACCAATAAATATGGCTTCATCAGTTAATATCAATGACTTAAACGCACTTGTTGCTTCCCGTCATAATTTCGTTGATATGGTTGTCCACGGCATGGATCAGACCATCGTTGGCCAGCGTCATCTTGTTGAATCTCTTCTTGTTGCGCTGCTAGCCAATGGCAACGTGTTGCTCGAAGGCGTTCCGGGCCTTGCAAAGACACTTGCAATCAAAACACTTGCCCAGTTGATCGACGGAAAGTACAGCCGTATTCAGTTTACGCCTGACCTTCTTCCGGCCGACGTGACCGGTACGATGGTCTACAGTGCCAAGAATGAACAGTTCCAGATTAAGAAAGGTCCTATTTTCGCCAACTTCGTTCTGGCCGACGAAATCAACCGTGCTCCGGCTAAGGTGCAGAGTGCATTGCTCGAAGCCATGCAGGAACGCCAGGTGACAATCGGTGACCGCACTTTCCGCCTCGACTCCCCCTTCCTCGTTATGGCTACTCAAAACCCCATCGAACAGGAAGGCACCTATCCCCTGCCTGAGGCTCAGGTTGACCGATTCCTTCTCAAGGTTGTTATCGGTTATCCGACCCGCAACGAAGAAATGCAGATTATTCGTCAGAACATCACTCCCGAGAAGAAAGAAGTCAAGGCTCTGCTCCGTCCGGAAGATGTGATCGAAGCCCAGAAGGTTGTTGAGCAGATTTATCTCGACGAGAAGATTGAGCGTTACATCGTTGACATCGTATTCGCCACCCGCTTCCCCTCGGAATATAATCTCAAGGATCTTCAGAACATCATCTCATTCGGTGCATCGCCCCGTGCGTCCATCGGTCTTGCCCGTGCTGCCCGAGCTTACGCTTTCCTGCGCGGACGCGGCTACGTGATTCCCGAAGATGTTCGCGCCGTTTGTCACGACGTGCTTCGCCACCGCATCGGCCTCTCCTATGAAGCCGAAGCCAACAACATTTCGGCCGACGAGGTTATCTCAGAAATTCTCAATAAAGTTGAGGTGCCCTGATTCGTTTGATCTTAATCGGAAAATAAACTTGACTTATAGATATGGACGCTAACGACCTTATTAAAAAGGTAAGAAAAATAGAAATCAAAACCCGCGGATTGTCACAAAACATTTTTGCGGGTGAATATCATTCTGCCTTCAAAGGACGTGGCATGATGTTTTCCGAAGTCAGGGAGTATCAATATGGCGATGATATCCGCGACATTGACTGGAACGTTACCGCTCGTCAAAACCATCCCTTCATCAAGGTCTATGAAGAGGAACGCGAATTGACGGTCATGTTGCTCGTCGACGTTTCCCGCAGTCGACTTTTCGGTGCGGTTGGTGAGGAAAAGCGTGAGATGATTGCTGAGATTGCAGCCACACTGGCTTTTTCGGCAATTC
>JAAVDT010000028.1:0-25661 GCA_014801655.1 Bacteroides sp.
TCGAACCCGCGACCCCGACCTTGGCAAGGTCGTGCTCTACCAACTGAGCTATTTTCGCATGATGATTGGCTTGGAGGCCGGCATCAATAGGTCGAAACTATTTCATTGTTCTCTTGAGCGAAAAACGGGACTCGAACCCGCGACCCCGACCTTGGCAAGGTCGTGCTCTACCAACTGAGCTATTTTCGCGTTGGGCTTCGGGGTTATCGTTTTTCCCTTTTGCTCTGCAAAGTTAGACATTATTTTTGAACTGACCAAACATTTTGTCGATTTTTTTGCTCTTTTTCTTTCATCGGAAGCCGCATCAGCAGTCTATTCTTTGAAAATCAAAAAGATAGAAATGAGAAAAAATTTCGCCTGACAAATCACTTTTTTCAGGATATGCGCCAATGAATATTTTTTAGTAATTTTGTGATGTTATTCAGCCGATGATTTTTTCACGGCGACCAATCAAAAAGAACTCTCCTTACACACATATATATAATATAGGTGCAATGAATCTGAATCACGATATTCTTCACGACGACTGGGACCGCGAACACCTGTGGCACCCCTACACTTCGACCATTGATCCGCTGCCGACCTACAAGGTTGACGGCGCGGAGGGCGCACTGATCAGGCTTGCCGACGGGCGCGAACTGATTGACGGCATGTCGTCGTGGTGGTGTGCAATCCACGGCTACAATCACCCCGTCATCAACCGGGCCGTGGAGGAGCAGCTGTCAAAGATGAGCCATGTGATGTTTGGCGGTCTGACCCACGAGCCGGCCATTGAGCTCGGCAAGATGTTGCTTGAAGTGGCTCCACCGTCGATGAACAACATATTTTATGCCGACTCGGGATCGGTGGCTGTGGAAGTGGCCATGAAGATGGCCGTGCAGGCAGCGATAGCGCGAAGCGGGTCGCACCGCAAGACCAACTTCGTCACCATCCGCTCCGGCTATCATGGCGACACCTGGAACGCGATGAGCGTATGCGACCCCGTGACCGGCATGCATGGTGCATTCGGCTCGGCGCTGCCGATCCGTTTTTTTGTCGGGCAACCATCGGTGAAATTTGGCGAGGAGTGGAATCCCGCCACCATCGAGGAGCTGGAAAAGACCGTCAAGGAGCATCGCGATGAGCTGGCGGCACTGATTCTCGAACCGATCGTGCAGGGAGCCGGTGGAATGTATTTCTACCACCCGCAATATCTGCGCGAGGCGCGCCGCATCTGCGACGAAAACGGCATCTATCTGATTTTCGATGAGATTGCCACCGGTTTCTGGCGCACCGGCAAGATGTTTGCATGGGAACACGCCGGCGTGGAACCTGACATCATGTGCATCGGCAAAGGATTGACGGCGGGCTATCTGACAATGAGCGCCGTGATGACCAACCGCGAAGTGGCCGACACGATTTCGCGCGGCGAGGCGGGAGTGTTGATGCACGGCCCCACATTCATGGGCAATCCGCTGGCATGCGCCATTGCCGTTGCATCGCTGCGCCTGCTCAACTCGCAGGATATGGCAGCGAGGGTGGCCCACATCGAGGCGCAGCTTCGCCGACTGCTGCAGCCGGCGGCCGAATTGGACTGCGTGAAAGAGGTGAGAGTGCTGGGCTCGATTGGCGTAGTAGAGCTGAAAGACCCGGTCAACATGGCTGAGTTTCAGCGTCATTGCGTGGAGGCGGGTGTCTGGATACGCCCCTTCGGACGTCTGGCCTACGTCATGCCGCCCTACGTCATCACCGACTCTCAGCTTGAACGCCTGACAACAGAAATGATACGCATACTCAGCCTGCCGCAATGTCTTACGAAGAAACACTGACCCGCCTGCGCCAATCGGGAAATTTCCGCACCATCCCGGCGGCGAAAGATGCTAATGACACCGTAGTGGACCTGTCGAGCAACGACTATCTCGGCCTTGCCACGCGCACCGACCTGCGTGATGAGTTTCTAAGCCGAATCGCCGGTGAGATGCCCGCACTGTCGGCCTCCGCATCACGCCTGCTGGCTGCCGATCAGCGATGGCACGAGCAACTTGAATCACGCCTGGCGGCAATGTATGGCCGTCCTGTGCTGCTGTTCAACAGCGGCTATCATGCCAACACCGGACTGCTGTCGGCCCTGGCTTCGGAGCCGTCGACACTGATTCTGGCCGACCGACTGGTTCATGCCAGCATGATTGACGGCATCGTGTTGTCACGCGCCCCATTCAAACGCTTCCCCCACAATGACTTCGACCGACTTGAAACAATCCTGAAAAAAGAAGCCGGGGCATATGACCGCATAATCGTGGCCGTTGAATCGGTTTACAGCATGGATGGCGACCGCGCTGACCTGAAGGCCCTCGTGGAGCTTAAACGCCGCTATCCCAACGTGATACTTTATATCGACGAAGCCCATGCATTCGGAGCGAAAGGCCGCGACGGACTGGGACTGGTGGCTTCGATGGAGGAAATGGAGGAGGTTGACATCATCGTAGGCACCTTTGGCAAAGCCGCAGCCTCGGTCGGTGCATTCTGCGCCGTCAGCCCTACGATTCGCGACTATGCCGTCAACCGCGCCCGCAGTTTCATCTTCTCCACCGCCCTGCCGCCCATCAACTGCGCATGGACCGACTTCATCGTCGAGAAACTACCCTCACTGAAGGCAGAACGCGCACATCTTCAACTACTTGAGGATACTCTGCACGAATCGCTTGCATCACTTCCCGAAGATGCGCGCATGATGAGCCACAGCTCCCACATCGTTCCCTACATTGTCGGCGACGCCTCGGCCACACTCCGCCTGTCAGCCCGACTGCTCGACGAGGGATTCAAAGTGTTGCCGATACGCACACCGACCGTTCCGCCCGGCACCGAACGCCTGCGCATTTCGCTGAGTGCGGCTCTGACCACAGACCAAATCAAAAACTTCGCAAACGCCCTATCGACAGCATGCAAATAGTTCTGACACACAGCACTCAGTCTGACCGACTCATACTTCTGTTTGCAGGATGGGGCATGGATGCCCGCCCGCTGCGCAAGCTGACACACCGCGACTACGACATTGCCGTGGCGTTTGACTACCGCAACCTCACTTCCGACAATCTCGGCCTGCTCGACAACTATCGGGAAATATGCGTGATAGCATGGTCGTTTGGCGTTCCGGCAGCAAACGCATTTCTTGCCGGTCGTCCCGACCTGCCCGTCACGGCTCGCATAGCCGTCAACGGCACCCTCCAGCCCGTCGACGACCTCCGCGGCATACCCCGTGCGATTTTCGAGGGCACACTAAACGGGCTTTCAGCCGCCACGCTGACCAAATTTCAGCGCCGCATGTGTGGCTCCGCAGCCCTGTTTGCCGAATTTAAAGAACAAGCTCCCGAGCGCACCGACATCAGCGAACTCGCCGATGAACTCCGCGCCATCGACCGCCTGCCTGAAGTCCCGGAGTCGGACCTCCGGCTTTGGGACACCATATATATAAGCGATGCCGACCGCATCATCCCCGCCGAAAATCAACATAGAGCATGGGAGGGTCACCGCCATATCGTCGGCCTACCCGACTCACACCTGCCCGACTTCGCTACGCTGCTGCGCAACGCAATCGTAAGCAAGCCACTGATTGCCACCCGATTCAGCCGTTCGGCCGAAAGCTATATCACAACGGCCGAGGCACAGCGCACCATAGCCCGGAGGCTTTTCGAGCTAATAGAACGCGAATCGCCAAAGCCTGACGACATCCTTGAAATCGGCTGCGGCACAGGATTTTTGACCCGACTGATCGCTGAAAGATACGCCGGCGCTTCGCTGACGCTCTGGGACATAGCCAATATACCGGCCGATCTGCCCGGAACACACCGACAATGCGATGCCGAGACAGAAATCAGGCAACTGCCGGAACGCTCCGTCGACCTTATCGCATCCGCATCGACCATACAGTGGTTTAACTCCCCGGCAACCTTCATCCGCAACTGCCGGAGAGCGGTGAGCAACTCAGGATTGCTTGCTCTATCGACCTTCGGACCCGACCATTTCGACGAGCTGCAGCCATATCTTGACTCGACACTTCACTATCCCACCTCAGAATCGTGGCGACAGATGCTACAGTCTGCAGGATTCAAGGTGGTCACAATCAGCGAAGAACGCATCGAAATGAAATTTACCGACACAGCATCCTTGCTTCGCCACATCAGCCGAACCGGTGTCAACGCCCTCCCCTCCGGCCCGGCATCGACATCCATCATGCGCAGGCTGCTTAACTCCGGCATAGACACCCTCACCTACCACGCAGTCTATCTCATTGCCGAGCCAGACTGAGCAAAATGTATTTTTATTTAGCCGGAGGTGAAAATTTAGCATAGAATTGTGTGGTCAATTCGAAAAAAAATCATTACTTTTGTGAAAATTTAGCACCATAATGGCCGGCAACCTGAAGCAGCGACTCGACAGCCTGAGCAGCAAAGCATTGCTCCTGACTGAACGCTATGCCTCACTGAGTGAGAGACATCGCGAAGCGTTGCAACGAATCAACGATTTGCAGGCCACCCTGGAGCGCAAGGAGAAAGAAATGGCTCTGATGCGCCAGCAGATAGAAGAACTCAGGGTGGTGAGCGTGCTCGCTCCTAATCATGCAGATGTTGAACACACGCGCAAGTTTTTGGCCGAATTAGTGCGGGACATTGACAAGTGCATCAGTGAACTAAGTGAATGATGCGATGAAAGATAAACTCGACATAAATCTACGGATAGGCACCGTGCGCCTGAGCCTCAACATCAACCGCGATGAAGAGGCAGCGCTCCGAGAAGTAGCCAAAGAGGTCAACCACGCCTTCGAGTCGTTCAAGCAGCGATTTCCGGCGAGCGACGACCTCGAGAACATGGCCAAAGCCACACTGCTTTTCGCTCGCGGCTATCTGAATCTGGTCAACGAGACCAAGCGCACCGAGCAGATTATCAGCGACTTTGAGCAGAAAGTCGACTCACTGCTCTCAGAAATGCCACCGGAAGATTGACCCAAGCAAATTTCTGCGGGCAGAGGCCCGGGAAAACATATCATCAGACGCAAAGCTCGCGGGCGGCGACCCCGGTCAGCAGAAAAGACCGAATCGCAACGTGGCTTGCAGTGGTCCTGCACGATGAAGAACCGACACTCAGCGGAGATGGAGACATCCGCGCGCTCACAGCCGCGGCAACCTTCAGCCCCTCCGACCGGAGTTGACGAAGATGCTTCATTGGTGCGGATTTTTATTTTATCAACATTCTGAATTAACCGCCAAGTAACTAAATAATTAAAAACCAACCAAAAACCAATAAACTCAAATGGATATTCTACTTTACGCTGTTGTGGCCATCGTGGCACTAATCATTGGCGCGGCAGTTTCAATATTGATTCAACGCAACATGGCGCGCACACGCGCTAAATCAATCATCGAAGAGGCTGAAAACGAAGCCGAAGTGATGAAGAAAAACAAACTACTCGAAGCTCGCGAAGAGGAATTGCGCATCATCTCCGATGCCGAAAAGCAGGCTTCGCAGCGCATGTCGAAAGCGCAGTCGTTTGAAGGCAAGCTCAAGCAGCGCGAGCTTCAGCTCAACCAGCAGCAGAGCGAAAACCAGCGCACCAAAAACGAAATCGAGGCCACCCGCGCCAAGCTCAACGACCAGAAAGCATCGCTTGATGCACGCCAGGGCGAACTCGATGCGCTCCACAACAAAGCCATCGAAGAGCTCGAACGCCTCTCGGGCCTCTCGTCGGAAGAAGCAAAAGAAAAACTCGTTGAGTCGCTGAAAGATGAAGCCAAAACGGCAGCTCAGAGCTATATCAACGACATCATGGACGAAGCCAAGCTGACTGCCAACAAGGAAGCCAAGCGCATTGTGGTTCAGTCGATTCAGCGTGTTGCCACCGAAACGGCGATTGAAAACTCGGTGACCGTGTTCCAGATCGACAGCGACGAAATCAAGGGCCGCATCATCGGTCGCGAAGGTCGCAACATCCGTGCTCTCGAAGCAGCCACCGGCATTGAAATCATTGTCGACGACACCCCCGAAGCCATCGTTCTTTCAGGCTTCGACCCCGTTCGTCGCGAAATTGCCCGTCTGGCTCTGCATCAGCTCGTCAACGACGGCCGCATCCATCCCGCACGCATCGAAGAAGTCGTGGCCAAAGTGCGCCGTCAGATTGAAGAGGAAATCATCGAAACCGGCAAACGCACAGCCATTGACCTGGGCATCCACGGTCTGCACCCCGAACTGGTGCGCCTGGTGGGCAAGATGAAATATCGTTCGAGCTACGGCCAGAACCTGCTGCAGCACTCCCGCGAAACGGCCAATCTGTGTGCCGTAATGGCCTCGGAACTTGGCCTGAACCCGAAGAAAGCACGTCGCGCAGGCTTGCTCCACGACATAGGCAAAGTGCCTGACGAAGAGCCCGAACTGCCCCACGCACTGCTCGGCATGAAGCTCGCCGAAAAATATAAGGAAAAGCCCGAAATCTGCAATGCAATCGGCGCTCACCACGATGAAATCGAGATGAACTCGCTGCTGGCACCGATCGTGCAGGTGTGTGACGCCATCTCAGGCGCACGTCCCGGCGCACGTCGCGAAATGGTTGAAGCCTACATCAAGCGTCTCAACGACCTTGAACAGCTTGCCCTTTCATATCCCGGCGTTATCAAGACCTACGCCATTCAGGCCGGTCGCGAACTGCGCGTAATCGTTGGTGCCGACAAAATCGACGATGCCGAAACCGAAAAACTCTCAGCCGAAATAGCCAAGCGTATCCAGGATGAAATGACCTATCCGGGTCAGGTGAAAATCACCGTCATCCGCGAAACCCGCTCGGTGAGCTTTGCTAAATAATCCCCACACAACGTTTAGCAATGACTCCCGAGAAAGAAAATCAAAATCAGACTGAAGGCTTGCCCGCATCGCAGTCGCCATGCTGTATGCGACGCTGCGAACACCGCAATCCGCCGCGCGGCAAGCTGAACTGCTACAACTGGCTCGGCGACATTCCGGGCGGACATGCCGACTTCGACATCGTGGAGGTTCAGTTCAAGAACACCCGCAAGGGATTCTTCCGCAACTCGCTCCACCTGCCGCTTGAAATCGGTGATACAGTGGCCGTTGAAGCTGCTCCGGGCCACGACATAGGCCAGGTGACGCTCACCGGCATGCTCGTGGCGCGTCAGATGCGCAAAGCCAACATCAAGAGCGACGCCGAAATCAAGCGCGTGCTCCGCAAGGCCAAGCCTGCCGACCTCGACCGCTTCGAGGAGGCAAAGGCCAAGGAAAACGACACGATGATTCGCGCCCGAAAGATTGCCGAAGACCTCAAGCTCAACATGAAAATCGGCGACGTTGAATATCAAGGCGATGGCAACAAAGCGATATTCTACTACATTGCCGATGAGCGCGTTGACTTCCGTCAGCTCATCAAAGTGCTGGCCGACGCATTCAAGGTGCGCATTGAGATGAAACAGATTGGCGCGCGCCAGGAGGCAGGCCGCATAGGCGGCATCGGTCCCTGCGGCCGTCCGCTGTGTTGCGCAAGCTGGATGACCAACTTCGTGTCGGTAGGCACAGCCGCCGCACGTTTTCAGGACATCTCGCTCAACCCCCAGAAACTGGCCGGACAGTGCGCGAAACTGAAATGCTGTCTGAACTTCGAGGTCGGCGTCTACGTTGAAGCGCTTAGGCATATGCTGGGCAAGGATGTGCGCCTCGAAACCGCCGACGCCACATACTTCTTCTTCAAGTACGACGTGTTCAACCGTCAGATCACCTACAGCACCGACAAAAATATCCCCGCCAACCTGACCACGATTTCCGCAGGCCGCGCCTTTGAAATCATGGCCATGAACAAAGCGGGCGAGAAGCCGGTCGCACTGCTTGCCGAAGATGACCGCAAGCCGGAGAAAAAACCGTATGCCGACCTGCTCGATCAAGACAACATTTCGCGCTTCGACAACAAGAAGAAGAAAAAGAAACGCAACAAGTCGAAATCGCAGGGTGGCTCCTCGCAACCCGCAGGCAATCAGGCAGGCGAGCGTCAGAAAGAGCAACCGGCAGCCGGAGGTGAACGCCAGCAGCAGCAAAACACTGCTCAGGGCGAACGCCAGCAGGGTCAGAACCGTCGCAACCGCAACAATGACCGCCGCCGGCGTCAGAATGGCGGAAATAATCAAGGTGGCGGTAACAACCAGGGCGGCAACAATCAAGGTGGCGAAGGCCGTCAGCACGACAACCGCGAGCCTAAAGCACCCAAGCCCACCCCTCCGGCATCAGGCGATAAAAACCAGTGAGAAGATCATTGAGAAAACACCACTCCTTAGTCATCAATCATCAATGAGCAGAATCCTGTCAGCCATAATAGCCCTTCTTCTTGTCGGCACGCTTGCTGCATGTCGCGGCAACGATGAGTTCAGTCGGTTTGTTGAAATCGACCGGGCAGCGTGGGGCTATGGCGACACGGTGACGGTGGTGGTGTCGCATCTCGACAGCCTGCCATCGAAGAAACTTTCGGTGGGTGTGGTTCACAACGACGACTTTCCCTATCAGAATCTCTGGGTGGAAGTGAGCTACACCGATTCGATCGGCAAGCTCTACCGCGACTCCGTCAATCTGCAACTGGCCGACGAGTTCGGCCGCTGGCAGGGGAAATCACTGGCCGGCTCCCATCAATATGAGGCCACGCTGAGCCATGCCTTTCCGCTGGCCGACAGCACCCGCGTGAACCTTCGCCACATCATGCGCGTTGACACCGTAAGGGGCATAGAGCGAGTGGGCCTGACAGTGTCACGTCTGCCTTGACCGCAGTGTGCTCCGCCAACCGGAATTTTATTTCAAGTTAAACTATCAGAGTGTGTTATGAATCTAACGAATAAATTTGACAGCCTGATATTTGATATGGACGGCACCCTTTGGGATGCCGTCGACACATACGCCGAAATCTGGAACGAGACCTATCGCCGCATGAATGTCGATGCCCGCGTGACGCGCGAAATGCTCATCGACTGCATGGGGCTTACGCTCGACCGCATCGTTGAGCGCATTGCTCCCGCCAATCTTGACATTGAGCTGTTTGCGAAGACACTGCGTCAGGTCGACGCAGAATTGATGCCTCGTCTCGGAGGGCGTCTCTACGCCGGTGTGGCCGAACTTATTCCGGAACTTGCCAAAAGCCATAAACTCTACATGGTCAGCAACTGCGGCCCCCACGGACTCGACTATTTCCTCGACTACACCGGGCTGCGCCCCTATTTCACCGCCACGCTGACCAACGGCGAAACCGGACTTTGCAAGGCCGACAACATCCACCTGCTCCGCGAGCGATACCTGATGGACACACCTATATATATAGGCGACACTCAGGGCGACTGCGACAATGCCCATGCCGCCGGGCTTCCGATGGTCTGGGCCTCCTACGGGTTCGGCCTGTGCAACAATGCCGAATTCAAGGCCGATGACTTCCGCGAAGTGGCATCCCTGTTCCTCCAAAACAATCAAGAGTCATGAAGAAAGAACCGCTCCAATTGCTCCCCGCCGAGGAGGCCTCGCTGCGCCTCGACAAAGTGAGCTCGCAACTTAAAGCGTCGGGTACCGAAGCCATGCTTGCCGGCGACAACGCCACGCTCTATTATCTGACCGGTCGCGTGTTTGCCGGATACGCCTACATCACCGATGCAGGCGAAGCCACATTCTTTATCCGTCGCCCCGTGGAACTTGAGGGCGACAACGTGGTCTACATCCACAAGCCGGAGCATATTCCTGACCATCTGACAGCGATGCCGAAATCCATAGCTCTGGAACTCGACATCACCCCCTACTCTGCCATCGGTCGCCTGCAAGCCATTTTCCCCGAGGCAAAAATGGTCAACGCATCGCCTATGCTTCAAGCCGCCCGCGCCACAAAGACGGCTTTTGAAATAGAGAAAATCCGTCAGTCGGGCATCCGTCAGGAGCGAGTCTACCGACTAATCCCGAAGCTCTACCGCCCCGGAATGACCGACCTCGAACTGCAGGTCGAGATCGAACGCGCATCGCGCCTCGAAGGTTGCCTCGGCCAGTTCCGAATCAGCGGCACATCGATGGAACTCTATATGGCCAACCTTCTTGTGGGCGACAATGCCGACAACCCTACGCCCTACGATTTCGCAATGGGTGGCGCGGGTCTTGACCCGTCGCTCCCGGTGGGCTGCAACGGCACGGAGATACGCCCCGGCGAGAGCGTAATGGCCGACGTAAACGGCAATTACACCGGCTACATGACCGATATGACCCGCACATTTGCCCTCGGAGAGCTTTCACCGATCGCCATGAAGGCACATCAATGTTCAATCGACATCTGCCGCGAACTCTCGGCAATGGCGCGCCCCGGCACTCCGGCCAAAGCGCTCTACGTCAAGGCCGAAGAGATGGCCAAGGAGGCAGGTCTGCATGAATACTTCATGGGCCACCGCCAGAAGGCCGGATTCGTGGGCCATGGTCTGGGTATCGAAATCAATGAACACCCCGTCATTGCGCCCCGCTCGCGCGACATCATTGCCGAAGGAAATGTGTTTGCGCTCGAACCCAAATTCGTGATTCCCGGCACCGGAGCCGTTGGCATCGAAAACACCTATTGCGTCGGAGCTGACAAGACCGAATGTCTGACCAACGCACCCGAGCCGATCATCTATTTCGACTGACCGCTCCTGAAATCTCCAACCGGTCAAAAAACAACAAACGCAATCTGCTATGGACGAAGATATTCTCAAACGCATCAACCGCAAAGCATTTGAAGCCGTGGGACGCGCCGCCGATGCGCTCGCGCTCCCCTGCTATGCCGTTGGCGGCTATGTGCGCGACCTCTTTCTCAACCGCCCGTCGAAAGATATTGACTTTGTCAGCGTGGGGCACGACAGCGGCATAGCCATTGCCCGCGAGCTGGCCCGACAGCTTGGCCGGGGCGCCAAAGTGAACGTGTTCCGCACCTATGGCACCGCGCAGCTCCGCTTCGGCCGCCTTGACCTTGAATTCGTTGGAGCCCGCAAGGAATCTTACCACCGTGAGTCGCGCAACCCCATTGTGGAGGAGGGCACTCTGACCGACGACATTTCGCGCCGCGACTTCACCATCAACGCCATGGCGCTGCAGGTCAACGCCGAAGGCTTCGGCACGCTGATTGACCTCTTCAACGGCGTAGACGACCTCCGCGCAGGCATCATCCGCACCCCTCTCGACCCCGACATCACCTTCTCCGACGACCCGCTGCGAATGATGCGCGCAATCCGCTTCGCCACTCAGCTCGACTTCACCATCGAACCCACTACGCTCGAAGCCATCACACGCAACGCCGCGCGCATCGACATCATCACCCGCGAAAGAATCACCACCGAACTGATGAAAATCATGCAGTCGGCGCGCCCTTCGATTGGTTGGCGACTGCTGGCGCAGACCGGTCTGCTGGCCCACATTTTTCCCGAACTCGACGCCATGCGCGGAGTTCAGACCGTCAGAGGACGCGGCCATAAAGACAACTTCGACCACACGATGCTCGTCATGGACCGCGTAGCCGCCAAGAGCGACAACGTCTGGCTCCGCTGGGGCGCATTGCTCCACGACATCGCCAAGCCGGTGACCAAACGCTGGGACGACCAAATCGGGTGGACATTCCATAACCACAACTTCATCGGCGCGCGCATGGTGCCTAAAATCTTCAAGCAGTTGCGCCTGCCGCTGGGCGAGCCGATGCGCTACGTCCAGAAGATGGTCGAGCTCCACATGCGCCCCATAGCCCTGGTCGAAGAGACGGTGACCGACTCTGCCGTGCGACGTCTGATTGTCGATGCCGGCGATGATATCGACGACTTGATGACCCTCTGCCGCGCCGACATCACTTCGCGCAACGCCGAAAAAGTGAAACTCCACCTCAAAAACTTCGAGGAGGTTATTGAAAAAATGAACGATGTCAACGAGCGCGACCATCTCCGCCTCTTCCAGCCTCCGGTCAGCGGCGAAGAAATCATGGCCACATTCGGCCTGCCGCCCTCGCAACCCGTCGGCCAGATCAAATCCGCCATCAAGGAAGCCGTGATCGAAGGCATCATTCCCAACGACCACGATGCCGCCTACGAATACATGCTCACCATTGCCGCCGAAATGGGCTTCAAACCAGTCAAATAACAACCGCTCAAGAGCGCAAATCGCTCAAGCAATATCCACAGAAAAACCGATGTATTACGTCACCAAACGCATTGAAATATCAGGATCTCACTCGCTCAAGCTCAGCTATCCGAGCAAGTGCACCTCTCTGCATGGCCACAACTGGATTCTGACAATCCACTGCCGCGCCCGCGAACTCAACGCCGACGGCATGGTCACCGACTTCACCACCATCAAGCAGGAACTCACCGAAATGCTTGACCACAAAAATTTCAACGACGTTCTCCCCTTCAACCCAACGGCCGAAAACATTGCCCGCTGGGCCTGCGAACGCATCCCCAACTGCTATCGCGTTGACGTTCAGGAGAGCGAAGGTAACATCGCCGCCTATGAAATCGACTGATTCGCCTGAATCCACTGCCGAAAAGCTCTATCGCATCAACGAAATCTTCTATTCGCTTCAAGGCGAGGGGTTT
Source organism: Bacteroides sp. (assembly GCA_014801655.1). Classification (GTDB taxonomy): domain Bacteria; phylum Bacteroidota; class Bacteroidia; order Bacteroidales; family Muribaculaceae; genus Paramuribaculum. The sequence continues at coordinate 12,591 of JAAVDT010000028.1, forward strand.
CACACAGGCACACCCTGTGTGTTTCTGCGCTTTTCGGGTTGTAACCGCCGGTGCGAGTTCTGCGACACCGACTTTGCGGCAGCCACGCCGATGTCGGCTTCGGAAATCGTAGACCGGCTGCTGCAATACCCTTCGCGACGGGTGGTGGCCACCGGAGGCGAACCGCTGCTGCAGCTTGACAGCCGGCTGATTGACGCTCTCCACGAGGCAGGATTCACCATTGCCGTTGAAACCAACGGCACCCTCCCCGTGCCTGCAGGCATCGACTGGGTCACTTGCTCTCCGAAAGAGCCGCCACTGGCCATTGACCGCATCGACGAGCTAAAGATAGTGTTCAGCGGCGCTGACCCCGAGCAAATTGCCGGTCTGCTGCCCCAGGCCAAGCATCACTTTCTGCAGCCACTGAGTTGCTCCAACACCGAGGCAGTGGTCGACTATATCCTCGCCCATCCCCGCTGGCGACTTTCGCTGCAGACCCACAAACTGATCAACATTCCCTGACCGCTGCGAATACGGACTTTTTTTGCTTGAAAATTTTTAGTAATTTTGGGAGCTAAATCATTATGGCTATGAATCGACTATTACTGCATATACTCCCGGCGCTGCTGCTCTCGGCAGTCGTCGCCACGCTGCCCCTGCAGGCCGCCGGTCAGAAAAAGAAGACCGCCACAAAAACCACTGCCAAAGCCCCCAAGCTATCCGCCGACGAACTCGACCGGAAAGCCTCAGAAGCATTCAACAACTATCAGTTTGAGCAGGCGCGCGAATATGGCGAAGAACGTGCAAAGATTCGTCCGGCCGAAGGCGATGGCGATGACGTGTTTTTCAAAAAGTGCGACCTGGGGCAGAATATGCTCCAGCGCGTTGAAAACATCGCAATAATCGACAGCTTCACCGTTGATAAAGACCGTTTTTTCGAAGCATATCGCCTCTCAATGCCATCCGGACGCATCATTTCAGGCGCGAAACTGCCTGAGGAGCTCGCAAAAGCTGCACCGGCACAGCACTTTACGCAGGAAGCGCTGACTCCGACATTCGTTACCGAAAACGGCGAAATGATGATTTGGTCAACAGTTGATAAAGACGACATTGCACATATCGTCACATCTCACCTTCTCTCTGACGGAACGTGGGAAAAGCCCTATCAACTCTCCGAATCAATCGACGGAATGATTGATGCAGTGTGGGACTCAATGGGATTTCCATTTCTCATGGCCGACGGAACGACACTCTATCTCGCTGCCGACAATTATGAATCGCTCGGCGGCTACGACATCTTCGTGACCCGCGACAACGGCAACGGCTTTCTCGAACCGCAAAACATCGGCATGCCCTACAACTCGCCCTACGATGACTACATGATGGCCATCGATGAAGTGACCGGCGCAGGCTGGTGGGCCACCGACCGCAATCAGATTCCCGGCAAGGTGACCATCTATGTGTTTGTGCCCCAGGAGCTGCGCATCAACTACCCGGTGGATTCGCCCGACCTGATTGACCGCGCAAAAATCACCCGCATTGCCGACACCGGAGCGTCGACCGACAGCAACGCCCGTGTGCTCTCGGCAATCAAATCGCTCAAAGACACTAAGGATGCCGCGCAGCCCGACTTCACATTCGCCCTCCCCGGCGGACGCATCATCACCCGCTTCAGCCAGCTCTCCAATCCGGCAGCCGTGGAAGCGATGAAGCTCTATCTCGACGCTCAGTTTGAACTCGACAGAGCCATTGAACGACTCGACGACATGCGCCAAGCCTATGCTTCATCACGCGCCAACAAGGCGCAGATTCTCTCGGCCGAACAGGAAATCGAACGCATGCGCATCAACCTCCGCCGACTCTCCAACAACGTTGTCAAAGCCGACTCACGCCGCTAATAATCGGGCTATCAGCTCCATCACAATCTTTTAAACACATGACCGCATTTCTAATATCATTGGCCGTGCTCATCGGCGGCTATCTGCTCTACGGCACACTCGTTGACCGCATCATGGCCACCGACAAAAATCGCCCCATGCCGGCCTACACGCTTCGCGACGATGTTGACTATCAGCCGATGAAGTCCTGGCGAGTGTTTCTGATTCAGTTTCTCAACATTGCCGGCCTCGGTCCGATTTTCGGTGCAATCATGGGCATCATGTTCGGTCCGGCAGCCTTTCTCTGGATAGCACTCGGCACGGTGTTCGGAGGCGCGGTCCACGACTTTTGCTCCGGAGTCATCTCGGTGCGCAAAGATGGCGCTTCGCTCCCCGAAATCGTTGGCAGCGAGCTGGGCATCGGCATCAAGCAACTCATGCGCGGTTTCTCGGTGTTGCTGCTGATTCTCGTGGCCGCAGTGTTCGTGGTCACACCCGCCGGACTGCTTGCCTCGATGACACCCGACTATCTTGACAAAACGGTGTGGATTTTCGCCATATTCGCCTATTATATTCTTGCCACCCTGCTGCCCATCGACAAACTGATCGGCAACCTCTACCCGGTGTTTGGCTTCGCACTGCTTTTCATGGCCGCCGGCATCCTCGGCATATTGATTTTCACCGACATAGAAATTCCGGTGAGCTTCGCCGACTCCTTTACGACCCACAACGGCGCGGTGCCGGTGTTTCCGATGATGTTTGTCAGCATTGCCTGCGGGGCTATCTCCGGATTTCACGCAACGCAGTCGCCGATGATGGCGCGCTGCCTGACCAACGAAAAACTTGCCCGACCGATATTCTATGGAGCGATGGTGGCCGAAGGCATCGTGGCACTCATCTGGGCCGCCGCTGCCGTGGCTTTCACCGGCGGCTATGAACAGCTTGCCGCCTACATGGCTCAGGATGGCAACTCCACCGGATCGCTTGTCCACGACATTTCTTTCGGCTGGCTCGGCACGGCAGGCGGCATTCTGGCTATTCTCGGCGTGGTGGCCGCACCGATCACCACCGGCGACACCGCGCTTCGAAGCGCGCGACTGACCGTGGCCGACTTTCTGAAAGTCGAGCAACACACCTTCATGCGCCGACTGATGATCGCGCTTCCGATTTTCGCCATCACGGCGCTGGTGATGATGATTGATTTCAGCGTGTTGTGGCGCTATTTCGCCTGGTGCAACCAGACGCTATCGGTGTTCACCCTCTGGGCCGTCACGGTCTATCTCGCCCGCCACGGCAAAGCCTACATCGTCAGCCTCATCCCGTCGATATTCATGACCGTGGTATGCTCGACCTATCTCCTTTGCGCCCCGCGCCCCGAAGGGTTCGGCCTTGACCGCTCCGTAGCCACGGCTGCCGGCGTGACTGTGGCCATTGCCCTGACCGCAATCTTCTTCAAATATCTACACACGTTAACCCCCACAAAACCTCGCGAAGCATGATCGACTTCCTTAAACTCATAGGCGACTCTCAGCTTTATAACTTCCACTCCCACACACAATTCTGCGACGGACGCGCCCCGATGGCCGACTTTGCGCGCCAGGCCGTTGAGATGGGCTTCACCCACTATGGATTCTCTCCCCACAGCCCGATTCCAATACCGTCGCCCTGCAACATGACCACGGATGATGTGGCCCTCTATCTGGCTGAGGTTGAGCGGCTGCGCAAGGCCTACGCCGATGCGCCGACACAATTCTTAGCATCGATGGAAGTTGACTATCTCGGCCCGCAGTGGGGACCCTCAAACCCCTATTTCTCATCGATCGGACTCGACTATATCATCGGGTCGGTTCACTTCATCCCTTCGCAGTCGGGAGAACTGATTGACATAGACGGACGCTTCGAGAGCTTCCAACGCAAAATGGCGGAGCACTTCCGCAACGACATACACTATGTTGTCAACACCTTCTTCGACCAATCGCTCGAAATGCTTTCGCGCGGCGGATTAGACATCATCGGCCACTACGACAAGGTGGCGCAGAACGCCTCGATGTATCGCCCCGGCATTGAAGAGGAAGGATGGTTTGCCCGACGCGCCGACGAGCTGACCGACGAGATAATCCAATCAGGCATCACGGTTGAAATCAACACCAAAGCGCGCGAGCAGCATGGCCGCTTCTTCCCCGCCGAATTCCGCTGGCAGCGCCTTGTCGAAGCCGGCGCACCCCTGATTGTCAACAGCGACGCCCATCAACCCCCGCTCATCAACGCATCGCGCCCCGAAGCCCTTTCGCTCCTCTCCCATCTTCGCTCCAAATAAGCGAGCGCCTCGCCAAGAGAAAGGGATGCACCCCAATGCTGTTTACTCAAGCAATCGAGTGAAGCTGATTTCATTCGGGCTTCACCCGAATTGTACGCACCCCAATGCTGTTTACTTAAAAAAATCAAGTGGAGTTGATTTCATTCGGGCTTCGCCCGAATTGTAGGGACGCACGGCTCGTGCGTCCAATTGAGAATCAGCGTTTTATCGTCGGACGCACGAGCCGTGCGTCCCTACAATGAGAGGGGATGTCTTAAGNAGGGAGATTCGGAAAACTATTTTTGAGAATACGAAGCGCCCGGCTGCTGATTGAGTGCAGCCGGGCGCTTTGTTATTTGGAGTGATGCGGGTGATTAGTAGAGGCCGAAGTTGGCGTTGGAGTTGCAATAGTCAATGCGTTCGCCAATCCATTTTTTGAGGGCTTCGAAGTTTTTGCGGAATTCAAATGATGATTCGCTCTTGCGCCAGGTGACGCTGTAGTCGGCAGGCCAGAGCAGACCGTTTTCTTTTGCGGAGGGTTCGATTGTGTTGGCATATTCCTCCATGTATTTCAGCAGTTCGGGGTAGCCTTCTTTGACGAAGCGATCCCAGCGTTCTTTGTAGACGGTGCGGAAAGCCTGGTTTGCGAAAAGTTTTTTGAGGAATGAGCAACCGCCCATGTCGCCATCCTGGCTCACGAGGGGCTGAGCGGCCGACACGCCTTCATAGCCGTCGAAAGTGAACGCCCAGTCGAAGTCCCACACCGGACCAAACACATACTTGGTGCCTTCTTCGCGATCGGCTTTGTGGATGTAGAAGCTCTTGGGGTGTTTCATTTCGTGGTTGTTGGCCAGCGAGTTGACGATGAAGAAATCGGCAGCCGATTCGAGGTCGATGTAGTCGCCGATGTTTGCCGACTGANTCACGATGGCANNNGCCATTNTGGTGAAGTCTTCTTTCCAAACATTGAGGTAGCTGTTNTCATCAGTGCCGATCAGGGGGCACACTTCTGTGAAGTCGGGGTCTTTGACCATGACGGGNAGCACCTTGTTNGAGNANCCGTCGCGCCATGTGNACTGGAACTTNTAGTCTTCGTCGTAGTTGGAGTCGAGTTCGAAGAGAATACCGGTTTCTTCGTTGATGTCAACGCTGCCGCCGCCGATGCCGATTTTTTCGGTCATCATGTAAGCACCTTTGAAAATGCCGTTAAGATAAACGCGCACGGGCACACAGTGGTTGGCATAAGGCATCTGGAGATAGTTGGCCACCCAGAGAGCCACGGTGTTGCGCATCAGGCTGCAGTCGATATAGTTGGCAATCAGCGCATAGGTTTTGGCCTTGGCCATGCCGGCGAGCGAAGTCTTTTTCGACATTTTGAAGCGATAGGGCTTCTTGGCCATGTTCCAGGTGGAGTTGCCGCGACCGCGGAATTCAACGGTCTGTTCATCNAGGTCGTCCATCATGCCATTGCCGATGATATAGAGCTGTGCGGGATGCACATCATCCTTTGCNNNNANAAGCTCGGTCCACTCGGGATAGTCGTTGAGCGTAACATGGATTTCGGGAAGGCCGAAGTGGGTCACCTGAACGGAGTCAACGGCCGATGCTTCGATTTCAGTTGTCTTGCCGTCGGCGCCGGTAATCACCATTTTNGTGAAACCGTCGGTGGCGCCGGTGTACTGGATAGACTCAACGTCAGCGCCCTTGAATGAATTGAAATTCTTATCGTTGCGGAAAATGTGGAAATAGTCGTTCTGGGCCATAGCTGCAACCGACACGGTCATGGCAGCGGCCATCATCATATATTTTTTCATTTGAGGGCGATTTTAAGAGATTTGTCATTGAAAGTGAGAATGTAGACACCTGCGGTGAGCTGGTCGGTCGGGATGGTCACATCGCCGGCGGCTGTCTTAGCGGCAACCACGCGGCCGTCGATGGAGGTGAGCATCACGCTTGAACCGTCCTGAAGNCCTGCGAGCGACACATAGCCGCNGCCCACGGTCACTTCAACTGCAGCGTTGGCATCGGCCTCGGGAGTGTTGATACCGGCCAGACCGAAATCCATACCGGGTTCGGTTGAGAATGTCCATTTTGTCACTTCGGTGGTGGGGAGCGTGATGATACCGAGGTCGCACGACATGGCGATTTCGCCGCTGCCNACAACGGTTGTCAGACCCGACTCAACAGTGAGAGCAAGTGTGGTTCCGTCAGTTTTGTGGAACACGACACTCTTGTAGGTCTCGGCCTTTGCAGGCACGAACATACACAACCCCATCAGGGCAAAAATCAGGGAGTAGAATTTTTTCATGGAAAAAAGTGTGTGTGTGAATAAATCGATTGGTTTGAGTGCGCTAATTTACACACATTTATCTAAAAAACAAAATTTTCCCAAACATTTTTTAAAAATACTGAAAGATTTAGATGATTTCTTATCGCACCATGCGCTTTTTTTAACATTTCTGAATTTGAAACTTTCAAAAAAAGACACTATTTTTGCACCCGATTGCAAGAGAGCAATCGCATTACATATTTTTAGAAGCGTTTTGCTTCCGTCCCTACTTACGAAATCGCCAATTTCAAACACTTGGAGGATAGAAGCAGTCAATAACGCTCATGGCTTGTCGCATATCCACCCCCCGACAAGGGGGGAAGTTCCATATGGATATATCCGATAAGGCGTGGGGGTGGACTGTATATTCCAAGTAGGCGTTTGGCGATGCCTGTAAGTAGATAGACAGAAGATCGCCCCACGCTTCTTTTTTTTAATATCACTTTGGCTAACAGGGGCGTAACGTCAAGCAAATTTACATATCATCTGCTATGTTAAAAAAACTACTTATCGGAGCAGCTCTGGCTTTATCTACGCTCCCGGCCATGGCTTCAATCTCAATCGCCAATTCGCTTTTCAGCTACATCGGAGAGAACGGCCAGTTTCATCGCCTGCAAATCAACACCGGAGTTCAACTCACCACGACCAATCGTGCGCTCTATAGCATTGAAGACATTTCAGGCTATAGTTTCACGATAACTTCAGGAGGCACCTCGGTTCCGCTCACCACGAGCATCGACCCCAACGGCTACCAGATTATCAGCACCATTGACGAGAGTTTCGGTGAGTTCACCCCCGGCACCTACAATATCACAATCTCAGGTCTTGAGAAAATTAAACTACGCCGACTGTCAGACAATCAGATCGTAGACATCACGGAAGTCAACCCTAATCACTCAACCGGACGAACCTTTACCTATGCGGTTACTCCGTTTGAAACCGCCATTCTCTCAAAGAGCTACCCCAATCCGGCAACCGCACCGGGCGAATGTCAAAGCATCGGAGGCACCTACACACTGACCGTCACTGACATATCGTCCTCAGGCAGAGATTTCCGCTCCTACGACCACGACTCCTATATCGGTGTGCCGCGAACAGGCTGGGTCGAAAACGAAAAAGGTGAAAAAATCTGCGATGCAGCATACTCCTGCTTCTATAACAACTTCAGCATAACACCTGAAAAAATCATCACCGAGCCCGGCTCCTACTATCTTATCTATCCGACGGAAGGCGCAATGAACTATTATGACGCCAACGGCTCTCTTTCCGGGAAAATGCATATTTCCCACATCAAAGAAGGACCCTACACCGTGACAGGCACAACGCAGTCGTCGGCAGTCAAAGCACAAATCCGCTTTCCGGGAGTCACCGCCTATTCCGACAATCTACCTCAATTTCTCTCGGCTACATTCATCAACGCATCAATGGTTCAGTTTAAGTCCGAAAATGACGACAATTCCACATCTGTCAGCATCCGCTACACCGATTTGGATGGCAATGCCGATGATGAATACACAGAGTACACCACTGACTATCATCTCAAAAATGACACCATCAAGGCAACCTTCCCCCTCAACGCATACAAAGGAGCCGGCTCATATCAGATAAGATGGAACATCGCTACAGCCGGAAATATCGAAGGGTTGTCAACCCACCATCTGCCTCTCGACTTCTCCAAACTCGGTGTCTATAGCTGCACATACACAATCAAAGACCCGACACCTGATGTGGAAAACATCAAAATTTACCGACAGGCAATGAATCCTGAGGAATTTCAGATTGACCCCGAGCAGTCGATTTCGCTGAGACTTAACCATCAGCTCAACGCATCGGGAGGTGATATTTACTATCGCTGGACCGACACTCCCTCCAATCAAAGCAATTTGAAACCTCTTGCTGAATCTGACGACAACGATGGCTTCATGCTTCACACCGGTGACATCGAAATCTCCTCGCCCGGCACCTTGGAATACTACACCGTTCATTCAAACACCCGTTCAGAAGTGAAAAGTGTCAGCTTCGTTGCAAAACCGACATCGGCCATTGCAGATATCAACGCTGACTCAGTCATTGAAAATCTCACTGACGCACTCCCGGGACTTTACTCACTGTCAGGTGTTCTCATCTCATCAAATCCTGATTCGACTGCATCGGCCGGCATATATCTGAAAGTTTCACATGATGGCCACGTGTCAAAGGTGATTATCAGATAACGTAACGCCCATCCCCCTACCACGGCTTCACATCGTAGCCGCCATCCACCCACATTCGTAAATTGTGTATTATTCCGTTTTTCATTACGGAATAAAACCGACGAGTGTGGGCGGAGTATTTTGTTTGCAGCAATGAGATTTTTATTTGGGGGAAAGGGGATTTTGGTGTAATTTTGCGGGTGGATTTGGTAATTGTATCGCGTATGAAGTTTATTGGCATTATTCCGTCGCGCTATGGGTCGTCGAGNCTGCCGGGCAAGCCGCTGGCAAGAATCGGCGACATGACTATGGTCGAANGGGTNTGGCGCANGGCGNCAGAGGCGATCGACCGTGTGGTTGTGGCCACTGACAGCGAGCTGATTNNGCGCGAGGTTGAGCGTTTCGGCGGCGAGGCGGTGATGACCGATGCCGCGTTGCCCAACGGCACGATGCGGTGTCTGGCTGCCATTGACCTGCTTGGCGCAGAGGNCGATGCGATTATCAACATTCAGGGCGACGAGCCGTTTATCGACCCGGCAGACATCAGTCGCGTGGCCCGGTGTTTCGCTGATCCGGCTGTGGAGATTGCCACACTCGTGGCCCGCTTCGATCCGGCTTTGGGCTATGATGCGCTGAGCAGCCCGGCCAAGGTGAAGGTGACGCTTGACTGCGAGGATAATGCGCTGATGTTCAGCCGTGCGGTCATTCCTTTTGTGCGCGACTGCCCCAGAGAGCTTTGGCCGCAGCGCACTCCTTATTATATTCACACCGGGCTCTATGGCTATCGGCTCGACACGCTCCGCCGCATTGCCGCNCTGCCACCGTCGCCTCTCGAAGCGGCCGAAAATCTGGAGCAGCTCCGATGGCTGCAGGCGGGCCTGAAAATAAAATGTGCGGTGACCCGCAATCACCCCTTCGGCATTGACACTCCGGCCGACCTCCTCCTCGCCAACAACATGATAAGTAAGTGTTAAAATTTAATTTATACAATATTCGAGCTTATTTTTTAGGCAATTCCGCTGCGGAACGAACGAGCTTAGCGAGCTAAGCGACTGAGCGACAATGCGAAATTGGCAAAAAAGAAGTCGAAGATTGTATAAAAGATTTTGATCACTTACTATCGGTTAAATTTTAACACTTACTTCACATCAACAAAATGACAAATCAGGATTTCAGAAAAACTCCGCCACCGGTGGCCGACATGACTCCGATCACCCTGCCGCCGATGACCACCACCATACTCCCCTCGGGGCTGACCATTCACACTTATCGGCGCGACGACCTGCCGCTGCTCTACATGACGGCCGTTGTCGACGGCGGCAATGCCGAAGCCGGTTCGCCGGCACTCCCCACGATTCAGACCGTGGTGGCCCGCGAAGGCACCGAGTCTTTCTCGGCCGCTCAAATCGCCTCCACCCTCGAACTGGCCGGCGCGACGCTCAAATTCGGNGCCATGAGCCATCATCGATCCTTCGGCATGTTTGCNCTGGAGAAAAGCCTGCCGGAAGTGGTGCCGGTGTTTGCCGACATCGTTTGTCGCCCGGTGTTTCCCGAGCGCGAGACGCAGGTGCGCTGCGAAACCTTTGCAAGCCGCTTTGAAGTGGCTTTTGAAAATGTAGGCTTCCTGGCCAATTCCGAGAGCGAGCGTCAGATCATGGGCGCTGACCATCCGCTGGCCAAAATCGACACTCCGGCCGACATCCGCGCCATCACCCCCGAGCGCCTGCGCCAATTCACCGAAGCCTTCGCCTCGCCCGAGCGCGTCAGCCTCTATCTCTGCGGCAATCTTTCCGACGAAACGCTGCGCCTGATTGTCGACGCCTTCGAATCGCGCCTCATCACCCGCTCCACCGCCCCCCTGATTCGCCGCCCGTTCAGCCCCGCCCCCGCCGGCGACCGCCGCAAAATCACCAAACCCGAGGCGTCGCAGAGCGCCATCTATCTGACCATGCCCGTGGAGATTGACCGCAACCATCCCGACTACATGCCGCTTCATCTGAGTGTCTACGCCCTCGGAGGATATTTCGGCAGCCGCCTGATGCGCAACATCCGCGAGGAGCGCGGCCTGACCTATGGCATCCACGCCGGCCTTCACGGCCTGCCCGAAGGCACCTATCTCTGCATCTCGGCCGAAGCTGCCAACCGGTATGCCGACATGGTGGTCAGCGAATCGCTCGAAGAGCTGCGCCGCCTTGCCGCCGACCCCTGCCGAGGCGAAGAGCTGATGCGCATACGCCAGTCGGCCCTCTCCACCCACTCCGCCGTGCTCGACAGCCCCGTCACCATCACCGACTCCCACATCGAATCACTCACCGTGGGGCTCCCCGAAGGCTATTTCAACTCCAAGCAGCGCGCCATCCAATCGCTCACCCCCGAAGTCATAGCCACGATGGCCGCCCGCTATCTCGACCCGGCCCGCGCCCGCATCACCATTGCCGGCGCCTGAAGCGCGAGCAAATTCCGGACGGCGCTGCGCCGGCCGCATGCAATAAATTGGCCGCGGAGGTTGAAAAAATCATTTTTTTTTACGACCTTTGCGCTACAAAGCAAACATAACCGCATTTTCTAACCACTTAAAGACATAAGCATCAATGAAAAAAAGCGCATTGCAGATAGCCCGCGCGGCCTATCAGCCCAAGCTCCCCATCGACCTCACCGGTTCGGTAACAGTCGTTGAAGGCGCACCCACTCAGTCGGTTGCCGACCAGGAAGAAATCAAAAAACTCTTCCCCAACACCTACGGCCTCCCCGAAATCCGCTTCGAAAAATCAGGCAAAAACCTCAGCGGCGAGCCCATGAACGTTGGCGTAATCCTCTCGGGCGGTCAGGCTCCCGGCGGCCACAACGTAATCTGCGGTCTTTTCGACGGTCTGAAAAAACTCAACAAAGACAGCCGCCTCTATGGCTTCCTCATGGGCCCCGGCGGACTGGTTGACCACAAATACATCGAACTCACTGCCGACATCATCGACGAATACCGCAACACCGGCGGCTTCGACATCATCGGCTCCGGCCGCACCAAACTCGAAAAACAGGAACAGTTTGACAAAGGCCTCGAAATCCTCAAAAAGCTCGACATCAAAGCCCTCGTGATCATCGGCGGCGACGACTCCAACACCAACGCCGCAGTGCTCGCCGAATACTACAAGCAGATCGGCGCAGGCGTGCAGGTGATCGGCTGCCCCAAAACCATTGACGGCGACCTCAAAAACGAAGTCATCGAAACCTCTTTCGGCTTCGACACCGCCACCAAAACCTACTCCGAACTCATCGGCAACATTCAGCGCGACTGCTTCTCCGCAAAAAAATACTGGCACTTCATCAAACTCATGGGCCGCTCAGCAAGCCACATCGCCCTCGAATGTGCCCTCCAGACCCAGCCCAACGTCTGCATCATCTCCGAAGAAGTCGAAGCCAAAAACCAGACCCTTCAGGACGTTGTTGACTATATCGCCGACATCGTAGCAAAACGCGCCGCCCAGGGCAACAACTTCGGCACCGTNCTCATTCCCGAAGGCCTCATCGAGTTCATCCCCGCAATGAAAAACCTCATCGCCGAACTCAACGACCTCCTCGCCCACACCCCCGAATTTGCAACCTGGACTCCCGCCGAGCAGCGCGACTTCGTGCTCAAGAGCCTCTCGCAGAACAGCGCCACCGTCTACGCCTCCCTCCCCGAAGGCGTGGCTNGCCAGCTCACACTCGACCGCGACCCCCACGGCAACGTGCAGGTGTCGCTCATCGAAACCGAAAAGCTCCTCAGCGAAATGGTNGGCAACCGCCTCAAAGAACTCAAAGCCGAAGGCAAATACGAAGGCAAATTCTCACCCCTCCACCACTTCTTCGGCTACGAAGGCCGCTGCGCAGCCCCCTCTAACTTCGACGCCGACTATTGCTACGCCCTCGGCTTCAACGCCGCCCTGCTCATCAACGCAGGCNTGACCGGCTACATGTCGAGCCTCCGCAACCTGACCAAACCCTCCGTTCAGTGGCTCGCCGGCGGCATACCCATCTCCATGATGTTCAACATGGAACGTCGTCATGGCGAAATGAAACCCGTGATCCAGAAAGCCCTCGTGCGCCTCGACGCAACCCCCTTCCAGCGCTTCGCCGCCAAACGCGCCGACTGGGCCCTCCAGACCGCCTACGTATTCCCCGGCCCGATCCAGTACTTCGGTCCCGCCGAAGTGTGCGACCAGCCCACCATGACCCTCAAATACGAACACCTCGACAAGTAATCCCCCCGAGAAAAAGCGTAAGGCCGTCGCCACCCAACCCGGCGACATCCCCCTTACCTATCTATAAATAATCCTTTTTTACAGCTTGCAGAAGCGGTGCCCGCCCTCCCGGCGACGCACCGCTTCTTACTTCCNCTCCCGGTAGGGANGCACGGGGCGT
>JAAVDT010000028.1:25667-89646 GCA_014801655.1 Bacteroides sp.
GCTGATAACACGCTGATTTTNACCGGACGCACGAGNCGTGGGTGCTTACAATTCGNGGNAGGTCNGGNGGGGTGTTGAAAAATTGTTGCGGAATTTTTTAGAATTTGTTGCGAAATTGTTGCAGGTTTGACAATTTATACATAACTTTGCCACCGTTTCGACATCNTGTNTGCCGACTCCTCTAAAAACCAATACGTTTATCCAAGAATTTGAAGTACAATGTCAGCCGTCAACATTCCCCCATTGAAATTCCGCCCCATTCTGAAATCTGCAATCTGGGGTGGCGAGAAAATCGCTCCATTCAAAGGAATCACCACTGACCAGAAGCAGATTGGCGAGAGCTGGGAAATTTCAGGCGTGAAGGGCAACGAATCTGTCGTTGACAATGGTCCCGACGCCGGCCTCACTCTCACTCAGATGATTGAAAAATATGGTGCCGACATCGTTGGCCAACGGAATTTTGAAACTTTCGGCACTACNTTCCCCTTGCTCGTGAAGATTATCGACGCTGCCGGCGACCTCTCGCTGCAGGTTCACCCCGACGATATGCTCGCCATGGAGCGCCACAATTCGCTGGGCAAGACTGAAATGTGGTATATCGTTGACACTGAACCCGACGCNGTNATCTGCGCAGGGCTTTCAGACAATGTGACTCCCGACGAATATGCTGCCAAGGTGGCCGACAACACGCTGATGGACGTTGTGGCTCACCACAAGTCAAAACCGGGCGATGTGTTCTTCCTNCCCGCAGGCCGCATCCACAGCATCGGCGCCGGCAACCTGCTCGTTGAAGTGCAGGAAACTTCCGACATCACTTACCGCATCTACGACTTCGGCCGCGTCGACGCCAAGACCGGCAAGCCCCGCGAACTCCACGTTGAAGAAGCCAAGGACGCTATTGACTACACTGTCTATCCNTCTTACGTCACTGAACCGGGTGTTGACGTTGACGGCGTTGTTGACCTCGTTCACTGCGACCACTTCGACGTTTATCGCGTTGAGATTGANGACACCAAGACTTTCTATCCCGANTCGGACTGCTTCGTGGCCTACACCTGCATNGAAGGCGACCTGACCATCACCGACGCCAACAAAAACTCNATCACTCTCCATCGTGGCGAAAGCTGCCTCATCCCGGCCTCAACCAAATCATANACAATCTCCGGCAAGGGCACTCTCATCTCAGCCAACAATTAATTCCCCCTCCGAAGCAAATACACTCTAAATATCGGATAGGTGTGTCAAAACCANTGGTTTTGACACACCGTTTTTTTTTGAGATATNCTCNCTCCGGCGATTCGCCGGGCAAAGGAGATTGGAAAGCNGGCATCCCTGCCTGCGGCCATCAGTCAAATGATTTGTCGATTGGCCGCAGGCAGGGATGCCTNNTTTNCNGTGNTGCGCGCCCGGNGGGCACGATTCAATGATGTTTGCTTAAGGAAAATCGAGCCTTATAGGNCTCCCCTNTCTTTGTAGGGANGCACCCTGGTGCGTCCGGTTGAGAATCAGCGTTTTATCGGCCGGACGCACCGGGGTGCGTCCCTACAATTCGGGTAAAGCCCGGATAAATCATCCCCCNCTTGATTGCTTAATGCGGAGGGATCAGTTGTTGAAGAGGGGGGAGGGATANGTGCCGTCGGCGTGGAGGGCGGCTAATTTTTCCACCACTCCGGGACGGTCGGCAGCGTAGGTCACGCCGAACCATTTGGAGTCGGTGTCGAGCACCTTGACGGTGGCCTCGCCGTTTTTAATCAGAGTGTCGATGCAGAGGGGGATGAAAAATTCTGCTTTGGGGGTCGACAGATTGGCGTCGAGGAATTTGCGAAATTCGCGNTCGCTATAGTCAAAATAGTCGGGAGTNAAGCCCCAGAGATTCATCGACACGGGAGTCATCGGGTCGAGGGTCTGCACCTGATCGTTTTCGTCGGTGAAGACGATGCGATGTTCGGGGTCGTAGGAAATGGCGGTGCGTTCAACCACGCCTGTGAGCAGGCCGTCTTGTGANGTGGAGCAAACGCCACGGGCCACGGAGCCGTTTTCGGTCATGGTGTTTCCGACGCGGAANCCAACCATGCAGTAGTCGCCTTTGCCCTGGCGCGGACGCATGAGGTCTTCGGCAATGACGCGGAANGCGTCGCGGCCATAGAAGTCGTCGGCGTTAATCACGGCAAAAGGTTCCTTGATGGCATCCTTGCCCATGAGCACGGCGTGGTTGGTGCCCCAGGGTTTGGTGCGGTCGGCGGGGCAAGTGTAGCCCTCGGGGAGATCGTCGATTGACTGGAACACGACTTCCACGGGGATGTGGCCTTCATATTTCGAGAGCACGATTTTGCGGAAATCCTCTTCAAAATCTTTGCGGATCACGAACACAACTTTGCCGAATCCGGCCTTGATGGCGTCGTAGATTGAATAGTCCATGATTGTTTCGCCGTTGGGGCCTACGCCGTCGAGCTGCTTGAGGCCTCCGTAGCGGCTGCCCATGCCGGCAGCGAGCACGAATAATGTGGGTTTCATTTCTGATGATATATATTTAATGAATGATTATTTCACTTTGAAGCGGAAGATGATTGTTTCATCGTAGGTCTGGCCGGGATAGAGCTGGGTGGAGGGGAAGTCGGCGTGGTTGGGAGAGTCGGGCATGGCCTGACATTCGATGGCCACACCATCATAGTCGTCATAGGGCCGACCGGCTTTGTTGACGGGCGATCCGGCGAGCCAGTTGCCGGTGTAGACCTGGGCAGCGGGCTGAGTGGTGAGCACTTCAAGCACGCGGCCCGACGCGGGAGCTTCGAGCGTTGCCACATGGCGCAGCGAGCCTTTGGCATAGTTGTCGACCACCCAACAGTTGTCGTAGCCCTTGCCATAGACCAGCGCGGGGAAGTCGGCCTTGATGTCGCGGCCAATCTTCTTGGGAGTGGTGAAATCCATGGGCGTAGATGCCACGGGAGCCATTTCGCCGGTGGGGATAAGAGTGTCGTCTGTCGGCAGATAGCGCGAGGCTGCAATCCACAGTGTGTGGTCGAGAATGGAGCCGGCGCTGTGGCCTTCGAGATTCCAGTAGCAATGGTTGGTGAGATTGACCACGGTTGCCGCCGACGTCTGCGCGGTCAGGTGGAGGGTTAGTTCGCAATCATCGGTCCATGAATAGGTGGCGGTGGCGGTCAGTTGTCCGGGATAGTTTTCCTCACCGTCGGCGCTGACATAGGTGAACACCACCTTGCCATCCTTTACCTCCGACTGCCAGATTTGGTTCTGGAACCCTTCGGGGCCGCCATGAAGAGCATTGGGGCCATTGTTGATGGCGAGCTGATAGTCGCGGCCATCGACGCGCAGCCGGCCGCCGGCAATGCGGTTGGCAAATCGACCGGGCACTTTTCCGGCGCAGGGGCCGTCGGCAATATAGTCGGCGGGGTCGGCATATCCGAGGGCAACATCGTCGATATGTCCGTTGCTGTCGGGCACATTGACCGCCACAATGCCTGCGCCGAGGCTTGAAAGAACCACGCTTGCGCCGGAGGCGTTGGTCAGCGTATAGAGTGTGATTTCACCCTTAGGTGAAGGAGCTGTTTTGGTTTCTATTTTCATAATTTTTCAAGGTATGAGTGCTGCGCCGGAGCGCGGCGGATTATCTGAATTTTGGGTTTCAAAAGACAAAAGTAAAAATAATATTGCAACATCCATAATTTTTAAATCTTGATAACATAAAAATTCACTAAATTTGTGGTTGATANGTAAGTGTTCAAATTTAATTTATACAATATNCGAGCTTATTGTATAAAAGATTCTTGTTCACTTACTATCGGTTAAATTTGAACACTTACTTATGAAACAAGGACAAGAAGAGGCAGCCCAATGGAAGGTGCTGTCGAGCGAATACATAGTGCAACGTCCGTGGCTGACAGCGCGCAAGGATGTGCTGCAAATGCCTGACGGGCGNGTGAATCCGGAGTTTTACGTTCTGGAATATCCCTCGTGGGTCAACGTGATTGCCCGCGACCGCGAGGGGCGGTTTGTCATGGTGCGTCAATATCGCCACGGCCTCGGNGCGATGTCGACCGAGCTCGTGGCCGGAGTCGTTGAAGCCGGCGAGGAGCCGGAGGCTGCCGCACGGCGTGAGCTGATGGAAGAAGCCGGCTACGGCGGCGGACGCTGGACTCTGCAGGCCGTGATCAGCGGNAATCCGTCGACCACCAACAATCTGACCTACTGCTTTCTGGCGGAAGATGTGGAGCATCTCGGATCGCAGCATCTCGACGCCACCGAAAGCATCGAACCGCTCCTGCTCAGCCGCGANGAGCTGATGGACCTGATGATGAGCGACGAGATGAAGCAGTCGCTCATGCTTGCCCCGCTCTGGCGCTATTTCTATCTGACCGANCGCGGAGAATCCACCGCAATCCGCACTGAGAAAACACAGTAACTCCTNAGAAATAATGCTGTTTGCCGAAATATTGCTGCCGCTTCCGCTGTCGACCCAGTTTACCTACGCCGTTCCGCCCGAACTGGCCGATCGGGTAAAGCCGGGCCANCGAGTCATCGTGCCGTTCGGAGCAAAGAAATTCTACACCGGCATCGTGACCGGCCTCACCAACATGGCTCCCGAGGGGGGCTATGAAGTGAAGCAAATCGTGTCGGCNCTCGATGCCGACCCCATTGTGCGCCATCCTCAGATGAAGCTCTGGGACTGGGTGGCCGACTACTATCTATGCTCGTCGGGCGACGTGTTTAAAGCCGCGCTTCCGGCCGCACTGAAGGTGGAGAGCGAAACATTCGTGGAGCTGAACCCGGAGTTTGAGCCTGAAGATGCAGGAGCTTTCACCGAGCGAGAGGCCCACATTGTCAGCCTCCTCGACCATGAAGGCCGGCGCATGAAGGTGTCGGAGGTCGAAAAGGCCACCGGGTTTGCCAACGTCAGCCACATCATGTCGTCGCTGCTTGAAAAGCAGGCCGTCATCATTTCCGAAAAGCTCATCGAGCGCTACACCTCGCGGCGTGTGCCCTATGTCAGGGTGACCGTTGAGCGTGGCGATGGCGAGGCTCTGCGGGCAGCATTCGACAAGGTGAAACTCGCCTCGCAGGTGAAGCAGCAGACTCTCTTTCAGGCCCTTCTGCAAATGAGCGACTTCATGCAGCGCACGCGCCCGATCAAAGAAGTAGCCGTCGAGGAGCTGCTTGAAAAAACCGGCCAGACACGCCCCACACTCCGCCAGCTCGCCGACAAGGGCCTGGTGGAAATCTACAAGAAAGAAATCAACCGCTTCCGCTTCAGCGGCCATGTCAGCGCCGAGCTGCCCAAGCTCAGCGAAGCCCAGAACGGGGCACTGCGCGCCATCCACGATTCGTGGTTCAACAAAGAGGTGACGCTGCTCCACGGGGTGACCTCAAGCGGCAAGACGGAAATCTATATCCACCTGATTGACTATGTGTTGAAGCTCGGTCGACAGGTGCTTTTCCTGGTGCCCGAAATAGCCCTGACCACTCAGCTGACCAAGCGCCTGCAGCGGGTGTTTGGCGAAAAGGTGGTCATCTACCACTCCAAGTTTTCCGACAACGAACGGGTCGACATCTATCGCAAGATACTCTCCTCNCAGGAGCCGATGGTTGTGATCGGCGCCCGCTCGGCAGTGTTTCTCCCCTTTGCCTCGCTCGGGCTGGTCATTGTCGACGAGGAGCATGAATCAAGCTATAAGCAACAGGATCCGGCTCCGCGCTACAACGGACGCGACACCGCCATTGTGCTCGCCCGGATGCACGGCGCCAAAACCCTGCTCGGCAGCGCCACTCCCGCCGTCGACACCTATTATAAAGCGGAGTCCGGCCGCTACGGACTGGTCACTCTCTCCGAGCGGTTTGGCGGCGTTGAGCTCCCCAAAGTTGAACTGATCGACACCAACCGCGTTCGCCGTCAGGGGCTGATGAAAGGCCCGCTGGCTCCGGCCACACTGTCGCTCATCAACGCTTCGCTCGCCGACGGCAAGCAGGCAATCGTGTTTCTCAACCGCCGCGGCTACGCTCCGGTGGCCACCTGCAAGATGTGTGCCTTCACGCCAAAGTGTGAACACTGCGATGTGTCGCTCACCTATCATAAGGGCATCGACCGGCTTGTGTGTCACTATTGCGGAGCCATCTATCCCCTGCCGAAAGTCTGCCCCCAGTGCAAGGAGCCGGCCGTGGAAATCTATGGCTACGGCACTGAACGCATGGAAGATGAACTCGAAAAGGCCCTCGGCGACAACGTGAAGGTGATGCGCATGGATCTCGACACCACGCGCAACAAGGATGGCTACGAAAACATCATCAATGATTTCTCGCAGGGCAAAGCCGACCTGCTCGTGGGCACCCAGATGGTCACCAAAGGTCTGGACTTCGGCAATGTCAACACCGTGGCCATCACCAATGCCGACGCGCTCATCAACCAACCCGACTTCCGGGCATCGGAGCGGGCCTTCAACATGATTTCGCAAGTGGCAGGCCGAGCCGGTCGCCGCGACCGCCAGGGCACGGTGGCCATTCAGACGCGCCGTCTCGACTATCCGATTCTGCCCTATGTCGTGGCCCACGACTACGACGGCTACTATCGCGAGGAGCTTGCCGAGCGCCGGAAATACAACTATCCCCCCTTCACCCGCATCATCTACATCTACATCAAGCATCGCGACCGCCGCGCCGTAGAGGAGGTGGCTGTGGCCTATGGACGCCGCCTCCGCGAACTGTTCGGCAACCGTGTGTTCGGGCCGGAAGAGCCCTCGGTGGGNCGCGTCCAGTCGCTCTACATCCGCAAGATTATGCTGAAAATCGAAGTCGAGGCATCGATGAAGAAGGTGAAAGACATCATGCGGCAGACGGTGGTGGAGCTGCGCACCTCCGGCATGCAGGCCGCCCGCTCCGCAATAGTTTACTACGATGTTGACCCATATTGACAAAAAAATCGTAAATTCGCGGTAAATTTCCCGTAAAGTCGCCCGAAAGAAGAAATGAAGTGGTCATATAAGATATTACGNTCGCTCGCCGTCAGCCTGATAGTGCTGATTTTCGTCGTGCCCGCCGCCATCTATGTGGCCCTCTCGCTCCCCGGAGTGCAGAACAAGATTCGTCAGCGCGCCGAAAAGGAGCTGAGCGAAGTGCTGACAGTGCCGGTGAGCATCGGAAAGGTGATGATCAATCCCTTCAACCGCGTGACGCTGGAGCGTGTGGCCGTTGGCGATGCGCGCGGCGACACCGCCCTGTTTGTGCGCCGCCTCGGTGCGGGCATGAGTCTCTGGGACTACTTCTATCGCGACCGCATCGTTCTCGACTACGCCGAAATCATCGGCCTCGACGCCCGCATCAACCGCGACTCNCTCGGCGCCCCGCTCAACATTCAGCCAATCATCGAGGCACTCGCCCCGAAAGACAAGAACAAACCGCCCACGCGCTTCGACCTGCAGATCAACACCGTGGTGATGCGTCAGTCGGCCGTGGCCTACGATGTGTTCTCACTACCCGCCAAGTCCGAAGGCTTCGACCCCAACCATATAGCCGTCAGCGANCTGCGCGCCGACATCAATCTGCCGCAAATCAAAAACGATGATTTCATCATCGACCTCCGCCGCATGGCTTTCAGCGAACGTTCCGGCCTGACGGTTACNTCGCTAAGCGGCAATTTCCACATCTCGCAGCAGGAGCTCGCAATGAATAATTTCGACCTCCGCCTGCCCGACTCCCATCTGCGCATCAATGATCAGACCATAGCCATCTCCGGCCTCAAAGACCTGCCCGCTCAGCTCCGCCAAAAGCAATTCAACATTCAGCTCAAGCCGGGCAGTCATCTGTCCACCACCGACNTGACCTGCTTCCTTCCGCAGCTCAAAGACTTGAACATCGATTTTCAGACCGATATTCATCTGGAGGGCGGACTTGAAGAACTGAACATCCGACGCTTTGAGCTCCAATCGTCGACCGGAGCCATCATTTCAGCCGAAGGGCTCGTGAGNCATCTCGACAACAAAGAACTGATGGCCATTGACTTGCCATCCTTTGCAGTGAAACTTAACTCNCCGCGCGCACTGCTCGCAGCCCTGCGTTTCACGGATGTATCGCCTCAGGCGCGCAACATCATCAACAATCTCGGCGACATTGAGCTAANCGGCTCGGCATCAGCCGACATGACCTCCGGAAAACTCACAGCCTCACTCTCATCGGCTCCGGGCGCGGCAGACCTCGACGCATCATTTTCGCGAAGCCGCGCGTCGGCCGACGTGCCGATGAAACTGTCAGGCACATTGACGGTCAGCGATTTCAGCGGTGCCACATTGATGGGCGAGTCGGCCAATCAGCTTGCGCGACTNACCGACCTCGACGCCACAGCCGACTTCAGCATGACACTGCTCAAAGATGTCCGATCGGCCGATGTCGACCTCGACATCAGCTCCCTGACNTTCAACGGCCAGACAATTTCCGACCTCAGCGCCGACCTCCACAAGCAAGGCAATGAATACTCCGGCCGACTCTTTGTCGACGATTCGCGCATCTTCGCCGATGCCGACATTTCAGCACTCATCACCCGCACGCACAAGACGTTAGACCTCAACGCCGAGATCCATGACGTCAGCCTCTCGCTGCTTGGCGTTGCCCGTGGAGCAAGCAACGACGGCCATCTATCCGCCTCATTGACAGCCTCGCTCAGCGGAACGGANATCGACGATGTTGCCGGACGCATTTCCATCGCATCCTTTGAAATGCAGCGCGCCGGACACACCACATTCAATCCGGGACCTGTTGAAATCACATCCGTGCGCTCCGAAGCAGCCGACACCATTCGCATCAACAGCGAGATTGCCGACGCCACCATGACCGGTCGCTATCGGCTTGCATCGCTCCCGGCCGTAGGCAAAGCCATTCTTGCCCAGACCCTTCCGGCNCTTGCCGGCGAAAAAGCCATTGCCGATGAGCGGTTCTGGACCTCGGAAAAACATGACAGCGAACTGACCTACGACATCCGGCTCAAAACCCTCCAACCACTCGAAGCTCTGGCCAAAATGCCGGTGTCGGTCATCAATCCCATCGACATCTCAGGCGATTTCTCCACCCGCCGGCGATCCATGTCGGTCAGAGTCGACGCGCCCTACATTGTTCAGGGCAATAAACTCATTGAAAACACCGCCCTGCTCGCAGGAGTCAACGGCTCCGACTCGCTCCGTGCCGCCCCGTCGGGACACGTTTATCTGACCACGACTCTCCCCACCAAAAACGGCCCGATGACCCTCATCGCCACCTCATCGGCCCGTGGCGACTGCATCGATTCGCATCTTGAATGGCGAATTGACCGCGACCGCGATTTCAGCGGCGACCTGTCGCTGACAGCGGCCTTCGAACGCACGGAGGACAAGGCGCTTCGAACCAACGTCAACATCAATCCCAGCCGCGCGGTGTTCAACGACACGGTGTGGACCATCGACCCGGCGCAGATAGCCGTGGAAGGAAAAGAAATCACGGTGTCAGACTTCAAGGTGTGGCACGACCGGCAGTTCATCTCCATCGACGGACGCGCCAGCGAACTGCCGACCGACACTCTCGGCGTGACACTCGAGGATGTNAGCCTCGACTATGTGTTTGAAACACTCGACATTCCGACGGCCATGTTTGGCGGCAACGTCACCGGCAAACTCTTCGCCACCCGNCTGCTGACAAAAGCCCCCGAGGCCTACACCCCCGGACTCTCCGTCAAGCGACTGACCTACAACAATTCGCTGCTCGGCGACGCCGTCATAGCCTCCGACTGGAACAATGCCACCGGAGCAATTTCCCTCAACGCCCGCATCANTCAGCCCGGCGGCGAACAGTCAACCATCAACGGAGCCATCTATCCNCTGGCCGATTCGCTCGACCTCGACTTCAACTGCAACCGCATCCAAATCGGATTCCTCAANCCCTATATGGCCGCCTTCGCAACCGACGTAAGCGGCTATGCCTCCGGCCATGCCCGACTCTACGGCACCTTCAAGCTCATCGACATGACCGGCGACGTCTACGGCGAAGATGTCAGNCTCACCATNGGCTTCACAAACGTGACCTANACCACCACCGACTCNGTTCATCTCCGCCCCGGCAACATTGCCATCAACGACCTCACCCTGCGCGACCGCTATGGCAACACGGCAAAACTCAACGGGTGGGTGCGCCACGAATGTTTCAAAAATCCGTCGTTTGACTTCCGCATCTCCGACGCCCGCGAGCTGCTGGTCTACGACATGAAGGAAAACAGCGAATTTCGCTGGTATGGCCGAGTGTTCGGCAACGGCGGTGCCCGCATCGACGGCGCTCCCGGCTATGTCAACATCGGTGTCGACATGACCACGGCCGCCAACTCATCATTCACCTACACCCTCTCCGACGCCCTCTCNGCCCAAGACTACAACTTCATCGCCTTCCGCGACCGCGACCAGGCGCGCAAAGACTCCATCGCCGCACTCAACGCTCCCCCCGACCCGGTGCGTGAGTTCCTTGAACGCGTGGCCCACAATGACCAGTCGTCAGCACCGAGCAAATATGCCATGAAATTCAACATCGGCATCACCCCTCAGGCCACCATCACTCTCGTCATGGACCCCGTGAGCGGCGACCGCGTGCGCTGCCACGGCAACGGTGTGCTCGGCATGACCTACGACTCAGCCAACGAAGACCTGCGCATGACCGGCACCTACACCCTCGACGACGGCAAATACAATTTCACCCTCCAGGACATCATCATCAAAGACTTCACCATAGAGCCCGGAAGCTCAATCGCCTTCAACGGCGACCCCTACTCGGCGCAACTCAATCTGACGGCCAAATTTCAGGTCAAAGCCAATCTGACCGACCTCGACGAATCCTTCTCCGACGATAAGGAGCTCAACCGCACCAACGTNCCCGTCGACGCCCTGCTCAAAGTCACCGGCGATATGCGTCAGCCCGACATCTCCTTCGACCTTGCCTTCCCAACGCTCACCGAAGAAACCCGCCGCAAAGTGCGNAGNATCATCAACACCGAGGAGATGATGAACCGTCAGATCATCTATCTGCTGGCACTCAACCGATTCTACACTCCCGACTACATGAACGCCACCCGTGGCAACGAACTCGTCAGCGTCGCCTCATCNACCATCTCCTCGCAACTCAGCAACATTCTCGGCCAGCTCAGCGACAACTTCTCCCTCGCCCCCAACTTCCGCTCCGACCGCGGCGACTTCTCCGACATGGAATTCGACATGGCCATATCCAGCAACCTGCTCAATAACCGCCTNCTGCTCAACGGCAACCTCGGCTATCGCGACAAGTCGCTCAACAACAACTCATTCATCGGCGACTTCGACATCGAATACCTCCTCAACCGCAACGGCTCCCTACGTCTGAAAGCCTACAACCGCTACAACGACCAGAACTATTATCTGAAAAGCGCCCTCACCACCCAGGGCATCGGCCTCGTGTTCAAACGCGACTTCGACAACATCCTCTCCTTCCTGAACCCCTTCCGCCGCCACCGTCGCCCCGCCACTCCCCTCCCCACAGACTCCCTCCCCGCCGACTCCCTTCAGGCACTCCCGACAGCAAAATAGCCCCTCGTATCATCGAATTTTTGTTGTTTTCACCAATCTTATCATCGATTTTTTGTAGTTTTTAGCCATTCTTATCATCGAATTTTTGTGGTTTTTCACCTAAAATATCATCGTNTTTTTTGTAAATTTGCAGCAAATCAAANAGTTGCAAAATCCACCCCGTGATTGTCCTTAATGACCTTATTGTCCTTACTTGACCTTATTNGACCTTATTCATCCTTTAAGCGATTTTGANAAAAGCGCCGACCCAAAGTCNGTTTTGCAGTGTTGGCGATTTTGATTAACTTTGCGGTATGGAATTTGAATTGCAAACAACGGCGCAGGGTAGCAATGCCAGGGCGGGGGTGATNACCACCGACCANGGTCGCATCGAAACCCCGGTATTCATGCCCGTGGGCACGCTCGGTTCTGTCAAAGGCGTCCACCAGCATGAGTTGCGCGACGACATAAAGGCTCAGNTCATNCTGGGCAACACCTATCATCTCTATCTCCGCCCCGGCATCGACATTATCCGTCAGGCCGGCGGACTCCACAAATT
The DNA here is from genome assembly GCA_014801655.1 of Bacteroides sp. GTDB lineage: Bacteria > Bacteroidota > Bacteroidia > Bacteroidales > Muribaculaceae > Paramuribaculum. The sequence goes on from JAAVDT010000028.1 coordinate 37,779, forward strand.
CAATGGCTGGGAACGCCCTATCCTGACCGANAGCGGCGGCTTTCAGGTATTTTCCCTCTCCGACCGCCGCAAGCTGACGGAGGAGGGCGCGCATTTCCGCTCCCACATTGACGGCTCGCGCCACCTCTTCACCCCCGAAGGGGTCGTGGACATCGAACGCGCAATCGGTGCCGACATCATGATGGCCCTTGACGAATGTCCTCCGGGCACGGCCGACTACTCCTATGCNAAAAAATCGCTCGGTCTAACCCACCGCTGGCTCCTCAGAGGGTGGAAACGCTACAAAGAGACCGAAGGACTCTACGGCTATTCGCAAGCCTATTTCCCCATTGTGCAAGGCGTCACCTATCCCGACCTGCGCCGCGAATCGGCAAAATTCGTGGCCGACCTCGGTGCCGACGGCAACGCAATCGGAGGTCTCGCCGTGGGCGAACCGACGGAGAAAATGTATGAAATGATCGAAGTGGTCAACGACATTCTCCCCACCGACCGTCCGCGCTACCTGATGGGCGTAGGCACCCCGGCCAATATCCTCGAAGCCATTGACCGAGGCGTCGACATGATGGACTGCGTCATGCCCACTCGCAACGGCCGCAACGGCATGCTCTTCACCGCCCACGGCGTCATGAACATGCGCAACAANAAGTGGGCCGACGACTTCTCCCCCATTCAGGAAGATGGCCCGAGCTACGTCGACCGCGCCTACTCGAAAGCCTATCTGCGCCACCTGTTCATCTCTCAGGAACTCCTGGCAATGCAGATTGCCTCAATCCACAACCTCGCATTCTATCTCTGGCTCACACGCGAGGCCCGCGCCCACATTCTCGCCGGCGACTTCGCATCATGGAAAGCCGAAATGGTTGAGCGAGTGCAGCGACGCCTGTAAAAACAGATACCGACTCCTAATCTCACTGACACCACGATGAAACTCCTATCGACAATCAAGCAATCGCGCCCCGCCAGACTCCTGCGTGCGGCCGGCCGGTCGCGCATTGTCCGCTCGGCATCGCGGGTGTTAGGCCGGCTCAAAGAGCTGTCGCCCATAAAGCTCCTCGACTGGTACATCATCAAAAAGTTTCTCGGCACCTACATCTTTGCCATCATTCTCATTCTGGCAATCACCATCATGTTCGACATCAACGAGAAACTCGACGCATTCCTCAAGGCGCCGCTGAAAGCCACGGTGTTTGACTACTTCCTCAACTTCCTCCCCTACTTCGCCAACCAGTTCAGCCCGCTGTTCACATTCATCGCCGTCATCTTCTTCACCTCCAAGCTGGCCGACAACTCCGAAATCATCGCCATGCTCTCAGGCGGCATGAGCTACCGCCGCTTCATGCGCCCATATCTCATATCGGCTACGGTTATCGCCGTGGCCACCTACACCCTGAGCGCCTACATCATCCCTCCGGCCAACGTTGAGCGAATCGAATTCACCAACACCTACGTCAAAAACAAGCGCGTTGAATATGGCACCAACATCCAGCTCCAGGTGGCCAAAGGAGAAATCGCCTACATGAGCCGCTACGACAGCAACACCAAAACCGGCTACAAATTCTCCCTCGACTCCTACGACGGCAAGAAACTCCGCTCAAAACTCACCGCCCAGACCATACGCTACGACTCGCTCCACAACTGGCAGGTGCGCGACTACATGATACGCAATTTCAACGGCAACCGCGAGGAAATCACCCAGGGCTCGCGCCTCGACACAGTCATTCCCATCGAGCCGCGCGACTTCCTCATCTCCAAAAACGACCATGAAACAATGACCACCCCCGACCTCAACGACTACATCAACCGTCAGAAACTTCGCGGCGTGGCCAACATCAAAAACTTTGAAATCGAATACCACCGGCGATTTGCAATGACAGCAGCCGCCTACATCCTCACCATCATCGGCATGTCGCTCTCATCGCGCAAAGTCAAAGGTGGCATGGGCATCAACATCGGCATAGGCCTGGTGTTGAGCTTCAGCTACATCCTCTTCATGACGGTCACCTCAACCTTCGCCGTCAGCGGCTACACCTCTCCGGCCATAGCCATGTGGATTCCCAACTTTGTCTATGCCATCATAGCCGTGATTCTCTACCGCCGCGTATCCCGAGGCTAATCCATCACCAGAAAAAACCACACCTATATATATTATATATATAAAAACTCCCCCACCCTATGGCAAAGAAAAAAACCAAAAAGGCGAATCCTCAGCCCCAACATCAGTCGCCCGAAAAATATATCCGTCAAAAAGCCCGCACTCTCCCCATCGGAAAATGCTACATCACCGGCGACTGGNAGGAGCAAGGACTGGCCCAGNTNGTTGTGACCCGACTGCGTCCGAGCGGCAACNTTGTGGTGGGCTATTATCTTGTCGACACCTTCTGCCTNGGCGTCAAAGATGCCATCTGCTTTTCCAACATGACCAAAGATGAGTTTGACAACCTNCTCAAACGCCTCGGCCAACACAACTCGCTCNAAGAAATCACCTACAATGAAGCCCACAACATCATCTTCGGCGCCATCGCCTTTGCCGAAGAGGGNGGCGTCGAACCGGCTAAAGAATTCAACCTCGCGGAATACATNCTTGAAGAAGACACAGATGACATTCCNCTCATCGAATATGAATTCGGAAAAGATGGCAAACACTTTCTNGTCATAGCATCACAACAAAGCGACAAACGCTACATCAAGACACTTCAGAAAAATCTTGGAGATGACTTTGANTTCCTNATGGAGNACGATGACAANGANCGCAATCCATGGTCAGCCATGATGGAAGAATCCGACCGTCATCCCAACGAACCCCACTCCTACGACTACCCCGANTATCCCACAGAGCCTGTGGTTAAAAATCAATTCATAGCCGACGAACTTCTCTCCGAAGCCAACAANAACGGATTGNCCGACGAAGTGATTGACCGCATACTCGCCCTCCCTGCCGACGAAGCCGCCGCCGACATCAGCAACGTAATTCTCTACACCATTGGCCGCACCTACCGNGCAATCGCCGATGACACCATCGGCAACTTCACCGAAAGCTCCATCATGTCNGGTCTCGCTCTGCTCGCCCAAATCGGAAGCCCGGCAGGACTGAACGCCGTTATTGAAATACTCCNCCAGTCATTCGAATTCTGCGACTACCACCTCGGCGACTACGCACCCGGACTCCTGACCTGGGGACTCTATACGACCGGACTCAACAATGTCGATGCAATGGTTGAGCTCATGAACACCCCCGGCATACCGACCTATAATCGCTCCAATCTCTATGATGCCCTGGCCATGATAGCCCACCATCACCCCGAACGCCGTCAGGAAATCATCGACATATTCCGCAGCCAGCTCCAATCAATGGTGACCCGGATTCCCGAACTCGATGCCGCAGATGCCGAAGCCGCAGCAAGCCTCATCAGCTCCGTCATCGACATCACCGCATCCGAGCTGAAACCCCAAATCAAAGCCCTTTTCGACGCCGATCTGGTTGACCTGAGCATTTGCGGCGACTACAATGCGGTTGTCAAAGAGTTCGACCGCCCCCGAAAAGAATACCTCGACTCAAAATTCACCCTCCCCGACGTCCACAACCTCTTAAAAAAATAACCCGTCACCAAAGATATTTTCGGTTTCGCCGCAAGACACCCGGAGCCGCAAGCGCACCTCGACTCAAGTAATATAACGCCTTGAGAAAAGGAGCTTGCCCCCGGCGTGCAACGCGCCATGCCCTCAGCGGAATTCTCAGCAGCGCGCTCTTGGGCCACCCCAAAGCGATGAAACATCCTGATGCCCGCAGGTTTGACGCCGTGTAGGTCGATTTAGTTCCCGTCGACGGATGGTCATGCTCGGTGATGGTGATTGGATAGAAACGCGCGCGAAGTCCACGGCGAAGCGCCGTGAGCAGCAGAGCCTCATCTTCAGCCCCATGCATTTTAGGCGAGTTGAGACCAAACTCGGGGCAACATTGAAGACCTGTTGACCGTCGGAAAGCAAGTTCAAACCCACACACCGCATAACCCTTTGGCAAGGGCCATGAGAGATCTGTCTCTGCCTTCGGATATGTAATCGTGTTTTCGCGCTGAGATCTGAAGGTAGCAAAATCGACATCCTGACTCCGGCCGAGACAATCCAAGAACTCCACAAGACCATCCGGCCTGAACACCAGGTCGTCATCTCCCACCATCACCCACTCGGAAGTGCAGTGGTTGAAAGCATTATTACGGTTAATCGACTGACCGACACCATCAAAACGATAAATCTCGACATCGTCTCTGAGGAGTTCATCCGGAATCGGAGCACCCTCATGCTGCTGCCATGAAACGACATATTTCACACCTTGAACACGCGGAAGGCTGCAACTTGCCACCCGCTGAATGCCGTCGGGACCATAAGTTGCTATGGCAATGTCGAGTTTTGTGTGAATCGAAGTCATAGTTTTGACATCCAGAAGTTAAGGAAACGGCGGGCCACCACCTCGCAGTCGTTGTGGCGCTCCACGAAAAGGCGGCTTTCGCGGCCTCGGGGGGCAAACGAACCCGGATCGGCCACCACCGATTCAATGGCCCTTGTCAATCCGTCGAGCTCGATAGGCGCATTGATGATGGGGCGGAGCGACCTCTCACCGATGAAATCATAAAACTCCGGTTCGCCACCGCTCACAACGCTCTGCCCGTAGGCCATCGCCATCAGAGCCATAGTGGCCGGAGTGTAGCTATATATCTGATCAAGCACGAGATGCGAATTGCGTAGCAGACCCACGAATTCTGCATAAGGCCGGTTTTCAACAATTTCCAGCGAAGCCTTGTCGGGATGCCGCTCGACGACAGCGCGCGCCGCCGCCTCAAGCAAGTCAGAACCCTTCATCAGTTTGCGGAGTCGGTCGCGTCCGAGAAAAATCTTCACTCGCTCAAGATTTTCCGGAATCTCCACCGGGGCAAACAGAGAAGTGTCGATCGGGATACCGCCGTAGGCCACACGGTCATCGCCCAAAGCGCGACGCATAGCCAGGTCATATTCATAGAGCACCGACACCGCGCCATCCAGTCTGTCAAGTACATAGTGCTGATAGTCAACCAACTTCTCATCATGCCATTGCTGCCACTGCTCAGGGTTGGCAGCCTGCATCCGCGAAGGCCGACCGTCGACAAACCATTCGCTGTAGCGCAGCGGTGAGTCCGCAGCGCCAAGCATATCAAGATAAGCGACATCCGTCGACATGGCCGACAGAAACACAGCACCATTCTCGCGACGCAACCGGTCAAAAAGCGGACGCAACCTGACCGGTTTCAGCTCGGCAAAATTCAAATCATGCATCGCCACGACGTCATAGCCGCGAAGCATCCGGCTCAAATCACCGTAGCGCATACGCCAATAGAGCCGCGCCCCGCCAAGCCGTCCCGGCGAGCGCGACATATCAATCTGTCTCTCAACCTGCATCCACAGCGACCCGGCCGACATCTGCGTCACCTCACACCCCAGCCGCCGAAGTCCGGTGGCCAAAGTGCGATGGCAATTACTATAATCGCCCAGCAGCAATATTTTAGGCAGAGCTCCCATAACCCTGCAAAGTTACAAAAAAATCAGAAATAGAGAACGTAGAGCAGAGTTTAGTGAATAGAGTTTCGGCAGGCGGGTGTCAGGTTTATCGGCCGTGAACGGCCGATGATATCCGGATGGCTCTCTACTCTCTAAACTCTATTCATAGACCGCGAAGCGCAATTCATCGAATTTGTTTTCCGCAGACGCTTTTTATTATTAACTTTGAAGCGATGTTCAAGAATCGCATAAATCACCCTGCCGACTCCTATAGCAAATGGATAATCACGATTCACGCCGTGATCTGGCTCGCCGTGTTTCTCTATCCGCTGCTCGGCATCATTGAAAGTCTTGCCGAGGGCGACCCCTGCGACTGGCATGGCGTCATTCAGTCCTACGTCGCCATTCTCCCATTCTTCGTCATCTTCCTGATTAACACCCTCCTGCTGCTCCCCCGCCTGCTGTTTATCGGCAAATACCGGCTCTACATTCTCAGCGCCGCCGCATTACTGACGGGATTCATCCTGTTCAAATGCTTCACCGTGCCTCCCCGCCACGAGCCTCCTCCCGCCGCCCACGCAGCTTTCCATCCCTTACCTCCTCATCCGGCGCCCTTCCAGGCACCACACCACTTCTCCCCGGCGCCCGGCCATCGCCCTCCCGGCCATGGCGCAGGACCCATCGTGACCGACTCCATCATAGCCTTTCTGCTGATAGCATTCGGAGCCGGACTCAGAGCCATTTTCAACAACATTCAGAGCAAAAAGCAGATTTCCGACCTCGAAAACCTGAAGATGAAATATGAGCTGAGCTATCTGAAAGCGCAGCTCTCGCCCCACTTCTTCATGAACATTCTCAACAACATCCACGGCATGGTGGAGCTCAATCCCCAAAAAGCCCAGAAACTGCTGTTGGAAATGTCGAAACTGATGAGATATGTGCTCTACGAAAGCTCCTCATCGCGAGTGACTCTCAGCCGCGAGCTCTCATTTATCGAAAGCTACATCTCGCTGATGAAAAGCCGCTACTCGTCGAAGAAAGTGGAAATCCACCTGCGGCTCCCCGACCCCGGAGCCGCAACCGGCCTGCTGATTCCGCCGCTGATATTCATTGTGTTTATTGAAAACGCCTTCAAACACGGCATCAGCTATCGCGGTGAATCGTTCATCGCCATCACCTTCCGGCTCGAAGATGACCGGCTGCTTTTCTCCTGCTCCAACAGCATCCACCCCGGCGCCGACAGCTTCGGCCGAAGCCGACAACAGGGCGGAGTGGGGCTCACCAACGTGCGCAAACGCCTCGAAATGATCTACGGCAGCAACTTCTCCCTGCTGACCGACCACAGCGACCAAACTTTCAACGTAACCCTCGACCTACCCGCCCATGAAGATAAAATGTCTGGCAATTGACGACGAACCCGATGCACTTGAAAAACTGTGCAGCTACATCAGCCGAGTGCCCTTTCTTGAACTCGTCGGCGCCTGCGAAGATTCCTTCGAGGCCATGGCGGCCATGAAAGAATCGGAAATTGACGCAGTGTTCATCGACATCAACATGCCCGACCTCAACGGGCTCGAATTCATCGCATCGCTATCGCGGCCGCCGCTGACGGTGTTCATCACCGCCTACGCCGAATATGCCGTGGAGAGCTATCGCGTGCAGGCCGTCGACTACATTCTCAAGCCCTACGATTTTGCCGACTTCCGCCGCGCCGCCGACCGCCTCGTCAGCCGCATGACCCTGCCGACCCCCGACGGAGGCCACGACCCTCATGCCGACTCGCTCTTTGTCAAGGTCGACTACCGATGGATGCGCATCGCCCCCGAAGAAATCATCTATATCCAGAGCTATGGCGACTATCTGCGCATCTTCACAGCCAGCGAACGCACTCCCCTGCTGACCAACTCCAACATCGCCTCAATTCTCAAAATCCTCCCCGCCAACTTCCTCCAGACCCACCGCTCCTACATTGTCAACATGGACCGCATCATGGAAATGGAGCGTAGCCGCATCATCGTGGCCGACGATTGCCACATTCCGATCGGCGACTCCTTCAAGGCCGAAGTAGTTGGCTACATCGAGTCGCGCGGAGTGGGCAAAACACGCAAATCCGATTCATCGAACAAATAGCGCGATTCATAGATTACATTTGGCAGCCGTCTGATTATGTGATAATTTTGCCTACACTTTTCGACTACATTATCACATACCTCAAATGAAACGACTGCTACTCTCTGTCGTGATTGCGGCCACAGCCATCATGGCCCGCGCCGAATACACGACCATGACTTTCACCACCACCGACAATCAGGCCACCGTCATCAGCGCCTCGGCCCTGACCATCACATTCTCCGGCAAAATACTCATTGCCGAATCGGCCGACAGTCAAATCGCTCTGCCCCTCGACCTGATGGCCTCCATGCACTTCTCCGAAGGGGGCGACGGCGAACTTTCAGCCATTAACACCATTCTCTCCGACACTGCAACAGCCGACGTCTACACCCTCGACGGCATCCATGCCGGTCGCTTCACCTCCGTCGGCGAAATGCACAGCCAGCTCCCCGCCGGCATCTATATTATCCGTAACTCCAAAGGCGAAACCAGTAAACTCATCCTGACAAAATGAAACGTCTGACACTTTCCCTCATATCCATAATTCTTGTATCAGCCGCAGCCCTCGCCCAAAATCTCTATGTCAACTGCGGCCAGGTGACCTATGTTTTCCCCTCCGACCGCACCGGCTCGATGCCCTACGGCGGGCTCGGAACCACGCTCGACGTCATGGGCAAAACATTCACCATCAGCGACATCAATTCAATGTATGTTGCAAGCGGCGAGGTGACGGACAACCTCGTGACGGTGGCCTATCAGGGTTCAACCGCCGAGGTGACCGTTGCCGGCAACATTGCTCGCTATCTCGACGTAACCGTCGACGGCGCCTACGTCACCATTGCCCAGAGCGCCGAAGTCAGCGAAACCACCTGCGGCGAAATCACCTACCGGCTGAGCGGCACTTCCACCTCCGGCGCCTTCGCCATGTCCGGCTCCTTTAAAGCATCCGTCGAACTCAACGGCCTCACCCTCACCTCCGAACGCGGTGCCTCCATCGACATCCAAAACGGCAAGCGCATTGCCATGCGCCTGACCGAAGGTACCGTCAACACCCTCGCCGACGCCTCAGGAGGCACCCAGAAAGGCTGTATCGTCTGCAAAGGCCACCTCGAATTCAAGCAAAAAGGACGCCTCATTGTCAGCGGCAACACCGCCCACGGCATCTATGCCAAAGAATACATCGAACTCAAAAACGCCGACATCGAGGTCAATTCCGCCGTGAAGGACGGTGTCAACTGCAACCAATACTTCCTCATGCAGAGCGGCAATCTGACCATCTCCGGCGTGGGCGACGACGGCCTGCAGACCTCATTTAAAGACGACATCGACCGCGAAGCCGAGGACACTGGCTCCATAACCATCAGCGGCGGAACAATCAACGTCGACGTCACTGCCACTGCAGCCAAAGCCATCAAGGCCGACGGCGCATTCACAATGACCGCAGGCACCATCACCGCCTCGACCTCCGGCCACGGAAAATGGGACGCCACCGCCGCCAAGACAAAAGCATCGTCATGTATCAGCGCCGACAGCACCATCACCATCTCCGGAGGCACCCTCAACCTCACCTCAACAGGCGGCGGAGGCAAAGGCATCAGCGGCGACGGCATCATGACCTTCAATGGCGGAGAAATCAACGTCACAACCTCCGGCGGCATCTACGCCTATGTCAACGGTAGCGAATACACCAACTACACCGGCAACACCGACCAGCTCGCGAGCGACAGCAAATCGTCGCCCAAAGGCATCAAATGTGACTCCGACCTGACCATCAACGGCGGCACATTCAACATCACCACCACCGGCAATGGCGCCGAAGGCATCGAATCAAAAGCCGTGCTGACAATCAACGACGGCACCGTCAAGGTGCGCGCCAACGACGACGCCATCAACTCCTCAAGCCACATGTACATCACCGGAGGCACCGTCGACGTAGTATCCACCGGAAACGACGGCCTCGATTCCAACGGCAACATGTACATCTCCGGCGGCACCGTAACCGCCTTCGGCGCCTCATCGCCCGAATGTGGCATCGACGTCAACGACGAATATGGCTATAAGCTCTACATCACCGGCGGCTATGTGCTCGGTGTCGGCGGCGGCAACTCCTCCCCCTCATCGGCCACTGACTCGCAGGCCTACCTGCAGCCCTCCATCTCCGTGGCCGGCGGATCAACCCTCTCCGTGGCAACATCCTCCGAAACCCTATACACCTTCGACATCCCCTCCGACTACACCGGCTCTACATCCGGTGGCATGGGCGGCGGCCCCGGCGGCGGAGGTTGGGGAGGCGGCTGGGGAGGCCCCGGCGGCAACTCAAGCAGCGGTGTGCTCATCAGCATCCCCTCCATCACCTCCGGCACCTCCTACACCGTCAAGACCCCCTCGGCCTCAACCTCAGCGACAGCAAAAAAATAAAAATACGAATAACAGAAGTGACACTTTGACTAAATTTTAAGTACCATGCACCTCGGCGGGGCACCTTCGCGATGAAGACGCCCCGTCTTTCTTTTTTCATTTTTAACATAACCGGCCGCCATTTTAGCGGGCACGGAATAGGATTTCTCTTTTAAATTTGCTAATTTTGCAAAATCGGTCAAAGAAGTGCCCGAACGCATCCATTCTGTTCCCGAACTCCGCGACCGCCTCTTCGCCATAGCCGCGTTTTCTCTCATCCTCGGCACCCTTCCTTCTGACGGAGCATCAGCTGTCCCCGCCCCGACTCTCCCTCCCCGACTCTCTTAGAGGACAGGATAAGATAGCTCCCCACCATATCGGCGCTGACTGTTAACACACCAACGGGATTACGCGCCGCCGAGACTGAGAAATAAAAAAAAACGACATAAATGACAAGTAAATGGAATTACTTACCCCTTACTTCCGAAGAGCAAAAGTCAGAGCTGGAGTTAGCTAAACGCTACGACAAAGTGCCGCCCGTCAGCGAATTGCTGGCGCAGAGAGGCATTCGCTCGGTCGAGGAGGCGGAAAAATTTTTCCACCCCTCGCTCCGCGACTTGCATGACCCTTTTCTAATGCCCGACATGGACAAAGCGGTCAAGCGGCTCAACAAGGCTATGGGTAAAAAAGAACGAATCATGGTGTTCGGCGACTACGACGTCGACGGCACCACGGCGGTGGCCCTCGTCTACCGCTACCTGCAGCAGTTTTACTCCAACATCGAATACTATATCCCCACCCGCTACGACGAGGGATATGGCATCTCGCGGCGCACCATCGAATATGCCGCCGAACAGGGCGTCAAACTGATCATCATCCTCGACTGCGGCATCAAAGCAATCGAGGAGATAGCCTATGCCAAAACTCTCGGCATCGATTTCATCATCTGCGACCACCATGTGCCCGACGATGAACTCCCCGAAGCAGTGGCAATCCTCAACCCCAAACTCGAAGGAAGCACCTATCCCTGCTCCCACCTCTCGGGCTGCGGCGTCGGTTTCAAACTGATGCAGGGCTTTGCAATCAGCAACGGCATCCCCACGTCCGACCTCGAAGCAATGCTCGACCTGGTGGCCGTCAGCATCGCCGCCGACATCGTGCCGATGGTCGACGAAAACCGCATCCTCGCCTACCACGGCCTGCGCCGCATCAACTCCAACCCCAACGTGGGGCTCCGCGCCATCATCCGCATCTGCGGACTGACCGGAAAGGAAATCACCATCTCCGACGTAATCTTCAAAATCGGCCCGCGCATCAACGCCTCCGGACGCATGCAGAGCGGTCGTGAAGCCGTGGAGCTGCTGGTGTCGCGCGACGTCAACGAAGCCTACGAGATTGCCAAAGCCATCGACCAATACAACAAAGACCGCAAGGAACTCGACAAGCGCATCACCGAGGAAGCNAACGCCATTCTCGAAGCGCGAGGCGAAATGGACTCCGACAAGAAAGCTCTGGTCATCTACAACAAAGACTGGCACAAAGGCATCATCGGCATCGTGGCCTCACGCCTCACGGAGCTCTACTACAAGCCATCCGTGGTGCTCACCTTCGCCAACGGTCTCGCCACCGGCAGCTCGCGCTCCGTGCAAGGCTTCGACATCTATAAAGCCATCGACGCCTCGCGCGACCTGCTCGAAAACTTCGGAGGCCACCCCTACGCCGTCGGGCTGTCGCTCAAAGAGGAGAACATCCCCGAATTCACACGCCGCTTCGAACAGTATGTGGCGGAACACATCCAGCCCGAACAGCTCGAACCGCTGCTCGACATCGATGCGTTCATCACCTTCTCCGAAATCACCCCCGCCTTCATCGCGACGCTGCGCAAGTTCAACCCCTTCGGACCCGGCAACCACAAACCGGTGTTCTGCACCCGCAACGTGATGGACTTCGGCACGAGCAAACTCGTTGGCAAAAATCTCGAACACATCAAGTTTGAGCTGGTCGACGACACATCCGGCAAGGTGTTCAACGGCATAGCCTTCAACATGGCCGAACACTTCGACTACATCCACTCGCGCCGCCCGTTTGACATCTGTTTCACCATCGAAGACAACAAACACCAGAGCGCGACATCCACCATTCAGCTGCTCGTCAAGAGCATCCATCCGAAAAAATAAGAGCTATGCCGGACCGGACTCCCGCCGACATACTCCGTCAATACTGGGGCTACGACTCGTTTCGCGAGTTGCAGCCTCAGATCATTGATTCAGTGCTCGCGGGTCGCGACACCCTCGGCCTGCTCCCCACCGGAGGCGGCAAGTCAATCACATTTCAGGTGCCGGCAATGATGCTCCCGGGGCTTACGGTAGTTGTCACTCCGCTGATTTCGCTGATGAAAGACCAGGTCGACAACCTGCGCGAACGCGGCATCATGGCCGTGGCCGTCCACTCCGGGCTCTCGCGCGGCGAACACCGTCTGGCCCTCGACCGCTGCCGCCTGGGCAAAGCGAAGATTCTCTATCTCTCGCCCGAAAAACTTCAGTCGCCCTCCTTTGCCGACACTCTGCGCCAGATGTCGGTCAGCCTTATCGTTGTCGATGAAGCTCACTGCATCTCCCAGTGGGGCTACGACTTCCGCCCCTCCTATCTGCGCATCGCCGCCATGCGCGACCTCTTTCCGCAGGCCCCGGTGCTCGCTCTGACTGCCTCAGCCACACCCGAAGTGGCCGACGACATCATGACGCAGCTCCGCTTTCGCTCGCGCAACATGTTTGCCCGCAGCTTCACACGCCCCAACATCAGCTACATCGTGCGCCATTCCGACAACAAACCGGAAATGCTGCTCCGTGTGCTCCGCGCCACCTCCGGCACAGCCATTGTCTATGTGCGCTCGCGCCGGCGCACACGCGAAATCGCCGAAATGCTCGTCAAAGAGGGCATCTCGGCCGACTTCTATCATGCCGGACTGGCCGCCGAGGAGAAAAACCTCAAGCAAAACCGATGGAAGCAGTCGCAGGTCAGAGTGATGGTGGCCACAAACGCATTCGGCATGGGCATCGACAAGGCCGACGTGCGCACGGTCGTTCACATCGACCTCCCCTCCTCGCTCGAAGAATACTATCAGGAAGCAGGACGTGCCGGGCGCGACGGCCTACCCTCCTATGCCGTTATCATCACCACCCCCGGCCCCGACAAGTCAGCCCTGACCCGACGCCTCAACGAGTCGTTTCCCTCAAAGGAAACCATCTGCAAAATCTATGAACACGCCGGCAACTTCCTGAGCATAGCCATCGGCGAGGGCTACGGCAATCTCTATGATTTCAATTTCTCCCTTTTCTGCGAGCGCTTCCGCTTCAAGCCCAACATTGTCAGAAATTCGCTCCAACTGCTCACTCGCGCCGGCTACATTGAATTCGTTGACGAAGTGTCCACTCAGTCGCGCGTCATGATCACGATGAACAAGCGCGAACTCTACGACCTTGAGCTCTCCGACGATGCCGACCGTGTGTTTCAAACCATTCTGCGCACCTACACCGGATTGTTTGCCGACTATGTCAACATCTCCGAGGAGCTCATCGCATCCCGGCTTCAGATGACTCCGCAGCGTGTCTACGAATCGATGCTCGCCCTCTCGCGCAAGCACGCCCTGAACTATGTGCCGCGCCGAACCACACCTTATATATATTACACCACCTCGCGCGAACTTCCCAAACATGTCATTCTGCCGCGCGCCATCTATGAGGATATGCGTGAGCGAATGGAGCGGCGAACCGATGCCATGCGACGCTTCGTGTTCGACAACGACCACTGCCGTGTGCGCACCATGCTGACCTATTTCGGCGAAAAAGATGCCCGCGATTGCGGCACCTGCGATGTGTGCCGAAGCCGCCGCAAAGCCGCCGCAACTGCCGCCGACGATTCCCGCCTGCGCGAATCAATCATCTATCTCGCCGGCCACGACCCCGCCCCCACAATNGACCANATCGCCGCCCAGCTCTCCATCTCCCCCGACCGCCTCATCCCCCTCCTCCGCACCATGATTGACCAAGGCCTCCTCACCCTCACCCCNGATCAAAGAATAGAGTGCAGAGATTAGAGATTAGAGTTTAGTNAATAGATTGTCGAGTTTCGGCAGGCGGTTGTCAAGTTTATCGGCCGTGAACGGCCGATGATATCCGGATGGCCCTCTAATCTCTATACTCTAAACTCTGCACTCTAAACTCTATCCTCTTTTCCGCATCCAGAGAGGCAGAAAAATTATTCCTGCAAGCAGATAGACATAATACGTCAGCAGGCGCCAGATGATGGCGATAACGAGTGTCATGGAGGCATTGGGCAGGAGGTCGCCGTAGAAGGTCGTGAAAAGCCATTCGCTGATGCCGCTGCCNCCGGGAGTGGGACTNATGGTGAGCAGCGTCCACACCACAAACTGCCGNCCGAACACTACTGCCTGAGNNGCCGCCTCGGCAAAGCCCCAAAACAGCGCATTGACAACCAAAAAGCGNCTTATCCANGTCATNGCCGTGGCTGCCATAGCCTCAAGCCACCATGCCGCAGGCCTTGTGCGCANGTCNCGACCGGTCGCCACNAGGTTTCGCCCCGTCTCATCGGCCTTTTCCTGCCATCGGCGCAGCAGCCGCCACGAAAACACCTTATTGATCAGCGANGCAATGCGATGTNGCCACACGAATGCCCCGGCATANAGCAGCAGTGTCACCGCACACACNCCGCCATAAACGATCCAAAACGCAGTGCGTGTGCCGTCGGAGAGATGGCCGGTAGAAAAACCAAATAGCTGAGAAGCAGGCACCAACAGCAGAAGCAGCGGACACGCTATGACCACAAACAGTTCATCGAGCATCAGAGTGACCAACGTCAGCGACGTGGCGTGGCCAAGCGACAGCCCNTCGCGGTGGAGAAAAATCATGCTCAGCGCCGATCCGCCCGCCGTTGTTGGCGTCACAGCCGAAGTAAACTCACACATCATGGTGACTTTCAGCGTCCCCAGCCACGAAATACGCCGGTCGGACAATACGCGCCACCGCCACATCATCCCTGCCTCGCGCCCCGCAACAAACAGAGCGGCAACCAGCAGCGCCGTGACCGTGTGCATGGTCCAGGGAATNTTCCGAAACTGGCTCAGCGAAAACTCNCTCCCCATGAGCCATGCCACAACGCCCACACCTATGGCCACNGGCAGCAGCGTTTTCAAAAGCAGGGAGAGAGTCGATTTCATAGCGTNAGGTGTGGGAGGGGGTGATTAATCATAGACCGGGTCGGAAGCATTCGCCGCCGAGGGATCATCAGCNTCGGGCGCAGGCTGNTCAGGCTCAACCGTGGTGATGACCGCAGAGGCAGTGTCGGGTTTCTCAACCGGCTTGGNCTCCTCTTTTTTCTCGTCGGCCTTNTTCGGTTCAGGGGGAGCCACGACGTGTTCAGGCTTGCCGATATGAATCTGCGTCACCTTGCGTCCCTCCTGTTTGTTGACTTTCTGATCGCGGTCAGAAGGATTGACAATGATGGGCATACCNTTTTTGACATACTGCACCAGGTCNAGAATCGAATTGTTGTGCAGGCGAATGCAGCCATGGCTCGTGCGGCGACCCANCGACCCGGGGCTACCGGTGCCGTGGATGCCGATGGTGCCGCTGACCGGATTGACCACGCGCACAAAACGCGGGCCGTAGACACCCTTCGTGGGCGACGTGTATCCATTTTCATCNGTGTAGAGCCAGTCGGTGGCATCATAGGTATCGCCCGCAGAGAAAAATCCTTCGGGTGTGCGGCAGTCATTCTTCCCCGCCTTCGAGCCGAAATTGCGGGCACACGCCATTTTATANGCCGACTTCTCGCGACCATATTTGTCGTAAAGCACCACGAACATCGAGGGCTTGTCAACAACAATAAAATAGTCAAACTTATTNTTCAGCAACCGCTTGGCATAGTCGGGCGAATCCTTGGCTATGCGATANATNACGCCCTCGCGATACTTATCGGCATCGGCCGACGCATCCATCCACTCGATAGCCTCGTTGGTCGACTTCAGCGCATCGATAGCCACAGTGTCAATCTGCGGCTCCTCAGGNTTGGCCGGTTCCGGCTCAGGCTGCGGCTCCTCATCGATGATGGTCGACGGATCAAACTCCTCCACCATTTCAGTGATATCAGCCGACGCCGAACCCGCATCATTCTGACGNGAGCAGCCCATAGCGGCCATAACAGCCAACATAATAATGCAATATCTAAAGTAACGAACCTTCATGTNATAAATAACAGCTAAACTAACGTAAAAGATTATGTGTAACGAAACGAACATGCACCTTTCCCCATCGGGAAAAACTCTGCAAAGATAATCAAAAACCTCCAACCCAAAAAATTCTTTTCAGTCCAAAACGGTTCATTCTAAACTCTTTCTCGCCATGGCNGCGACGCCGAGGGTGGCGAGGCAGCAGNCCATTGTCCAGATGAAGAAGGGGGTATAGCCGATCTGTTGCTGAATCCATCCGGCGGCCATGCCGGGGAGTATCATGCCGAGCGACATGATGCCGGTGGCTATNGCATAATAAGCTGTNGAGCGGGCNCCGCGCGCAAAGTGAATGAGGTAGAGCATATAGGCGGTGGTTCCGAAGCCGTAGCCAAACTGCTCCACAAACACGCAGCCGTAGATTTCCGGCATCGAGGGAGCGGGNACGATGCTGAGCCATAGAAAGGTGATGCAGGTGAGCGACATGCTCCAGGCCATGGGCATCATCCATCGGTGCAATCCNCTGCGGGCCACCAATATGCCGCCNACANTGCCNCCGAGCATCACGCCGATAACNCCAATCGTGCCATAGACCACACCCACCTGCGAGGTGTCNAGTCCCAGTCCGCCCTCGGCGGGCGAATCGAGCAAAAATGGCGAAATCAGTTTCAGCANCTGAGCTTCGGGGAGTTTATAGAGGAGGATAAAGAGCAGAGCCACACNGATGTGGCGCTTGGTGAAAAAACCGGTGAATGTGTCGACAAACTCGCTGCCAACCTCGCGGANCGTCCTNACACTTTGCGAACGGTCGGTGGANGGTCGTGGCAGCGCAACGNCATGATAGAGAGCCATTGCGGCCATGACGGCNGCAAGCACGAAAAACACCGCCGCCCATGCGCGAGGAATGTCGCCATAACGCACTTCCAGCCAGCCGGCAAGCACAACGAGCGGNCCCTGCCCTGCAATCATGGCCAGACGATAGAACGTGGTGCGGATGCCGACGAAAAATGATTGACCGCGGGTGTCGAGNCCGAGNATATAGAACCCGTCGGCAGCAACGTCGTGGGTTGCCGAAAGAAAACCGACAGCCATAAACGATGCCACGGATGCGCGAAACCATCCCGCACCGGGCAGACAAAAAGCGAGCAGCGCAAGGGCGGCGGCAATGGCAATCTGCATCGCCACAATCCAATGGCGACGGGTGGAAAACATCTCCACAAACGGACTCCAGAACAGTTTCAGCGCCCAGGGCAATCCGAGCAGCGACGCATAGAAAGCATTTTCGGCATTCGACACTCCCATGCGCTTAAACATGATGCCGGCAACGGTCATCACCACCACATAGGGCAGCCCCTCAGCCAGATAGAGCGAGGGCACCCAGAGCCATCCGCGCAGGGTCGATCGGGAATCAGTCATGGTCAATAACGCGAGGTGAGTTCGGCGCCGGGGAAGTAGTGGGCGAGAATCTGCCGATAGTCATAGCCTTCGGTGGCCATCACGGCGGCACCGATCTGGCAGAGCCCGACGCCGTGGCCCCAGCCGGCACCACGGAGCGTCCATGACTCAGGCACACCTTCGCCATCCTTCTCGCCGGGGATGACTACAAAGGCCGAGCTATAGAGATGCGTTTCTGAGAGCGTGCGACGGATTTCAAGCTCGCGACCAAACACATGAGTGCGNCGAGTGCCGACAATGCGCAGTCGGTCAATTCGGCCNGAGCCACCGCGATGAAGCGGCTGCAAGTCGAGAATCCGACCGAAATCCATGCCGGNGCGGCGATTGACNATNTCGGCAAGTTCATCGGCCGAGTAGCTGACGGTCCAGCGATAGAGATGCGGGGTNGAGCGGTCGTAGTTATTGAGCACCATCGACAGCACCCTCTCCGACGGATTGGCACAGAACGCATCGGGGCGGCCGAGAATCCATCGCTCCGCATCAGCNTCGGCCGACACATCGGCAGGCCGCTGGCGAGCCGAGTCGGTCAACGCTTCGAGATAGGGCATATCGACAGGCTGCCAGCAGGTCGAAAAGCGTTCGGAGATGCCGCCNCAACATTTCGAGAAGCGGGTGTCGCAAAGATCGCCGTCGAAAGTCAGCACCTCGCCGCGCGTGGCCTCNATGGCGCGTTCGGCGGCAGGAGTAGTGGCGCGGGTAACGCCCTGATATCGCTGACAATGGTCATCGGCGCATACGTCAAAAATGGTGTGGGCGCAGTGGTCATACCACATCACGGTTTCATCCTCCTTGACCATCGGTTCAAAGTAGTCGGAATCATCGAAACACGCCTCGACCTGCGCCAGCGCCCAACTGCGCGAAATGACGGCATGGGCTTTCAGAAATTCCTCCGGCGCTTCGGCATTCATCTCCGAGGAGATGACGCTGAGCAGATAGTCTTCGACATTGATGCAGTTGATAGCCTGCACCTCNTCTCTGAACACCAGGAGCTGCAGCTCNCCGCNAAAGGTCTGGTCTTCGCGCTGTTGCCAATGGAAATCGATGCCAATGGTGACATCGTGGAGCGTGAATCGGCTGTCGGGGGTCTGCGGCACGAGACGCACTTCGTCGTAAAGCTCGCCGCCCGACGTCACGAAATGTCCGTCGACACCGAATGTGAACTGACCGGCCNCNACCGGCTTTTCATTGAATGTNAACTGACCCGCGAGGGTGACTTTGATTTCCTTTGCGCGGAGAATGCCCGCAGTGATTGTTGGGGTAGTCATAATTTTTCGAGGATTGAGAGAAGTTGGATGGGTGACACACTGACTTCNTCGATAATCGACTGCAATTCAGCATCGGTAATTGTTTCAAAGTCTTCCATTCGGGGAAGCACGACGGTGCCGGTCATGTCAATGGTGCCNGGACTTATAAGCATCTGACCGGGGCCTGTGCCATAACAGTCGGGGCGATGTTTCGAGCGGGGAATTACAACGAGATTAAACTCTTCATCCCGGCCANATACGAGCAGATTCATCTTCGGTTCGGGCGANCCTTCCGGGCAGGGCAACNCCGNATACAGCCGGCGGAAACTCTCGGCAATCTCCGCCGGAGTTCCGTTGATTAGAAACACGGCGGGAGTNATGTCATAGAGTCTGATGTTGCCGCGTGTTGCCACCGGCAGGATATCCCGTCGGTCAAATTCACTAATTATATGGAAATAATGTGGTTCCGCCGCCTGAAAATGAAGATGGTCGGGAGCGGATGCTCCACATTCGGGNCCATTGTAGAACANNNCANNNGGNNNNATNGCCNCNNCNATAGTCNAGAAAATCNTCAANGANNGGCTCCGATGCGTTGCGGCTGATGAGTTTTGGAAACGATGGTCATGTGTCCCGGAAAAATGGGATAGGGATTGACCAGCACTTCATAGTCGCCAATCTCCACACTCTCCTGNTCGGCNGGNCGNTTGGNNNNGCAAAGGAAACANGGCCGCTCGGCAATCGAGTCGGCATCAACGCGGGCAGCGGTCGAAACAGCGCGAGCGGGATTGTGTTGGGCATCAAATCCGCGATAGTTTCTAAGCTCAAATCCTTTCCACAACACTTTATCACCCCGAAGCGCATCGTGATTGGCAGCGGCGAGCGGCCAGTCGCGAAGCTGACGGTTCAAAAGTTGTGTGACTTGCCGGCGCGTTGACGGGTCATAATTTCCCATGTTCGGAGAGAGTCTTTATATGAATTAAAAATGTTGGCCTTGTCGCGCGAGAGCTGCGAGTCGGAGTTGCCGTGCCAGCGGCGGCAGAGATAGAGCACATCGAAAATGCGCCCTATGCGNTAGGTGCGCGAAATCTGCAACCCCATGGCATAGTCTTCGCCATAGCTGACATCGGGCATAGGCATCTGCCGGGCCACGGAGGTCAGAAACGCTCGCGGAGCGCCGAGGCCGTTGACACGAAGCAGATTGTTGTGGCCGTTGGCGTCGGTCCATTCGCGATGGTCAATGACGCCGGGNGGAATCGGATTCAGNTCGAAATCGGTCAGGCTGTAGGAGCCCACCACCATGGCACACTGCTCGCGGAGGAAGCAGTCGATGACCGATTGAAGTGTCAGCGGAGAGCTGTAGAGGTCGTCGCTGTCGAGCTGCACGGCGAAGCGGCCACACTGTTCGTGGCCCAAGGCCAGGTTCCAGCATCCGCCGATGCCGAGAGTGGTCGATTCGGGAATGAGATGNATCAGGCGCGTGTCGGNGGNCGCAAGGGCGGCNATGGCTTCGGTGGTGCCGTCGGNNGAATGATTGTCGACCACNATGACATTGAAGGGCAACTGNGTTTGCTGCGAGAGCGCGCTGCGGATGGCGTCGCACACGGTGGCCACACGGTTGCGCACGGGAATAATCACTGATGCCTCCACCGGAAACACTCCGCCGAAGTCGGGCTGAGCGGATCGNGGCGACAGCCATGCGCCNATCTGTTTCAAATGGTCGGTGGCGATGCGTTCCATCTCAATCTGCACGGCGCGGTTGCGCGGGTCGACATAGTCGAAATGTCGCTCGCCCTGCTCATTGGCGGCCGGGCGGTCTATNGCNGTCAGCAGCGGCTCGGGTATGTGGAGAATCCGTCCCCGGCGGCTCAGNGCAAGTCGCAGNGCGTAGAATGCGCCATATTCAAGGTCGGCAGGCANCNGGGCAATGGCTTCGCGGGCTGCCTCGACACTCACCAGTGCAGCAGGGCCGAAGTCGAAATCATCGCGAATCGCTCCCTCTTGGCAGGGAATACACCGCTCGATGCCGGNGGCACCGGCCGAGGTGCGGAAATCGGAATAGGCCATCATGGCCCCCGTCTGCCGGGCAACGGCTGTGAGCCGCTGCCACTGCTGCGGAGTCAGCGACGGGTCGGCGTCGCGATAGAGCGGAATGAGGCAATAGCCGTCGGCGGCCGCGGGCGCATCCTCTATCAGGCGGCGCAGGGCCTCGGTTGAATATAGTCGCGGAGCTGCCATTCTNAGTGAGTGGGAGGNTNTGTTACTNGTCGACAGACATCTGGTCGATGGGCACCTGGCGGCTGAATTCCTCTTTAAATGAAATCAGTGTTTCGGTGCGGCCGGCGTTAAGCACGAAGATGCGGTCGCGGATCACCTTCAGCAGGTGGGTATTGTTTTCGGCATAGAGCTTCGCGAGGAGGTCGTATTTGCCGGTGGTGTAGTGTACTTCCACAATCTCGGGCACATTGCGCAGCGCGGCCACCACCTCTTCGGTGCGCAGCGGGTCNGAGAGCACAAAGCCGACATANGCACAGGTGTCATAGCCCAGCGCNGCGGGATTTATCTGGGTTTCAAAACCCTCGATCAGTCCGAGCGAGGTGAGTTTCTGAATGCGCTGATGAATGGATGCGCCGGAAACATTACACTCGCGTGCAATTTCAAGATAAGGCTTGCGAGCGTTGTTTATCAGCAGCTTNAGTATCTTTCGGTCGAGTTCGTCGAATTGTGTTGATGACATAATAATGATTTTAGGTGATGCAAAGATACACAAAAATCGCGGTTTTTTGTAACTTTGACGGCAAAACAAATTGCAATGAAACTCCGAGTTCTCTTTTTGTCTATAATTTTGGCCTTATTGTCTACATCCGCGCCGCTNCGTGCCGCCGGATCCGACTCGATTNCGGCCACTCAGTCGGTGGGGCTGGTGTTGAGCGGCGGCGGTGCTAAGGGCATCGCCCACATCGGCGTGATTCAGGCGCTGGAAGACAACAATATTCCGATNGACTACATTGCCGGCACATCGATGGGTGCCATAGTGGGCAGCCTCTATGCCTGCGGCTACACTCCCGCCGAAATGATGGCGATTATCAACTCCGANAGTTTCGCNGACTGGTCGACCGGCACGATTGACAAAAAGCTGACCTACTACTTCTTGCAGGACGACCCGCTGCCGACGATGATCAACCTCAACCTGGGCGACAGCGACTCCACTCTGCTCAGCTCCGTGCTGCCGTCGAGCCTCATCAATCCGCTCCCGATGAATTTNGCATTCATGGANCTTTATGCCCCCTACACCGCTCAATGCCGGGGCAATTTCGACCGNCTGTTTGTGCCGTTTCGCTGCGTCAGCTCCGACATGACCAACAAGCGCCGCGTTGTCAGCTCCTCCGGCTCGCTCAGCGATGCCGTCAGNGCCTCGATGAGCTTCCCGCTGGTGTTCAAGCCGATAGAACGCGACGGCGCACTNTTGTACGATGGCGGAATCTACGACAATTTCCCGGTCGACGTGATGCGCGACAGCTTCGCTCCGCAAATCATGATTGGCGTTGATGTATCGTCAACCGACACCTCCTCCGATTCGCCCAACATGATGTCGCANCTCGAAACCATGATTATTCAACACAGCGACTATTCCCTGCCGGCCGACCAGGGCATCAAGCTGCGNATCCATCTCGAAGAGTTCGGGCTGCTCGACTTCCCCAAAGCCGCCCAAATCTACCGCATCGGCTACGACCACGCCATGGCGATGATCGATTCCATCAAGGGGCGCATCCACGCTCGCATCCCCGCCGAGGCACGCTCGCTCCGCCGCAACGTGTTCAAGTCGCAGACTCCNTATCTGCGCTTCGACTCCGTTCACACTTCCGGCGGCAGCGAGGCCGTGAACAACTATGTCACTTCGCTTTTCACCCGCAACCGCCCCGACACCATCAGCCTCGACCGCGCCCGCGATGCCTACTATCGTGCCATCACCCCCGGCAAATTCCGCAACCTCGAACCGACGGCTCTCTACTCCGACTCGACCGGCCTGTTCACACTCAACCTCCAATCAACCCTGCGCAAAAACTATCAACTCGGCATCGGTGGCTTCCTGACCACGTCGACCAACTCCATGCTGTTTCTCTCCGGAGGCTACAAAACCCTGAGCTACAACTCACTCGACCTGCGCCTGAGCGCATGGGTTGGACAGAGCTATCTCGCCGCTGAGGCAAGCGCCCACATCCGCCTGCTCCGAGCCGTGCCCTCCTCGCTGCAGCTCCGACTGGTGGCCTCGCGCGAAAAATCCTTCGGCCGCGACCGCCTCTTTTTCCAGACAACCGACCCAACGGCTCTGACCCACACCGAATATTTCGCCCGACTGGAATATGGCGTCGCATCAGGTCGCCACGCCAAAACCATTGCCTCAGTGGGTTATGGCCACACCGCCGACAAGCTCTATCTCCGGCCCATGCTTTTGGGCGACGGCCACGACGATATGCACCAAAACATGGCGGAAGCCCGTCTGCACTATGAATACAATTCCATCAACAATCACTGGAACCCCACCTCAGGTGCCCTCTATCAGGCCACTCTGACCGGCGCCCTGGGCCAAGCCTATTTCGACGGCAGCCCGGCCTCCGAGGGAGGTGGATATTATCGCACTCATCGCTCCTGGGGACAGGCTGAACTCCTTGCCCGCAACTTCTTCGACCTCTCACGCCACTTTTCGCTCGGCACCGAAGCCTCTCTGCTCTACTCCACCCGCAAGCTGCTCCCAACCTACTCTGCCGCAATCTGCTACGCCCCGGCCTTCACTCCTTCGGCAGCATTCAGCAATCTTTTCACCCCCGACTTCCGCGCCAACTCTTTTGCCTACCTCGGCGTGATGCCCGTCTGGAAACTATCGTCAATGATGCAACTGCGCACCCGCGCCGACATCTTCGCTCCGCTGCGCCCCATTCTCCCCGCCCCCGACGGTGCAGCCCGCTACGGCAAATGGCTCTCCCGCGCCGACTTCTTCGGCGAGCTCCGCGGCGTGGTCACCCTCCCCTTCGCTGACATCTCCGCCTACCTCCACTACTCCACCGCCAACGGCAGCAAATGGAACTTCGGCCTAACCTTCGGCTACTTCCTCCAAGTCCCCCGCTTCCTCCGATAATAGAGTTTAGAGAGCAGAGATTAGAGTTTAGAGAGCAGAGTTTCGGCAGGCGGGTGTCAGGTTTATCGGCCGTGAACGGCCGATGATATCCGGATGGCTCTCTAAACTCTGCACCCTAAACTCTATCCCAAAAACCTTTTGCGCGGGTCGGGCGTTTGTTTTATAAACAACTATTTATGAAACGACTTTTACTTCTGCTATTTGTCGCTTTGGCGGCAACTTCCGGCTCCTACGCGCAGGACCGCGTTGAGCCATACATGACGGTTGACCTCACCAGCGCATATCTCTGGCGCGGTCAGAAAAATGCCGGTGTCAGCGTCCAGCCGGTGCTCGGATTGAAATGGCGCGGCCTCAACTTCTATGTGTGGGGCAACGAACAGTTGGCGCCACCCTCGGGTCAGCCGGTCAAACACGAAATTGACTTTTTTCTGAAATATGCCGTGACACCCCGCTTCACCGTGGGGCTGAAAGATGTCTATGTCAACACCCGTGGCGCAGGCTTCTTCAGCTTCGGATCCATTCCTCATGCGGCCAACGGCCTTGACGTGTTGCTGCACTACGACTTCAAATATGTAAACCTCGAATGGACCACCACCATTGCGGGCTACGACGGCTACACCCTCGGCGGTCACCGCAGCTATGGGTCATATCTCATCGTGTCGGCTCCGCTCCACTGGATGCACGTCGACTGGACACCGTCGGTGGGCATCGTGCCTTACTATTGCTCGCGCTACAGCGATGATGATTCCCACGGTTTCCACGTCAACATGGCAGCCCTGAAAGCCGCCCACACCTTTGAGTTTGGTCGCAACAAATCTATGTCTATAGCCCCCTACATGCAGCTAATGGTCAACCCCAGCGCCCGCACCGCCTATTTCCAGGTGGGAGCACATTTCGAGTTCCAGCCGATGAAGCTCTGAACCCTGCGCAAACATCTGACGTTATAATATTAAAAATAGGTGCCGCCAACGGCAGCCTGATATCTACACTATAAAACAACTATTTTACTCACCCCCCCTTACCTAAATTCCCCGCATTATGGAACTCATCAACTGGTTTGTGCAGACGCTACGCGACAATCCGGCGATTGCAATTTTTCTGACGCTCGGAATCGGCTTCTGGATTGGCCGGTTCAAGTATAAATCGTTTTCTCTCGGCACGGTCACTTCGGTGCTTCTTGTCGGAGTGCTTATGGGTCAGCTCGACATTGCCGTGCCCGGCCCGCTGAAGCAGGTCTTCTTCCTGCTCTTCCTCTTCTCGATCGGCTACAGTGTGGGCCCGCAGTTTTTCGCCTCGCTCAGAGGGTCGGGCCTGAAACAGGTGCTGTTTGCCGTGGTGATGTGTGCCGTGGTTCTTGTGACCACCATNATCGTTGCCAAACTCTTCGGCTATAACGCCGGCGAAGCTGCCGGATTGTTTGCCGGCGCACAGACGGTTTCAGCCGTTATCGGCGTTGCCGACGACACTATCCAGACNCTTGGNGTGTCAGCCGCCGACAANNAAAGCTGGACCAACATCGTGCCNGTGGCCTATGCCGTCACCTACATTTTCGGCACCATCGGCTCTGCCTGGATTCTCGGCACCGTCGGTCCGATGCTGCTCGGCGGCCTCAAGAAAGTGCGTCAGCAGACTGAAGACCTCGAACGNAGCATGAATCAGGATCCCACCGACTCCGACCCCGCATTTGTCAATGCNTGGCGCCCAATCGCCTATCGCGCCTATCGCGCCGACGGNAGCTTCTTCTCNCAGCCNCGCACCGTNAGCGAAGTGGANGAATACATGACCTCTCAGGGCCGACGCATCTTCGTTGAGCGNGTCCGCTCCGGCGAAAACGTGACCACTCAGCCCGCTGCCGATTTCATCATNAATAAGGGCGACGACGTGGTGCTCTCGGGCCGTCGCGAAGTCATCATCGAAGATGAATCGTGGCTCGGACCGGAAATCTCCGACTCNGCNCTNCTCTCATTCCCGGTTGAAAAAATACCCGTGATGGTGGCCTCGAAACATGTGATCGGCACAACAGTTGCCGACTTCCGCCAGTCGCCCCACACCCACGGNGTGATGATCGGCGAAATCAAACGTGGCGGCGTAGAAATTCCCGTGCTTGCCGANACNCGCCTGCAGCGCGGCGACATTCTGACCCTCAGCGGCCCCGTGGCCGACGTCAACGCCACNGCCTCCTATATAGGCTACGCCGACAAACCCACCACTGCCTCCGACATGGTGTTCGTTGGTCTGGGCATCGCCATCGGCGCTCTGATCGGCGCCATCACCCTGCGACTGGGCGGCATCCCCATCAGCCTCTCCACAAGCGGCGGCGCACTGATTGCCGGCCTCGTCATGGGATGGCTCCGCTCCAAACACCCGACCTACGGCCGCATTCCCGAGTCGGCCGTCTGGATTTTCAATAACGTGGGCCTCAANATGTTCATCGCCGTNATCGGCATCTCCGCCGGCCCCACATTCGTTTCAGGCCTTCAGCAAGTGGGCTGGGGACTGCTNCTTGCAGGCGCAATCGCCACCACAGTGCCCCTCTTCATCGGCCTTTGGCTCGGAGCAAAAGTGTTTAAGTTCCACCCCGCCATCAACCTCGGTTGCGTAGCNGGATCGCGTGTGACCACAGCCGCCCTCGGCGCCATCCAGGACTCCCTGCAGTCAACCGTGCCCGCCATGGGCTACACAATCACCTACGCCATCGGCAACACACTGCTGATTTTGTGCGGACTCGTGATGGTNTTCGTAATGTAACCAATGTAAAATCTCTTAACTACTACCCGATATGACTTCCTCCAACATCCAAAAGAAAGAACGCGAGCTCGAAAAGATGAGCCCGTTTGAAATCAAAAATGAGCTGATTGCTCTCGCCAAAAAAGATGCCCGCAAGGCAACAAACCAGTTTCTGAACGCCGGCCGTGGCAACCCCGACTGGATCGCCACCGCCCCGCGTGAAGCCTTCTTCCTGCTCGGCCAATGGGCTCTGAGCGAATGTGAGCGCACATTCACCCTCGACCCCGGCATCGCCGGAATGCCACAGAGNGAAGGNTCTATGGAGCGACTGAAACACTTCCTNATGGTCAACTCCACCCTGCCCGGCGCCCTGATGCTCCACGACGCCATCAACTACTGCGTTGACACACTCGGCATCGACCCCGACTCTCTGGCCTACGAATGGGCCGAGGGCATCATCGGCGACGAATACCCCACACCGGTGCGCATCCTCGAACACACCCAGGAAATCATCCGCGCNTACATGGCTCAGGAAATGGGCAACAAAGCTCCCGGCTTCGGACGTGAATATGACNTGTTTGCCACCGAAGGCGGCACGGCAGCCATGTGCTACATCTTCGACTCCCTCCAGGCCAACCACCTGGTCAACAACCACGACCGCATTGCCCTGATGACACCTATCTTNACCCCCTATCTCGAAATCCCCGGNCTCGACCGCTACGAATTCGACGTGGTCAACATCGAAGCCAACGAGATGGANCAGGACGGCATGCACGTCTGGCAATATCCCGACGAAGAGCTCGACAAACTCCGCGACCCCTCCGTCAAGCTCCTCTGCCTTGTCAACCCCTCNAATCCACCATCCTACAAGCTCTCCGACCGCTGCTTGAAGCGAATCGTGGAAATCGTCAAAAACGACAANCCCAACCTGATGATCGTGACCGACGATGTCTATGGCACCTTCGCCACCGACTTCCGCTCGCTCATGTATGANCTNCCGCAAAACACCCTCTGCGTCTACTCATTCTCAAAATATTTCGGCGCAACAGGCTGGCGTCTGGCTGTAATCGNCCTGGCAAAAGACAACATCTANGACCGCCTCATCGCCGANCAGCCCGAAATTCAGCGACGCGACCTCTTCGAACGCTANCGCTCGCTGACTCCCANACCCGATGCAATCCCCTTCATCGACCGACTCGTGGCCGACTCTCGCGCCGTGGCCCTCAACCACACCGCAGGCCTCTCCACCCCGCAGCAGATTCAGATGACAATGTTTGCCCTGATGTGTCTGCTCGACAAAGAAGATGNCTACAAAAAGACAATGCAGGAGATGATCCATCGCCGTCTNGAAGCCCTCTGGACCTCGGCNGGATTCACCCTCGTGCCNGACAAAGACCGNGTGGGCTACTACTCCGAAATCGACGTCATGGTCTGGGGCAAGAAATTCTATGGCGAAGANTTCTGCCANTGGCTGCGCGACAACTACAATCCGCTNGACGTAGTCATNCGNCTCGCCCGCGAAACATCCGTGGTGCTTCTCAACGGCAGCGGCTTCGCCGGTCCTGACTGGAGCATACGCGCATCGCTGGCCAACCTCACCACCGACGACTANGTACTCATCGGCAAAGCCATCCACCAAATCATGGAATCCTACCATCAGGAATTCCTCGCCGCCACCGCTAAAAAGAAATAATCACCCACACANATAATCCCATCCCCCCCAAAAAGGTCGACTTCCACCCCNCGGAAGCCGGCCTTTTTCATTATACNAGTNTCCTTTCTCGACCTTAACTGTCCTTATTCCCGGTTCAGCCAATAGAGCCGCTGCGGCTCGGGGAGCTTTTCNATGGCATAGCGCAGNGCGGTGCGGGGCATCCGGCGNTAGTTTTTTTCNAGATAGTCGAGCATCAAATCGCNGTCGCGCTTTCCGACTTCGCGGANCATCCATCCCGTGGCCTTGTGAATCAGGTCATGGGGGTGCGNCAGCAGAATGTCTGCCACCTGAAACGCAGGGCCATAGATGCCGTGGCGAATAAGCATCCAGTTGGTCACCATNGCTATGCGCTGCTCCCAGAGATTGGAACTTNCNGCGAGTCGCGTCAGCAGAGAGAAGTCTTCGCCTTCCGGCCGGTAGAGAAGATAATAGCCGAGAATCTTGGGGCAGGTCATATCCACGAGATCCCAATTATTGGCCTGCCGGGCNTGGCGCAGNTAAAANNGNGCAAGNTCCTCGCGCCGGCGAGNCTTCGAATCATCGCGGTCGGTTTTCTTGGGCAGCGCCGNCTTCATCTCCTCGACAAGAAGCAAAAAGCCCGCGAGCCGGCACTCATGCCACCGGCTGCCAANCAACTTNTCAATCTCCTCAAGCGCCACCTGCCCCTTCGCCTCGCGAACNACAANGCGCGTCTGCGGCACCCTCAGCCCCAGAAACTCGTCGCCCTCNCCATAGTCGCCCGGTCCGNTTTTAAAAAACNGCNTCAAATGCCGCCGCTGCNCCTCGNAGCCCTCCGCCACCAGGCAAGCCTCAATCTCCTCTGCTGTCACCATANTTCTAAACTTTATTACCGCGGTAATTATTACCNTGGTGACAAAATTATCAACTTTATCGCTAACTCCAATGATTTCCACTGAATTTNNAATATTTTTTTAGAAACCATAGCAAACTCATTTTAGCGGAGAGGCGCGCTCCTCCGGCGCGCTCCTCCTTCCTCCTGAGCCTACAATCNGAAAATCGTNGATTTAAAGGNANGCTTTATTTANCACTATTTCACAGCGGCATTTCGCCAAATTCTCGCAAAANGGCGATTNGCATATAGTAATTTTGCCTTTAAGTTTCAAAACCTGCTTAAAGTTATTTTATCATGAAAAACACAGTAAAAACCATCACTCTCACCATCGACGAGCTCAACAACATCGTAAACAACTCGGCATCAGGCAATGTAGAGGCCGCAAAGAATTTCATAGCCACCAAAATCGAAGAAAAAGCCGAGCAACTCGCCCGTCAGCGCGAGCTGCGCCGTCAGCGCAAGCAGCAGCAGAAGGCCGCGAAATCTGCGGCCGATAACTCGGAGAACTCTGAGTCCTCCGAGTTCTCTGAAAACTCCCCCAAAAAAATTTACCTTCCTCTCAATAAAGACCTTGCCAAATGCATCCTGTGGTTCAACAATCGCCGTGACGCGCTGAAATCAAACATGACCCGCATCATCCGCGAAATCGCCCTCAGCGGCGGCGCACCCTCAACCCTCACATCCATCGAAGAAGCCATGAATCGCCTCCTCCACATCTGCGCCCAAGCCGCCGAAGCCGCCCACAACCACCTCCACGCCAAACACCACCTCCGCCCCGCCACAGCCCAATGCACCCTTCACAAACAAACCCAGACCAAATAAACCTTCCTCCAACACCCTGTAGGGACGCACGGCCCGTGCGTCCGTCTGAAAATCAACACATTAACAGCGGACGCACGAGCCGTGCGTCCCTACAAATAAGGAAAAACAGCATAGAGTCGTGGCAGCTTAGGAAAGAGTGGAGAAGGAGAAAGATGCTAATCACTAAACTCTAATCTCTACTCCCTGTTCTCCGGAACAAGGTGTACGTCGAGCTGAGGGAAGGGGAAGTTAAGGCCGGCCTTGGGGAGCTCGGCGTAGAAGCGCTCATTGTAGTCGAAGTAGACAGCCCAATAGTCAGTGGCCAGCGCCCAGGCGCGGACAGTCAGATTGATCGAGCTGTCCGCCATCTCACTGAGATAGACCTTCGGAGCGCGGTCAGCGTTGAGCTTCGACGACGCAAGGGGGGTGTTGGTGACAAAATCTTTGTCGTCAATCCCCTCCTTCAGCTTTTTGGGCACGCGGTGAAACAGGCGATAAAACCAGCTGCGTCGAGGCTCTTCGGCAACCGTGGCCGTGGCACCCTCAACCTCGGCACGCTCTTCGGCGCGGGTTTCGATGTCGGAAGCCAGAGTGGTCTTGACAATGCGCGGGTCGCCCTCAAGCATATTGAGAATCGTTTGGCGCGCATGGTTGAAATCATCGCCATAGGCGAGCGAGATGCTCCAGTCGATGCGGCGATAGTCTTCACGCGACCAGTTGTTGATCGACGATGTCGACAGACCGCCGTTGGGAATGATTATCGACTTATTATCATAGGTGCAGATGATTGTCGAGAAAATCTGAATTTCGGTGACGGTGCCCGCATAGCCCTGGGCTTCAATGTAGTCACCGACCTTGTAGGGCTTGAGGAGAAGAATCAACACACCCCCCGCAAAATTCTGAAGCGTACCGCTCAGAGCCATACCGATGGCAACGCCGGCCGAAGCAAAGATTGCAATGAAAGAGCTGGTGTTGATGCCGAGAATGCCTATGACCGTGACCACAAGGATGAAATAGAGCACCATGCGCACGAGGCTGAGCACAAACGTGGCCAGCGATTTGTCGACATGGCGGCGCACCATGATGGAGGTGACCAACATGTAGATGCGCTTGATGATGAACTTGCCGACGTAGAAGACAAGCAGCGCTATGGCAAGATGGATTGCAAAGTCAACGAGCGTGTGGGCCAGATTGTTGATGAGATCTTCGAGGGTGAGCGATTTGAAAATCGAAGCATCGGCAGCGAGTGATTTGGCATCGGCGGCGGGTGCTTCTGTCTGGCCCTCGAGCAGCGGAATCTGTAGTGGTGTCATTGTTGTGTGGGGTGGGGTGAATTTTGTGTTATGAGTTAATCGTTTTATTTACTGCTTTTTCCAGACCAGGTCATACCAGGAGAGCTGGTCGTAGCCATAGGTGGAGATGTCGGCGGCCGACTCGGCTATGTTGCCGGCCAGGCCGCTGAAGCCCGAGGCGTCGAGGAGATAGACATCGGGGGTGGTGGCAAAATATTCAATCAGTCGGCCGGAGGCCTCGGAGAGCTCAGAAGTGAGCGAGGGGGAAGCGGAAAGCGCCTCAACGTAGTCGGTCAGGTCGTAGATGCCGGAGCGAATCACACTGGGGCGATAGTAGCGCACACGCGAATAGTCTTCGGGAGCCGAGAGCGAGGCATCGGTGATATGCCTCATGGCCAGGGCAACATCTTCGATTGCCGCCATAGAATAGACCCCGATCGAGCATCCGTAACCACCGTTGGTGTAATACTGCCGGTTGTAGAAATCAAACGTGGCCGCAGCGGCTTGCCTGACATTGTTGTTGAGCAGCAGCGCCACATTAATATCATAGGGCATCCCCTCGACTCCGAGTTCGGTCGGCGAGCCCACTATGCGGTCGGCGGCGTGGCGCAGCTCATAGAGCACCTCCACGGTGGCCATGTGGCAGCAGTCGAAGTAGATGAAGTCGAAGTGATGGCCGGAGAGCGCGCGGGCAAGCGAAGTCACCTTCATTTTTGCACCATATCCGCCATCGTAGCCAAACGACAGTGGCTCGATGAGGTCAGGTCGGCCGGTTGAGCCACTTGTAGCCGGCGAAGATTCGTCGATCGACCCGGGGTCATTGAGCCAACCGGTGCCGTGGCTCCAGAGCACAAGCCCATAGCGAGGGGCAGGAGCCAGTCGCTTGGCGTCGCCGACCACCTCGCGCATGCGCGATTCGCTGACGGAGAGCGTCGAGTTGTCATACGACGCCAGAATTCGTTCAATTCCCTCACGGTCAAATTCAATCAGACGCGGCTTGTGGTCAGGCCCGCTATAGTACACGACCCAACGCTGCCCCTGAGGCAGACCTTTGGCCACAGCCGCCTTCATCTCGCTCAGATCCTGCGCGGCCCAGCCGGAGAGATTGTTGTCGGCCACCATGTAGACGAGCACCGTGCGCTTGTCGGCCGAATCGTCATCGCCGCCGTCGGAGCAGCCTGCTGCAACAACCGTCATCAAAGCCGCAAAAAGAGCGATGTAAAGATATTTCATATGTTTCATTTCACTAAATGCACTTTATTTCAAGTTACAAAATTACTCATTTATCGCCTGATTCACAACCCGTCGACCATCAACGGCTAATAAAAAACCTAAAAAATTACTTCATCCACAAAGATTTTCATTAACTTTGTGGCAAGCAAATTGTTAATACGAAACAAATTCTTATCAAAATCAATATCCAATGATCAACTCTAAACCTTACGTGATCGGTATCGACATGGGTGGCACAAACACCGTGTTCGGCATTGTCGACGCCCGTGGTGTCGTTTTGGCAAGTGACTCAATCAAGACTCGCAAACACAGCAAGTTTGAAGACTATATCGACGAGTTATACACCGAAACAATGCGCCTGGTGCGCAGCGTCGACGCCGAAGACAAAATCTACGGCATCGGTGTCGGTGCCCCCAACGCCAACTATTTCACCGGTATGATTGAAGACGGTGTGAACCTCCCCTGGCCCACTCCCATTCCCTTCGCACAGATGCTGAGCGAAAAATTCGGTATCCCCGTGGCAATCACCAACGACGCCAACGCCGCCGCCATCGGCGAAATGACCTATGGCGCAGCCCGTGGCCTGAAAGACTTCATCATGATCACCCTCGGCACCGGTGTCGGCTCAGGCATCGTCATCAACGGTCAGGTCGTTTACGGCCACGACGGTTTCGCCGGCGAGCTCGGCCACATCATCGTCAAGCGCAACAACGGCCGTCTCTGCGGATGCGGTCGCACAGGCTGCCTCGAGACCTATTGCTCCGCAACAGGCGTTGCCCGCACCGCCCGCGAATATCTCGAAATCACCGACACCCCCTCGCGCCTGCGCGAAATCCCCATCGAAGACATCACCTCCAAGGATGTCTACGACGCAGCAATGGCCGGCGACAAACTTGCCAAAGATGTGTTTGACTACACCGGCAAGATTCTCGGCGAAGCACTGGCCGACTTCACAGTGTTCTCCGCGCCTCAGGCCTTCGTGATTTTCGGCGGTCTGGCCAAAGCCGGCGACCTGATTCTCAAGCCCGTGCGTGAAGCCATGGAGAAAAACATGCTCTCCATCTGGAAAGGCAAAGTTCAGGTGCTCCTCTCCGAGCTCAAAGAAGCCGACGCCGCAGTGCTCGGTGCCAGCGCCCTCGGCTGGGAAGCCCGCAAAGCCACCCAAACCCCTCCCGCCGTAGTCTCCCCAACCCCCCTCAAAGCCTAACCCCATCCCCCCACAACCCATACAGAAAAAGCGAAGCCCCCGGCCTCGCTTTTTCTGCTTTAAATTCGGCCCCCCTTGCGATTGAGTTGAAAATTGGAAAGCAGGCATCTTGCCTGCAGCCACTCTCCATATTTTCATGGAGTCATACTTATTTCTGATTTTCACCAATTGCCGAAGTGTCATTTAGCACCATTTACAGGGACATTTATGAAGATAGCACTTTTGCCCTCGTATTTCAAACATAGAGCATGTGCATTATTTAGAGTCATCATATAAAAATAAATTATTACCTTTGTAAGGATTCAAAAAAAGATTCACAAAAGATTTTAATTCCATTACTTAGTAAGCAGTAATAAAATTATATCATTAATCAAGATGAAGAAACAAACCCAGGAAGAGCAGGTTATAGAAGCTTTACGACAGCAAGGTGGTTATGCCACTTTGCGACGTCTTAACGAAGTCTTAGATTTTTCTTCCTGGAAAACCCTAACACCTGAGGCAAGCGTTAGACGTATTGTTCAGTTAAGTAAGTCTATATTCAGAATTCAACCCGGGCTTTGGGCTCTTGAAGATGTTCGTGATGATGTGCTAAAAAGATTCAAGGTGATAGTTGGAGATAAACGAAGTGAAGAGCTTTTTAGTCACTCTTATTACCAGGGATTACTAGTGGAGATTGGACACCTTAGAAATGCTAAGACATATATTCCTCCTCAAGATCAGCATCATCTTTTCTTGGAAAAAGAGTTGGGTCAAATGACGGATCTAAAACTCATTCCACAATTCACATACGACAATCTTCTTCGAAAGGCTCGAACCGTAGATGTAATTTGGTTTAACGAGAGGGTTATGCCAACTCATTTTTATGAGGTAGAACATACCACAGATATCAAAAATTCTATATCAAAGTTCTACGAATTACAGGACTTCTTCTCATCATTTTACATTGTGGCTAGTCCCAACCGTGAGCATGAATTTAAAGACAAGATTAGTGCATCCATATTTGCGTCAATCAGAGATAGAGTACACTTTCTTACATACGATAAAGTTGCGGCACTTCACTCAACCCTTAAACAACAGAGAAATTGCTGCTGGTAGTATATCGCCAAGCGTCAATGCTGTTTTACGGCTTAAGTAAAAAAGAATAACGAATTACTGTTTATTGCTTAAGTAAACAGCATTAGACTAAATTTGTTCTTTTTTTTGCACGAATCTCAATCTAAATGGATCTTTTTCAGTAATTTAATAGGATCTATCATAAAATGATCATAATTTTGTAGACAAATTATGACGTTTATCCGGCAAATTAAATTACGTGAATATGGATTCTACAAATTATAAACACAAGGCGAAACCTTTTCTTAAATGGGCGGGTGGAAAAACTCAATTACTCCCCATAATTGAAAAGATGTTGCCATCGTCATTTAATACACAAACCTCCATCACATACATAGAACCCTTTGTGGGTGGTGGTGCTGTCCTGTTTCATTTGCTTCAAAAGTATCCAAATATAACAAACGCTGTAATTAATGACATCAATCCTCATCTTATAAACACATATCATACAATAAAATATCATTCCGATGAATTAATCGCAAGACTTTCGAGTCTCCAGTCTGCCTATAACACATTAAGTAGTGTAGATGCGCAAAAGGCTTTTTTCCTTGACATTAGAGATAGATTCAACTCAGACCATAATGACTTGATAGATG
The DNA here is from genome assembly GCA_014801655.1 of Bacteroides sp. Lineage (GTDB taxonomy): Bacteria > Bacteroidota > Bacteroidia > Bacteroidales > Muribaculaceae > Paramuribaculum. The sequence continues at coordinate 73,427 of JAAVDT010000028.1, forward strand.
ATGCAGCATATATGATTTTCCTTAATCGTACATGCTTTAATGGACTCTATCGCGAGAACTCATTAGGGAAATTCAATGTGTCTTTCGGAAGATACAAAAATCCTTCAATTCTTGATGAGAACACTATTAGAGCCGTTAGTGAAATACTTCAAAAAGTGAACATCATACAAGGCGATTTTTCTCAAATTGAATCATTTATTTCTGATCAGACGTTCATTTATTTTGATCCTCCTTATCGACCTATTAGTTCAACCTCGGTGTTCACCGCCTATAATAAAGGTACATTCAATGATCGTGAGCAGTATCGTCTTAAAGAGTTCTTTGCCAAGTTGTCTAACTTCGGATGTAGCATACTCCTTAGTAACTCTGATGGTAAATCCATAGATCCCAATAATACATTTCTTGACAAACTATATACGGAATACATTATACATCGCGTATTTGCCAAAAGATCAATTTCTTGCTCAGGGACAAAACGTGGCCCAATTTCAGAACTATTAATAAGAAATTACAAAGAATGTTTGGATAAATCCATATCGTATTCTGAAACAAATGACTGATCTATGGCGGCATTTCACAATAGCAAATCCTTTTCGGAGGGGATTTTGGGGGTGGGAGTTTGAAGGATTGGGGAATATTTGTTAATTTTGCGGTCGGTTGGATGTGTCTTTGTCAATGGTGTCGCCTGTGGTATTATCAAAGGCATCGGCATGTCGGCTTTATTTGTTAGTAACATCACTGTCAATCAACTGATATGGAAAGAAAAGTTAGAGTGCGTTTCGCACCGTCGCCCACGGGGCCTCTTCACATCGGCGGTGTGCGCACTGCCCTCTATAATTATCTCTTTGCGCGCCAAAATGGCGGCGACATGATTCTCCGCATTGAGGATACTGACTCTCAGCGCTTTGTGCCGGGTGCCGAAGATTATATCAATGAGGCGCTGGCTTGGCTGGGCATCGAAATCGACGAGGGTGTGCGCGAAGGCGGACCCTTCGGCCCCTATAAGCAGAGCGAACGCCGCGACATCTATCGCCACTACACTCAGCAGCTGCTCGATGCCGGCAAGGCTTATCTGGCTTTCGACACTCCCGAGGAACTCGAAAAGGCTCGCGCCGAACATAAAAATTTCCAGTATGACGCTTCGACACGCATGTCGATGCGCAACTCGCTCTCGCTTCCGGCTGAGGAGGTGAAACGCCTGGTCGATGCCGGCGAGAAGTATGTGGTGCGCTTCAAGATTGAGCCGGGTCGCGATGTTGAAGTCAATGACCTCATCCGCGGCAAGGTGACCATCAATTCTTCGATTCTCGACGATAAGGTGCTCTATAAGAGTGCCGACGACCTGCCTACATATCACCTGGCCAACATTGTCGATGACCACCTGATGGAGGTGAGCCATGTGATTCGCGGCGAGGAATGGCTCCCCTCGGCTCCGCTCCATGTGCTTCTTTACGAGGCTTTCGGATGGATCGACACTATGCCTGAATTTGTTCATCTGCCGCTGCTGCTCAAGCCCGACGGAAAGGGCAAACTGAGCAAGCGCGACGGCGACCGCCTCGGCTTCCCGGTGTTCCCTCTGGAATGGCACGACCCCAAGAGCGGCGAAATCTCCTCGGGCTATCGCGAACGTGGCTATCTGCCTGAGGCTGTGGTCAATTTCCTTGCCCTGCTCGGTTGGAATCCCGGCGACGACACCGAAATCATGGATATGGCCACTCTCATTGAGAAATTCAGCTTTGACCACTGCTCGCGCTCGGGTGCCAAATTCGATTTCGAGAAAGGCAAGTGGTTCAACCACAAGTATCTCCTGGAACTCTCCGACATGGACCTGACCCAGATGTTCAAGCCGGTGATGAAGGCCAATGGTGCCGACCCCGCTGCTTGGAGCGACGAATATATTGCGCGCGCCGTCGGTCTGGTGAAAGGACGCATCAACTTCGTTGACGACCTCTGGGCTCAGAGCAAGTTCTTCTTCGTTGAACCGACTGAATATGAAGAAAAAGCTGTGCGCAAACGCTGGAACGAGGATATGCCGCGCATCATGGGCGAGCTCATCGAAGTGCTCGAAGGCCTTGAAGATTTTTCAGCAGCTGCAGCCGAACCCGTTGTGCTTGGCTGGATTGCAGACAAGGGCTACCATCTGGGCAACGTGATGAATGCTTTCCGCCTGACGGTTGTGGGCGAATGTAAGGGCCCCCACATGTTCGACATCACCGAGTTGCTCGGCCGCGACGAAACCATCCGCCGTATCCGCCTCGGCATCGAACGCCTCCCCCACTAAAATCCCCCCTCCACAAAAATAGAAAAGCCGGCATCCCTGCCTGCGGCCATTCTCGAAAGTGATTTATCGAGTAGCCGCGGGCAGGGATGCCCGCTTTCATGTGGCCTGATGTTTAAAGTGATTTTTTACGCCTACGGAACTGCCGTGGGCCAATACTGTTTACTTAAGGAAAATCGAACTTTATAGGGCTCCCCTCTCATTGTAGGGATGCACCCTGGTGCGTCCGCAACCATCTGATTATCAACTCGGACGCACCAGGGTGCGTCCCTACAATTCGGGTAAAACCCGGATAAATCAACCCCACTCGATTGCTTAAGTAAACAGCATTTCGCCGTGGGCTGTCGCCCATCCGGCACGCCACGGAGAAAATATTATGCGGTGAAAAAACGGACTAATCGCCGCAAATTTGCGGTGATTATTTTTATTTTTCACCGCATACTTGCTTGCTGAGGGGTAGGTTGATTTGTAATGGCATGGGAGCCATTTATGTAGGAAAGCAGGCATCCCTGCCTGCGGCCACTCTGGAAAGTGATTTGTCGAGTGGCTGCGGGCGGGGATGCCTGCTTTTCTGAGCCGGATATTTGCCGTTCCGGCGTGATGTGGGGAGATGTTGCGGGGGATTAGACGTTGAAGAGGAAGTGCATGATGTCGCCGTCCTGCACCACGTATTCTTTGCCTTCGATGTTCATTTTGCCGGCCTGGCGCACGGCGGCTTCGCTGCCGAGGGTCACATAGTCGTCGTATTTGATGACTTCGGCGCGGATGAAGCCTTTTTCAAAGTCAGTGTGGATGATGCCGGCACATTTTGGGGCTTTGCTGCCGCGCATGAAGGTCCATGCACGAACTTCGTCTTCGCCTGCGGTGAAATAGGTCTGCAGGTCGAGGAGTGCGTAGGCCGCACGGATGAGTCGCGACACGCCTGATTCTTCGAGTCCGATTTCGGCGAGGAATTCCTGACGGTCTTCAAAGGTGTCGAGTTCGGCAATTTCGGCTTCGGTCTGTGCGGCCACGATGAGCAGCTGTGCGCCTTCATCTTTGATAGCTTCGCGAACGGCCTCAACATATTTGTTGCCGCCGGCTGCGGAAGCGTCGTCGACATTGCAGACATAGAGCACCGGCTTGTTGGTCAGCAGGAAGAGGTCGCGTGCAAATTTCTGTTCGTCGGGGGTTTCGATTTCGACCGATCTTGCGGTAAGTCCGCGCTGCAGGGCGTCTTGATATTTCACCAACACATCATATTGCATCTTGGCCACCTTGTCGCCGCCGGTCTGTGCCTGTTTCTGGGTTTTGGCGATGCGGCTTTCAACGGTTTCGAGGTCTTTGATCAGGAGCTCATAGTCGATGATTTCTTTGTCGCGCACGGGGTCCACGGTGCCATCGACGTGGGTGATATTGTCGTCGTCGAAGCAGCGGAGCACATGGATGATGGCGTCGGTTTCGCGGATGTTGGCCAGGAATTTGTTGCCGAGGCCTTCACCCTTGCTGGCGCCCTTCACGAGGCCGGCGATGTCGACGATTTCCACCGTTGCGGGAACGACGCTGCGGGGGTGACACATGTCAACGAGTGTGTTGAGTCGCTCGTCGGGCACGGTGATGACACCGACGTTGGGTTCGATTGTACAGAAGGGGAAGTTTGCCGACTGAGCCTTGGCGTTCGACAAACAGTTGAAAAGGGTCGATTTGCCCACGTTGGGCAGTCCGACTATGCCGCATTGTAATGCCATAATCTAAGAGTATGTTTGTTTTTTCTTGTTTCTGAAATTTTCGGCAAAGTTACGCATTATCAGCGAGATTTCACCGCATGGCGACTCACTTTTTGAAAATGTGGCGCACGGAGCGGGCAATGTCTTCGAAGATTGCCTTTACGGGAGTGAGCACGGGGCGGATGGGGGTGTGGCTGCCGGGGGTGAGAATTCGCAGGCGGGCGTCGTGGCAATGGATGTCGATTTCCGCGTCAAACACCATCGGCTCGCCGTCGATGTGCACCGGTCCGGCCGACTTGCGGATGATCTGCAGGTCGTGGGTGCGGAAGGTGTGAATCAGCGCATTGTGTTCGATGGAGCCTGCCATGAGGTCGATGCCCACGAGGGCCGTGGTGAGTTTGTTGCCATAGTGAATCACGGTCACGTCAAGCAGGCCGTCGTTGATCGAAGCATGGGGAGCGATGTAGGCGTTGTTGCCATATTGAGAGGCATTGCACACGGCCACCACGAAGGCGCGCTCGGTCAGCGTTTCGCCATTGGCCTTAATGATATATTCATCAGGCACATAGCTATAGTATTCCTTAAACGTGCTTTTCACATATGTCATCAGCCCCCGCTCTTTAGATTGGGCGAATTTATGGCCCACGGCGGCGTCGAAGCCGGTGCCGAAAGTGCAGAAAAAGGGGTGTCCGTTGGCCGATCCGTGGTCGCAGACCTCGCTCTTGCCTGCGGCGATAATCTCCACAGCCTCATCGACATCGACAGGAATATTCATGTGGCGCGCCAGGCCGTTGCCGGAGCCGCATGGAATGATGCCGAGCGCCGTGTCGGAGCCACAGAGCGCAATAGCGGTTTCGTTGACAGTGCCGTCGCCACCGGCGGCAATGACAATGTCGTAGCCGTCGGCAATGGCCTGCCGGGCAAAGTCGGTGGCATCGCCGGGACCGGTGGTCAATTTGGTGTCAACATTGATGCCAACAAGCGCCAGCCGTGAGGTCACACGCTCCGCCAGGCCTTTCTTCCTGCCGGTGCCTGAAATGGGGTTGATAATCAGTAAAGCCTTCTTGGTTTCCATAACGGGGGCAAAGTTAAGAAATTTAAACGAGAGAGAAAAACTCTTATTGCCGTATCTCAAATTGCTCAATATATCGTTGATTCTGCTCGGCGGCAAAGTCAACATAATTTCTAAGATATGCTTTCTAAATAAGAAGCAAGTTCGGCATCGACCACAAATACTTATGATTTGACTTGGACTATCCAACCGCGTTTTTTACCTTCAGGGCGAGTAATGTAGCCCTTTTCGGCGAGGTTGTCCACTTGTTTTTGTATTGCGGAGCGACTAATACCAATAGTTGTGGATATCGTTGAGAGGGAGGCATTGGGATCTGATTGAAGCACACGGAGAATGCGTCCGGGAGTTGGAGTAGAGAAGCGAATAATTTCCCCCTCGTACCACCACATTGTTTTTCTATCACCTGATAGAAATTCAAGCATTGCTGAAATATCAGATGCAAGTGCTTTCTCCATATAGTCTACAAATGGTGCTATGGACTGAAGCGAAGCATGTGATCCGTCGGCGGGAATCGGACCGACAGAAGCATCTGCAAGCGCCAACGCACTTAAATAAGATTTCTTATTTTTACTACGTATTACCATCATCGGCCATTTATGACGACTTAATATAAAGTTCACCATAAGTCGAGCTATACGTCCATTGCCGTCTTCGAATGGGTGAATTCGGATATAGCGATAATGGAATAGTGCTGCAAGCTGAATCGGTGTTAAAGTGCCTTCTTCAACTGCATCATTATACCATTGTATCAAATCAGCCATTAAAGCCGGAGTTTCTTCGGGCGAAGCATATTCAAACCGTTCACCCGTAGGAGTAATGACCGAATTAGGCCGTGTTTTATATCTTCCGGCGTGGACAGTATAGCTTGTTGTTTCTCCACCCGGCAACTTTCGATAAACCTTATAGTCTTCTCGCAACATCACCTGATGCAATTGACGAATGAATGTTTCAGTCAATTGTTCATTGGTCTGTGCCTCTTGCTCAACCATATTCAGGCAAATGTTATGAGCCTTCATCTCCTCAAGGTCTTTCATCTTAGCAGAGCCAATGACTTCACCAAGGAGGAGCAACACTTCTGTCTGTCCATAAGTAAGGGTATTACCCTCAATATGGTTACTATTGTAGTTGAAATCAAGCATAAACTTACGTTTCATTCGCTTTTCATCATCTGACGAAAGCGGCTGAATGCTTATCCATTGACTATAAAGTTTATCAAGCTGGTTCATAGTAAATTATTTGTCGCAAAGATACATAATATACCACTCATGCGCAAATATACCACCTAAAAAGTGGTACAAATAATAATATTTGAATAAAACATACCACCCAATATTAATTATACCACCCCTAAAGTGGTATAATCGGATTTCTCAAAAGTGGACAGAAGGCGAAGCATATTCTAACCGTTCACCCGTGGGGCCCTGAAGCCATATTTGAGGCTAAGTAAGTGTTCAAGCTCTGCACTCTATCCTCCGTCAGGGTTCCGCGAGTTCACGCCCGGAGAGCGAAGCGACTCCCCGCGAGNTNAGTTTCAAGCAAACCGAAAAAAGAGTTCCGTGTCTTTCCGCTCCGTTCCGTAATTGAGGCGCAAGCCGACAAAAAAAGTTCCGTAGGCTTTCAAATCCCTAAGTTCCAAAACCCTAAACAAGAAAGTGGCNGCAGGCAAGATCCCTGCTTTNCAANGCCCCCGCTCTAAACCCTCTAAACTCTAATCTCTGTTCTCTATACTCTACTTGAGTCTGAAGTCGCGGGCTGANGGGTCGAAGATGATGTTGCGGCCGGGGAAAATGCGGTCCATGCTGCCATTGGCAATCAGGAGGTCGGTCGGGCCGCTGATGAATTGATGGTCGGGGGTGATGAGCCAAAGGTGGTTGGCNATGTTGAGNGCGTCGCCGACATCGTGGGTGCTGAGCAGCACGGCCGTNNGTTGTTCGGCGGCCAGTCGTCGCAGCAATTCCATGACCTCCAGGCGCGAGGCCACATCGAGAAACGAGGTTGGTTCGTCGAGAATCATCACCGGCGCCTGCTGTGCCACACCGCGCGCAATCATGGTTTTCTGTCGCTCGCCGTCGCTGAGTGTGGCCACGAAGCGGTCGGCCAACGCCGAGATGCCTACGGCCTCCAGACTGCGGTCAACNATCTCGCGGTCGGNATCATCGAGCCGTCCGAAGAATCCGGTGAATGGCTGCCGGCCAAGTCCGACGACTTCGCGGACGNTCAGCGCACCGGCATTGGTGCGCTCAGTGTAGACCACNCTCATCATCCGCGCCACCTCGCGAAGTGTGGCCGAGGAAAGGTCGCGTCCCTCCACCTCAATGCGCCCCGACAGAGCAGGCTGCTGACGGGCGAGNGTGCGCAACAATGTGCTCTTGCCGGCACCGTTGGCACCGAGCAGGCAGGTCACTTCACCCCGGCGNAGCTCCATGTCGAGCGGTCCGGCCACTCGCCGTGACGCNCCATAGCCAATCGTNAAGTCGCGGGCCACAAGCACGGCCTCNGGTTCATCTACAGCCATAATCAGTCGAAATAATGCAGTTTCTTTCGGTTAATAATCACATACATCACCACGGGCACACCAACCACCGGCGTGATGGCATTGATGGGAATCACTCCCGACCCTCCCAGCCCCACGGAGAGCCAGGCNCAGAGCAGGGCAACGGCNGATCCGCAGAGGGCNGTGACGGGCAGCAAGATGGCGTGGTTGGAAGTGCGGCATCCCATCCGGGCAATGTGGGGCACGATGAGCCCGAGGAAACCGATGGGGCCGCAAAAGGCNGTGACGGCGGCGGTCAGCACACCCGTAGCGGCCAGCAGCAGATGGCGCGTGCGCCGCACATCCACGCCGAGGCTTGCGGCATAGCGGTCGCCGAGCAGCAGGGCGTTGAGCGGTTTNATGAAGAGCATCGAAAGAGCCACGACCGTGAGCCCGACCGCAGCAAACCAGAGCGAGCGCGACAGCGACCCNCCGGCCAGTGAGCCAAGNCCCCATATAGTAAAGGAGTAGACGCTCTCCTGCGAGGAGTAGTAGTTGAGCAGCGCGATGGCCGACGATGCGAAGTAGCCGACCAGGATGCCTCCGATGAGCACCATGGCCGTGGAGCGCACCACCCGCGAGAGCAGCATCAGCANCGCCAACACGGCTCCNGCACCAATGAGTGCGCCGGCCAGAGTGTTGAGATACATGCCCATGCCGCTGCCNAGTATGCCCCCGAACAGCATCACCACTATGGCCACTCCGAGCGAAGCCCCGGTCGAGATGCCGAGAATCGAGGGCCCGGCAAGGGGATTGTTGAAACATGTCTGGAGCAGCAGGCCNCAGACNGCGAGTGCCGCTCCGGCCACGGTGGCCGTTATCACCATTGGCAAGCGTGTTTCAATCACAATGGCGCGCCANCTCTCGCGNGCCACGTCGCCCCCCGTCAGAGCCTGCCACACNTGCGNGGCGGGAATATCGACCGAACCGGCCAGCAGGCAGCCCAGGGCCGAGGCCACGACTGCCGCTCCGAAGAGCAGCACACANAGCGTGAGCCGAATGTTTTGTTGATGTGTCATCTTTCAATTATTTCGTTGCAAAAATAACACAAAAAAATATGTTGTATAACATGTTTTTCGGCTACAGAAGCCACTTCCGAATAATTTAACTTAATTTAAGATTGTGACAATTTGCTACNNNGTGTCGCCATTTTGGTTACATTTTNACTTTTTACCGCATTTCATTTCAAAATGTCAGATTACGGAAGTGCCAGATTGATGAAANNTGTTTATTCAAGCCACCTCAGCCATGGTCAAGGNGTGTTGGAAATGGTAATGATTTTGTCTAACTTTGTATCACAACAAGCTCAAAAACTCCCAAGCAGATATTTGCTTTTTCAGAAAGTTACAATTAGACATTAAATAAAATCCACTGACGTTAAGTACTATGTGTAAATGGTGAAGGATACTCGTGAGGGTCTCCTTCATTTCTTTTTATGCCTTCCNGGATTTTGGCCTCCATGACCTCGCCATTGAGCAAAATGACACCTCCGGGCCAGATAATCGAGGTTATCGCCATGAGCATAAGCCTCCTGCTCAAAGGAAATGGCGCGATAGGCNCGGTCGAAATNGCGCTCTATGACCAGGCGCACCAGCCACTCCAACACATATATTATATAGAACCCCACGAAGAGGAGCTCGCGCATCTGCGCCGTGTGGATTCGCTCATGGTTCACCAACTTGTCGGAGAGCCACGACGGGTCGCGCATCCANAGCGTGCCCAGCAGATTGACACAAAATCGCTTCGGCACAAGGCGCGATTTGATTACTATGGGGNGGCGCATCATGCTTTTGCNGTGAGNGANNTGAGCGACTGAGGCAGGTGAATCAGTTGGGGGTCGAGCGCAATGCGGTAGAGCTCGCCGCGACGGCCGNTGATGACATAATGCTCAGCCATCTGCTTGTCNAGGATATAGCGTTTGACCGACCGCCGGATCATCGACAGNTTCTCGTTGAGCGAATTGCCCATCGGGTTCACGAGTTCATCAATCGACGCCGAGGCCATGGCTTCACTCGCGCCGGGTTTCACCATCGAATAGATTTCTGTCAGTTCGTGGCGATAGTCGGCGATATCTTTCAGGCGNATTCCTTCGGGNTGGCAGAGNAAGAGGATGTAGACGGTGGTGGCGAGCGGCGTCATGCGCAGCTGAATCTCGTTGAGTTCCGGGAGGTATATCTTCATNTCGCCACTGACCGTCANAGGCGATTTGNGCGAAGCCGACAGCAATATCTTGCCCCTGACGCTGGCCTCAATCATCTCCATCGGCGGCGCCTCATGAAAGCGGGTCATATATTGCACNATCAATGCCGACAGCGCATCGACCCATTGCTTCTTCTCGCGGTCGAGCTCGAAGTCAGATTGATCNTCGTCGAAGCTGACGGAAAGTCCAAGAGNAAAGCACGNCTCANTCTCATTGGTCNCAATNNTGGATTCTTNNCTCGGTTTGAATTCGATGCTGCCNGGTANGTTGNCACAGAATTCGATATCATNGTCATCAGCAGCAAGNCTCCGGTCATCAAAAATNTCGCGCCNGCGGAGNNNNTNAANCCTCGAAAANNNTNNATTNACAGGCTGATAGTATTCGACCTGAGTCGGCGAGTCATCNATGATGTCGAAGAGCTTGGTTCTGAGATAGCGGCCAACCTCAAGCGGATTGCCGGCATCNNTGAATCTGANGAGAGAATATCGCGGACGCTCCGGATCGAGAGCCGACACACGGCGCACACCCAGCGACCACTGCAGCGGNGCATAGTCGGTCNCGAGCACCTCACTTTCAATCCTCATTCCGAGGCTCATAGCGATTTCGCGCACAATNCCGCCGATTTTNTCAACAGCATCCATCGAAGGCACGAAAGCCGTCAGCACACCCGCCTTCACTCGCCCAAGCTCCCTCAGAAGCTCCGGCGAAACAGCGTGAACATCTTCATTTTCCGTCATCAACATAATCTTCAACATTTATTATTTCCAAAGGCAAATATAATCATTTTCCACCAAAGCCGTCTTATTCAGTCANAAGGANACACGATTTCACACCGGGAGAATTGGGAAATCGGGAAAACTTATGCCAAGGCTATCCGCTTTGTGTTGCCATACGCTATTGGTCGGCTCTATTCGGCGCATCTCCAAAACGGCTTCCGGATAATTCATGATTGCTGCATGACGCATCGCCTCAATGGCTTTGTTTTCGTTGGNTTCGGTACCGATTCCTCCAATGTAGCACATCGCGAGATGCCACCCGGCACTGGGCTCACCTGATTCGTAAGCCATAGAAAGATATTTAAAAGCTTCATCTCCCATGCCTTGATTAAAGCAAGCCGAGCCACAAAATAAAGCGGCTTGAGCATTTCCGGAATCGGCGGCTTTTGAAAGATACGCGATTGCTTTAGATTCATCCTCGTAATAAAGTCTCATTCCCTTTGTTACGATGGCAACAGGATCGTTCGTTGCGATTCCTTTGTCGAGCCAGTATTCCAACCGTTCAGCATACTGCTCTGNCATCTCATCATTAGCTTTATTTGCTGCATTAAGGCTGTCGACTTCGGCCTCAGTCCATTCATAACCATCGGCGTCAATGACTTCTGCCACCTCAACAAAGACAGGTGAGTTTTCATCGTAAAACTCAATGAGTCGGTGCATGGCGGCAGTATCACCTTTTTCNGCCAACGCTTCCCATTGATTGACTTGCGCATTATCCGGATTTTGACCTGTGGTCTTATTCGCAAACACTGCAACGCTTGCAATCAGTGAAACTGCGACTCCGGCAAAGATAAATTTTTTCATTTTGAAGGGTTAGTTTTATAAGAATCAATTTATGTGGTGCAAAGTTAGGTGATTTGGTTGACGCGGAAATGGAGTTATTGGTGGAATGTATGAAATTGTGGTCTCAGTGTATGAAATGACTTTTTCTTTTATCCGCATGCTCCCGAACACGATTACTTTCGCCTGTTTGGGGCTCCACACCCGAATCGCACGGCTACGTCCCAATGCTGTTTGCTTAAGGAAAATCGAACTTTGTAGGGCTCCCCTCTCTTTGTAGGGACGCACCCTGGTGCGTCCGCAACCACCTGATTATCAACTCGGACGCACCGGGGTGCGTCCCTACAATTCGGGTAAAGCCAGGATAAATCAACCTCACTCAATTACTTAAGTAAACGGCATTGGGGCGTAGCCATACGATTCGGGGCGGGAGTTAGAACGAGGAGAAGTAGTCGTCGTTTAGCGATTTTATGTCGGCTTCTGGTTCGGATAATTTGCGGGCCCAGCGTTTGCGGGCCTTGCATTCTTTGTTGAACATTTCTTTCATTGAGGCTTCATTGCACTCGAAGGACATGGTGTTGTCGATGGAGAGATTGAATTTGATGGTTTCGAGGTCTTGGTTGGCGCCGATGTAGGCAAACATCCAGCCGTCGGCTTTGAGCAATTCGATGAGGGCTTTGATCTGGGGGCCGGTCCATTTACGCGATGCGTTTTCGTAGCCGTCGGTGATGATGGTGACGGAAACGGCCACGTCGTCGCGGTTGCCGATATGTTTGCGCATCTCGGTCAGCGCCACGCCCATTGTGTCGTAGAGCGGAGTCGAGCAGCAGGGCTGATAGTCGGCGGCTGTCAGGTTTTGCACTTTTTCGGCCGGAGTGTTTTTGCAGTGGATATTGACCGAGCAGCCGCAGAACGACACGAGCGTCACTTGCTGGCGGAGATCTTCGTGGTCGCGGGCCGATGCGCGGATTGTGCCGAGAGTTTCGTTGACGCCGGCAATGGCATGTTCGGCGATTGACGACATCGAACCGCTGCGGTCGAGGATAATCAGGTTCTGCACTTCATTGATTTTGCGGGTCTGCGGGTTTTGATTTTTAGTTTCCATTTTTTTCTGTTTTCTTTTTTGGTTTGGGATTCTGATGCAAAGTTACGGCCAAAATCTCCCGCCCCCGGATTTTTGCAACCTTGCAGACCGATTCCGGCCGGCGCCGGGGCGGGGGGCAACGACAAAGGCCGGAGCGACGTGAAGTCATCTCCGGCCCTGCCGTTTCAACTATTTATTTATGAGTGCCCTGATAACTAATATCACTATCCATTAGCAGGGGCGAGGGATGTTTATAAAACAGTATTTAATGAAAACTATATGTCTACTTTTACTTCTGCTATTTAATCTATTGTCTACTGTTTTTTAGTCTCTCAGTTTCAAATTACACTATAAAAACAATCGGCCGGGAGATAAGTCGCATCCCGCACCGCTAAAAGAGTTTAAAATATATTAATCCACACCAAAGGGAAGTGGCATTTTGGTGGCATTTCCTACATTTTTCGGCCCATTTCAAACATCGAGGGGGCGAAAATGGTGTGGTTTTCGGATATTTCCGTAACTTTGCGTTCAGCTATGAGTCGAAATGTTGACATAACGAACCCTGGGCGAGTTTATCTGGTATTCTCCACATCGACTGAATATCTGCGACTTGCGGCCGACTCGGTTGTCTATGCCACAGCCGACGGCAACTATTCCATTATCTCAACTGCCGACGGCGCGCGCTATCTGCTCACTCAGCAGATCGGTCAGCTAGAAACGCGCATGGCCGAGATGCTCAGCGATGACGACATGCGGTTTCTGCGCATCGGTAAAAGCCTCATCATCAACCGCGAATTTATCACCCTGATCAATCCTTCACACCAGAAGCTCGTGTTGTCTGACAACGCGACTTTCCGCTTTGAAGTGGCTGCATCGAAAGATGCCTTGAAGAAGCTGAAGGAGTATTTAGAAATGGAGGTAAAACTATGAATCCTAACACCAACAATGACATCAACGACAACGAAATCCGCATCATCACCCAATGCGGACAACGGACTGACCTCGTTCCTGCGCAAAAGAAGCAACGCAGCTCAAACTCAGTGCTGTTGCTCATAGCCCTGGGGGTGATTTTCATCGCTGTCGTCACACTGCTTGTGCTCTATCTCACAAGCGGAGATAGTGGCAACGAAGCGGAAGAGCAGCTTGTCATTGAGCAGACCGAGCCTACCACACTCAACCCACTCGATCAAACTCCCGCGCCGCCCGACACTGCCGAAATCCTGCGTCTCGACACTCCGTCGGAGCCCGGCCATGTCAATATCACCGATGCTCGCGTTGGCGAAACTACCCTCAAGGTGCTTCAGCCCCGCAATCTGACTCCCGAGCTGTGTGTAGGCCCCGAGAACGCCGCCGACACAACCGCCGCCCTCATAGTGCAGGCAGCCGACGTACGCGCCGACAATGGAGGCATCGTGGGAGCCTACGTCTTTCAGGGCGAACTCCTCAGCCGGGGGCAGTCGAAGTCGGGTTTCTGCGCCATCATCGGCGGCAATCCGATCATCGGTGTGGCCGACGCCACCCCCTATCTCGAACAAGCCATCGAGACCAACGGCTACTTCTTCCGCCAATATCCGCTGGTGGTCAGCGGGCAGATTGTCGAAAACCGTCAGCCAGGCAAGTCGCTCCGCAAAGCCCTGGCCGAACTCTCCGGCGAGATTTGCGTGATTCTCAGCGAGGAGCCGATGACATTCCACGACTTCTCGCAATCGCTAATCGACCTCGGAGTCACCAACGCCATCTATCTCGTCGGCTCCACGAGCTACGGCTATGCCCGCGATGCCCAAGGGCGCCGCATCTCTTTCGGCAAACGCTCCGACCGACCGCTGAAAAACACCAACTACATCGTGTGGCGATAGACCCCGCCCATTCATTTCATACATCAAACCGACCATTTCATACAACGCCCGCCCGATTTCTTTGGCGGGCGTTGCTTTTGTGCGAACTTTGCCCACGGAAATCAATCACACATCCCCCAAAAAGCTCACACTCATTTTCGCAATGGCCCTAATCAAACCCATACACCTCTATCAACTGCTACTCGCAGCCGTGGTAGCCCTGCCGGTGTTTCTCATCGACCGCCCCGACACGCCCGCCCCTGAAAGCACCGTTTTCCCTCCCCTCACCCACTCCGAGATGCCTGCCGTCTATCATTGGAAAACGACCTTCTCCATCGACTCGGCCGACCATCAGTTTCTTCTGACCCACGGCATCCGCCGCATCTATCTGCGCATGTTTGATGTCGACGACGTTGCCGGCGAGGCAATTCCCATTGCCACAACCGACATCCGGAACTACCACTATTCCTGGGAGGTCGATTATGAGCAGCTCAATTCCGACTCCGTTTATTTCGTCCCCACCATTTACATTACACTTGACGCCCTCAAACTCGCCAAAGGCTGCGAGGCCGACCTGGCTGAAAAAATCGTGGAGCGCGTAAAAAATATGTGTAGCTACCACGACGATGATCTGACGCACATCGAAGCGCTGCAACTCGACTGCGACTGGACCTCATCGACCCGCGAATCATTCTTTGCCCTCTGCTCCGCCACCTCAAAGGCAATTGCAAGCAAAGGCCTTCCGTGGCAACTCAGCTCCACCATCCGCCTGCATCAGTTGCGTCAGTCGCCTCCGCCGGTCGACTACGGAGTGCTGATGGTCTACAACACCGGCTCCTTCTCCGACCCCGATGCCTCCAACTCCATCATCAACCTCGCCGATGTTGAACCCTACCTGAAATTTCTACCCTCCTATCCCCTGCATCTCGACGTGGCCTACCCGACCTACAGCTGGCAACTGCTCTTCCGAAACCGCCAATTCATCGGGCTGCTTGAAGGTGTGGACACCAACGATCGCGAGCGGTTTGCTCCGGCCGGCGCCAACTCCTTCCGCGCGCTGAGCGACGTACCGTTCCGCAACATCATCATTCGCCGTGGCGACATAATCCGCTGCGAGAGCTCCCGCTTCAGCGAGATAGCCCCGATCAAAGCCCTCATCGAAAAACGGCTTGACGGACGGCCCCACAGCAACATTCTCTATCATCTCGACACCAAAAACCTTTCAACCTTCACCCCCAATGAAATCGACTCCCTGCTCAGTGTTGCGTCTGCTCGCTAAGGCCGCCCTCCTGTTTTTGTTTTTCTCAGTCACCGCTTTGCGCGGCAGTGCCTGCGGCCCATTCTATGACTTTATCCCCACTCCTGACTTTTTCTACTCCGCCCAAAACGAAATCTCCATCGCCGACCATCAGCGACAGGAAAACCTGCGCCTATGGCAGCAACTCACCTCACCCGACATTCCACTCTCCGACATTGAAGACCTCGTCTACCGCAGCAAGTCAATCCCCGGCTATGGCTATGGCATGAGTCTGATCAGCTTCTTCCCCGATAACAAATTGTGGTGTTACCTCATCAACTCCAACGACTTCGAAACGCTCTGTTTTCTTGAGACCGCCAAAAGTGTCGAAAAGGCCATCACCAAACACAACTCTCCATGGTATTACCCCTCGACCCGAATCGGCCCCGACACCGAACCCACAATCACCTCAATCATTGAACGCTGCCGTAGCTATAAAGGCACCCGGCTGAAAGACCGCTATGCCCTGCAAGCCGTCCGTGCGCTCCACCTGATTGAACACTATGCCGACTGCATCAACTATGCCGACACCGCCTTTGCTGACTTCCCAGACTCCAACCTCTTCAAGCGNATGGCCCTCGACTATGCCGCCGGAGCATGGGCCCGACTGGGCGAAACCGAGCGCGCCGCCGAGCTGTTTACCCGCACCGGCAACTATC
>JAAVDT010000028.1:90047-104998 GCA_014801655.1 Bacteroides sp.
TGGCANNANATNATNCGNAACATCATNTATGCCGACGCCGTGNCCGNNCTGTGGAAAAGCGGCAACTACCACACCGCCATCATGCTCTGCGCCTATGCCGACAATAGCTTCCCCTCCCGAAATTGGAGAGACANCCCCTACTCATCACTTTCGTTTCAGATGATGCAGTCNNTNACCTCCGACCANATGATNGANTTCNNCCGTCAGACTCCNCNCATCCNCCCCNTNGACNNACTTNCTNCGNCGCNCACNTCCNCTCNGACCCCGANCTCNNCAACGACCTCATCGGCACNCTGGCNCTNCGNGAAGAAAACTANACCCGNGCNATGANCNANCTCGCCCTGGTGTCGNCCGACTATGAACGNTCAATGAACATCTATCCCTACCTNCGCCGCAANCCGTTCACCCCCTATCCGGCCCGAGAGGAAAACAGATTTCTGCCATCGGCCGACCGCGCAAAATACTCCTTCGCCTCACGCATGAATCAATATCGGCAGACGATGACAAACTCTCCCGACCCCGACATCCGCGCCCGTGCCCGACTTGACTATGCCATCGGACTGCGCAACGCTCAGACCGACTGCTGGGCCCTGACCCAATACTGGAATTGCACCTACCTTCCTAATTTCGCCACTCCATACACACAATGCGATCGCTACGACATACACATTGACTACAGCTTCCTCAAAAACGGCCTCCAGAATCTTGTCATAGAGCTTGATTATGATTATAATTATGTCTATACCCCCGAATACAAAGAAATCGAGCTCCGATATGCCGCTGAGGTCATTGCCGCTCTCCGCTCATTCCAATCCCCCGAAGCCAAAGCCGAAGCGCTCTATCTGCTCAACGACCTCCCGACCGTAGTAGCCTGCTATCCCTCGACACCGACCGCTGCCCACATCCGCTCCTCCTGCGACCGCTGGCAGTCATGGCTCTAACCCCGCCGCCCATCTAAACTCTAATCTCTAAACTCTGCTCTCTATCAAGTGTTCCGCGAGTTCCGCCCGGAAAGCGAAGCGACTCCCAGCGCGTTCAATTTCAAGCAAACCGGAAAAACAAAAAAAGTTCCGTGTCCGTTCCGCTCCGATCCGTAAATTTGAGGCGCAAGCCGACAAAAAAGTTCCGTAGGCTTTCAAATCCCTAAGTTCNAAAAACCAAAACAAGAGAGAAGCCGCAGANAAGAGCTTTCCAATGCTGCGCCTCTGCTCTCTAAACTCTAATCTCTAAACCCTACTCTCTAAACTCTTTTTTGCTTTTTTGCAGCAAAAAGATTAACTTTGCACGTCAAAACGAACAATCAACGCGATTATGGAGGAGATTCTCTTCACAAAGATGCACGGGTTGGGCAATGATTACATCTATATCAATTGCCTGGCCTCGACTCCCCGCCAAATTCAGCAACTTGCCATCGAGATGAGCCGGCCCCACACCGGCGTAGGCTCCGATGGCATTATTATTATCTGCCCCTCGGATGTGGCCGATTTCCGCATGCGNATTTTCAATGCCGACGGTTCGGAAGCCNGGATGTGTGGCAACGGCGCTCGCTGCGTTGGCAAGTATATCCATGATTATGGCCTGAGCGACTCNCTCTCCCTCACCCTCGAAACCCTCGGCGGAATAAAACGGATTGACCTCGTTGCCGGACCCGACGGGTTGATTGAAAGCGCAACCGTCAACATGGGTCGCCCCGACTTCCGCTGCAGCGCCATTCCGGCGGTCTGCCCGGATCCGGAGATGATTGACCGGCCAATCGCCATCGATGGCGGCCACACNTATAATATAACGGCCGTTTCGATGGGCAACCCCCACGGCGTGATNGTCACACCCCTCCCNCTCGNNTCGCTGCCGCTGGCCGACATCGGCCCTCGGCTCGAACACCACCCCNCATGGCCCGAGCGCGCCAACATTGAATTTATCAACATCATCAGTCGCCACGAGCTGGCCATGCGCGTCTGGGAACGCGGCTCCGGCGANACCCAAGCCTGCGGCACCGGAGCGTGTGCCTCCGCNGCCGTGGCCTGCCGGCTCGGCCTGGCCGAAATGCCGGTCACAGTCCATCTCCCCGGCGGCGACCTCCTCATCGACTCCACGCCCGATGGTGAAATCCTCATGACCGGNCCCGCCGTCACCTCTTTCGAGGGCCGATATTTCCGCCAATCATCCTCATCGCTATAATCCCCCCACCCAATATGATTCGCATCAACGACTACTTTCTGGATATCCCGCAGTCATATCTCTTCAGCGACATTGCCCGCAAAGTGGCCGACTATCAGACGGCACACCCCGAAGCCGACATTATCCGCATGGGCATCGGCGACGTGACCCGTCCGCTCTGCCCTGCCGTGACCGAAGCGCTCCATGAAGCAGCCGATCTACAGGCCGACGCCAAAACCTTCCACGGCTATGGCCCCGAGCAGGGCTATCCCGAACTGCGTCGAGCCATTGCCGAGGGCGACTATGCCTCACGCGGCATCGACATCCACCCCGATGAAATCTTCATTGGCGACGGTGCCAAATCCGACATAGGCAACATCGGCGACATCCTTGCGCCCAACGTGAGAGTGGCCGTGACCGACCCCGTCTATCCCGTCTATGTCGACACCAACGCCATGGGCGGACGCGCGGGCAAACACACCGAGTCGGGCCATTGGACAGAAATCACATATCTCCCCTCAACGGCCGACAACAATTTCATCCCGCCCCTCCCCTCCGGCCCGGCGCCCGAGGTTATCTACCTCTGCTATCCCAACAACCCCACCGGCACCACCCTCACCCGCCCGGAGCTTCAGAAGTGGGTTGACTACGCNCTGCAACACAAATCGCTGATTCTCTTCGACTCAGCCTACGAAGCATACATCTCCGACCCCGACGTGCCCCACAGCATCTATGAGCTTCCCGGAGCGCGACAGTGTGCCATCGAATTCCGCAGCTTCTCCAAGACCGCCGGATTCACCGGCATGCGTCTGGGCTACACCGTTGTGCCNTTCGACCTCAAAGGCGTCAGCTCCGACGGTCGCACAACCGACCTCCATCACCTCTGGCTGCGCCGACAGACCACTAAATTCAATGGCGCCAGCTTCGTTGTTCAGCACGCCGCCCTTGCCCTCTACACCCCNCNGGGGCGCGCCCAGATTCGCCAGACCATCGACCACTATATGGCCAACGCCAAAACACTCCGCGAAGGCCTCACTGCCGCCGGACTGCAAATCTACGGCGGCGAAAACGCCCCCTACGTTTGGGTGCGCGCACCTCAGGGCCTCAGCTCATGGCAATTTTTCCAGCTCCTGCTTGAGCGCTGCAACATAGTGGTCACNCCCGGCTCAGGCTTCGGCCCCGCCGGCGAAGGCTACGTGCGCCTGACAGCATTCTCCACAGCCGAAGCCACCATCGAAGCCGTCAAACGCATCCAAACCCTCCTGAAATAACCCCGACTCCCTCTCTAATCTCTAAACTCTATACTCTATCCAAATGCAGTCTCTAAGATTTAAAGTTGTCGACGAAGCCTTCAACCGCAAGGCCGACCCCGTGGAAATCCCCGCCGAACGTCCCGAAAAGTATTATGGCAAATATGTGTTCAACCGTCAGAAAATGTTTGAATACCTCCCTGCCGAAACTTTCCAGGCTCTGACTCAGGCCATTGACAACAAGCAGCCCCTTCCCCTGGGAGTGGCCGACAAAGTGGCCGAGGGCATGAAACAATGGGCCATTGACAACGGAGCTCGCCACTACACCCACTGGTTTCAGCCNCTGACCGAAACCACTGCCGAGAAACACGACGGCTTCATTGACCACGACGGCAANGGTGGAGTCATAGAGAAATTCAACGGNAAACTCCTTGTGCAGCAGGAGCCTGACGCATCCTCTTTCCCNAACGGCGGTATCCGCAACACNTTCGAAGCCCGAGGCTACTCGGCCTGGGACATCTCCTCGCCCGCCTTCCTGCTCGACAACACGCTCTGCATNCCCACCATCTTCATCTCCTACACCGGCGATTCGCTCGACTACAAAACCCCGCTGCTGCGCGCCCTCAACAGCGTTGACCGCGCCGCNACGGCCATTGCCCGACTCTTCGANCCCGAAGTGAAGCACGTGCGCTCCTATCTGGGCTGGGAACAGGAATATTTCCTCGTCGACGAAGCCCTCTACTCCGCNCGCCCCGACCTGATGCTCACCGGACGCACACTCATGGGCCACGAATCAGCCAAAAACCAGCAGCTCGACGACCATTATTTCGGCGCCATCCCCTCGCGCGTCGAAGCCTTCATGCTCGACCTCGAAATCGAGTCACACAAACTCGGCATCCCCGTCAAGACACGCCACAACGAAGTGGCTCCCAACCAGTTTGAGCTCGCCCCGATTTTTGAAGAAACCAACCTGGCCAACGACCACAACCTGCTGCTGATGTCGCTCATCGGCGAAGTGGCCCGCCGCCACCACTTCCGCGTGCTGCTCCACGAAAAACCCTTCGCCGGCATCAACGGCTCAGGCAAGCACAACAACTGGAGCCTCGGCACCGACCGCGGCACGATGCTCTTCTCCCCCGGCAAAACCACCAAAGACAACCTCCAGTTCATCACATTCGTTGTCAACGTCATGGCAGCCGTTCATCGCCATAACGCCCTGCTCAAGGCATCAATAGCGTCGGCCACCAACGCCCATCGACTCGGCGCCAACGAAGCCCCGCCGGCCATCATCTCAATCTTCGCCGGCTCGGCTCTCTCCGAGATTCTCGACCGCATCGAATCCTCGACCAACAGCGAGCTGACCGACCTGGGCTCCAAAGAAGGCCTTTCGCTCGGCGTGTCGCAGATTCCCGAAATCATGCTCGACAACACCGACCGCAACCGCACCTCCCCCTTCGCCTTCACCGGCAACCGCTTCGAGTTCCGCGCCGTAGGCTCGTCGGCCAACTGTGCCTCAGCCATGATTGCCCTCAACGCCGCCGTGGCCGAGCAGCTCACACTCTTCAAGCAGGCCATTGACCTGCGCGTCAACGCCGGCGAACAGCTCCGCGACGCCATACTCGAAGAAATCCGCTCCCTCATCCGCTCCTCGCGCCCGATCCACTTCGACGGCAACGGCTATTCCGACGAATGGGTGGTTGAAGCCGGCAAACGCGGCCTCGACTGCGAAACCTCCGTGCCCCTGATTTTCGACGCCTATCTGCGCCCCGAATCAATCGAAATGTTCCGCTCCACCGGCGTAATGACAGAAGTCGAACTCGCCGCCCGCAACGAAGTGAAGTGGGAAATGTACACCAAGAAAGTGCAGATTGAAGCCCGTGTGCTCGGCGACCTCGCCCTTAACCACGTGCTCCCCGTGGCCATCCGCTACCAGTCGATTCTGCTCGACAACGTAAGCAAAATCCGCGCCCTCTTCCCCGGCGAGGAAAACGTAGAGATGACCCAAGGCGAAATGGACACCATCCGCGCCATCTCCCGCCACACCCGCGCCATCAAAGCCGAAGTAGAGAAAATGGTCGAAGCACGCCGCGTGGCCAACCAGATAGAATCGGAACGCGAAAAAGCCATCGCCTACCACGACACCGTAGTGCCCCCGATGAGCATCATCCGCGACCACATCGACCACCTCGAACTGATGGTCGACAACGAAATGTGGCCCCTCCCCAAATACCGCGAGCTCCTCTTCATCCGCTAATCCNCCCCTCCGAGCTCTCCGAGTTCTCTGAGCACTCGGAGCACTCGGAGTTCTCTGAGCTCTCCGCCCCAAGCAGGTCGTCGAAGACGACCAACCTCCTTAAACCCCGGCATAAGGGAGGCCGCCGAAGGCGTCCGACCGTGCCGGGGTTAGTCCGTCATCAAAAGTCAGCTTCGGAGAAGCTGCACGAAACAACGAATACCAAAAGGTCATGAGCAAAGTCAACGCCATCTACCATATTGTCATCAACACAAAAGACAGGAAACCGGCCATCCCGATGCTTCATCGCAAAAAACTTTACGCCTACATCCATGCGATTATACAAAACAAAGGATGCCGGACTCTGCGAATAAATGGCATTGAAAACCATGTTCACATCCTGCTGGATTTGCACCCCTCCGTAGCACTGTCGACACTGATTGGTGAAATAAAAAGGTCAAGCACACTCTGGCTCCGCAATCAAATCGAGTTTCCGAAATTTGATTATTGGGGGAAAGAATATTTTGCCGCATCCGTTTCGCACAGCGACTGGCAGTCAGTCAAAGAATACATCTGCAATCAGGAGGAACACCACAAAGGCATAGCCTACGAGGATGAAATGAAACGATGGGCCGAAACCCATGATTTTGAATGGAATGAACACCTGCTNTCATAACCCCTGATCNGTCCGGCTTCTCCGAAGCCGCCCCCAATTGACCCGGCATTCAAGCAGGTCGTCGAAGACGACCAACCATCTTAAGCCCCGGCATAAGGGAGGGCGCCGAAGGCGTCCGACCGTGCCGGGGTCAGTCCGTCATCGAAAGTCAGCTTCGGAGAAGCTGCACGTTTCTTCAAAGCCCGCTACTCAATCCGTCCGGCTTCTCCGAAGCCGCCCCTACCTGTCTCCATTACCCCGGCACGGTCGGACGCCTGTCGGCGCCCTCCCTTATGCCGGGGCTTAAGATGGTTCTGTCGTCTCCGACGACTCACTTTTGACTAAAATAGCGAAGGGGGGCCGGGGGCAGCAATTCCGGGTGGAAGATTTTGATGTAGTCGGTCAGCAGGCGCTCGGGATGAAATGGAAATTCATCGAAAAGCGGCGATTGCGAGGTGTCGCAAACGTAGAGACCGCCNGAGNTCAGGGCTTTGAATCGGGCCGTCAGCGGACTGATGCTGCTTAGCGATGACGCTGTCAGCGGGCCGTAGCTGCGTATGAGCCAGTAGTCGGCATCATGGGCGCGGTCGTAGACCGAGGCNATGTCNAGTTTCAGCGATCCGGCACCTTCGGTGGAGGCCCAGGGATAGTNGGCCCCCGCATCGGCAAGCATCTGCGCCATATAGCTTTGGCCCGACGGCACATCCCATTGTCCGCCCGGCTGAGGCTGTTCGGTGATGACCACCGGACGAGATTCCACGCCTGCCGTCATGGCGCGCAGNCGNTCATAATCGGCCTCAACAGCCTGATAGATAGAGTCNGCNTTGTGGCGNCGGCCATAAAGTTCGCCAATCAGTCGCAGCCATTCGGCGCGGCCGAGCGGTGTCGGCTCCATGTAGTCGACCATGGCTATCACCGGAATGCCCAGGCGCTCAATGGCCCCCTGTTCCTGCCCCTGATAGGGAGAGGTGATGAGTGCCGAGGGGTTGCAATCGACAATCGACTCCACCGAAGGCGACATCGAGTTGCCGACATCGGCAATGCGTCCGNCGGCAATGGCCTCGGCAATCTCCGGAAGCACGAAATATTGGCCGTCGGTCACTCCGCTAATNGCNTCCGCGGCTCCAAGCTCGGCAATAGCCCCGCCGTAGACGCTGCTGAACACCACCGAGCGGCGCACGGGGGTGATCACCACCGACGTCAGTTCATCGACCTCCGGCAGGTCGCCCTCATAGTCGTCGCTGACAAGCAGATAGCGCGCCAGCANCCCGTCGCCCCAGGGATTTTTGATTTCGGCAACAACGTAGTCGCCGCAGTCAACCATGGTCAGCAACTCCGATCGGCGGGTGAGCGTGTCGCCCCCCTCCACGGCAAATCCGCCCGCNCCCGAAGCNCAAGNCCCGGCAAGCACACCTATTATTATAGCCACAAAAAAANATGCTGTGTTGAAAACCTTTCTCATTTCAAAAATATNTTTTTTACAAAGATACATTTTTCCTCAAAGGAAATAGCAATTACGGAAAAAATTATTTAATTTTGCATCTCACTCAACAACAAACAAANTCAAACCAAATAAAAAGTAAAAGATTATGTCAAAAGTAACCGTAGTAGGTGCCGGTAACGTAGGCGCCACTTGTGCCAATGTTCTGGTAACTCAGTCAATTGCCGACGAAGTAGTTCTCATCGACATCAAAGAAGGTTTCGCCGAAGGCAAAGCCATGGACATCATGCAGACCGCCAACATCCTCGGCCTCAAGACCCGTCTGACCGGTGTCACCAACGACTATGAAAAGACTGCAGGCTCTGACATGGTGGTGATCACATCAGGCATTCCCCGCAAGCCCGGCATGACTCGCGAAGAGCTCATCGGCGTTAACGCCGGCATCGTTAAGTCTGTGACTGAAAGCGTGCTNAAATACTCGCCCAACGCAATCATTCTCTGCGTTGCCAACCCCATGGACACCATGACCTACCTCATNCACAAAACCACAGGTCTGCCCAAAAACCGCATCATCGGCATGGGTGGCGCACTCGACAGCGCTCGCTTCAAATATTTCCTCAGCCTCGCNCTCGAAGCCAACGCAACCGAAGTTGAAGGCATCGTGATCGGCGGCCACGGCGACACCACCATGATTCCCCTGACCCGCTACGCTGCCTATCGCGGCATCCCCGCTTCAACACTCCTTCCCGCCGAACAGCTCGAAAAAGTTGCTGCCGACACAATGGTGGGCGGTGCAACACTGACCAANCTCCTCGGCACCTCGGCATGGATGGCTCCCGGCGCAGCNTCAGCACAGGTTGTTGCAGCCGTTCTNGGCGACACCAAGCAGATGATCTCCTGCTCCGCCCTCGTTGAAGGCGAATATGGCCAGAGCGACCTCTGCATCGGCGTNCCCTGTATCCTCGGCCGCAACGGCATCGAAAAAATCGTTGAATTCGACCTCAACGACAAAGAAAAAGAACTCTTCGAAGCCAGCGCAGCAGCCGTTCGCAAAACCAACGCAGCTCTCCCCTGCTAATCACNNNAANCAANNATGAANAAACTCCTCCTTATCCTCGCCGCNGCAGCCTCAATCTCNCTGGCNTCTTGCGGCAGCAAAGCGCCGGCCGACACCGACGCCACAGCCGACNCTGCAGCNACAGAAATCACNGTNGCTCCNCAGGCTGAGGCCGAAGAAGCCACGCTCAATTCAGCAGCAGTTGTCGAACTCAAGGCAGGCGAAACCGTCCACCCCGACTCACAGCCCGTTGTCGTTGACTTCAACGCAACCTGGTGTGGTCCCTGCAAACGCTTCGCCCCCGCATTCCATGAAGTAGCCGCGCTCTACGCCGCCAAAGCCACATTCATGTCATGCGACGTCGACGAATGTGAAGCCTTCTCAAAAGAAAACAACGTGCAGACCATCCCCTGCATCATGATTTTCTATCCCGAATCGACAGGCCGCACCCCCGTNCGCCACGAAGGCTACATGAGTGCCGACGAATTCAAAACCTTCCTCGACAAAAACCTCTGATCCCATCCCCCCCATCCCCAAATACCAAAGCCCNCGGCCCCACAGCCGAGGGCTTTTCTTTTTGTCGGAGGCCGAGGATGNAGATGTTGAAAATGGTGTCGATAAAATGGCGGGGNTGGGGGTTGGNGATTTGGNTGGTTTTGANTAACTTTGTATTTGTAAATTTAAGACCAAAGTACTTGACGCTATGAAAAAAATCGACCGCGAAACCGTGCAACGTATTCTCGACACCGCCGACATTGTGGAGGTGGTCAGCGACTTCGTGCACCTTAAGCGGCGCGGAGCCAACTACATTGGTCTGTGTCCGTTTCACAATGAGCGCACGCCGTCATTTTCCGTGTCGAAAAGCAAAGGCATCTGCAAATGCTTCAGCTGCGGCAAGGGGGGCTCGCCTGTCAATTTCATCATGGAGCTGGAGCAGATGTCATTTAACGAGGCGCTCCGCTATCTGGCCAAGAAATACAACATTGAGATTCAGGAACATGAGATGAGTCAGCAGGAGCAGGAGGAGGCGTCGGCGCGAGAGAGCATGCTTGCGGTCAACGACTTCGCCATGCGCCACTTTGAATCNGTGCTTGCCGACACCCCCGACGGCCGCGACATTGGCCTTGCCTATTTCCGCCAGCGCGGCATCAACGATGCCATGATTCGCCGCTTCCATCTGGGCTACGCGCTCGAAAAGCGCGACGACCTGCTGCAGTCGGCCCGGGCCAAAGGCTTCAACGAAAAGTTCCTCATTGACACCGGCCTCTGCTACAAAACAGAGCGAGGCACGGTTCAGGACCGCTTCCGCGGACGTGTGATCTACCCCGTGTTCACCGTCTCCGGCAAGGTGGTGGCTTTCGGCGGCCGAACACTGCGCACCGACAAGGAGGTGGCCAAATATGTCAACTCTCCCGAATCGCTCATCTACAGCAAAAGCCACGAGCTCTACGGCCTCTATCAGGCCAAGCAAGCCATTGTCAGAAAAGACAAATGTATTCTCGTCGAGGGCTACATGGACGTGATTTCCATGCACCAGAGCGGCATCGAAAATGTAGTTGCCTCCTCCGGCACCTCCCTCACCCCCGGCCAGATTCGACTGATTCACCGCTTCACTGAAAATGTCACCGTCATCTACGACAGCGACCCCGCCGGCATCAAAGCCTCCCTCCGAGGCATCGACCTGCTGCTGGCCGAAGGGCTCAACATCAAGGTGATGCTNCTGCCCGACGGCGACGACCCCGACTCCTTCGCCCAGTCACACACTTCGACCGAAGTTGAAGAATATATCGCCGCCCACGAAGAAGATTTCATCTCCTTCAAAACCCGCATCCTCCTCAACGGGCTNGAAAACGACCCCGTGGCNCGGTCGAAAGCCATTCAGAACATCGTGATGTCAATCTCGATGATTCCCGANGANATCACNCGCACGGTCTACATTGCCCAGTGCAGCCGCATGATGGAAATCAGCGAAAAGGTGCTGACNCAGCAGGTGGTGAAAGACATCGCCGACCGCATGGAGCGCGAGAAAAACGACGCNCTGCGCCGACAAAACCGNGTCAATGCCGGCCTNCCCGAAGATCCGCNCGACGACGGCACTCCCGCCGACCGCGTAGACGCTCTCACTCCCGCCAAGACCGAAGATGCCCCCGATGCGACGCAGGATGCNTCNACCGCCGCCCGATCCAAATTCCTNCGCCCCTACGAGGAGGAACTTCTCCGCTATGCCCTNCGCTACGGCATGGCCACGATGTGTGAATATCANGGCGAAGATGGCTCGATGATACCGATGTCGGTCATCGACTACATTGTCGAGGAGNTATCGGTCGACGACCTGCGCTTCACCCGCCAACTGTTTGCCGACACCTTCGCCCGCGCCCGCGAGATTGCNGCCGAAGCCNCTCCGGCCATCTCGGCCGAAGCCGAACGCATTGAGCAGCGCCGCCTCAAACGCATTGCCGATGGCATCGAGGAGCTGCGCCGCTCAATGGAAGACCTGACGCTGATCGANCGCAAGGAGCGAGAGCTGAGAANNGACGCCGACGAACAGGCCAAAGAGGAAATGGCGGAATACAAAGCACACTATCTCCGNAATATGCTCATGTCTGATCCCGNCGACAGCATNCGCCGCCTATCGACCGACCTCGCCACGTCGCGCCATCAGCTGAGCAAAATCCACACCAAATACACCAAACTNCCGACCGAGNTCGAACGCCTCCCCGAACTCGTGCCCGTGGCCGTCTACAATCTCAAGTGTGCCCACGTTGAGTTTGAAATCCGCGAAATCAACCGCTCCATAGCCGAAATCTATGCCTCAAGNCCCGCGGCNATGGATGAAATCACCAACATGATGCGCCATGCCGCCGAGCTCAACGAAATTAAAAAGGAGCTTGCCAAATATCTCGGNGAGCGCATCCTCTCCCCCCGTGTCAGAAAATGAGAAACGACAATCGCTCCTCCGCCTCGAAGGCAAAGGAGCGATTGACTGTATTTTCTNTTTTTTTGCGTGCTGCGTCGACCACGTCAGCAGCTNTGTGACTTCAGCATGAGCCCAACNCGCTCCTGAAGGCCAAACAGCAGATTCATGTCGTGAACAGCCATGCCGGCCGCACCCTTGATGATGTCGTCAATCACGGCNTTGATGACCAGGCGGTCGGCCACTTTCTGGATGTTGATGATGCACTTGTTGGTGCCCACGACCTCCGTGATGCTCGGCAGGCTCGATGAGATGAACGTGAATCCGTGGTCGCTGTAAAACTCATTAAACAGCTCAACGGCACGCTCCTCGGTTATGGAGCTCTTGAAATGGACCGACAGNGAAATGCCACGACGCCAGCCGGCACACATCACCATGAATGTCATGGCCTTGTCGAAGTCGGGCTGCAGCGAACGCANCGCGCGCACAATGTCGTCGGCCTCCTCAATGTCNATCAGCGCAAGCATCTCGCCGGCCTCTGCCTCATGTTCAGCCACNGCGGCAGTGACATGGATATCGCCATCNGTCAGCAATCCGGCCTTGGCGAGCGGCATCAGCGAAAGCAGCACGGCCGAAGTCAGCGGCTGCGGAACCGAAGCATGCAATCCGCCACGCACCATCGGCTTGCGGCTGAGCTCCGGAAGGCCGAAAATCCAGTTATCGCCATCGGCAAACGTGCTCTGCGGCAGATAATAGCCTGAGAGGTCNATCACCTTCACGTCAGGGCCAACATTGTTTTCCTGCATGAAGCGCAGCGAATCCTCCGGCTCCTCAAAGCAGAGAAACACGGCATCGACCTGCTTCATNGGCGTCGATCCGCNGAAACGCATATACGTTTCGCCACGCAGCCCTTTATGCACCTGCGAGAGCAGCGCGCCCTCATAGTCNGGCTCATAGGCCCACATCAGCTCAACGTCGGGATGATTGACAAGAAGTTTAATAATCTCTCCGGCCACCGCNGATGCGGCACCGGTAACTGCAGCGCGTATCATATCTTGTTAAATTTTGATTTTTCGAAATATTCGCGGCCCTCCTCCATGATCTGAACCGGAAGAATCTCCGANAGAATGTCATAGACCTCCATCGGCGTCACCTCCTCGTCAACGGCCACAAACACCGTATCGGCCCCGGCAATCGTGCCGAGAATATGGGGTGAGAGCACTTCGTCAATGTCGTAGGCCACACCTCCGGCATAGCCGTTGCGCGTCTTGATGATGGCCGTGCGACCCGAAAACGACACCGAAAGAATCGCCGCCTGGCGCACATGATCCATTGCCTGCGTCGCCACTTCATCGGCCGCNGTGCCATTGGCCGCAATCTCATAGCGATAGCCACCGAGCTCGGTAGCCACCTTTGAAGTGCGCAGAGTCTTCAGGTCGCGCGACAGTGTGGCCTGTGTCACCTGACAATTATTGGCCTCCAGAAGAGCCATCAGCTCCTCCTGGCTGCCAATCGAATGATTAAGCAATATTTTTACAATAAGGGCAAGTCGTGCCTGTCGTTTATTCATAAAATATCATTTAGTTGCAACAAAAATAATAATTAAGACATAAACATGCAACAACGAACCCTGTTTTTTCCATAAACCTTTCCATCATTGCATCTTTTTCTAATGGAGAAAAAGAGTGCCGAAGATATCTCATTCCGATTCTCCGGCACACTTCTATACCATTAATTCCTTACTGATCTTCGTAACGGCGGGCGCCATCGCTGACGATCACGGGATAAATCTTCGGCTCATGGCCATANTTTTCATTGAATTTNACCTTNGCAGTTTCAATGAAGTTGTCATAAAGTTCATCCTTGACCAANTTCACTGTGCAACCGCCAAAGCCGCCGCCCATGATNCGCGAACCGGCAACGCCACATTCCTTGGCAATGTCNTTGAGATAGTCAAGCTCNTCGCAGCTCACTTCATAGAGCTTCGACATGCCTTCGTGAGTGCCATACATGCAACGGCCAACGGTCTCATAGTCGCCCGCCACAAGCGCATCGCAGACATCGAGCACACGCTGTTTCTCCTCGATCACATACTTGGCGCGCTTATAATCCTCTTCGCTGATTTTATCCTTAGCGGCGTCGAGCATTGCCATGTCGGCATCGCGNAGCGTCTCAACNCCAAGNGTAGCGGCAACACGCTCGCATGACTCGCGACGCTTATTGTAAGGCGAGTCAACCAACTCATGCTTCACGCGAGAGTCAACCAACACCAGCTTNTAGCCGTCGAGCTTGAAGGGGAAATATTCAAACTCACCCGAGCGGCAGTCAAGACGCATCAGATTATCCTTCTTGCCATGGATCGAAGCAAACTGGTCCATGANGCCACAATTCACACCGCAATAGTTATGCTCNGTGCTCTGGCCGATTTTAGCAAGCTCCATCTTCGGNAACTTATTGTCATTGAAAAGCTCATTGAGCGCATTGGCAAAACAGCTCTCAAGAGCAGCCGACGAAGAAAGGCCCGCNCCCAGAGGCACATTGCCGGCAAACACGGCATCAAAACCCTTCACAACNCCNCCACGCTTGATGATTTCGCGGCAAACACCGAAAATATAGCGAGCCCACTGCTGAGCAGGAGCATCCTCNTCATTGAGGCCAAANTCGCAATACTCATCAATGTCAACAGAGTAAACNCGCACCTTNTCNGTATCATTAGGCTTGATTTCAGCCATGATAAACTTATCGATAGCGCCCGGAAACACGAAACCGCCATTATAGTCCGTGTGCTCACCAATCAGGTTAAAGCGACCCGGAGCCACATAAAGCACGCCTTCAGTGCCGAAACGCTGCTTAAATTCATTCTTAATCTTAGTCTTCATGATAATCGATATTCAAAAAATTTTCAATTCATAATGCAAATATAATCAAACTCCCCCTAAAAACAATCAATCCCACTCTAAAAATTCCTTAAACACCAATCCCCACCCCCAAATCCAATAAACCACCCCCACCCCAAAATACCCCAAACCTCCCTAATCCTCCCTAAACTCCCTCACCTCCCTAAAATTCCCTAAAGTCCTTACTCGACCTTATTTGACCTTACTCGACCTTAACCGACCTTATCCAAAAATAAGAAAGCCGCAACTTCGGGTGGAAGCTGCGGCTTTCGGTAGAGGGGGCGGTTACCTACTTTCCCACTTTCGTAGTATCATCGGCGTGGAAAGGTTTAACTTCTCTGTTCGGA
>JAAVDT010000038.1 GCA_014801655.1 Bacteroides sp.
ACCAATCACGATTTTATCACTCACCTTATCTGTTTATGAAGAAATATATCATCTCGGTTGCATCTCTCATGTTGGCCATGAATCTTTTTGCTGCCGGACGTTCTGAAACTCTGCTCCGAAAGGGATGGAAGTTTACTCGCGAGGATTCTCCCGAATTTGCAATGCCCGATTATAAGGATGGCGCATGGCAGTCGGTCACTGTGCCCCACGATTGGGCTATCTACGGCCCTTTCAGTTGGGATAACGACCGCCAGAATGTGGCCATAGCTCAGGATGGTCAGAAGGAAGCCATGGAGCATGCCGGACGCACCGGTGGTCTGCCCTTCGTTGGCACGGGATGGTATCGTACGGAAGTTGATGTTCCGCGCATCGACAAGGGTGAGCGCGTGACGCTGATGTTCGACGGCGCGATGAGCCATGCCAAGGTCTACGTCAACGGAAAGGAAGCCGGCTACTGGCCCTACGGCTACAATAGTTTTTATTTCGACATCACAGACCTGGTGAAGTCGGGCGAAAAAAATTCGATTGCCGTGCGACTGGAAAATCTGCCTGAGTCATCGCGCTGGTATCCCGGCGCCGGCCTCTATCGCAATGTCAGACTGATAGTGACCGAAGATGCTCACATTCCGGTGTGGGGCACTTACATCACCACGCCTGACGTCAACAAGGATTGGGCAAAAGTGGTGGTCCGCACCAAGGTCAATCTCCCCGAAGGAGCCAATGAAAAGGACTATACTCTTTCGACCGTCATCAAAGACCGCGCGGGAAAGACTGTCGGCGAAATCAATTCTNTTGTTTCTGATCTGAAGACCAACCATGGCGAAATGGTTCAGACCTTCATCGTTGAAAATCCTGAACTTTGGTCGCCCGACNCNCCCAACCTTTACACTGCCGACTCCCGACTGCTGCACGGCAAGGAGGTGAAAGATGAAACTCCCACCACCTTTGGNATCCGCAGCATCGAGGTGCGTCCCAATGAGGGNTTCTTCCTCAATGGCGAGAAGATTGTNTTTAAAGGTGTCTGCAATCATTCCGACCTGGGTCCGCTCGGCATGGCAGTCAACGATGCCGCCATCCGTCGCCAGATTCGCATAATGAAAGATATGGGTGTGAATGCAATCCGCACCTCCCACAATATGCCCGCCCCTGAGCTCGTGAAGGCCTGCGATGAGATGGGCATGATGCTCATGGCTGAAAGTTTCGACGAATGGAAACGCCCGAAAGTGAAAAACGGCTACAATCTGCTCTTCGACGAGTGGGCCGAAAANGATCTGACCAATCTCATCCATCACTANCGCAACAATCCGTCAATCGTGATGTGGTGTATCGGCAACGAGGTTTCCGAACAGTGGCACGAAGGTGGNGTGAAGACTGCCTACTTCCTCCAGAACATTGCCCATCGCGAAGACCCGACACGCCCCGTCACTCAGGGCATGGACGGTCCGGACGCAGTGCTCAACAACAATTTCGCCGCAATCATGGATATTGCCGGCTTTAACTATCGCCCGTTCAAATATCAGGAGGCTTATTCAAAACTGCCACAGCAGATTGTGTTGGGCAGCGAAACCTGCTCCACCGTTTCGTCGCGCGGCGTCTATAAGTTCCCNGTTGAGCGCAAGGCCATGGCCACTTATCCCGACCACCAGAGCTCGAGCTACGATGTTGAACACTGCGGTTGGTCAAACCTTCCGGAAGATGACTTCATACAGCACGAAGACCTGCCTTATGCCATCGGTGAATTCGTGTGGACCGGCTTCGACTATCTCGGCGAACCCACACCTTATTACACTAACTGGCCCAGCCACAGCTCACTCTTCGGCATTGTCGACCTGGCCGGTATTCCNAAAGATCGCTATTATCTCTATCGCAGCCACTGGAACAAGGGTGAGGAAACTCTCCACATTCTCCCTCACTGGACATGGCCCGGACGNGAAGGCGAGGTCACNCCGGTTTTCGTCTACACGAATTATCCCGANGCNGAATTGTTTATCAACGGTGTGAGTCAGGGTCGTCGCAAGAAAGATCTGACGGTTGAAATNGACAGCAGCTACACCGAGGCGGCTCAAAAATCTTTTGAGCGCCAGAAGCGCTACCGCCTGATGTGGATGGANACTAAATATGAACCGGGAACAGTNAAGGTGGTTGCCTACGACAATGCCGGNAATCCGGTGGCCGAACGCGAAATTNACACCGCCGGCAAGCCNCACCACATNGAACTTTCGNCCGATCGNTCCATGCTCAAGGCCGACGGCGACGACCTGTCGTTCATCAACGTCAGGGTGGTTGATAAAGATGGAAATCTCTGCCCCGACGCCACAAACAAAATCCNCTTCAAGGTTTCNGGCAAAGGCACTTATCATGCNGCCGCCAATGGCGACCCATCCTCTCTCGAATCGTTCCAGGCTCCTCAGATGTCGGCATTCCATGGCCAGCTNACCGCAATAGTCAAGGCCTCAGAAACTNCGGGCGACATCACATTCACCGCCTCNGCCCCCGGCTTGAAGTCTGCAACAATCAAANTGAAATCGGAATAACTCGAATGGAATTAAGCATTTCACTGCGGAAACTCATCAGTTCGCTCGACAGCGCCAAGCATCGTCGCGAGCANGGTCTGTTCATTGCCAAAGGTCACAAGTGCGTGGTCGATACACTGAATCACTTTGANACGGTCTATCTGGCTGCCACACACGAATGGCTCTCGGCCAACAAATCAATCCTGCCAAATGGCGTTGACCCGATGCAAGTGANCAGCCGNGACCTTAAGCGACTGAGCGATTTNGGCTCGGCGCCCGATGTGGTTNCAGTGTATCGCANCCCCGATCGTCAGCTCGANNCAGATAGCCTTAAAAATCAGTTGGTCATNGCATTGGATAACNTTCANGACCCCGGAAACCTCGGCACGATCATGCGCACCGCCGATTGGTTTGGCATNGACACAATTCTTTGCAGCCGCTCAACGGTCGATTGNTACTCGCCCAAAGTGGTGCAGGCAACGATGGGAGCTATCTCCCGCGTAGCTGTATATTATTGTGACCTCGCTGCCACGCTCCGGCAGTTGAAACACGAAATGCCCGTCTACGGAACTTTCCTTGACGGAAACAATATCTATNCCGAANCCCTCAGCCCCGTCGGCGTGATAGTCATGGGCAATGAGGGTAGGGGAGTCAGTTCNGAGGTTGCCGCTGAGATTTCCCACAAGCTGCTGATTCCATCCTATCCGGCAGGAGTGGCAACATCAGAATCGCTNAATGTCGGAGTGGCTACNGCAATCACCGTTTCCGAGTTCCGACGTTCGCAAATCATTAAATCNTAACANCTGATAGCTGATGGCTACAAAAGTAAAAACCGTTTGGTTCTGCTCCGAATGTGGCGCCGATTCTCCGAAGTGGCAGGGTCGCTGCCCGTCGTGCGGTGCGTGGAATTCCATGATTGAGGAGAAGGTGAACGCAAAGGCTTCAAAAAGCGTCACCTTGTCGTCGCGCAGTCTTTCGCGCCCGCAGCCGGTGTCGCAGATTGAAATCGTTCAGGAACCGCGCATCAAAATGCCGAGCAAAGAGCTCAACCGAGTGCTGGGGGGTGGCCTTGTGGCCGGATCGCTCGTGCTTATCGGCGGCGAACCGGGCATCGGGAAATCAACCCTCGTGCTCCAGAACACATTGTCAATCCGCTCAAAACGAATCCTCTATGTCTCCGGCGAGGAGAGTGCGACTCAGATCAAGATGCGAGCCGAACGAATTGGTCGCGTCTGCGACAATGTGCTGATTGCTTGCGAAACATCGCTCGAAAATATAATGACCCACATCAAAAACGTCAATCCCGAGATTGTGGTCATTGACTCGATTCAAACCATCGCTTCCGATGAAATCGAATCAGCAGCAGGCACAGTCAGCCAAGTCAGAGAATGTTCGGCTACACTGCTCAAATTCGCAAAAGAATCCGGAGTGCCGGTGATGCTCATCGGCCACATCAACAAGGAGGGCAGCATTGCCGGACCGAAAGTGCTTGAACATATTGTCGACACCGTGCTCCAGTTTGAGGGCGACCGCAACTATATGTACCGCATACTCCGCTCAATCAAAAACCGATTCGGAAGCACCTCCGAACTCGGCATTTATGAGATGGGGCAAAAGGGCTTGCGCGAGGTTTCCAACCCGTCGGAGATGCTGCTGAATCATTCAGAAGAAAATGAGGAGCTGTCAGGCATGGCCATCGGCATCACGATAGAAGGCATCCGCCCGTTTCTTGTCGAGGCACAGGCCCTTGTCAGCACTGCCGCGTATGGCACTCCTCAGCGCGCCGTCACGGGGTTTGACTCCAAGCGCATGAACATGCTTCTTGCCGTTCTTGAAAAGAGAGTCGGGTTCAAACTTGCTCAGAAAGATGTGTTTCTCAATATCGCCGGCGGCCTCAAGGTCAACGACACTGCGCTTGATCTACCAATCATCTGCGCCATTCTGTCATCGAATGTCGACATGGCTATTCCCCGCGACATGTGCATGACCGGCGAAGTTGGACTTTCAGGCGAAATACGCCAGGTCACACGCATAGAGCAACGCATCTCTGAAGCCGAAAAGCTTGGAATGAAGTCAATTATCATTCCCAAACACAATCTAAAAGGCGTAGACACAAACAGATTTTCAATCAAAATCCACGAAGTCTCAAAAGTAGAAGAAGCCTTCCGCCTCCTCTTCAGCTGATGCTTGAAGGAGTCCTCCTGCAAACGTTTTGAAGAAGAATCCAGGAGATCTTCCATTTTTGGACTCTTTTATTTTAATAATATATTATTGATACTTGTATTTAGGTAATTATAGTCTAGTGTTTCACCATTATTGCTGTACTGATGTATAGCACAACTGATTAAAGGTTTGAAATACCAATTATTTATCCAGAACTGATTTGGCATATCATAAAAGAAAGCAATCCTATATAAATCTGTACAATAGATAATGGGATCCACTCCATAATGCTCTCTGCACAATTCAGACCATTCTTTGACATATTTTCTGACCTGAGAATAGGTCCAATTTTTACCGCCATACTTTTCAACATCGAGGCATGGTATTATATCTATATCATAACCTACCACGCTTTTAAAGTGCTCAAATTGCTCTTTAGCAGAGACCTCTCTTGTCAAAAAATGATATGCGCCAAATTTTATATCTTTAGCTTTTGCATACCGTCTATGAGCACCAAATTTAGAATCTTTAAGCGACGCACCTCCTGTCGCCTTCGCTATTATGAACGTAGAGCTGTCGACAGCAGAATAAGAGTCGGGAACGCAACCCTTAGAGGTTATATAATTGTAATGGGATACATCAATCCCATCACACACAGGGTGGTAAGTAAGCTGGGAGACTACGAACCAAACTATTAAGGAACCTAAGATTCCTAACAGCACGAAAATAATCTTGTATTTCATCAGAACTATTGAGAATTTGAAATTACAAAAATATCAAAGGCCGTCCGCAATCATTGTGCAGACGGCCTTCGTTATACCTTAGGGTAGGGGAGTTAGCGGTCGAGCACGTTGACTTTCAGTTTGTTGTAGGCGCGTTTAGCTTTTTCGATAGCAGCCTCGGTTGATTCGGCGGTAGCGAGAATCACACCCATGCGGCGATGACCCTTCACCTCCGGCTTGCCGAAGATGCGAATCTGCACACCCGGCTCTTCAAGAACCTTTTCAAGATTGTCCATTTCGATTTTGTCAGTGTCGCCTTCAACCACGATTGCTCGTGAAGCTGACGGACCATAGAATCGAATAGAGGGAACGGGGAGGCCAAGCAGTGCGCGTGCGTGGAGACCAAATTCGCTGAGATCCTGCGAAATCATAGTCACCATGCCGGTGTCGTGTGGGCGAGGGGAGACCTCACTGAAAATCACTTCGTCATCCTTCACGAACAGTTCCACTCCGAAAATGCCGTAGCCACCAAGAGCGTCGGTGATTTTGCGGGCGATTTCGCGAGCCGATTCCAATGCCTTGGCCGACATTGCCTGAGGCTGCCATGAGTAACGGTAGTCACCTTCAACCTGAACATGGCCAATCGGTTCGCAGAACGTTGTGCCTGAGACGCTCCTGACTGTGAGCAGTGTGATTTCATAGTCAAAATCAACGAATCCTTCAACGATGACTCTGCCCGCACCGGCACGACCACCCTCCTGAGCAATGTGCCATGCTTCTTCAATCTTGTCGGCACTCTTGATTGTACACTGGCCGTGACCCGAAGAGCTCATAATCGGTTTAATGACACAAGGAATACCGATTTCTTCCACGGCTGCCTTAAATTCATCGTAGGTTGAAGCAAACTTGTAGCGTGAAGTCTTTATGCCAAGCTCCTCAGCAGCAAGTCGGCGAATTCCCTCACGATTCATCGTGAGATAAGCGGCACGCGCAGTGGGAGTTACGTTGAAACCATCTTTTTCCATTTCAACTAAAACCGGAGTTGCGATTGCTTCCACTTCAGGAATAATGTGGTCAGGGCGTTC
The DNA here is from genome assembly GCA_014801655.1 of Bacteroides sp. Taxonomy (GTDB): domain Bacteria; phylum Bacteroidota; class Bacteroidia; order Bacteroidales; family Muribaculaceae; genus Paramuribaculum. The sequence continues at coordinate 6,484 of JAAVDT010000038.1, forward strand.
GCTCAGAATGACATCCTTGAGGCTGTCAGGGTCAAGCATATTAAAAACTAAAGAGCGATGAGCAATCTGCATCGCAGGAGCATTCGCGTAGCGGTCGCAGGCCACGACTTCAACATTATAGCGCTGAAGTTCGAGCGCAACTTCCTTACCAAGTTCACCGCTCCCGAGGAGCAATGCCTTCCGTCCGACCGGAGTCATCACAGATCCAATTTTTGCCATTGAAATTATTTTTTAGAAATGTTTTTGCAAAGTTAGAAGAATCCCGTCAAATAAAAAAATCCCAACTGCCCATCCTGCACATATTCCAACAAATATTCCATCAAAATCTCAAAAAAACGCAGCTAAAACAAAGCAAAGGGGAGAGCCTCAAAACGAAACATCGACACCCACGCAAATCAAATTTAACATAATCTCAATTATGAGAAAACTGTATCAATCTTTTCAAAGACTCCTTTTCTTGTGATTATCGTGCAAATATTGGGATTATTTGGAATAACGTAGTTACTACAATAGGCTATATTACTTTTTTTGTTCTATTTCATATAAACATTGGGGGCATAAGTAGCATTTATTTTCAAATCTGGGACTTTTACCCTTAGCATCTTGCAT
>JAAVDT010000054.1 GCA_014801655.1 Bacteroides sp.
GCCTCGTTTTTACTCTGAAATGCGTTGGAGACATAAACGAAGAATTCTGACAATCATTGACTTTCAGGATGCTTCAGCGATTGACTTCCGAATGAGATGGGTCATTCTGAACACTTCACTTTTGAATACCCTTATTACCAAAGATTTATCTTCGATGCTTTCGTCAGATTCAATATTTGCTTTAACGGCGCGTTGCATAGCTTTACATCGCTCTGCGCTACTGAAGCCATCGGAATCAGTGTTGAGTTCCTCACAAGTTGTCTTATTTGACATCTGTGTACATAACAATAAAGGTAACCGTATTATTGCTAAACTGATTATTGATTTTGTAATTTCCATTCCTTTGCGGCGTCTGTTAGACGATATTTCTGTTTTGGATGATTGGGCTGATCGGTATATAGGCGTTCAATGGCCTTTTCTGCCAATGCCGGTTTGATGTAGCCATCCCTAAAGTGCTTTGGGTCTGCATAACCACACAGCTCAGTTAATTCCCTTATTGAATAATTTTGATCTCCCATTACTTTAACAAGTTGTATAACTTGGGGCGAAGTTGGGGCGAACTTAGGGCGAACTTGAGGCGAACTTGGGGCGAATTTAGGTGGTGCTTGGTCGGTGGTTGAGCGGTGGTTGAGCGGTTCATCCTCTTGCTTGATCGGTCGCTTGAAAGTGACGTAGACGAAGGCACCGTCCCAACGCCATGTGGGCTCTTCTACACCTTGTTCTTGACAGGCTTCGATTATGCGCTTTGCTCCTGAACCCCAATTCTCCAGCCACATTGAGCGGTAGAGTGCTTCTGCCATCTTGACGTTATAGGGGTAGGAGTCGTGAGGCTCCTTGATGTTTTCGGGTGTAATCTGTGAAGGGAAGATACCGGGATTGCCGATTTCCACACGGTCGTCATAGATGGCGATACTATTCAATAAATTATATTTCTCCCACTGACGGTGGCAGAGCGAGTTGATTATGGCTTCTCTCAGTGCCTTGTATGGAATTTCAAGACGCTCTTCGCGTTGAAGACTGCGGTTGGTGATTTTACCGCTGAGATTGAGGTGTTTGAAACAGAACGCCAATCCTGCATCAAGCAAATCGAAGAAATTCCCCTCGACACGCATCTCATCGATAAACTCATTCTTATCTGTACCCAGGAAACGAGCCATCTTTATTTTGAAATTGTCGTATTCATAAACATTATCAGAGAAAAGCATTGCAGCGCCATTGGTTGGAATGCCATTTTTAAGCAGTTTCCATTTCGATAAGGTATCGGATATAGGCGCACTCAAAGCACTGGCAGGAATTCGTCCTCCTTCGACACCAAGACGTATGCAACCGCGAATGTGCTTTTCATTGAGATCAGAAAGAGTCACACCTTCTGCCTGCCGTAATTCCCAAGAAAATGTTTTCGGTTCAAAGGCTCTGATTCGTTCATCATACATATCCTGAGGCATAAGCTTTGTGGTGCTCTCGACTTTGTAGTAGGGGCAGCCGTGGAAGGTATGAGGTCGTTCGCCCCACACCCATCCATCGAAGTGCATAGCAATCACTTTATTTCCGGGACGATCCGGCACATCTATGTATTCAGGCCTTACATCGACAGCCGGCTGCAATCCGGCTAAGGCCTGAGCAATCTCCCGTTGGGTATCGTCCGTCACCTGCTGGCCAACAATCTTCAGCGACTTCGGCGTAATACCGAAAATCAACCAACCGCCCTCCGTATTCAGGAACGCACACGCCGCATGCATACCGTCTTTCAGTTCGCCGGTACTCTTCTTCAGCTCCAGAGTCCTCGACTCATCCGAAGCAATCAAAGCCTTTATATCATCAATAGTCATCATAAACCACAAAATTACATGATTCCGTTAAAACAGGCAAGAACTAAAGCATATTGTAAGGCATAAATATATCAAATACAACAGAAAAACGGGTTGCTTCTACTGTATTTAGATTTGTAATTGAGCCTATAAAAAAGCCGGGTCGCTGTCGCAGCGATCCGGTCTTTTTTCTTTGGAAGTGGTCCCACTTGGGCTTGAACCAAGGACTCCCTGATTATGAGTCAGGTGCTCTAACCAACTGAGCTATAGGACCTGATAGAGTCGGGGCTNTGGGCCGGGGGCTCTATGCGGTTGCAAAGTTAGCTTTTTTTTGCGGGGATTGCAAGTTTTGGAGCTTTTTTTTGGTCGATGGTTGTGGCGGGCGGGATGTTTTGGATTGAATTTTAGTGGATTAAGTGCTTATGAATTTTGGTTATGAAAGGGTGCTTTATTCTAAAAATTAAGAGTGTGGAGGAGAGGGGAGAATCAGAATGAGTAGGAGAGGCCGATGGAGGGGGNAAAGGCGTGGGCTTTGTAGTCGGCGGTGAAGGTTTTCTGATAGGGGAGGCCTTGCGATTTGAGCAGGAGGTCTTCGTAGTTGCACGATGCGTTTTCGACGCCGCAGCCGTGGACATACATAAAGGCGAAGTCGATCGAGAGGTTGTTGATGGGGCGGAATGAGAAGCCGACGGTGGGTTCGATTTTGGTCATGCCGGGGGTCTCGGGATTGTAGTGGTCGTCGTTGACGGGCGATGTGTCCACCATCAGACCGGCTCGCACATCGAGGCGCGGTGTGGCGGCAAACTGTGCGCCGACGTGGTAGCAGAGTGCATTTTTGTAGTTTTTGGGGATGTATTGGTTGAATGCCTGNAGGGGTTCGGGAAATTCCACATTGAGCTGTTTGTAGGTTTTCCAGCCGGTCAGCTGAATGTCGGCGGCAATGGTCCAGCGGTCGGTCGGACGATAGCTTGCGCCGAAGTTAAACACNTANGGGCAAGGCATTTCTGATTTAAACTGCGACTGGTTGATGATGCCGAGCTGATTTTCGAGCGCATGTTCGAGCATCTCGTTGGCATAGCTNACGGAGGCGGTGCCGGTGGTCATCTTCATGCTCATTTTGGAGCGGAAGTTGGCACCGATGGTCCACTTGCTGTTGATGTCGAACATTGCGCCTACGTTCACGCCCACAGCCACTTGCGAGGTGCCGTTGAGGTTGATCGATGCAGCGGCAGTGTTGCCCAGGGGAACTCTNNGTTGCCGTTTCAAATGATTTTCCGCTGATGAGGGCCTTGTCGAGGTCAACGTTGCCCCAGGCNATCATAAGTCCGGCGCCCACGGAGAGGTTGGGGAGAATGCGCCAGGAGATGGTGGGCTGAACGTTGTAGACCTTCAGCGACACCTGCTGGCTGAGCATCGAGCCGGGCCAGTTGTTGGTCCAGTTGATGGCGCTGCCATAGGGGGTGTAGAAGCTGATACCTGCCTGCAGGCCGTCGATGATTTTAAATGAAGCGTTGACGGCGAGGGGAGTGCTGATGCCGTTGTCGGTCTTGTAGTCCACGCCTTCGTAGGTGCAGGTGGCGTCGGCCTTAATGGCTGTAACGCTGGCGGATATGTCTAATGTCTTGTCGGAAAATCCAAGTCCGGCAGGATTGAAAATCATGTTTTCAGCCCCGAGTTTAAGCGCTGTTCCGGTGTGGCCCATGCCAAGCTGTTTTGCGCTGAGGGTGTTGATCTGATAGCCTTCGGCCATTGCTGCCAGAGAGGTCAGCACGGATGCGGCTACGATTGCAATTTTTTTCATAATGTCTATAAAATTGGTAAAAATTTCCACAAAGGTAGCATTTTTTTCTTACACGACCAATTTTCGTGCAACATAAAAGATAATTTATTATATTTGCAGAAGCATCCGCCGGGCCCATTTTGGCTCGATTTCGCGATGTTGATTCACCTTAATATATCAGTGTACCGAAATATGAAACGACTCATGGTTGCGGCTCTGGCCGCCATGCTGACAGCCACTTCCTCGCTGGCCGACAATAGAGATATCACATCCCCCGACGGACGCGTAGTGCTCACGTTCGACAACGATTACGGCGTGGCCTTTTATAGTGTAATGGTCGATGGTCAATACCTCATTCATCCCAGCCGCCTCGGCATCAAGACCGCCAACTGGAGCTACTCCGAAGCCGGCCCGGCAAATATCCAGACCAACTCATTNTTTCAGCACTGGACGCAGCCCTGGGGTGAAAACAAGGAGTGTCTCAACCACTACAATGAAATTTTCGCACGTCTCGACGGCGGCAAAATGGGCATCCGCTTCCGTGTGTTCGACGATGGTGTGGCCTTCCGCTATGAGATTAATTCCGAGCTGGATACGCTCATCGTCACCGACGAACTCTCGCAATTCAATTTCCGTGGCGACGGTCAGTCGTGGTCCATTCCCGGCAGTTTCGAAACCTATGAGCTTGAATATCGCAACCTCCCCATTTCGCAGGTTGCCGACGCCAACACTCCCTTCACGTTTGTCAACGACGCCGGCATCTACGGCTCCATCCACGAAGCCGCCCTCTACGACTATCCGGAAATGATTCTGCGCCGCGCCTCCGACGGCATCCTCACCTCCGACCTCGCCCCGCTGCCCGACGGCGTGAAGGCCTATATCCCCGGCCATTTTGTAACCCCCTGGCGCACAATTCAGATTGGCCGAAAGCCGACCGACCTCATCAACTCTGCGATGATTCTCAATCTCAACGAACCCTCCCGCATCGAGGACACTTCATGGATTAAGCCCCAGAAATATGTGGGCATCTGGTGGGGCATGCACCTCGGAACTCAAACCTGGACCATGGGCCCGAAGCATGGCGCCACAACCGAAAATGCCATCCGCTACATCGACTTCGCCAAGGCCAACAATCTTCAGGGTGTACTCTTTGAGGGCTGGAATGAAGGTTGGGAAAACTGGGGTGGCAATCAGCACTTTGACTACATGAAGGCATATGCCGATTTCGATATCGACAGCATTGCCCGCTATGCCCGCGCCAATGGCATCGAGCTTTGGATGCACGATGAAACCGGCGGCAATATTCCCGAATTTGAAGCCGTGCTCGATAGTGCGTTTGCCTACTATGCTTCGCTCGGTGTCCACACCGTCAAGACCGGCTATGCCGGAGGCTTCAAGGGCGGCTATTTCCACCACTCGCAATATGGCGTGCGCCACTATCAGCGCGTTGTCGAAACGGCTGCTAAATACGGCATTATGATCGACGCCCACGAGCCAATCAAGGAGACCGGCATACGCCGNACATGGCCCAACATGATGACCCGCGAGGGTGCCNGAGGCATGGAATGGAATGCCTGGAGCGACGGCAACTCGGCCGACTATCTCTGCACGCTNCCCTTCGTGCGCCTGCTCTCTGGCCCGATGGACTACACTCCCGGCATTTTCGACATCAATTATGAGCGAGCCAAAGCCGACCCCGACCGCATNGAGTGGAANGGCCCNAACGCCCACTGCCGCATCAAGACCACTCTCGCCCGCCAGATTGCCAACTGGGTCATNATCTATTCCCCNCTGCAGATGGCTGCCGACCAGATTGAAAACTATGANGGCCACGAAGCCTTCCAATTTTTCCGCGACTTCGATGCCGACTGCGATTGGTCGAGCGCTCTCGATGGCGAGATTGGCAAATACATCGTTGTGGCCCGCCGAGCCGGCGACCGCTTCTTCGTTGGCGCCGGCACCAACTCCGANGCGCGCACCATCTCGCTTCCCCTCTCTTTCCTCCAGCCGGGTCGCAGATATCGCGCCACGGCCTATGCCGACCTCGCCGGACACCCCGACCGCGTTGACATCACCAACCNCTCNGTCACTTCGGCCGACACACTCACCATTGCCATGGANGCNACAGGCGGTCAGGCCATCACCTTCATACCCGAAGACTGACTCGGATGTGCCTGCGGAGATTCATAGCCTCCTTTCTCCGTTCGNTGAAAATTTTTCATCCTCATTTTGCCAAATTCTCGCAAAATNAGGGTGNAGATAGATGTAACTTTGNCGAAAAAACAACAATAAGAGTGTGTTTGAATTTAAATGATTTTAGCACAAAGAGAGATTTTGGGATGATTTTTCAAAATTGAAGAAGGAGCAATGCGGGCATTGCGACTGATGAAAGTTTGGAAAAGCGCCCA
>JAAVDT010000055.1 GCA_014801655.1 Bacteroides sp.
GGTTATGGTTTTTCTTTTTTTTTTATAACGAACAACCACCCCCTATGGTTTAGTTGTAATGCCTGTTTACAATGCTGTTTACTTAAATCGTGATTAAACCTTATAGGGTTTCCCTCTCTTTGTAGGGACGCACCCTGGTGCGTCCGCAACCGTCTGATTATCAATTCGGACGCACCAGGGTGCGTCCCTACAATTCGGGTAAAGCCCGGATAAATCAACCCTATTTGATTCCTTAAGGAAATTCTGTTTCGGCGAGATGCAGGTTGCGAATGAGGATGGTTGAGTCGGGGGAGAGGAGATAGAGGGTGGGGATGGAGGGGAGGGTGTAGAGCTCGTCGGCGTCGATTTCTCCGGCAGGGGAGTAGCCGACGGTCCATGAGCAGGGGAGGGTGGAGGCGTAGGCTTGCCAGAGTTCGGGATCGGTGTCGATGGGGGTGATGAAGATAATCTGGAGCGTTCCGGAGCTGACGGCTTCTCGGATGCGGGGTGTCCCGGCAAGATGATTGGCAAGCTGATGACACTCGCGGCAGTCGGGGTCGAAGAATGAGAGCAGGATGTAGCGCGCCGATGGGTTGATGGCAGAGTGGAGAGTGCGGGATTGGCCACGTCGGTCGATGAACCGAAAGTCGGTGCTGACGGTGCCCGGACGATTTTTTGCGATGACTTCAATCCGGTAGTCGAGCAGAGCGCGGTCGGCATCGCTGACCGGTTCGGTTGCATAAAGCAATCCCGGCACCGCGCTTGCCATGGCCGCGAGGGCGGAGGTCAGCTGCAGTGCCGGGATTTTCATTTGATAACTAAAATTTATGCCTGCCCTTGTGTGCTTGAGTGCAGTGCAGGGGATATGTTATTTATAAATCAGCTTAATCGGGAGAGCATCCGATGAATTTGACGCATTTACGCCGGAGTTGGAGTATCTGTTTGTGTCCCAGCCGCCGAGCGAGGTATCGGCGTAGGGGTTGAACACGAGGGTCAGGTAGTTGATGTCCCACGATGCGTAATCGGCATGAGGGAGGCCCAGGTTTTGATCGGATGTGCCGGGTTTGGTCACGGGCTGATAGATCCAATAGAGTGCTCCCGGATCGCGGTAGACGTTATAGGTCAACGGGCGGTTTCGGTTGGCTGTGCTGAAGTTGAGCACCTGACGCAGACCACTGTAGGTAATCGAGCCAAGCCCCGGCGCGGAGAAGGGAGCTGATGAGGTGCCGTAAGGTTCGGTACGCGCACGTCGGGTCTGGCCTAACGAGCCGAGCGGGAAGATGATGTTGCGGCCATCAATCTCATTGTAGACTATACATGCTCTCATGCCGCGGGCTTCGCCTGAGCCGAGGTCGTCTTTGCCGTCGTTGTTGAAATCGGTAAATCCGTAGGCACCGCTGACGGCAGCTTGAGTCGTTGTGGAGCCGTCGGCATAGACCACACCGTAGCCAAACTTGCAGCTTGCGAGCATGCTCTGATAGTCGGCAGCCGTCGGAACGGCAAATTGCTCGTTGTCGCGGAATCCGCCTGCGGCTGTCCAGGTGTCGGCCCAATGGCGCGAATAACGTTCTTGATTAGGTTGATTGTTGCCCTGGTAGTTGGTCCAACCGAAGCCCTGGATGTTTGCCCATGTCGCATTACGGTTTTCAGAGTTGTTGCCGGCGTTGAGATGGACAGTCGAGAGTTGTGCTCCGGTGACGGACTGGAGCCAGCCGTAGCCGGTGCTGATATTTTCCTCACGGATGCTGTAGTTATACTGATTTCGCTTGAGAACGGAACCAACCGACAGCGGGTTGCGGGTCAGCGCTACGGGTACGTTGGTCTCATCAGAGGGCGCGTAGCTGTTGCGGTCGGGGCTGGTGCCGCCGCGAGAGGTGGCGTAGACGTTGTAGCAGCTCCAGCGGGCATTGCCGAGCTGAACGCCCTGATGGTAGCCCTGCCTTACGAAGATGAGGTGGTTGCAGTTATAGTCGTGATACTCAATCTTAATCACGCCCGAGCGGGTCTGATTGTCGGCAATCGTTCCTTTGGGTTTATACGTGAACTGAATGATTTGGTCGGTTGAGCCATTGATAGTGTCGCGCTTCACGCCGGTGTTGTCGATGAGCTGAATGAAGTCTTCGGACTGACATTCAACATAGGCGCGCCACGGACCATCGGACTTGAACGGTTCGAACAAAGCAGCATCGGCGCGGGGCATAATCATCAGCCTTACGTTGAACTCCTCGTCATTAGAGGCGTCGCGATAGATGGCTTTGGGGTTTTCGACTCGGGGCACCTGGTAGATTGTCGAGAGGCGTTCGGTTTCCCAGTCGCCCTCTTCATTCTTGAATTCAACCTGTTTGTCGCCCGACGACGTGCGCTGCCACAGAGTCCATCTCACCTTGGCATAGCGATAGTAGGCGTTGAAGGGGTTATTGCCGGTGAAGTCGGTCGAGGGCACCATCTCCTTGTTTCGGGTGTACATCGGAATTTTCATGCTGACCGATTTGTCAATCGGGTCATAGGAAGAATAGGGTCCGGTGAGCTCATATTGGTTGACGGCGAGGTTGTTATTCTTATAATATGCCTGGAGATACTGATTGGCATGGTCGCCGTAGCCATTGGCGTCCAAGCCTCCGGTGGCTGCTTGCACTTCGGCATCCGTACCGATCACGTCGGCCGTGTTGGGGCGGAGTGAAAGGAATCCGACGTAGTTGCCTCCCTGATAGGGGTCGCCGTTGTAGGTGTCTTTGTTGTAGGTGACAACAGGGTAATTTGCGAGCGCGGCAAGGTTCCATGCAAAACCGTTGATGTCGGTCTGCGCACCCACAAATTCGGCGGGGCGACCGCCCTTGCCGTTGTTGAGGCTGCGATCCCAGGGCCACCAGTTGTTTTCAACGATTTCGGCCTTGAGATAATATTGTGACTTATCGTAAGCTTCGGGCAGAATCACACGCGCGGGGAAGTCCATCTCCTGACCGTAGAGATAGGAGATGTAGTAGGGCTCGGGAGTGATCAGCGTCGGAGTGTATTCGCGATAGGAGATGTGCCAGTCAGCTTCGTTGGCCCATCCGCGGAACTTCAGGGTCAGTTTATAGTGGAAGTTGCGTTCGGCATCATAGTTGAACGTGCTGTTTTTGCCGAGCATGAAGCGATATTTGATGGGGCCTTGCGACACTTTGTCTTTGTGGCGGCTGTCGTAGTAGCCGACAACCTCAATGTAGGTGCCGTAGAGCTTCGAGTCCTTATAGTCGGGACCATCGTCGGGGGTGTCGATGGGGGTGCCAACGGCGTCGGGGTCCTGACGTTTGTCCATCGATGCGATGCCGGGATAGTTGCCCTGCATATTTTCGTAGAAATAGAGCGAGGGGTCGCTTTCTGTGTGGTCAATCTGGCCGTTGTAGGGGTCACCTTTTGACAGAACTATGCGCCAGTTTTCATGGCTCGCGTCGTTATCTTCGCCGGCATTATAGTAGGTGAACGATTCGCCGTTTTGGATGAGATCGTCGTCGGAGGAGGGGGAGTTAGACTCACCGAGGGCACAGCTTTTGGGNATGTCGTGGATGGTTACGCTCTTGATGTAGATGCGCACGTTTTCCTTAAGGTCAGACGCATCAAACGCCACAGTCACCTTTGAGACAAGTCGCTTGATCCAGGCATGGAGCGAAACCACGTTTTGATTGACCACGAGCAGCGGGGCATCGAAGCCTGAAGCGGTTTCGGCCGATGTGGGGCTTGACATTGTGAAATAGCCAAACATCTGATTGTCGAGCGAAACGTCGGTCTGCCAGTCGAAGCGCTGGCTCTTAAGGTCGGCAATCGTGGTGCAGTCGAGGTCGGTGAGGTCGACATTTGCTACGGCAAACATCTTATAGCGGCCAAACGGAATGTGGGGGAGAGTGAATGTGGCGCTCGGAGTTTTCTGTCCGGAGTCGCCTATGGTGCCATCGGCAGGGCCAACGTTTGAATTGCCCGAGGGGCTGACGGTCTCAGCGTCGGAAGGGTTGGCCATATTGCCGGTCTGGTCGATGTTGAAGTTAGAGCCGGGGAGGGTGTAGCCTTCGGTCTGGTCGTAGATGCGTACCTTTTCGTAGAGGCCGGCCTCAGAGCCGTCGGCATTCACTTTATAGATAACAACCCACAGCTGATTCACCCTGTCGACGGCATTGCCGGCCGAACGGGATGCGAGGGCGGGTTCAAGCGCATGAAATTCAAGCTTGACGTTGACGTTGGCCTCCCCGTCGCCAATTTCTGTGGCGTCATAGAGCAGCTGGTCTTCACACGAAGTGAACATCAGGGCAAAGGCCATGAACAGGAAGGATATGTAGCGAGAAAACTTCATTGTTGGTGATAGATGATTGATTATTAATCGCGTTCAAGTCCGAAGATGGGTTCAAGCACACAGGAGCGGTAGGGCACCACATCGACCTGCAGATTGAGCGTTGCTCCGAAATCGTTGACCGAGAGTGTGTAGATATGATTTCGCAGAATGTTTTGTCCGAATGAGAAGTTGGCGCCGTTGTAGGAGGTCATCGGCACGTAAAAGTCAAGGTTTTCAATCGTGGTGTCGGCTTTGCGATTGGCGATTGTGATGTGGAACACCGGCATGCCTTCCTCAGCATTGTTGTTGGGGTGGCCGATGCGCTGCTCCGGCACGAAACCGATGAACACATTGCCGGTGCGTTGCGAAGCCGGGGTTTTGTTCCAATCATCGGGAATGGTGCCTAACCGATAGGTTCCGGCGAGTGTCAGGTTGGTGTTTTCCTGATAGATGTTGGGGTTGTGGACCTGCTGACCATCTTCGTAGTTGAGGGCTCCGGCAGGAATCTGACGGGCCTGCGACTGCGAGCTGAGCAGTTCGACATCGGTGATGCAGGGGTAGCCCAGATTGTCTTTGTTCTTGATGTTGTCGACCACTCTCACCTTTGCGAGCGAGCGGAGAAGGTTGACTTCGCCCATGTAGATTCGGTCTTCGGGGCGGCTGTAGAAAAGGCCGGCCTCGGAGATGGCGAATGAGTTGGTGCCGAACATCGGTATGTGCTGACCGTTCAGACCATAGATTGATTCTGCTTCGGGGCCACCGTCGGCAGTATAGAGGTCGCTCATCGCATAGTTCCAGTCGGCGAGCTGAGCAATGACAGCGGAGTAGGTCTGACCGTTGACGGCGTCCCACATNGCGGTTGAATTGGTGGCGGAGGTGGTGCAGTTGGCCAAAAGCAACAGGCGGAAGATGACTGCCTGATTACCCATTGACGTGATTTCATAGCCGTNGAGCACATCCTTGAGGTCNTCTTTGCGAATCATGAGATTGACAAAGTAGTTGCCACCGCTGCCGGCAATGGAGATGCGGGCATCGTCGGAGTCGAGCAGATTCGTCAGCTTNTAGACGAGCTTCTCCTCAGAGGTGGTGCCGGCGATTTTGGCGAAAATGAATATTCCGAGATCGCCCACGTTGATGCTCTCTTCAAAGTCACGGAATTCGCTGTCGATTTCGCTGTGACCCTGTTCGTCGGCACGTGATTTTGATGTGGGGCCGGTCGTTACCATGTTGAAACTGAGCGACACACAATCGCCCATCTCGTAGAAATCCGCGAGATTGTCGGACGATGAGCATGCGGTCAGCAGCAGCAAGGCCGGAAGCAGAAGTGAGTATATATATTTCATATGATTCATTGGAATCAATAAAATCTATCGGTTTAGGAGATTAAATGGGGTCGGTTTGAGGGGGAACGAGTGCCCAGCCGCAGATGTAGATGCCGGCTGCAGTGTACCATCCCAGACCGTTGTCGATGAAGAACAATGCGGAGTAATCGCTGCGGCGATCGAGATATTCCTGATCGGTGAACTGGCTGAAGCGGTTGCCCTTGGCATAGATGAAATAGTCGATGAGGGGAACGTGGATGATGCGCACGCCATCGGTGTTGCGCACAACGTCGAGATATGCGTTGCCATTGACCAGAAGTCGGCTCACTGACAATTCATAGAGGAGTGAGGAGCGCACCGGAGATTCTTCATCATCTTCGTCGCCGGTGGTGGTTTCACCGTAGAGTGTGCTCCACGGCGTATAAGTTACGACAGGACTGTCGGTTTTGATTGCGTTGTCCCACGCCAGCCATGAGTCAGCGTAGGTGAATGAGACGGTGAAGTCTTCTTCTTTCAGGGTTGTGCCATCTTCATTAACGAGCATCACGGCGATGTCGTTGGTGTCCTTCATCAAAGGAATAGTCACGGTGGTAACGGAGTGAGCCGTCGGGTCTACCTTGTGCTCAACGCCGATTTTCATGCCGTGGAAAAGGGCTTTGAAATGCGACGAGCTGACGTTCAGGCCATTCTGTTCAATGGTTTTGAGCGTTGTTTCGAGCTCCTGCATGCTTGCCGGTGTGTATGTGGCAAGAGAGAAATCATCGTTGCCGTCAAGTCCGCACCATGCCACGAAGTCATATGTTCCTTCGCCAAGCGGGGTTTCCAACTTGAAGTCGGGATCCGTCAGGATATCGCCTGAGGCAGAACCGGTCCAGACGAATTTTCCTTCGCTGTCAAACGCCCAGACATTGACACTATGAACCTGTGCGGCAAAAGCTTCGCCACAATCAAGAGTGTAGTTGAACTGAAACTTCACGTTGAGCTGTGCCTGACATTCAGGCAGGTCGTCATACACAAACGAGTTGCAACCCGGCATTGTCAGACCAACGGTCAGAGCCACAGTCAGCAGGCTGAATATGTTGCGGAAAGATTTTAAAAGCATAAATGAAATATGGTTTAAAATAGCCCGGAGGGAGGAGGGATGCTCCCTCCGGGTTTATTTTTGAATGTTTGCACTCACTGTCCTGAGTGCGATAGAGTGTTAGAGTTGAACGTTCTGAACGGGAACGATGGCCCATTTAAGAATATTCACGGAGTAAGCCATGAAGTAGTCTTCGGTGGTCGACGGGGGAACGATGGGGGTGTCGTCGTCGCCGATACCGGAAGCGAGACCAACGATTTCGGTAACGTTCATCTGGTAGCTGTGGTTGCGGACCATACCGAAGTCACCTACGCGAACGCGGTTCCAGTCAATCTTGGTGGCATTTTTCTGTTCGTTGCCGTTGCGATACCAGCCGAAGTGCTTAACGGGGATTGAGTAGTAAGCGTGGCCGGTGGTGTAGTAGTAAGAAAGACCTACCTGGCGCATGAGAGCAACGTTTGCGTCGGTCAGACGAACCTGAGTGTTTTCGTCGAAGTTGGCATCGGCAGTGTTGTCGGGAACGATTTCCATGTAGCCGCCGCCGGTCACGATGTAGATGCCGGAAGCATCAGCAGCGCTGGTGAACTGGAGAGTGCGGGCGTTGTTCTGGAGTTTGAGCACGGTGCCGTTGTTGCCGTCGTAGTGCTGCTTAACGAGGTCGGAGATTTCAGAAACCTGGAGAGCGTTGAGCATCATGGCGCGGTCGCTGGCGTTGGCGATGGTCAGGCGGGTGTATTCGCCGGCAGCTTTTTCTTCTTCGGTGTTTGACTTTCTGTAAAGAATAGTTGACTGAGCGAAGAAGCGGAGGAGCATAGACTCACCGCCGGGAACTGCGCTCTGGAGGCCGGTGCTGGTGTTGAAGTAGATGTAGGGGCGGTCTTCGGTCACACCTTCGCTGGGCACGTTGCCTGAAAGGTAGGTGTAGAAGCTGGTGCCTTCGGGCAGGTCGGTGCCGTCGAGGTTGAGTTTGTACTGACCAACGTAGATCACGGAAGCAACTGCAGCGTTGGGGTTCTTGGAGTTAAGACCACGGTAGCTGACGGTTGTTTCACGGAAATACTGGGGAGCGGTTTCGGTGGCAGCGAAGCCGATGCCGTTGTTGGGATCCTTGAGTTCGTTGTAGGAGATGTACTTTTGGTTCACGGTGAGATCCTTGAGGTCGGAAGACACTTCGGGATATTCAGCGGTGAAGTAGGCGGGTGACATGCCCCAGAATGAACGGTGGAGGTCAGGGTTATTCCAAGACCAGCGGTTGGCTGCTGAAAGCAGGTTGGCACCATCGGCGTAATTCCAGCTGCTGGAGGCTTCATCGTAGTCAGCAGGGTTGATGCGGGCGTTGAGGCCACCGAAAGTATAGTTGTCGGCGAGCACTTCACCTGATTCAGATTCCTGACGGAACGACTTGATGACGTAAGTGCGGTTAGACTCGGCGTTCACAGCCCAGAACTGGGGAACGAAGCTGAGGGTAACGAGCTTGGTGGTTGAGCCGGTGGTTGAAGTGGGGTTGTCGGAGGTCAGGTCGTAGACGCGGGTGGCAGTAACGTAGTTGGTGGGGTCAACAGCCTTGAACGAGAGCTTGGTAGCATAGCGTTCAACGTAGATGTTGAGAGTGTTGTTAGTGCCGAGAGCGTCTTCAGCAGCCTGCTCGGAAGTGTAGAGGTAAGTTTCGGGAATGGGCACTGCAACCTGGGGCAGAGCATTGTCGGGAGCGAGACCGGTGGTCTGGCCGTTGCTGCGGGGATAGTAAACCGAGTTACTCATGGCGAAGTACTTGGTTGCGCCGCCGCCGATGGTGCTGTAAGTAGCGGTGCGGGAGATGGTCTGAATCACGTTGAGGGGATTCTGGAGAGTGGAGGGAGAGATGGGGTTGATGTAGCAGATCACCTGAGCAGGTTTCTTCTCACCCTTCTTGACGCTCACGGGAACAACTGACTTGTAGGAGCGTTCAACGGTTGAGTTTTCATCGATGGATTCGTTGAGATGAGAGTCGTCGAGCTCAACGGGAACGATGTCGCCCACAACGTTGCCATCTTCGTCGTAGAACACGAAGTAGGCGTTGTTGATTAAGTTTTCAGAAGCAGCGGTGCCATTTTCAAAGTCGGTGCCGGGAACGGGAGTACCGTCATCGCCGGCAGCGCGAGACTGTGAATCAGTGTCACCCTTGATGTTCATGCTGATGTAGAAAGTCTGGTCATTCTCCAGAGTGGAGTTGCCATTCTGGGGAGCATCTACAAGCACATCGTCAGAGCAGGATGCGAGCATTGCCATGGCAAATACGCCTGCATAAAGAGACTTGATTTTCATTGTTGATGATAGATTGATTATTAAAAGTTATTTACTATATGTTTCGTGATGAAGAATTTCAGAGNTTATTTCAGCGGGCTGTTCATGATTTTCTGAATCTGGGCCATAGCGTCGGCAGCCTCGGGCATGATCTGCGCGATGGGCTGAAGTGTGGCCACGGCATCGGCATAGTTGCCCTGCAGACCCTGGAGAATGCCGCGGGCATAGATGGCTTCGTTTGAGCCGTCGGCACGCGAGAGATAGTTCTGAGCCTTATCGAGATAGCCGCGACGCATGTTGATTACGGCTGCGTTGAGATTGGCCACCGGATCGTTGGGGAACATGACCACGGCTGTGTCGAACACATCGGCATATTCATCCGACTGCGGGTCGAGCGATTTGGCCAGAAGCATCAGCTCGTTGAGAGAGAGCTTGTTGGGGCTCGTTTTCAGAATCTGAGCGATTTCGTTGACGTCGGAGAATGAGCGAACCACATATTCAACCGTGTAGTCGGAGTGGCGCAGCGCGGGATAGACGTTTTTGAGCAGATAGGCATACTCGGTGGGGAAATCACTTTTCAGCTTATTGTCTTTGGCGTCGGGAGCGAGGTTGGAGTCGATCAGGCTGAGCATTGCGTCGCGACGGGGGAAGTCGGAGTTTTCCACATATTTGCGGAGTCCGGCCCAGTCTTCAGCTTCCCAGTCAGATTTCATGATTGAGGGGTTGAAGGCATAGAGTCCCTGAACGTAGTCGCAGAGGGTCTGTGTGCGGCCTTTTGCGAGTCGCACATTATTATTATAGGGACCTTCGGGCGATGCGTAGCCTTTGATGAAGATTGAAGTGATGGTGGCATCGGGGTCGTTGCGCACGAGGTCGATTGACTCACGGATGCGGGCGAGTTCTTCGGGGTTGCGGCGATAGTCGGGGTAGAGCTCGGTGCGGTTGACGGGGAAGTCAACATAGGCGGAGCCTTTGAGTTCGCGGGTCTTGACGCCTGAGGCCAGAGGTGCCACGGTCACAAACGAGGGAGTGAACGACAGCGGAGTGAGGTCGAGCTCCAGCACGGGGATGTCGGCATGTTCGAGCTCGGAGCAGGAGCAGCCGCGCAGGTCGTAGGCCATGTTGAGATTTGAGAGCTGCATCCAGGGCTGATAGGCCACGGAGGCAGAATAGTTGATGGCCGATGCTTTGGTTGCGCGCACCAGAGTGTCGGGTTTCTTGACATCTTTTTCGCGGAGGTGGAGATAGTAGCGCGAGCGGCCGGCATAGTAGATTGCGGGGAGCGAAACGCTGTTGCCGAGGGAGTCGGAGATGACGGGGTAGGCAATGATTTCGCGCGACGAAGCGAGGTTGAGGCCTGCGGGGTCGAGATCCATGCTAACGCTCAGCGTCGATTCGTTTTGCTCAATGTTGATGTTGCTGACCTGCAGCGGAGTGACGGCGGGATTGGCGGCGAAAGCGGCCGAAGATGCGCCGGCCACAGCCATGGCAGCAATCATGAGAGTCTTCTGTATAGTTGTCATTGTTGCGATGTTACTAAGGTTAGAAAACATAGATCAGATTCAGCGCGAGTTTTGTGGGGCCAAAGTAGTTGTGGGATTTGTCGTTCTCGATTTTGGAGCCGCACTGTGCGCAGGGGTAGCGGTCGTAGCGGGTGTAGGCATAGCCGATGCCCACTTCAGCTTCCATGCTCCAGTGTTTCGACATGATCCAGGTGTAGCCGTAGGCGATACCTGCGCCGGCAAACCAGCCCTGAACGCGGGTCGATTCGAGCTCGCTGAATTCGGTTCCGAGGAAGTCGGGGAGTCCTTTGAGATTGCCGAGGTTGTACTGACCTCCGAGGAGATGCATTCCGAGGAAGTGGCCGCTGAATCGGTCGCAGAACCAGTAGCGGGCCTCGGGCTGAGCCAACCAGTGTTTCCAGAGGTGGTCGTCGATTTTCCAGGCGTTGACGTTGCCCGACAGTTCGAGTGACCATTTCTTGGCGATGGGCATTTCGACGCCGAGGTTTACGGTGGCTGTTGCATCGTAAAGAAGGTTTGTCTTAAGATTTACTTCGCTTTGCGCGCGGGCGATGCCGAGTGAGGCAATCAGGGCAACGAGGGCGAAGATCAGGCGCGGAGAGAATCCGCAAAATAGAGTAGATCGCTTTTTCATTTAGTGATAATGATAAAAACTGTTGACTGACAAATTTCGTAAGCTGATCGGCCTCTGCCGGTCAGGTTCTCGGAGGTTTAAGTGGAGTTTTCTTTTTTTCGTTACAATCGGGAAAGGCTGCTGAAGTGTGTGTTGCTCTTCTTGCCTTTTCCGGACTAATAGTTCGGGTCTATATCGAGGTTCGTTTATGTTGTTTTAATCCACTGTTGTTCCAAAATCAGATGCAAAATTACTCAAATATTCCGANATGTGCAATGTGTTAATGCCATGGGTTGAATAAAAAGTGCATATGGATGAAATGGATGAATCGAGTTTAACAAATGGGGGGGGGTAAACTACTATAAATCAATANGATAGGAATATTATTGCATGATGTGTAAAAATAGGCGACACACTGATGATTTATGATTTATTAACGAAATTAGGTTTAAATAGAAGTTCTTAAGGTTAAATTTTTAACTTTTTATTAACGTTGGAAAATCGGATTTGCCTTGCCATGATTAATGGTTTTAAGGTGAAAATTTATTAATTTAGCGGAAAAATTATGCACTTGCTTATGTCAAAGAATATCGTCATGTTGGTGGAATACTTTCCGGTTGTCAATTTTTCAATGCAGCAGAACCATGTGCCCGTGGTCAGAAGCATCACGCTGACCAACGAGGGAGAGGAGGCTGTGGAAAATCTGCGGATAGTGATTGACTCCGACCCGGCGTTTGCCGAGCAGGCAACTATAGTCGTTGACACCCTCCCTGCGGGCGAGGAGCGGAAGCTGACACCGGTCAAGATTGATGTGTCGACCTCCTATATGTCAAATCTCACCGAGCGTGTCGACGGATCGATAATCGTCAGGCTGCTCTGCGGAGAGGAGGAGCTGGAGGCGCAGCGCCATCCCATTGCTCTGCTGGCATTTGACCAGTGGAGCGGCTCCGGTATTTTGCCCGAGATGCTTGCTGCCTTCGTGACGCCGAATCAGCCCGAGATTGTGCCGATTGTCAAACGCGCATCAGAGATTCTGGAGCGCTGGACCGGGTCGCCGTCGCTCAACGCCTATCAGTCGCGCGACCCCGACATGGTCAAGAAGCAGATGGCCGCCATCTATGAAGCCATTGCCGAGCGCCAGATAGCCTATTGCGTTCCGCCCGCGAGCTTCGAGGCTATGGGGCAGAGAATCAGGCTCTATGAGGAGATGCTTGGCGGCGGATTGGGCACATGTCTGGAGATGACGCTGCTCTANGCGGGATGTCTTGAATCCGTGGGGCTGCATCCGATTCTGGTATTGGTTGAAGGTCACGCCTTTGCGGGAGCATGGCTCGTGTCTGACACGTTTGCCGACAGCGTTAACGACGATGCGTCGCTGCTGTCGAAGCGCGTGGCCGACGGCATCAATGAGATTCTGGTGGTGGAGACCACCTGCATGAATGCCGGCAGCAATGTGTCGTTTGACGCGGCTGCTGCCAATGCAGCCGAGCGGCTTCGCGATGTGGAGCACTTTGAGATGTTTATCGATGTGGTCAGAGCGCGCCTGGCTCAGATCAGGCCGCTGCCCCGCAGNGTTGCGCGCGACGGCATTTTTGAAATCTCCGAGGAGACGCCCGCCGACAGAGATGTATCAGCCCCGACCGCACTCTCGGCCACTGAAATCGTGACCGACGTCAGCCACATAGAAATCGGCAAACAGAGCCTCTGGGAGCGCAAGCTGCTCGACCTTTCGCTGCGCAACAATCTGCTCAATATGCGCATGTCGAAAAGTGTCATTCAGCTCATCTCCGTCAGGCTCAACGAACTTGAAGATGCGCTGGCCGACGGCCGGGAATTTAAGATTCTCAGCCGTCCGACCGACTGGGACAATCCGCTGATGGATGCCGGAATATATGAGCAAATCAATGGGTCGCATCCGATGATGGAACTCGTGGCGTCGGAGTTTGACCATGGCCGTCTGCGCACCTATCTTAAAGAAGATGAGATTCACGGCGCGCTGGGTCATCTCTACCGGTCGTCGAGAGTGGCGCTGGAAGAAAACGGTGCCAACACGCTCTTTCTCGCCCTGGGTCTGCTGAAATGGTTTGAAACCGCGCAGAGCACCCGCCCGAGGTTCGCGCCGATAATTCTTCTGCCGGTGGAGATAGTCAGAAAAGTGGCTTCAAAGAGCTACATCATCCGCTCGCGCGACGAAGATGCCATCATCAACGTGACGCTGCTGGAGATGCTGCGTCAGTATTTCGGAATCACCATCGGCGGCCTCGACACGCTGCCGCGCGACGAGAGCGGGGTCGATGTTCAGAAGATATTCAATATCGTGCGTCGCGCCGTCATGTCGCGACCGGGCTGGGATGTCGAGGAGCAGGCTTTCGTGGGCAACTTCTCATTCAGTAAATTCATCATGTGGAATGATATCCACAACAATGCCGACAAGCTGTGTCGCAACAAGATAGTGGCCTCGCTCATGTCGGGAAAAATGGAGTGGAGCGAGCCTGACGATGACGCTGCCGCCTCTGCCGACCTCGACCGGCGATTTCCGGCCGGGGAGATTGCCCTGCCCATCGGAGCCGATTCGTCGCAACTCGAAGCCATCGGTGCGTCGACCGACGGCCGCAGCTTTATTCTCCACGGCCCTCCGGGCACCGGCAAGTCGCAGACCATCACCAACATAATTGCCAATGCGCTCTATCGCGGGCGCCGTGTGCTGTTCGTGGCCGAGAAGATGGCCGCGCTTCAGGTGGTGCAACGCCGACTGGAGGCAATCGGACTGGCTCCCTTCTGCCTCGAACTCCATTCAAACAAGACGAAGAAGGCCAACGTCATGGCGCAGCTCAAGCGCACCACGGAAGTGGTCCGCCGCAAGTCGGGCGAGGAGTTTGCCCTGCAGGCCGACCAAATCAATCAGCTCCGCCGCGAGCTCAACGGCTATGTCGACGCGCTCCATCGCCTCCATCCCGCCGGCTTGTCGCTCTATGACTGTGTGTCACGCTATTCGGGCATTCCCTATGACGGGCCGACCGTTGCGCTCGCACCGTCAACATTAGATGCCGCCACTTCCCGGACTTTGGCCGAAATGGAGGGTGCAATCGATGATTTTCAGACCATCTGCACCATCTGCAGTCCGCTGGCCGACAATCCNCTGGCCGATTTGAAACTGACATCTTACTCAGCTCGCGAGACTGACCGGGCAGCCCGGATGTTGACCGATCTGACGGCGCGGCTCAAGGAGCTGACAAAGCTGACCGCAGCACTTGAATCGATTTTCGGCATCGAACTCCTGACGCTGACTCCCAAGCAAGCCGATGCACTGCTCGAACTGACGCATACGCTCCTGCAAGCCAAGTCATTGCCCTGGCAACTGATTGAAAATGTCAGACGCAAGGAGATGTTTGACAACATTCGCGAAGCCGTCAATGTCGGAAATGAGCGCAACGCCCTGCGCGATGAGCTCTCAGCCGATTATCTCGACTCTCTTTTGCTTGCCGATGTCGGCGCGCTGAAAGCTAAATGGTCGGAGAGTCTTGGAAAGTGGTGGCTGCCGCGTACGCTGGGNCAAAACGCCGTGCGCTCGCAGCTGAAAAGATTCTCCCGCACGGGCCGGAANCCTGATGCCGAAATCGTTGCCTCGCTGCTCGACCGCGTTGAGCTCTATCAGTCAAAGCAGTCGCGGGTCGAGACGCTGTTGGGGGCGGTTGCCGCCGACGGCGGACCGCGATGGAATGTCGACAGCGCCGATTGGGCGATGATTGCCGAGGCTGCCGATCAGGCAGAGCTTGTGGGTCGGCTTGTGCGTCGTCTGGCGCAAGAGCCGTCGGATGCCCACACCTTATTAAAGAAACTTAGCTATCGGCTCGAACCCGGTGTTGAAGAATTNCGCGATAGCTGCGGCGACGCTCTGAAGGCCTATGGCCAATGTTGCCGCGAGGCGGAATGTCAGATTGCCGAAGTGGTTGAAATGCTGTGTGTCGACCTGCCGGAATCGCCCGAGGGTGGCCGCTATCAGTGGCTCGCCGGGTCGGCCGACCGCTGGCTGAAAAATCTGCCGATGCTCCATGACCGGGCGGCATATAATCAGCAGCGCGCCAAAGTGGCTGAGCTCGGCTTGACGGAGTTTGTTGAGGCCGTTGAGAGCGGCGACATCGCCNCGGCCGATGTGACGAAGGCTTTCAGCAAGAGCTTCTATCGCTCCTATGCCAACCTGATTCTCGACCGCGAGCCGCAGCTGTCGACCTTCCACGGCCTTTTGTTTGAAAAGAAAATTGAGCGACTGAAGGAGATGAGCGCAAAGCTCCGGAAGTTGACCCGCGACGAACTGTATGCGCGCCTTGCCTCCACGCTNCCCGCTTTTCAGAAGGAGGCGTCGATGAGCTCGGAGGTGGGCATCCTGCAGCGCAACATTGCCAATGGTGCCCGGGGCACATCCATCAGAAAACTGTTTGACCAGATTCCCGACCTGCTCGGGCGAATCTGTCCCTGCATGCTGATGAGCCCCATTTCGGTGGCGCAATATCTCGACCCGGCGCGGACTCCTTTCGACCTGGTGATTTTCGATGAGGCGTCGCAGATGCCCACGAGTGAAGCCGTCGGCGCCATTGCCCGCGGTCGCAACGTAATAGTGGTCGGCGACCCGAAACAGATGCCGCCCACCAATTTCTTCTCCACCAACACTTTCGACGAAAGCAATGCCGACAAGGAAGACCTCGAGTCAATTCTCGACGACTGCCTTGCTCTGTCGCTCCCATCGCGCCATCTGCTCTGGCACTATCGAAGCAAGCACGAAAGCCTCATTGCCTTCAGCAATGCCAACTATTACGACAACAAACTGCTCACCTTCCCGTCGCCCGACGACCTGGTGACCCGTGTCGGCTGGCAATATGTCGAGGGCCGCTACGACCGTGGCCGCTCGCGCCAAAACCGCGCCGAGGCAGAGGCCGTGGTCGAAGAGATTCGCAGCCGCCTGTCCGACCCCTCACGCCGCGACCGCAGCATCGGAGTCGTCACNTTCAACACCAATCAGCAGTCGCTCATCGAAGACCTGCTGACCGATATGCTCCGCCAATATCCCGAGCTCGAAGCCCTTGCCCTCGAATCGGAGGAGCCGGTGTTTGTCAAAAACCTCGAAAATGTGCAGGGCGACGAACGCGACGTCATCCTCTTCTCCATCGGCTTCGGTCCCGACAAGGAGGGACGCATTGCTCTCAATTTCGGTCCGCTCAACCGCGACGGCGGATGGCGGCGACTGAACGTTGCGGTGTCGAGAGCGCGCTATGAAATGAAAGTGTTCTCCTCGCTGCGCGCCGACCAGATCGACCTCAACCGCACTTCCGCCGAGGGCGTGGCCGGACTCAAAGCATTTCTCGACTATGCCGAAAAGGGCAGGGGAGTGCTTGCCGCGCCTGCGGCCTCCGGCGGCAATGAGGCCGATGCACTCATCCGCTCTCTGGCCGATGAACTTTCCGCAATGGGCCACCGCGTGCGCACCAACATTGGCTGTTCGGGCTATCGCATCGACATTGGCATCGTCGACCCCGCGAACCCCGACCGCTATCTGCTCGGGCTGCTGCTCGACGGCGAGAATTACCTCTCGGCGCGCACGTCGGCCGACAGAAACATCACCCAGCCCTCCGTCCTCTGCCTGCTCGGATGGCGCATCTTCCGCATCTGGTCGCTTGACCTTTGGGAAAACCGCCGGCGCGTAATCGAAAACATTGTCGCAGCCATAGAAAAGGCTCGCACCGAGCGCACCACTTCCCCCGAGCCCCCCGTGGCGCCTCCCGCCGACCAGTCCGAGCCTGAACATGACCAATCTGCGCCCGCTCCCACTCCTGATACGGCTGAGCCTGAACCCGACAGCGCGGCCGAGCCATACGTGGAAGCCCACTTGCCGCAGGAGCGACTTTCGGCCGATGAGTTCCTCGCCTCTCACCACGCCGACAATATACGTCAACGCATCTCCGCCGTCATCTCCGCCGAAGCCCCCATCAGCCGGTCATTGCTTTGCCGAAAGATTATCAATTCATTCGGCATCTCCCGAATGGGCACACGCATAGCCCAACACCTCGACCATCTGATTTCCGACCTGCAGCCCACAGCGTCGGGCCCCGCCGACGCCATCTTCTATTGGCGCCATGACCAAACGCCGGAGCTCTACGACCGCTATCGCCCTCAGTCGTCGCGCGAAGCCCTGGATATTGCTCCCGAGGAGGTGGCCGCAGCCATCTGCCGCCTGCTTGACGATCAGGGAGGCATCGAGGAAGAAGCGCTGCCCCGCGAAGCCGCACGCATCTTCGGCTTCTCGCGCATGGGCGACAACGTTGCCGCCTCCATGCAGCGAGCCATTGCCCACAGCCTCGCCACCGGCCAAATCGCCCTCGCCGCCGGCCGCTACCGCCGTCCCCTGCGCTAAGCATCTTAACTCCCCGCCGTCAATGTTAAAACCATTGGAACAAAATGGAATTGCAGCAATCGGTAAATCATATTAACTTTGCTGCGGATTTGCTATTTAACGAATGTCAGATACCCCGAATAATAAGTGCGTATATTGAAAAAATGAAAAAAATTAGTATCTTTGCGTCGGCATATAGCTTGCAAAGTCCCGGTTAGGGACTGAAAGGCTTTGTGCAGACATGTTATAAGAGCGTTTATCAACTCTTGTCTCTGGACTCTTGAAATGTGGCAATTTCAATATTCTAACTCAGAGATGAAGCAACGATAGACGCCTTTCGGGTATGGTATATACCAACGTGAGTGCGTGCCGTGATGCNAAAAAAGGCATCATCAAGGCGCTCCATATATCCATACGGCGTGAGGCTCAGCGTTGCTCGTTCNAGTTAGAAGGGCAAATGCCACAGCCTCAAGAATCAGAACGAGCAACAGATACCGACTCTCACGCTCTTTTTTTATATATAACCTAATGCCAATGAGGGGAGTCCGGAGGCACCGAACGATTTATGGCACAAGAATCTAAGCCATTGTTTTCCAAAATATGGTGGATAGCATTCTGTATAGCAATTCTATCTATTGTAATGGTGACTGTCGCTGTGGTTGATAGTCAGGATCTCCCAGNTACAATTNTCGGAGCNGTTTTGGGAGTGATTATGACCGTTTTTGCATCCTTCATACTATTGAAAGGACAATCGGCACAACAAGCTGAATTGGATGAAAAGCAGATCAAACTGCAAGCTGAATTGGTAGAGAAGCAGACAAAGCTGCAACAGGATCTTCAACGGCAACTCGTGGAATCACAANATGATATAGAAAGTAANGAGCATNGAGATTCAACTATTTTTATAGAAAAACTATCCACATATAATAACTTTCTTTTGGCATTGTCCAACTATGTGAAAGAAAATTCTGAAGAAAATAAGAAGGCTTTGATTTTTCACACAATGGCCATACAAATGCATGCNGCCCCGGGNGTTGTGCAATCATTTATTGATAATGTTATTGAGATAATCAGNTCTACCACCGGTAATGGAGATAAGACCGAGATTTCAAAGTTGATAAAAGCTCTTAACCGAATCAGTGGCATTTTCCGCAATGAACTTTATCCCTTATGNACTGCTGATAATAATGCAATTAACCTTGATGCATTTATTGATGCAATAGCCGGAAGTCAGGTTGAACCTACAGAGGAGCAAAAGGAGAAAGATGCAGAGGCGGAACAAAAAGAAGATGAAGAAGCAGTTAGTAATTCTAANATCCAAGCGTGGGACTCTAAAATCAANGAACTTGCTTCAATGGGTTGGANATTAGANAATGGAANTGATTCATTCGCTCTTTCTTCCAAAGATTCACCNGTAAAAATCTCAGTATATCGTAAGAAAGGTAAATACGTTGTAGAAGCGACAAAAGAGGGTGACAGTGATTTCTCCCAAACACTCAAAGATAACTTCAAAGGCTCACGCCGATACGGCACATGGTGGCGCGAACTCCCAATCAACAACTATGGTGTAAAAGAAGGAACCCTCCTCTCCCAACTCCCATCCAATGACAAAGCTCGCGCCTCCGTAATAAAATGGATTGATAAACTCATAGAATTCATTACTTTGTAATATAGATTGATATGGGACTTCTTGACAATATAGCAAAGAAAGCAAAGGAAACTGCAGCGGCAGCTTCCAAGACATATGATGATGTGGCTAAATCCATAAAAGAAAAAACAATTGGAGAATTGGTTGATTCGGCAATGGATGTCGGATCAAAAGCTATTTCCAACACATCTGATTTTGTCTCAACTAAGGCATCGGAAATAAAGACCAATGTAGAGAATCTCACGATGGAGGACGTTGGCAACTATGCTAAGGATATGGGAAAACTTGTATCCGGTGTTACGGCCTACGAAAATCGGAAAGCTGCAAATGAAAAGAAAGAGAAAGCAGATAAAATCATGGAAGAAACCACCCGACAAATAGAGCAGGTGCGTTTTCTTGCCAATACACGATTGGAGACATTTGGGCGCGCTCGTTGTGAGATGCTAAAAACTACTGTTGGGCGCTTCATAAAAATTGTCGAATCACTTAATAACTCCGTCAAGGAGAAAGTATATGAACTATCATCCTCTCTCTCTTTGGGTGAATCTGACTTCAAGGAACTTGAAAGCGTGGAAATGAATGGTTCCAATTTACTTGCAACAGCCACAGCCGGAGGTAGTATTGCAGCGGCTGCTTTAGCGGGCGTCCCGGCCGCAGTCAATGCATCAGTTGCAGCTCTCTGTTCAGCAAGCACCGGCACTGCCATAAGCCAGTTGTCTGGAGCTGCTGCGCGTCAGGCCACTCTCGCATGGCTTGGCGGAGGTTCAGTCGCTGCTGGAGGTGGTGGTGTTGCTGCGGGTACAACTGTTTTAGCAGGCATTACTTGGGCAGCCACCGGGATATTTGCTCTTGCTTCTGTTGGAATAGTTGCCGGGAAGATATACTCACAGAAACATACTGATGCAGAAAAGTATCTCGCAGATGTTGAAACTTGGCAGGCGAAGTCTTTGGCGGCATCTGAGATAATGAAGGGAGTGGTAATGAGGAGTGATGAATTATTATCAGTCACCTCCAGACTCGAA
>JAAVDT010000056.1 GCA_014801655.1 Bacteroides sp.
CCCTTAACAAAGAATGCCGTCTGACTTGGATATACAACCAACTGAGACCCAACTTTTAGGTCTTCTATAGGGAATTTATGAACCAGTTCGCCAGTGTTCGCTTCCCACTTGATAACATTGACTAATGCCATAGGCGCAGGTCTTATTACACCTTATGGCTCTTTCGGGTGTGGTGAGTAATTGGTTTACAAAGGCACATAAAAAAGGTGAGCCACTTTCAACGTCATCTTCATACGCGGCCTCACCACAAGGCTTAACAAGCAGATAACACGAAATAGCAACTCACCATGCTGGATATCGTGTTTGACGGATATGCAGGCACGTGAGAAGCATTTTCGGCAATCTCTGACTTGTTAATTCTGCAAGGTGGTGATTTGCGTATGTCAGAGGAAGAGAAAACCTTCCTATATATGTCTTGTCATTAGATAACGGCCGAAGCCACTACGCCAATAACGGTGCAAATATAGCAAGAATTTTCTTATCACGCAAAGTTGAGTTGCTATTTCGTTGCAAAATTAACTCATTCTATTAAATTTCCATTCTTATGGTGTCTTTATCTATGAGTTCTATCAATTAAAGGAGTGTTTAGGTATGTCTTTTCCCATTACACCTAACACTCCTTATTGTATTTTGTATGTTTAAAATAAGTCAATACGACTTCACCGTTAAAATTTATGTGCTAATAATAATCTTCTTGACATAAATTTAAACAGTTTCTTAGGGGGGGATTTGAAACTTTAGGATTGGGTGCGGTGTTTTATCTGCATATTCGATTCACCTAATTATCCCCCCCGATTCTGATGAAAAAGCAGATTTTAGATGGCTGTACGGCAGCGGCTCATGTTGCCTTCGCCCTTAGCGATGTTGCAACGGTTTATCCTATCACTCCCATTGCCGCCATGGGCGACACGGCCATGAAGTGGGGGCTTGATGGGAGGCGCAATCTCATGGGTCAGGCTCTTGAGGTGCGCGAAATGGAGAGCGAGCTGGGTGCGGCGGGTGCCGTTCACGGTGCGGCCGCAGCAGGTGCATTGGCCACCACGTTCACCGCTTCGCAGGGATTGATGCTGATGATTCCCAACATGTATAAAATCGCCGGTGAATTGCTGCCGGTGGTATTTCACGTCGGGTGTCGTTCACTCGCCACTCATGCNNTGTCNATTTTCGGTGACCATCANGATGTTATGGCCTGTCGCGCCACGGGGTTCACGATGCTCGCCTCGGCATCGGTGCAGGAGACGATGGATCTCGGTGCCGTGGCCCATCTTGCTGCCATCGAGGGTTCGCTGCCTGTGTTGCATTTCTTTGACGGATGGCGCACNTCGTCGGAACTCGACACGATTGATGTGATTGACTATGAGTCGCTGCGTCCGCTCGTTGATTGGGAGAAGGTCAACTCATTCCGTCGACGCGCCATGAATCCCGANCACCCCGACCTGCGCGGGTCGGCTCAGGATCCCGACGTCTATTTTCAGAACCGCGAAGCCGCCAACAGCCACTATGATAGCTTCCCGGCGATTGTGCAGGCAGCTATGGATAAGATTGCTTCGGTGACCGGACGTCAGTATCATCTCGTTGATTATTCCGGNGCTCCGGATGCCGACCGTGTGATTGTGGTCATCGGCTCGGCAGCCGAGGTGGCAAAAGAAACNGCCGACTTTCTNAATGCCGGAGACGGGGGCTATAANGTCGGCGTCATCACCATTCGCCTCTATCGCCCCTTCCCNACCGAACAATTCCTCGCCGCCCTGCCCGAGAGCGTGCACACGGTTGCCGTGCTCGACCGCACAAAAGAGCCGGGCGCACAACATGAGCCGCTATGTCAGGATGTGATGACTGCGCTCTACAACTCTGCNCGGCGGAGCGAAGTGCGTGTCATTGGCGGCCGCTATGGCTTGTCGAGCAAGGAGTTCAACCCCTCGATGGTCAAGNCAATATTCGATGAAATGGCCAAGGATGAACCGAAGAATCCTTTCACCGTTGGCATCAACGANGATGTNACCCGCCTGTCGCTCGACGTGGCCGACACGGTGGAAACCAGTGTTGCCAAGTCGACCTATCAGACTATCTTCTACGGCATTGGCAACGANGGCACCGTGGGAGGCACCAAGATGCTTGCAACAATGCTCGGCAACACTCCCGGCNTATATGCGCAGGCCTATTTCAACTACTCTGCCAAGAAGTCGGGCGGNTACACCATTTCGCAGCTGCGNATAGGTCGCGAGCCAATCACGTCGGCCTACGAAATCAGCGATGCCGACTATGTCGGATGCCACAAGACCTCCTATGTCTATCGCTTCGACATGGTNGACAAATGCCGTCAGGGAGGTGTGTTCGTGCTCAANTCCCCCTGGTCGCCTCAGCAACTTGCCGCAAAGCTGCCCGCCGAAATGCGCCGGGCCATATCTGCCAAGAAACTCACCTTATATAATATAGATGCCGACAAGATTGCCGCACAATGTGGTCTGGGACCGAGAATCAACACCATCATGGACACCGTCTGGCTCTCGCTGAGCAAGCTCGTTGACTTCTCCGATGCCATTTCNGAATTCAAAAGCTCCATNGCNGCTAACTATCGCCATGAAGTGGGCACGGTGGTTGAACGCAACCTCAAAGCCGTCGACATGACCCTCGACGCTCTGACAAAAATCGACTACACCACCCTCGCCGGATGGGACGACACCCCNCAATCGGCCNCCGAAGCGAAAGTCAGCTACCCCGATGCCGCAGTGGAAAAATTTATCCGCACAATCCACAATCCCTGCATCGAAGGACGCGGCGACAGCATACCGGTGTCGGNTCTCNCCCCCGACGGGGTCATGCCGATGGGCACCACGGCNTACGAGCATCGCCGCATAGCCACCCGAGTGCCGGTGTGGGATGCCGAAAAATGTGTGGAATGTACGGAGTGCTCATTGGTGTGNCCNCATGCTGCCATCCGACCCTTCGTCCTGTCGCCCGAAGAAGCAGCCTCCGCTCCCTCCGGATTTGTCACCAAACCTGCCTACGGCATGCCCGACGGCTATCGGTTCCGCATACAGAATTTNACCGACGACTGCCTCGGCTGCTCCTCCTGCTCGATAATCTGCCCCGGCCATGCGCTGACCATGACACCGATTGCCGAAGTCTCCGACAGCGAAGCNGCCNTGGCTCAATGGGCCTTTGAAAACGTGACTCCGAAAACCGGATTCCTCCCCCGCCCCACAGTAAAAGGCTCCCAGATGCACAAACCNGGNNTGCAATTCTCCGGAGCATGCGCCGGATGTGGCGAAACACCTTACGTCAAACTGCTCACTCAGCTTTTCGGCGAACGGCTGATCATTGCCAACGCCACCGGATGCAGCTCAATCTGGGGAGCCAACTTCCCCTCGAATGCCTATTGCACCGTCGACGGCAGCGGACGCGGTCCGGNCTGGGGCAACTCGCTCTTTGAGGANAATGGCGAATATGGCTACGGTATGTTGATNGCCGTTGATCATCAGCGTCGCCGCGTGGCTCAGCAAGCCAAAGCACTTGCCGAAGATGCAGCGACNCCGCCNTATGTCAAGGAAGCNCTCGAAGCATGGCTCGCNACAAAAGATGACCCCGAAATGTCGCAGCAGACCGGTCGCTCCCTGAGCGCAATCCTTGCCGGCGTCAAAGATCAGTCGGCCGCCTGCGCTGCCCTGCTCCGCGAAGCCGACCAGTTTGCCCGCAAAAGCGTTTGGGCCATCGGCGGCGACGGCTGGGCCTACGATATCGGTTTCGCCGGCCTCGACCATGTGCTTGCCTCCGGCGAGCCAATCAAAGTGCTTGTCATGGACACCGAATGTTATTCCAACACCGGCGGTCAGATGTCGAAAGCCACACCCCGCAGCGCNGTGGCCAAATATGCCCCCGACGGCAAACGTGTGGCCAAGAAAGAGCTCGGCCGCATGATGATGACCTATGGCAACGTCTATGTGGCCTCGATAGCCCTCGGNGCCAACTATCAGCAAGCCATCGACGCAATCATGGAAGCCGAACGCTATCCCGGCCCGGCCATCGTGATTGCCTACTGCCCCTGCCTGATGCACGGCATCCAGCCCGGGTTGGGTCACTCGATTGTGGAGCAGCGTCGCGCCGTAGAGTCCGGCTACTGGCCCCTCTACCGCTTCAANCCCGAGCAATATGCCCGCGGCGAGTCCGGCCTCACCATTGACAGNCCCACCGCCGGCNCCGACAACAGCGGNACAAACGGCAGCTCACCCCTGACCTCATCGCCNCGCTTCACCAATCCCGAACCCGTGCGCACAGTCACNGAATTNACNGCCGACGAAGACCGCTACGCCGACCTCAACCTCGCCGANCCCACCCAAGCCGCCATCCTCCGCCCCGACCTCCANCAAGACTGCAACCGCACCCTCATCACCCTCCACCTCCANTCCCNANCCCCCAAATAATCCCNCNGNAGANCCGCGAATCCGCGAATTNTGCTGATTTGTAAATATTTGTTGGTGGGGNATTTGGAAAGTTGGGNGGAAATTGCTAACTTTGCAGTCGCTTTTTAGCATCACTGCGTGTGATGGGAAATTAAGAAGCAATCTTAATTTTTAGTAACACATTTAATTTCAAAGAAATGAAGACATTCCAACTCGCTGCCGAACCCCGCACTGACCTCGGCAAGAAGGCCGCTAAGGCTCTCCGCAAAGAAAACAAAATCCCCGTGGTTCTCAACGGTGGCGCTATCATCACTCTTCCCTACGAAGGCAAACTCCGCGACGGCGAAAAGGTGATTGAAATCGGCAANGGTAAAGGCCTCATCACTACTGACCTGACNGTAACTGCTGACTCTGTTCGCAAACTCGTTTACACTCCCGATATCTTCGCTATCGAACTCGACGTTCATGGCGAAAAGCGCATGGCTGTGCTCAAAGACATTCAGTTCCACCCCGTTAAAGACACTATCCTCCACATGGACCTTCTCGAAGTATCGGAAGACAAACCCGTTGCTATCGAAGTGCCCGTGAAGCTCGAAGGCCACGCCGAAGGTGTGAAAGCCGGTGGTAAGCTGACTCTCTCNATGAAGAAAATCCGCGTTAAAGCTCCTTACACTAACATTCCCGAACGCGTTGTTATCAACGTTGACCACCTCGGCCTCGGCAAAACTCTCCAGATCGGCGACCTCCACTTCGAAGGNCTCNAACTGATGAACGCCAAGAACGCCGTTGTTTGCGCCGTTCAGCTCACTCGCGCCGCTCGTGGTGCCGCCGCTGCTGCTGCCGCAGGCAAGTAATCGAATAGACACTCTCTATGAAATATTTGATTGTTGGGCTTGGAAACATTGGCAGCGAATATGCCAATACTCGCCACAACATCGGTTTTATGATATTGGATGCCCTTGCTGCGGCATCCAATATCTCTTTTACGACCGAACGCTATGGCGATGTTGCCCGCATGCGACTGAAAAACCGCCAGCTCGTGTTGCTTAAGCCCTCTACCTACATGAATCTTTCCGGCAATGCCGTGCGCTACTGGAAAGAAAAGGAAGGAATCGACATTGACCACATCCTCGTGTTGGTCGACGATCTCGCGCTTCCGTTCGGCGCCATCCGCCTGAAGATGCGCGGATCTGACGCCGGCCACAATGGGTTGAAAAACATTGCCCAGATGCTCGGCACCGATGCTTATCCGCGCTTGCGATTCGGCATCGGCAATGACTTTCCNCGCGGTTGCCAGATTGACTATGTGCTCGGTCAGTTCACCCCTGAGCANCGTCAGGAACTNCCGGCTCGCATCGATGTGGCCATCGACGCNCTCCGCACATTCTGTCTGGCCGGCGCAGCAACAGCAATGAATCAATTCAACAACAAGTAGCCCGGCCTCGACNGCTAACAGTTTCTATCATGAAATCAGAAGTACGCATTGACAAATGGCTNTGGGCCGTGCGCATCTTCAAGACGCGCACAATCGCCACGGATGCCTGCAAGAAAGGCCGCGTGATGCTCGGNGACGTTCCGGCCAAGCCGGCCCGCATGATAAAGGTTGGCGACATCGTGAAGGTGCGCAAGCCGCCGGTGACCTATTCGTTTCGGGTGCTTGCACTGACCGAAAACCGCCTCGGGGCAAAGCTCGTTCCGGACTATATGGAAAACATCACTCCCAAGAGCGAACTCGACCTGCTTGAAGTGGTCAAAATCAGNGGATTCATTGACCGCCGCAAAGGTCTGGGCCGCCCCACCAAGCGCGAGGGCCGNGAGCTGAGCCGCTTCACGGAGGAGGCTTACACNTTTGCCGACTCTTTCGACTGGGATGATGACTGGGACGACGACGATGATGATGATAATGGCAACCTTNATNTCGATTTCGATTCCACCCCCGCTGAATAATAGAAACCTATTACCGTTATAGAAATCGGAGCTCTCNCTGTAGGCAACCCCCTACTCTGAAAGCTCCGATTTCGTTATTCTTTTCTGTAATGCTCCATGATGCGGGCCGGNGCNCGACCNGCCTCAAGCTCGGCGGCCATGAAATCCATTGCNGGCGCAACGTGAGTGAAAAACCGGTGGTAGCCCCGGCAGAGATAGTTTAGCCCCGGCTCGCCGTCGGCGGTGACGGCAAAGCGNTTTTTCGGACACTCGCCGTTGCATATCATCGTGAAGCGACATTCCCNGCACTGGCGCGGGAGCGAACCGCGTTTGGCCTGACCAAACTGATGTTGGCGCGGNTCTGACATCATTTCAATCACCGTCCGCTCATGAATGTTTCCGAGNTTATAGCCGGGAAACACAAAGTGGTCGCAGGAATAGACNTCGCCATTGAANTCGATTACGCCGGCATGGCCGCANACATCGCTCATGGTGCAGACGCCNGGTTGCTGTCCGACCCAGCGGGCAAGCGTGGCATCAAAAATCTGAACGAATATCTTGCCCACATCCTCGCGNACCCAGCGGTCGAAAACCCGGCAGAGAAANTCGCCCCATTTTTCAGGCGTGACCGAGTGAGGAGTCAGCNCGGCAGAGTCGCCGGCAGTTGCAAGACGTCCGTCGGCGCGTGTNCGCTCCACGATAGGGGTAAACTGAATGTATTGGCANCCGATTGACTTGAAGAAATCATAGAACTCCTCGGGATAGTCGACATTNTAGTCGTTGACAACAGCCATCGCGTTCCACTCCACGCCGTGTCGCTGCANCAATCTGATGCCGCGCATCACGCGCTGAAATGTGCCGCGGCCGTCGGACGCTGCATGGCGATATTCATCATGAAAATCTTCCGGCCCGTCGATCGACACCCCCACCAGCCAGTCGTTGCGCCGCAGAAAACGACACCATTGCTCGGTGATGAGTGTGCCGTTGGTCTGAAGGCAGTTGACAATCCTGTGTCCGGCCGCATAGCGCTGCTGAAGTGAAATCACTTTTTCGTAGAACTCGACAGGCCGGAGCATAGCCTCGCCACCATGCCAGGTGAAGACCACTTCCTCAACAGTCTGCGCACCAATATATTGGCGAATAAATTCCTCAAGAGTNGCATCATCCATCAACTGACGNCCACGCCCCAGGCCTTTCTCAAGATAGTAGCAATAGTCGCATCGCAGATTGCACGCAGCGCCAACAGGCTTCGCCATCAGATACATTATCGAGCCAAAAGGATTGGCCANCTGCTCCGCTATGTTTTCGTTCTTTTCAGTCATTCGTTTCTGTCTGTATTGTTTGACAAAGTTACTACTTTTCAGCAAACATTTTGCCGACCGGAGGCGTTAAAATCTTGAAAAGACCATCGAAACAACATCATATTAANTCTATAAAAACAACTNCTTTGCCATATGCTGCTATCATTCATCCCATCAGAAGTTATTCCGTCGCACCAGGTGGCTGCCTGGCTGCTGAGCCATATTCGCAATCTGCTCAACCANATTGGTCTGAAGCAGGATAAAACCATTGAAGAAATCATTTATGTCACGGCCATCGTGGGCGTGGCGTTGCTGCTCGGTTGGCTTGTCAGGTGGATNATCCTGNCCGTCACACGCAAGGTGGTGTCGTGGCGCAAAACGCCTATGATTACGGCGTTGCTCCATGATCATGTGCTATCCCGCTGTTCCCACATCATCACCCCCATGGTGATTCTCGCCCTGTTGCCTTTTGCATTTGATTCATCATCGGTNTTGCTCCACATCTTCAGGGTTGCACTGGTCATCTATCTCATTCTGACCATCACCGTGGCCATCAACACCATTATCCGCTTCATCTGGGAACGATATAANGAACGTGAAAACACCAAGAACCTCCCGATAGCCGGCATTCGCAACGTGTGCATAGGCATCGTATGGATCATTTCGATCATTGTCATNGGCTCNGTGATTCTCGACAAATCGCCTGCTGCCCTGCTCACCGGTCTCGGCGCGTTTGCCGCCGCATTGATGTTGATTTTCAAAGACTCGATTCTCGGNTTTGTTGCGGGAGTGCANCTCTCGCAAAACGATATGCTCCGCATCGGCGACTGGATTGTGGTGCCCTCAACCATAGCCAACGGCATCGTAATCGACATGTCGCTCACAGCAGTCAAGGTGCAGAACTGGGATAACACCATNGTCACCCTNCCCCCCTACACCCTCGTCAGCACCTCGTTCCAGAACTGGCGCGGCATGTCGGATAGCGGCTGGCGACTNATCTCGCGATCGGTCATTTTTGATGTTGACTCAGTGNCACCGGCCACCGACGCACTCATCGAATCNGTCAGCTCACTGACAGGCATGAAAGGATTCATCGACAAAATCAAAAGCTCGGGTCAGTTCTACGATGGNGCCCTGGCAACNGTCAACGGCACCCTGCAGACCAACCTCGGCTTGTTCCGNGCCTACATGTGTGAATATCTNTTGGCACATCCTGAGGTGGCCAAAGACCAGCAGATTCTNGTGCGCATCATGACTCCCGACGCTTCGGGCTATCCGCTGCANATCTATTGCTACACCACCACTGCCTGGACCGCCTATGAAGCCGTNCAGAGCGAAATCTTTGAACACATCGCCGCCATGGCGCCGCAGTTTGGCCTCCGACTGTTCAACAATCCTTCGGGGCGCGACCTCAAATCNCTCGCAGCTCCCGCNGCTGCCCCCAAAGCATAACAGACACCTATATATAATGATTGCGCAGCCCTCCTGTCACCGGAAGGCTGCGCATTCATTTCTTATGAGAGCTGATGCTTAGAAGAGGTAGGTCACCCGAAGACCCCATGTTGAGTTGCGGGCCGAATAATTAGTCAGGATTTTGTCCTTGAGAGCATAGGTCATGCCCATGTTGTAGGTGGCAGCCACCTGCCAGTGGCGACAGATTTCAGCACCTATACCCATGTCGACTCCAAGCTCTCCGACCGGATAGCTCATGCAGTCAACTTTGCTGTGGCCAACGAGGAAACCGACCGAAGGACCTGCAAACACAAAGGGGGCCAGCGTATCTTCAAAGCCGTTGAGATTGGTGTACTTAAATTTCAGATGAATTGGAATCTCAGCATAGTGGAGATAGAGGCGCGGAGCATCGTAACCCTGCTTGGCCCACATTTCATATTCGCCGAGATGAACGGTTGCACCGCGCTGTTCGTAGCGCAGACCGATGTCAATGCCGAATCCGATGCCGGGAAACATCAATTCGCCCATGATGCCGGCCGAATAGCCCACGCTTTTATCAACCGAGGCCAGATCCTGACGGAAGTTGAGACTCGTCAGATTGATGCCTGCCGTGGGGCCATAGCGAAACTGCGCATGCGAAGTCAGAGAGCCGAGGGCGCAGACCGCAAGTATAATCGAAACAAAAATTCTTTTCATGTCACAATGATTAATTTCCGGCAAAGTTAATAATAAATCGTTAACTTTCCGCCAAAACACACACTTCAATTACTGAAATAGTGCAAAAACGCCCCAAATATTTGCTTTATTTCCGAAAATATGCGTAAATTTGCATCATAAATAAATCGAATAATCCAACTGACTATATAATATCAGACTATGGCTAAAGCACTTTTGATGATTCTCGACGGATGGGGAATCGGTAACCACTCCAAGAGTGACGTGATTTTCAACACTCCCACTCCCTATTGGGACTATCTTCTCGCCAACTACCCCCACTCGCAGCTTCAGGCAAGCGGTGAAAATGTTGGTCTGCCCGACGGTCAGATGGGCAACTCTGAAGTGGGTCACCTCAACATCGGTGCAGGCCGCGTGGTCTATCAGGACCTCGTGAAAATCAATAAAGCGTGTGCCGACGGTTCGATTCTCGAAAACCCCGAAATCAAAAGCGCATTCTCCTATGCCCGCGACAATGGCAAGGCTATCCACTTCATGGGCCTGACTTCTGATGGCGGCGTTCACTCTTCGCTTGATCATCTCTTCGCCCTCTGCGACATTGCCAAGCACTATGGTCTGGAAAAAGTCTACATCCACTGCTTCATGGACGGTCGTGACACCGACCCCCATTCCGGTGCAGGATTCATCGAACAGCTCCGCAACCACTGCGAAAAGTCAGCCGGCAAGATTGCTTCAATCATTGGCCGCTACTATGCAATGGACCGCGACAAACGCTGGGAACGTGTCAAGGAAGCCTATGACCTGCTGGTCAAAGGCGAAGGCAAACAGGCCACCGACATGGTTGAAGCCGTTAAGGAATCTTATGCCGAAGGCGTGACCGACGAGTTCATCAAGCCCATCAACAACTCCACTGTTGACGGCACTATCAAGGAAGGTGACGCCGTTATCTTCTTCAACTATCGCAACGACCGCGCCAAAGAGCTCACCGTGGCCCTCACTCAGCACGATATTCCCGAAGCCGGAATGACCGTAATCCCCAACCTGCAGTATTACTGCATGACCCCCTACGATGCATCATTCACCGGCGTTCACATCCTCTTCGACAAAGAAAACGTCCACAACACCCTGGGCGAATATCTTTCAAAACTCAACAAAAAGCAGCTCCACATCGCCGAAACCGAAAAGTATGCCCATGTGACATTCTTCTTCAACGGCGGTCGCGAAGCTCCCTTTGAAGGCGAAGAACGCATCCTCGTGGCTTCACCCAAAGTTGCCACCTACGATCTCAAGCCTGAAATGAGCGCCTACGAAGTGTGCGACAAACTCGTTGAAGCCATCCGTTCTGAAAAATTTGACTTCATCGTTGTCAACTATGCCAACGGCGACATGGTCGGCCACACCGGCGTCTATGAAGCCATTGAAAAAGCCGTTAAGGCTGTTGATGAATGTGTCAAGAACACGGTTGAAGCTGCCAAAGCTGCCGGCTATGAAGTAATCATCATTGCCGACCACGGTAACGCTGACAACGCCATCAACCCCGACGGCACTCCCAACACTGCCCACTCGCTCAACCCGGTGCCTTGCGTCTACGTGACTCCCAAAAAGGATGTCAAGGTTGAGAACGGCAAACTCGCTGACGTGGCTCCCACAATTCTCCAGATTATGGATCTCCCCAAACCCGAGGAGATGACCGGCCATTCGCTCATTGACTAATCCCCCCCGCGACCTAAGCAACCTCATCCCGTCTGCCGCACATCCCGGCGGCAGACATCCGCAATAATCATTTACATCCCCAATTTTATTCCCCCCCTGCCCTCTCATCGACGTGAGTCGAGGAGAGGGCCTTTTTTACACTCCTTCCATTCCGGTCGACTTCAGTAGAATCTGCAAACAAAATGCCACTAAAAATACAGAAAAGAGCAAAAAGTTGGCAAAACAGTTACAAAACCGACAATATTCAGTGAAATAATGTTAAATACCGCACATTTGTCATCAAAACATTTGGTGAATTTAAAAAACACCCTTAAATTTGCATCGTGTTTTTCATGGTATTAGATTTAAGGTTAACAAAGGTTGATTGTCGTGAGACAATCAATTTTTTTTGTGGCTATTTTAACCCACTGAATAGAAGTTGAAACGCTCTTCCGAGAAGCAATCCAAACACATTTTCCGGATTTTACCGGCAACCCTGTGGGTTTCTGTTTTGCAAAAAANCTTGCTTTGAATAATAGTGGTGAGAGATGAGTAATGTAACTTTCCGTTTGGAAAAGTTGACTTTCCGATTATCTATTTTAACCACTAATCAAATTCCTTCTTATGGTTTCTATCAAAGTGAGATTTCGCTTGCCCGAGGCTACCGAGGTTTTGGGCACGGTGTTTTATCAAGTGATTCATCTGCGGGCGACGAGTCGCATTTCAACTGACATCAGGCTTCAATCAAGAGAATGGGATGAAGCGCACCATGTGATTTCTGCCATCGGCACCTCTACGGAACGCAGAGCAGAGTTGCAGAGTTTCCAAAAAAGAATAAAATGTGATGTGGCGCGGCTTGCCCGCATCGCAGACAAACTTGAAGAAAGCGGGTTGTCGTTTTCAGCCGGTGATGTGGTCGAGGAGTTTCGACGGCAATGTCGCGAACACACTCTGTTTGCCTATATGACCCGTATCATAGGCCAACTACGACAAAGCAATCGGCGTCGAACATCAGAAACCTATCTGTCGGCACTGCGCTCGCTCCAAAAGTGGCGTCAGGGCAAGGATATGATGCTCGATGAACTCGACGGGGCCACAATGGCTCGCTATGAGGCNTGGCTGANGGGGCGAGGAGTCGTGCCAAACACGGTGTCGTTTTATATGCGCATCATCCGGGCCACCTACAATCGTGCGGTCGAAGAAGATGTGTGCGCCGACCGNAAGCCCTTCCGCAGGGTCTACACCGGAATTGACAAGACGGTGAAACGCGCGATTCCGATGGCCACAATCCGACGGATTAATCTTCTTGAGCTTTCGCACAAACCATCAATGGACCATGCACGCGATCTGTTTATGCTTAGTTTCATGCTTCGCGGCATCAGCTTCGTCGACATGGCATTCCTGCGGAAAACAGACTTAAAGGGTGGTCACATCACNTATCGTCGCAGAAAAACGGGNCAACTGCTTACAATAGGCTGGACCGAACGAATGCAGCAAATCNTCGATAAATATCCCGGCAATCCGCAGTCGCCATATCTGCTACCGATACTCTCGGGCAACGAACATGATTCATTCACAGCTTATCGNCGCATCGGCGCTCGCGTGAATTTCAATTTGAAAAAGATTGGAAAGATGGTGAACTGCCCCACCCCACTGACACTCTATGTGGCTCGCCACAGCTGGGCTTCAATAGCCCGCACAAAAGGGATTCCGCTCAACACAATCAGCCTGGGACTGGGTCATGAATCGGAGTCGACCACGCGCATCTATCTCGCTTCGATCGACAACACGGCCATCGACCGCGCCAACGCCCGCATTCTCTCCGGGCTGTAGCCCCTGAACAGGTAGGGATAGCAGCCGACCCATCTCATGGTTGCATCCCTACAATTTTAGTTATCCTCTAAACTCTATTCTCTATTCCCTATTCCCTGCATTTAGGACAAATGCCCTTGAGCATGAAGTTGATTGCTCTAACTTGAAATTCGGCAGGCAATGTCAGTTCGGGGATGCTAAGCTGATCGAAGCAATAGACATGGTTACAGCGTTCACAATAGAAATGGGGGTGCATATCGTCAAAAGACCCCTCGTGATGGTGGCCGGTATGATGACATATCTCATATTTTTCGATGCCGCGTCCATCTTCAATCTTGTGGAGAAGGTCTTGCTCCATGAAGAGGGAAAGCACACGCAGAATGCTCGACCGATCCACGGTTTCGAGTTCAGTCTCAATCTCCACCAGGCTCATCGGCGACCGAGCATTGAGCAGAGAGCGAAGCACAAGCAGACGATTAGCCGTGGGGCGTATTCCGGCCTCTTGGAGTATGTCGACAGGATTCAGGCTCATATTCTATGCATGGATTGTGATTAGACTGCAAAGATAGCTCAAATTTTTGTTATATTTGCAGTGCGTTATAAATGATATTGAATATGGCTGAAGAAAAGAAACAATTTGAAGCAGACCCGCTGGCAGGGCGGAAGTTCACACCGGAAAGAATCACGGCTTTGGAGCCTGATGATGTTTTCGTGTTCGGAAGCAATCTTGCCGGTCATCACGGAGGCGGAGCGGCCTGCATTGCATGGAAGAAATTCGGAGCCGTGTGGGGGCAGGGCGTTGGCCTGCAAGGGCAGAGCTATGCCATCCCCACCATGCAGGGCGGAG
The DNA here is from genome assembly GCA_014801655.1 of Bacteroides sp. Classification (GTDB taxonomy): domain Bacteria; phylum Bacteroidota; class Bacteroidia; order Bacteroidales; family Muribaculaceae; genus Paramuribaculum. The sequence continues at coordinate 14,106 of JAAVDT010000056.1, forward strand.
TGGAGACCATCAAACCTTATGTTGATGAGTTTATCGAGTTTGCCCGCGAATGTGACCAAAACACGTTCTATGTCACGCGCATCGGCTGCGGCATTGCCGGATTCAAAGATGAAGAAATCGCACCGCTCTTTGATGAAGCGATGGATCTCTACAATGTCCGGCTGCCGGAATCTTTTGCACGAATCATCATGGCCAACCGGCTAAAGAAGAAGCAGGGTCTGGAGGAATGATCCTCGCGCACTGCGCCGCCGCTCCTTATTCCGGAAGCAGTGTCACATGGCCTCCGGCATTGATGCGATAGCGTCCGGAGGTGCCGGTCGACATGTTCGTCACCACGAACACGTAATCTTCAATGTTGAGATGACCAACGTCTGTTGCGTCGAAAGCGTTGCGAATTGCTTCTTCAATCGAGTGGAAGCCTGAACCCTGAAAGGCATCTTTTTCGCGTCCGTCGAAGTTGAGCTGAACGCGCACGTCGTCAATTGGATTTATACGATTTGTTTCCATAAAATAATTGCGTTTGATTGTTATGACTATCATTATAACAATCAAACGCAATTTTATGTTTGTTCGCGATAAATTGCCGGGGAAATCATTCGCCCATGGTGCGCAGGAGTTCGTCGTTGTTTGACGTGCGTTCCATGCGGTCCTTGATAAATTCCATGGCCTCGATGCTGTTTCGGTCGGCAAGGAATCGGCGAAGAATCCACATGCGGTTGAGAGTTTCGTCGCGCAGAAGCAGGTCGTCGCGTCGCGTGCTCGAAGCCATGATGTCCACAGCGGGGAACACTCGCTTGTTTGACAGCTTGCGGTCGAGCTGNAGCTCCATGTTGCCTGTTCCCTTGAATTCTTCGAAGATGACCTCGTCCATTTTTGAACTGGTTTCGGTCAGGGCAGTGGCGATGATGGTGAGCGANCCGCCATTTTCAATGTTTCGTGCAGCGCCGAAGAAACGTTTGGGTTTCTGGAGTGCATTGGCGTCNACACCACCCGAAAGGATTTTACCTGACGCAGGAGCGCAAGTGTTGTAGGCTCGGGCCAGGCGGGTGATTGAGTCGAGGAGAATGACAACGTCATGGCCACACTCCACAAGACGNTTCGCTTTCTCAAGCACAATGCCTGCAATCTTCACATGGCGGTCGGCAGGTTCGTCAAATGTCGATGCAATCACCTCGGCGTTNACACTGCGCATCATATCGGTCACTTCTTCCGGACGTTCGTCGATGAGAAGAATCATGATGTANGTCTCAGGGTGATTGGCAGCGATGGCGTTGGCAATATCCTTAAGGAGGATTGTCTTACCNGTTTTGGGAGGTGCCACAATCAATCCGCGCTGACCTTTACCGATGGGCGAGAACATATCTACCACACGAGTNGAGATGTTGGCCGCACGGCCGGAAGTCANATCAAATTTTTCGTCGGGGAACAACGGNGTGAGGTGCTCGAAAGGAACNCGGTCGCGGATAAACTCAGGCGAACGACCGTTGACACTGATCACGTCAGTCAGNGGGAAATATTTCTCTCCTTCGCGCGGAGGACGAACGGCAGCCTCCACCACGTCGCCGGGNCGTAAGCCATAGGCCTTGATCTGCTGCTGAGTCAGATAGATGTCNTCGGGCGAAGCGAGATAGTTGTAGTCGCTCGAACGAAGGAAACCGACGCCCTCGGGCATGATTTCAAGAACACCGGATGCAGTCACAATGCCATCGAAATTAAACTGCGGCACCTGACGCTGATTGTTCTGATTATTGCGATTCTTTTTGTTGCGGTTTTTCTGCTGCTGTTTGTCGAGTTTCTCCTGCACCCAGGGTTCGTTGATGGTGATGGTCTGNGGTGTTGGAGGTGCAGGAGGCATTGCTGCCGCCTCCTCTTTTTCGCGCTGAGAACGAGGTACGAATTTACGACCCTCGGCACGGGGGAAGAATGAAGTCAGCGANGAATCCTTCGGACGGAAGTTGCGCTGCTGAGGCTGGGNCTGCTGAGGCTGGACATCCTGCGACTGTTTCGCTGCATCTTCTGAGGAAACCTGCTGNGATTCTGAAATCACATNATCAGCCGGCANAATTTCNTTACCCGTTAAATTCNCANTNNCATTTGATTCATTAGTATCTTTAACCTCCTCTGTCGGCAAATTTTTACCTGANNCATCTGAANTTGGNTCAGATTTTTTGCGACCTCGGCCTTTACGGACTTGAGTTTCCTGTTGAGGNTCAACGANGTCAGCNACAGCNACAGNTGATTGATCTGNATTGGCAGGAGTAGACTCAGNGTTTTGCTGCTGAGCTTCAACATCCTTTTTAGGCTTACGTCCACGTTTTTTAGGCGTAGGAGCTTCAGTGGCTGATTCAGCAGAATCAGACGCGGCCTGCTTGGGAGCAGCGTCAGGATTCTTTTTAGGACGACCACGAGTGGCTTTTGGCTTTACTGCTTCCGATGATTCATCAGCGGCTACATTATCCGCAGCACTATCTGTAGAGGGTTCGTCCTTAGACTGTTTGTTTTTCGAAGCCTTAGTTTTAGACTCTTTGGGCTGACGACGTTTCTTTTCAGTTGCATTAGCAGCCATGTCAATAGCCTGCTGATCAAGAATCTTATATTCGAGATCAGTACGGTCAGCGATATTAAACTTTTTAATACCCATTGAAATGGCAACATCCTTCAACTGGTCATCGGACATCGCGCTCAAATCAGAATAATTATACATAAAGGAAAAAATGTGTGGGGAGGGAAAATATCTTAATGAGAGAAAAAGCAGATAATATTGAAATATTAAAACAAGTAATATCCAACATCAACAAAACTCTTTGAATTAGAGAAAAATGTTCTGCGAAAAAATAATGGAATATGCCTCTTAAAAAAGTGATAAATGTTTTCTAAATCGGTTAGAGGTCAACCGAAACGGCTTAAAATGATTTATAACGCAAAGTTACAACCATTCTATGAAAAAAACAAATAAAAATGCAAAAAGGTTCGAGAACCCGGGNAGCCNTCTNACAACCANCTCTCAACCGGCNAATGCAAAANTAGAGCCGCCATCCNANTGCTTAAAGTCAATTAAGGTCANTAAGGTCAATTAANGTCATTAAAGACCNTAANGTCCTTACTCGACCTTATTCGACCTTANTCGACCTTATNNGACCNTATNNGNCCTTACTNGACCTTANNCGACCTTATTAAAAATAAGAAAGNCGCNNCTTCGGGTGGAAGCTGCGGCTTTCGGTAGAGGGGGCGGTTACCTACTTTCCCACTTTCGTAGTATCATCGGCGTGGAAAGGTTTAACTTCTCTGTTCGGAATGGGAA
>JAAVDT010000029.1 GCA_014801655.1 Bacteroides sp.
AAACTTTTTCGTTTTTACTTTCTGAACTCTTTCAGAAGCAGCTCTGTTTCTCAAAAGCGAGTGCAAAGTTAGAGGTTTTATTTGAAACTGCCAAATATTTTTGCCTCTTTTTTGCGAGATTTTTTCGCTTTATTTTCGATTTAGCTTGATTTCAGGGAGTTATGGGAGAGGTTTTTTTGAACTTTTTTTTGGCGCGGGGCTTCACCTGCGACAAACCGCCTGCGGGGCGGGGCAAAACTCTTGGGCTACCTTCTGAGGGAACCACCCGAAGACAAACTTTTGAGGAGACCACCCGAAGACAAACAATTGGGCGGGGGAAACGAGGGGAGGGAGGGGATTTAGAGATTTTTGGAGAAGGCGCGGCGGCGGCGGTGCTGGCGGTGGGGGAAGTATTGCCATTGCATGCGGACGCTGTCGTTGCCTTCGAGTTCGAGGTTGCTTTCTGCTTCTTTGAATCCTTCTTTGTTGAAGATGGGTATCAGGTCGGCAAATATGAGGGCGTTGACGCCTTTGTTAATGTATTCTTTCTTGACGGCGATGAGCAGAAGGTCTACTACGTCGTTTTTGCCATGGATGCCCTGGAGGAGGTGGTACCATCCGGTGGGGAATAGTTTGCCTTTTGCCTTGCGGAGTGCGGCGGAGAGGGATGGCATGCAGATGCCGAGAGCCACGAGGTTGTCGTCGGCATCGACGATGACGCTGATGCAGTCGAGGCGCAGGATGCCGAGATAGGCTTTTATATAATAGTCGATCTGGCGCTGATTGAGGGGGGAGTAGCCATAGAGTTTATCGTAGGCTTCGTTGATGAGATCGAAGAGAGCCTGGCCGTATTGTTCCTTGATTTTTCGGCGCGAGTTGAATTTGATGGAGCGGAGATTGTATTTTTTTCTCACAAGGTCGGCGATGCGGGAGAATTTTTCGGGCACTTCGGCGGGCACTTTTACGCGATATTCAACCCAGTCGACATCTTTGACATAGCCGAGGCGTTCGACATGGCGGGGATAGTAGGGGTAATTATATATGGTGGCCATGGTGCCCATTTCTTCAAAGCCTTCGATGAGCATGCCTTCATGGTCCATGTCGGTGAATCCCATGGGGCCTATGATGCGGGTCATGCCGCGCTGACGGGCCCAGTCTTCAACAGCAGCGAAGAGAGCGTCGGCCACTTCGGCATCGTCGATAAAATCAACGAATCCGAATCGGGCTTCCTTGACCCCGGAGCGTTCATTGACAAGATTGTTGACGATGCCCACGATGCGGCCCACGGGCTTGCCGTCGCGCCAGGCGAGAAATGCCTGCGCCTCGCAATAGTCGAACGCCGGGTTCTTTTCAGGCATCAGCGTCTCGATCTCCTCAGAGATGAGCTGCGGCACATAGTAGGGGGAGTCGGCATAGAGGTCGATGGCAAATTTTGCGAATCGGCGGAGAGAGCTTTTGGTGGGCTGCAGAGCCTCAACGGTGATTTCAGACATGGATATGGGATGTGATGAATGGTTGGATGAATGGATGTTCGGGGAAAAATATCAGGCTTTCGGAGCCCATGCGGAGCTGAACCAAACGAGCAGGGCTATCATTGCCAGCAGGAAAATGATGACGGCAATGTAGAATTTATTGTCGGAGCGATGGGCCAGAGCCATGCGCAGGGCATGAACGCTCTGGAAGCGGCGCCGGGGGTCGGGGTCGGTGCATCGGTCGGCGATGCGCTGCAGATAGGCCGGAGCGTCATCGACCTGGGCAAGCACCTCGGAGAGCACCTTGCCGAACGAGTAGATATCTTCATGAGCTTCGGCAGGAGTCAGATGGGAGCTCTGGTCGAAACCGACATCGATCAGTTTGAGGTTGCCAATGTTTTCGGTGAAGATAATCGTTTCGGGGCGAATGGGGAAGTGAACGAGGTGGTTGCGCTGAATATAGTCGATTGCATCGACGAGCTGGGTGCAGATTTTCTCCACATTATCGCTCGTCAGCTTGTGCTGGTTGAGAATCTTGCGGAGCGAATCGCCATAGACATCGTCGAAGATGATGCAGCGACCGAGCGTCGGGACATCCTCGAAATCGTTGATCATGACAATATTGGAATGAGCGAGATTGTATCTCACATCAAATTCCTTCTCAATCATGGCGCGGAAGCGTGGATCGTCCTTATACAGCTCCTTGAGAGTCTTGAGCATCACCCACTTGCCATGTTTCTTAGCAGTGTAGACATCATAGAACTCCTCGTCCCATTCGGGGAGGTGTTCAATCTCGGTCCATTTTTCGTTATCGGCAGCTGCCATTCGTTAATTGACTGTCAGGGATTTTTAATTGGAATATTTGTCAAACAACAGACGCTGACCGCTGGAGGGCTCAGTCAGTTCAAGCTGATAGCCATAGTCGCGGAACAGATAGCGCCACATTTCGCCATTATACAGATAGATATTGAGAAAGACCGCTCCGGCATTGCCATAGCTGAAATCCTAGGAGATGGGATAAGTGACCCACATTCCGCCCTGATACTGACCATACGTGCCGGTGCCGTTTTGGTTGAACACATATTCAACCACGTCCCATTCCGAGACGGGATAACCGTCGATCGACACAAGTTCATATCCGCCGAAAAGGCTGCCATAGTAATCATCATCATCGTTGCAGGAGGTGAGCATGGTGACACACAACAAGCCGAGAATGATCGAAATCAGAGAGTTTGAGAGATATTTCTTCATAGTGTAATGGATTTCTTTTAGAATATAAGTCGCAAATTTAATCATTTATTTCAATAATTTTCGATTTTTGTTTACTTTTGTTGGCCGCAACCAATCAGGCGGCCATTTCGCCACATGAATCTGACCAAAGTTCTACGTCCATATTTCATTCGCCGGCTCTCAGCGCTCAACCGCGCAAACGCAGATGTCGAGGCCACGCAGAAGCGCGTGCTTAGAGAGCTCGTGGGCCGTGCGCGAAACACATTGTGGGGGCGCGAGCATAGCTTCCGATCCATTGCCGGCTACGATGATTTCACGAGCCGTCTCGACGTGACCCCCTACGATCAGCTCCGTCCGCTGGTGATGCGCATGATCGCCGGTGAAAAAAATCTCCTCTGGCCCGGGCTCACGCTCCGCTACGCCCAATCGTCGGGCACCTCCGACGGCAAGAGCAAATATATCCCCGTCACAGCCGACTCGCTGCGACTGAACCACTATCGCGGCAGCGCCGACGTGGTGGCCCGCTATCTCGGCCTCTACCCCGACAGCCGCATTTTCTCCGGCCGCAGCTTCATTCTCGGGGGCAGCTTCGCCAACGAACTCAACCTGCCGACCCACACCCGCACCCGCGTAGGCGACCTGTCGGCCAACCTCATCGAAGCCATGAATCCGCTGGCCAACCTCGTGCGCATCCCCTCAAAAGAGATTGCCCTAATGCAAGACTGGCACACCAAGCTCCCCGCCCTCATAGAAGCCGCCTCGCGCGCCAACGTCACCAACATTTCCGGCGTGCCGTCATGGTTTCTCACCGTGCTTCAAGGCATCCTCAAAGCCACCGGAGCCAAAGAAATCCACGAAGTGTGGCCCAACCTCGAAGTGTTTTTCCACGGCGGCATCTCCTTCCTCCCCTACCGCAGTCAATACGATGCCATCATCGACCCCTCCCGGATGCACTATCTCGAAACCTACAATGCCTCCGAAGGCTTCTTCGCCATTCAGGACTCGGCCGACAGCCACGCCATGGCTGTGCTCATCGACGCCGGCGTGTTCTACGAATTCATTCCGGCCAACAATCCATCCGCCTCACCCCTCCCCGCCTGGCAAGTCAGCGAAGGCGAAATCTACGCCATGGTAATCACCTCATGCAATGGACTTTGGCGCTATCCAATCGGCGACACCGTCAAAATCGAATCCACCTCGCCGCTAAGAATCACCATTGCCGGCCGAACAAAAAGCTATATTAACGCATTTGGAGAAGAGGTGATGGTCCATAACACAGACGCCGCTCTTGCCCGCGCCTGCGAGGAGTGCCACTGCCGAGTGGCCAACTACACTGCAGCCCCGGTTTTTGCCACCGACGGACACCGCGGGCGCCATCAATGGCTCATCGAGTTCACCACTCCGCCCGCCGACCTCGACCGGTTTGCAGCAACGCTCGACCTGATGCTCACACGCGAAAACAGTGACTATCAAGCCAAACGCGCCGGCGGAATTTTCCTCGACCCGCTCAGCGTCACCGTGGCCGCCCCCGGACTCTTCGACCGCTGGCTCGAATCGACCGGCAAACTCGGAGGCCAACGCAAAGTGCCCCGACTGGCCAACGACCGCCACCTCATCGACCCAATGCTGGAGATGAACGCATCGCTCCGGCTCACACCACACCTATAATATATATATAAGACTCATACCTCAACTCAATCCCTCATCCAAAATGAAACAGATTCTCATCGCAGCCATCGTGGCTCTCTCAGCAACATTCATCCCCGCAGCCTATGCAGCCGCTCCCAACCACACCACCATAAGCCAGCAAGTCAAGTCAGGCCAATACGCCACACTGCTCGAACGCTACAAAGCCGGACAGAAACTCACAGCCGACGAAGCAGCCATCGTCTACTTCGGCTCCGCCCTCCAGCCCGGATTCCAAGCCGAAAAAGACTACAACAAAATGCTCGCAGCCTACAACACCGGCCAGACCGACAACGCCTTCCGCCTATGCGAAGAAGCCCTCGCGACCGACCCCACCAACCTGCTGCTGCTCTATAAAGCCTATGGCGCCGCAATGGTGTCGAAAGACTCCGCAATCAAAGCCAAAGCCCCCAAAATGCAGGCCCGGCTGCTCACCGTGTGCGACGCAATTGAAAACTCCGGCACCGGCGTTTCCGAATCATCGCCCTACATGGTCATCCGTCCCTCCGACACCGAAGAATTCCTCAACAAATACATGCAGCCCTCAGCCATCAACGGCCGAGCCACCATCGGCAACCTCTCAGCAGCCAAAGTGAAACTCGACGGCATTGCCGACGATGTGATTCTCTACTTCTCAACATTCAAATAATCTCCCCCCGGCCAAAGAAAAAACTCCACCCCGCGCGGTGGAATCTCGCTGAATTTATATAACTTTGCGCAGGAAAACAATAACAAAACCATAGCTATGGATTTATTTGACAAAATCAGCAACGACATAAAAGCCGCCATGCTGGCAAAAGAAAAAGTGCGCCTCGAAACCCTCCGAGGCATTAAAAAAGAATTTCTTGAAGCCAAAACCGCCAAAGGCTCCGACGGAACCCTCAGCGACGAACAGGCCAACAAGATTCTTGCAAAAATGGCCAAGCAACGCCGCGAAACAGCTCAGATCTACACCGAACAAAATCGCCCCGAGCTCGCCGAAAACGAACTCGCCGAAGCCGCCGTGATCGAAGAATATCTCCCCAAGCAACTCACCGCCGAAGAGCTCACCGCCGAACTGCAGAAAATCATCGCACAGGTTGGAGCCACCTCCCAGAAAGAAATGGGCAAAGTGATGGGCGTAGCCTCAAAAGCCCTCGCCGGTCGAGCCGACGGCAAAGCCATCTCAGCCAAAGTCCGCGAACTCCTCGCCTGAAAAAAACATCGTCTAAACCCTCCACACACTAAACCCATCATATCATGCTCACCCTTCAGCAGATAAAAGAAAATCCCCAGCACATCGTTGAGCGCCTGGCCGTCAAAGGCTTCGACGCCAAAGAATCAATCGACAAAATAATCGCCCTCGACGAGCGTCGCCGCGAGCTCCAGCTCTCCAACGACACCAAAGCCGCCGAGCTCAAACAATATGCCGCACGCATCGGCCAGCTCATGAAGCAGGGCCAGAAAGAAGAAGCCGAACAGGCAAAAGCCACCGTGGCAACCCTCAAAGAAAGCCAGAAAGCAATCGCCGACGAGCTTCAGCAGGCCGAAACCGCAATCCGCGACATCCTCCTCACCATCCCCAACACCCCCTGCGAAATGGTGCCCGAAGGACGCACCGCCGACGACAACGTAGTTGAAAAAACCGGTGGCCCCATGCCCGACCTCCCCGCCGACGCACTCCCCCACTGGGACCTTGCAAAAAAATACAACCTCATCGACTTCGACCTCGGAGTGAAAATCACCGGCGCCGGTTTCCCCGTCTACATCGGCAAAGGCGCCCGACTCCAGCGCGCACTCATCCAGTTCTTCCTCGACGAAGCCGGACGCGCAGGCTACCTCGAAATCCAGCCCCCCTACGTTGTCAATGAAGCCTCAGGCTACGGCACCGGACAGCTCCCCGACAAAGAAGGCCAGATGTATTTCGTCAACGAAGACAACCTCTACCTCATCCCCACGGCCGAAGTCCCCGTCACCAACATCTATCGCGACGTAATCATCCCCGCCGAAGCCCTCCCCAAGAAAAACTGCGCCTACTCAGCATGCTTCCGTCGCGAAGCCGGCAGCTACGGCAAAGACGTTCGCGGCCTCAACCGACTCCATCAGTTCGACAAAGTTGAAATCGTGCGCATCGAACGCCCCGAAGACTCCTATGCCGCACTCGAAGAAATGAAAGACCACGTTCAGGGACTCCTCGAAAGCCTCGGCCTGCCCTGGCACATCCTCCGTCTCTGCGGCGGCGACATGAGCTTCACATCAGCCATCACCTTCGACTTCGAAGTCTACTCCGCAGCCCAGAAACGCTGGCTCGAAGTGTCGTCAGTGTCAAACTTCGAAACCTATCAGGCCAACCGACTCAAATGCCGCTACCGTGGCGAAGACAAGAAAACCCACCTCTGCCACACCCTCAACGGCTCAGCCCTCGCCCTGCCCCGCATCATGGCCGCACTCCTCGAAAACAACCAGACCCCTCAGGGCATCATCGTGCCAGAATGTCTGCGCAAATACACCGGCTTCGACATCATCGACTAATCTACACCCTCCACCTCCACCCCTCCCCCAAAGAGAATGGAAAAGAAAACAATATGGGATCTCGGGCGCGACACTCTCGCAGAGTATCGCGCCCGTCCTAAACTGCCCCTCGTGGTGGTGCTTGACAACGTGCGCTCGCTCAACAACATCGGCTCAATATTCCGAACCTCCGACGCATTTCTCGTCAACCGCATAATGCTCTGCGGCATCACCGCCACACCCCCCTCCCCCGAAATCCACAAAACAGCCCTCGGAGCCGAAGACTCCGTAGCCTGGCAACACTTCCCCACCACACTCCAGGCCATCGAATCACTCCGCGCCGACGGCTACACCATCTGCGCCCTCGAACAAGTCAAAGGCTCCATATCCCTCCCCGACTTCCACCCCGACCCCGCCGGACGCTACGCCATCATAGCCGGCCACGAAGTCAACGGAGTAGATCCGCAAGTAGTCAACGCCGCCGACCTCTGCCTCGAAATCCCCCAATTCGGCACCAAACACTCCCTCAACGTCAGCGTCTCCACCGGCATAGCCATCTGGCACCTCTTCAACGCCCTCCGCTGACCCTCACTCCCCCCAAAAAACAGCAAAGTCGACTAAGGACCTTAAGGACTTTAAAGCCCATAAGGTCCTTAATTCGCATTAAACAAATTGTTTACAGAGTGATTTCTGCAGAGATCATTTTGGCGAAGTGATTTCTGTAGAGATCACTTTTTATATAGGAGGGGGTCAGCGCAGGAGGTTGCGGGCGGAGGCGATGTCGAGGTTGATTTGGGCGCGGAGGTCATCGAGGGTGGCGAAGCGTTGTTCGTCGCGCAGGCGATCGTGGAAATCGAGCGAGATGTCAGCCCCATAGAGGTTGCCTGCGAAATCGAGCAGATGAGCTTCGATGGTCACGGGCAATGCATTGCCCACGGTTGGACGGCGCCCGATGTTGACCACAGCCCGATGGCGCGAACCGTCGGCCAGCGTCACCATAGCAGCATAAACGCCGTTGGCGGGAATCAGAATCGATCTGTCGGTGGCAGAGACGTTTGCCGTCGGAAAACCGATGGTGCGCCCAATCTGTTTGCCACTTTCAACGGTGCCCTCAATCCTGTAGGGTCGGCCCAGCAGTTGCGCCGCATGACCGACATCGCCCTGCAGCAACGCCGCGCGAACATCCGACGAACTGATGCGGCATCCCTCAGGCCCGCGCTCCTCATCGCCCAGAATAGCCACCATGCCGAGCGACTCCGCCTCGCGGCGATAATCCTCGAAATCGGTGAGTCTGTCGCTCCCAAACCGATGATTGAAACCGAGATACACTCCGCCCGCTCCATAGCGGTCACGAAGCATCTTCATAAATTCACGGGCAGTCAGCTTGCGCAGTTCGGGATTGAATTCGAGCATCACAACACCCCCCGAGTGGCCACAAATATCTTCAAGCTCACGCCTGCGCATCTCAGCCGGCATCAGCATTGCCGGAGCAGACTCCGGTCGCACCACCCGCAGGGGATGAGCAGTGAAAGTAACCGCCATCGGTTCCATGCCCAGCTCGGCAGCGCGCCGTCGAAGGTCGGTCAGCATAGCCCGGTGTCCCAGATGCACACCGTCAAACATTCCAATGGCAGCCAACTTTTTCATCGCCCCTTATTCCTTTATATCCAATCCGGGATATTGCTTCAGCAACTCATAAAACTCACTGCCGGGCTTGACCAGCAGCGTCCGGAAGCCGAACTCGGCCGCCGCATCGAGATTGCGCTGCGAATCGTCGAGAAACAATGTCTCCTCAGGCTTGATGCCGAGATGACTGATAACCGCCCGGAAAATCTTGGGGTCGGGCTTCATGGCTCCGGCCATGTAGCTGCGCACAATGCCATCGAAATAATAATGCACATCGTGACCCTGCCGGCGGAAATTGCGGTCGATTTCGCCGGCCCACATTATCGGGTTCGTATTGCTCAGCATATAGATTGAAAACTGTCGGTGGAGCCGATCAAGCTCCTCAAGCCTATGGGTGGGAATCCCTATGAGAAACTTCTGAAAAGCACCGTCAATCTCCTCGTCGGTCAGTTCGGGGCGGCCTATGATGCGGCGAATCTCATCATGAAACTCGCCGACAGTCAGCTGACCATTCTCGATTCCGGCAAACACGCCCGCCTGGCTATACTCGCCAAGCAAATCATTGGCATCGCTCATGCCAAGCGCTTCAAAAGCCTTGACGCAATTCTCGCGGCGAATATCCATAATGACGCCGCCAAGATCAAAAAGTAGATTTTTTATCATCGGTCAACTATATTTTCTTCCTGCAAATTTACTCACTTTTCCGCAAAAATCACTATGTTTGCAGACTGATAAGTAAGTGTTCAAATTTAATTTATACAATATGCGAGCTTATTTTTTAGGCAATTTCACTGCGGAGCGAAAGAGCTTAGCGAGCTAAGCGACTGAGCGACAAAGCGAAATTGGCAAAAAAGAAATCGCAGATTGTATAAAAGATTCTTGTTCACTTACTATCGGTTAAATTTGAACACTTACTTATTGCAAACAACACAATTAATCATATGACCAGTCGAATTATTTATTCCTTTCTTTCAGCAATCATACTTCTNGCCCAGNGNGCCAACGCCGCTGCCCCGGCCGGCTACTACTCTTCGCTGACCGGCAAATCATCAAGCACCCTGAAAACAGCCCTCCACGACATTATCAACCCCCACACCCAAGTGTCGTCATACAACAACCTCCCCACCTACTTCCGCCAGACCGACACTCGCAAGATTGCGTCNAATCCCGGAGTGACCTACTGGTGGGACATGTACTCCGACATGGATGTCGACGTCAACATCCAGTTCGGCACCTACATGAACCGCGAGCACTCCCTCCCCAAAAGCTGGTGGGGCGGCCTGACAAACATCCCGGCCTACACCGACCTCAACCACCTTTACCCCGGCGAAGCCCGCGCCAACCAGGCCAAAAGCAACTACCCGCTGGGCGANATCAAAGCCGGCGAAACTCCGTCGTTCGACAATGGCATCTCCAAAGTGGGCGTCGGAGTCAACTCCGGCAGCGCGGCAAAAGTCTTCGAACCCGCCAACGAATACAAAGGCGACTTCGCCCGCACCTATTTCTATATGGTCACCTGCTACCAAGACCTCAACTGGACCAACACCTGGCANGTCATGAACGGTGTNTACCCCTCCCTCCAGCAGTGGTCAATCGACCTCCTGCTCAAGTGGCACCGCGCCGACCCCGTCAGCCAGAAAGAAATCGACCGAAACGAAGCNGTGTTTAAAATNCAGAACAACCGCAACCCCTTCATCGACGACCCCGAACTCGCNGAATACATCTGGGGCAACAAAAAAGGCCAGGCCTACCAGCCCTCAACCACCACCACACCCTCGGGCGACGCCGACCTCTTCACCCCCGTCAACGGCATGTATCTCGACTTCGGACAAGTTGCCATTGGCCACTCCCTCACNTCCCGACTCATTTTCCGTGGCGAAAACATCACCGGCACCTTCGAACTCAACCTCATCGGCCTCAACCGAAGCCTGTTCGCCCTCTCCACCGACCAAATCAACGGCAACCTNTGCAACACCACATCCGGAACCTACGCCACTGTCACCTACACCCCCAACGCCATCGGCTCCCACACCGCCCGCGTCAGCATCACCGACGGCTCCCTCCCNCTGGGCCAGAGCTANGANATCTGGCTGACGGCCGAATGNCTCGAAAAGCCAATCCTCTCNGCCCTCACCGCCACAGCCCCCACCGATGTNACCCGCTCNACCTACGTAGCCCGCTGGGATGCTCCCCCCGCCGACGAAGTCGTTGANTATTACGTCGTGACCCTCAANCGTTTCAAAAACGGCGTAGCCACAACATCCGAACTCCTCGCCGAAGCCGACTCCCTCGANATCGACGGCCTCGACCTGGGCGACTACGACTCNTACGCCGTGCAGAGCGTACGACTTGAAGAACGCTCCCCCATNTCCAACTATGTCGACGTGCAGCCGACAGCATCNATCGATCANATTCTCTCCGACTCACCNCTGGCCATTGAAGGTCACGACGGATTCATCCGCTTCCGCTGTGCCGCCGACCACACCGACATCAGAATCTTCGACACCCTCGGACGCACCATTGCCCTCATCGACCGCGTCAGCGACTACTTCGACCAGCCCCTCCCGCCCGGCGTCTACCTCGTAGCCACAGCCGANCATCCCCGCCCCGTCAAAGTCCGCGTACGCTGATGCGCAANGCCGAATCCAATGCCGAATCCTTACATTTTGNTAGATTTTTTCTCAAAAATGACCAAAATTTAAAGATTTTTCTTTACCTTTGTCATTATTCAACAACTTACCATGGGAAAAATCGACAGCCTCGACAAAAAGATTCTTAGCATTGTCATGAGCAATGCACGCATCCCCTCAAAAGATGTCGCNGCCGAATGTGGCGTCTCAAGAGCCGCAATCCACCAGCGCCTCCAGCGCATGATCGACCTCGGAGTCATCACAGGCTCCGGCTACAATGTCAGCCCCAAATCGCTCGGCTACCGCACCTGCACATTCATCGGAGTCAACCTCGACCGCGGCGCCATGTATCGCGACGTCGTGCCCGAACTTGAAAAAATTCCCGAAGTGGTGGAATGTCACTTCACCACCGGCCCCTACACCATGCTCATCAAGCTCTTCGCGCGCGACAACGAACACCTCATGGAGCTCCTCAACGACAAAATCCAAACCATTCCCGGAGTCACCGGCACCGAAACCCTCATCTCCCTCGACCACTCCATCCATCGCCGCGTACCCATCCAAGACTCCTGATCCNCCTCACCCCCTAAAGACAAAGAGGACGCANCCCCCGGGGGGANGCGTCCTTTACTTTATGTTTGNCTTCGGGTGGGCTCCTNATGTTGCCCCGCGAAGCAGGTCCGTTGAAGGTGAATCCGGCTTAGACAGTCAGAATCTCCTTCTCCTTNGCAGCAAACAGATCGTCGATTTTCTTCAGATACTTGTCGTGGAGCTTCTGAGCCGATGCTTCAGCATCCTTCTCAACATCCTCNGGCATGCCCTGCTTNACGGCCTTCTTCAAACCGTCGATAGCATCGCGACGAGCGTTGCGCACCGACACNTTCGCNGTCTCAGCCTCGGCCTTCGACTGCTTCACGAGNGCCTTACGGCGATCTTCGGTCAGCGGCGGAATCGACAGACGGATCACCTCGCCATTATTTTCCGGCGTGATNCCCAGTTCAGAGTTGATGATAGCCTTTTCGATTTCGCGAAACATCGCCTTCTCCCAGGGAGTGATGGCGATTGTGCGCGCATCAGGCACCGACACATTGGCCACATTGCTGATGGGCACGACGCTGCCATAATATTCAACACGGATNCCGTCAATCAGTTTCGGGCTCGCNTTGCCGGCGCGGATGTGGCTGAGCGATTCATCAAGATAAGCCACAGCCAGTTCCATTTTCTCCTCGGCGGGCTCAAGATAGTCTTTTACTTCCATAATCTATTTTTTGTTTTTTATTATCATCAATAAACGAGGGTNCCAATCGGCTCNCCGGCAATCACNTTCGCGAGATTGCCCACGGTGTCCATGTCAAACACCANGNTAGGNAGCTTATTCTCCTTGCAGAGAGCCGTAGCCGTCAGGTCCATCACCTTCAGACCGCGCGCAAGCACCTCATCATAGCTGATTTCCGAAAACTTCGTTGCCGAAGGGTCTTTCTCGGGGNCGGCCGTGTNGNNNCCGTCAATGCGAGTGCCCTTGAGCATCACATCGGCGCCCACCTCAATGCCGCGCAGAGCCGAACCGGTGTCGGTGGTGAAAAACGGATTGCCNGTGCCGCCGGCCATAATGGCCACNCAGCCCGANTCCAGCGCCTCAATGGCGCGGCGGTTGCTGTAATGCTCTCCGATAGGAAACATATTGATNGCCGTGAACACCTTGGCCGGCNGACCGATAGCCTCAAGCGCCGAGCTAAGCGCAAGCGAATTGATTGTGGTGGCAAGCATGCCCATCTGGTCGCCCTTGACACGGTCAAAACCCTTGGCCGCACCCTGCAGGCCGCGGAAAATATTACCGCCGCCAATCACAATGGCCACTTCAACACCGCTGCGAACCACCTCGCCAATCTGGCGAGCATAGTCNTCGAGACGCTGACGGTCAATGCCGTAGCCCTGNTCGCCCATGAGCGATTCGCCGCTAAGTTTCAGCAACACTCTTTTATATTTCGATTCCATATCGCAATTCAGTTAATTTCAGTTATTAGTGCAAACTTACCAAATATTTTCCGGATAAGCAAAAAGAGGACTCAAACAGTTTCCGGAAAATCTTGACNACAACCTTTACAAAAAAGCTGCAACNCGGCGAATCTTTTCAATTCGAGCCATGAACGACGGGTTAGCGCAAGCCATNTGTTTGTTGTANTCAGCCTGCAAACGCAACCAAAGATCAGCCTCAATTCCAAGGGCAGCCTCCAAGAGCAAAGCATATTCAGTNGTCACCGCACGCTTGCCATTGAGTACTTCATTCAGAACCGAAGCCGGCAGTCCGATTTCTGCCGCAAGCGCCTTCTGAGAAATTCCCCGATATTCTATCTCATCCTTTATCATTTCGCCGGGATGAATAGGCTTGCTCGGTGTCAGATTATTTGCTATCATATCGGGAGCTACCCCTTCTATATTTATTTTCATATCAATCAGTTTTCGAATCNGCTCACTGGGCGCCGGTGTTCACCACCGGCTGGGCGGGCTCGTCGGCACAGAGCACTACCAGNAGATTGCCCACCATCGCTGCCTTGCGGTCATCGTCGAGCTTCACAATGTTGTCATCCTCCAGGCGGCGTAGAGCCATATCGACCATCGTCACGGCTCCTTCAACNATTTTNTCGCGGGCCGAAATAATAGCCGCCGCCTGCTGACGGCGAAGCATCACGGCTGCAATCTCCGGAGCATAAGCCAGATAATTGATGCGGGCCTCAACCACCTCCATGCCGGCCATGGCCAGACGGTCATTGATTTTNCGCTCAAGCAACTCGTTGATTTCATCGCCACCNTCGCGCAGCGTCAGCTCATCGCTGTCGGAGCCCGACTGATCATAGGCATAGTGGCCGGTNACCTCGCGCAGAGCCGCATCGCTCTGAATTCTGACAAAATTCTGAAAAGCAGCGTTGCTCACCNCCACACCCGTGGCACCCAGCGACGCCGAATCGAGATCAAACACCGCACGATANGTGTCCTTGATGCGCCACACAAGCACCATGCCNATCAACACCGGATTGCCCACCTTGTCATTCACCTTGATAGGCTCGATGTCCATNTTGCGGATGCGCAGCGACAGTTTGCGGCGAGTCATAAACGGATTGGTCCAGAAATAACCCACCCGGCGGCAAGTGCCTTTATACTTGCCGAAAAATATCATCACCCNCGCCTCATTAGGCTCCTGAGTGAAATAGCCCACNCANCCGAGCAGAAACAAAATGCCGCCAACAATGCCGCCACCCACCGAAAGCGCAAGATTTTCCTCGCCGCCGGCAAAAATGCAGCAGAGCGTGAGCGCCGGAATCAACACAAACGTAAAGAAAAGCATCAGAAACCCGTTGATCAGCAGACCCGAGTATTCATATTCCTCATTTTTCATNTCCATGGTCATTACACATTATTATATATAAAAATATTTCTTTTGCGAATATAGCGATATTTTCATAGAAAAGANCAAAAAGCGCCNCAAAAANCATGCCANNCNTCTCAATAAAAAAATTTTTTTAAACAGTTTTTAAAACTCAAACATTACATTGTGAATATTTGTTTTTATCTTTGTAGGCGGAAAAGTAGTGTTGAAAGCCCACCCCGAGGCCCGAATCACTGACCATCCACAACCAAAAGACCTCTAACCGGAATTCATTCCGACACATACTATTTTTTTTATACTACATGAACTACAGCTTTTTAGACTTTCTCGGGTTATTAGGCGCCGTTGGACTCTTCCTCTACGGCATGAAAGTGATGAGTGAAGGATTGCAGAAAGCTGCCGGCGACCGCCTGCGCAACATCCTCTCCGCAATGACCCGAAACCGGTTCACGGGAACCCTGACCGGCTTCTTCATCACAGCCCTCATCCAAAGTTCCTCGGCTTCGACCGTAATGGTGGTCAGCTTCGTCAACGCAGGCCTCATGACCCTCGCACAGTCAATGGCTGTAATCATGGGCNCCAACGTCGGCACCACATTCACCGCATGGGTCATAGCCCTCTTCGGCTTCAAAGTCAACATATCCGCCTTCGTCCTGCCACTAATCGGCATTAGCATACCGCTGCTCTTCACCAAAAAAAGCCGCACCAAATCAATGGGCGAATTCCTCATCGGCTTCGCATTCCTCTTCATGGGCCTCGACATGATCAGCAAATATGTCCCCGACCTGCAGAGCAACCCCCAGATGTTCGCATTCCTCCAGAGCTACTCCGACATGGGCTTCGGCTCAGTGCTCGTGTTCGTGCTCGTCGGCATCATATTGACCGCCATAATCCAGTCGTCAGCAGCAACATTCGCCATCACACTCATCATGTGTTCCAAAGGCTGGATACCATTCGAACTCGCCTGCGCCATTGTGCTCGGCTCCCACATCGGCACCACAGCCACCCCCCTGCTCGCATCGCTCAGCGGCAACGTGGCAGCCAAACGAACCGCGATGGGCCACCTCATGTTCAACGTCTTCGGCGTCGCATGGCTCCTGTGCGTCTTCAACCCCTTCGTCGAACTATCCGCCTGGATCACCGAAGCCATAGGCCAAGGCAACCCCGACCAGCTCTACGGATTCGTCAACTCAATCCGCGAAACCGACCCCTCGACCTACAACCACCTCTTCGACGGCACACTACTCTCCGACAACTCCGCCGTGGCCCGCGTTGCAGCCCTCCAGATGAGCGTTTCATTCGGCATGTCAATATTCCACACCGTCTCCAACCTCGTCAACCTCTCGATAATGATATGGTTCACCAAACTCTATGTCAAACTCGTTGAGAAGCTCGTGCCCGCAAAACACAAAGAAGACGAAGAATTCCAGCTCAAATTCATCTCCGGCGGTCTGCTAAGCGCTTCAGAACTCAACATCACCCAGGCCGAAAAAGAAATTGTCGTATTCGGCGAACGAGTCGAGCGCATGATAGCAATGGCCCAGAAACTCGTCCACACCGACGGCGAATCAAAAGACTTCGTCGAACTCTACTCCCGACTCGAAAAATACGAAGACATCTCCGACCGAATGGAGATCGAAATCGCCCACTACCTCAACCGATGCTCCGAAGGCCGACTCTCCAACGCCGGCAAACTCAAAATCGCATCAATGCTCCGAATCGTCAGCGAAATCGAATCAATCGCCGACTGCTGCCTCGGAGCCGGAAAAATTCTCAACCGCAAAAACGAAAGCCACGCAGCCTTCACCCGGGAAATCTACGACAACATCGACTCAATGTTCACCCTCGTCAAGGCCGCAATGCTCAACATGCTCCGACTCCTCCGATCTTTCGACCACGCAAGCGAAGCCGACATCATCAACTCCTACAACAAAGAACGCGAAATCAACAACTACCGCAACCTCCTTCGCACGGCAAACATCGAAAACATCAACAACAAAGCCTACGAATATCAGGCCGGAATCTACTACATGGACCTCATCTCCGACCTCGAAAAAACCGGCGACTACATCATCAACGTCGTCGACACCGTCAAAGACGAAACCCGCCGCTCAGGCATCTGACACACCCTCCCCTGAGCACAAGCGACACCCCTTAGAAACTGTTTAAATTTATGTGCTAATGATACTAATAATTTCCTCTACATAAATTTAAACAGTTTCTTAAAAGCGCCTCGGATCACCCCGGGGCGCTTATTAAAATTTTGTCACAATCAAGCAACAATCCCCCGCCCCCGCTTGACAAACAACAAAAATTTAGTTAACTTTGTGAAAAACCGCCTTACACCCGGTTCAAAACCACCTCCCGACAAAGGCGACACAAAACCCTCCCAATCGTCACAAACAATTAATATACACCCTTTTAAATACTATGCAAGTCAACGAAACTGCACAGGACCGCACAAAAATACTCATAGTCGACACCGATACGATGTCGGCCGAACTGCTGCAGCTCCGTTTCGAATCCGAAGGCTTCCAATGCAAAGTCATCGCCGACGGACACAAAGCACACGAAGAACCACTGGCCGACTACTCCCTTATCCTCGTTGACCTCTCAGGAAAAGACTACGGAAGCCTCGCTTTCACTACCGACGTCAAGCGAAACCCCGACGCATTCAACGTCCCCGTAATCATCCTCAGCAAAAAATCAACCGAAGACGACATCGTAAACGCACTCGACGCCGGAGCCGACGACTTCATCTCAAAACCATTCTCAACACGCGAACTCATAGCGCGCGTTCGAGCCGTTGTCCGTCGCCGACGCATGATGAACTCACGCCGCTCATCCAACGTAGTCAAATTCCAGGACCTCGTGCTCGACCTCGGAGCCGGCACAGCATCTTTCGCAAGCGAAAAACTCGCCCTCACCCGAACCGAATACCTCATCCTCGCCCTATTCCTGCGCAACAGAAACAACTTCTTCGAACGCGCCGAAATACGCCACGAAGCCTGGGACGACGAAAAAGGAGTATCCGACCGAGCCGTCGACACCAACATATCCCGACTCCGCAAAAAACTCGGCGACTACGGCCGCCACATCATCAACCGACAAGGATTCGGCTATGGCTTCGTTGACTGAACCACTCCCCTCATCATTCGACCCCCAATCCATCGAAGCCGGATGCGACGAAGCCGGACGAGGCTGTCTGGCCGGACCCGTATTCGCAGCAGCCGTCATCCTACCACCCGGATTCACCCACCCCCTGCTCAACGACTCCAAAAAACTCACCGAAGCCCGCCGCCTCCAACTCCGACCCATCATCGAAGAGCAAGCCCTCGCATGGGCCGTAGCCAAAGTCGACCCCGAAGAGATCGACCGCATCAACATACTCAACGCCTCCATCCTTGCCATGCACCGCGCCCTCGACCTCCTCACCCTCCGACCTCAATCCATAATCATCGACGGCAACCGCTTCAAACCCTACCGCGACCTCCCCTGGCAAACCTTCGTCAAAGGCGACGGACGCTTCGGCAACATTGCCGCAGCCTCAATCCTCGCCAAAACACACCGCGACGCCTACATGACCGCCCTCGCCCAACAACACCCCGCCTACGGCTGGGACATCAACAAAGGCTACCCCACCAAAGCCCACCGCCAAGCCATAGCCCAGCACGGCCCCACCCCCCACCACCGCCAAACCTTCCGCCTCCTCGACCTCCAGCAAACCCTCTTCTAACGACAGAGAAAAGAGTATAGAGTACAGAGTGTAGAGACTAGAGACTAGAGTTTAGAGTGCAGAATGCAGAGTGGAGAATGCAGAGTGGAGAGGCGCAGCACAATGCTGTTTACTTAGGCAATCAAGAGCGGTTAATTATATTCGCGCTCCCCTCTCATTGTAGGGACGCACGGCTCGTGCGTCCAGCGATAAAGCACTGATTCTCAACCGGACGCACGAGCCGTGCGTCCCTACAATGAGAGGGGAGCGCGAAGAAAAAACGCCCCCTCTTGCTTGCCTAAGTAAACCGCATTGAGTCTCTACATAGGAAAGCAGGCCTCCAAACTCTAATCCCTGCACTCTATTCTCTATTCTCTATTCTCTATACACTATACTCTGCACTCTATCCAACTCGCCACCCAAATCTCTCATTTAAATTAATTTAACAATGTTTAACAATTGGGGGGGGTAATTTGAGGCTTTTTATGTACTTTTGCCTAAATTTTGGACTGAATTATACATTTTCACATAGAACATCAATATATCATCCATGAAATTTAGACTACTACTCTTTGCTGTGCTTTCCATATTTTTCATAAATGGAAATGCACAAAATATCGTCACCCTCTCTGAAACTCCGGATCAAATCACATGTCAAGTCACCGTCACAGGCGTAAAGGAGAAAAAAGCAACGGAAGCCGCCGAATCTGCCCTACGTTACGCACTGTTCTTCCGCGGACTTCCGGACTCTAAATATTGCAAAACTCCTTTGACAGGCACAGATGAAAGAGTCACATCACAACATCCACAATATTTCAAAGAGATGTTCGAAAAAGGCCGATTTTCAACATTCATCACCAACATCTACTTCGAGAACTACACCAAGAAAAACAAAATATCCGTGATTTGCTTCACTGTCAACCTCAAAGCTCTTCGTCTTGACCTCGAAACGCAAGGAGTGAAACGACGCTTCGGAATCTAACAACACTATTCAATGCAAAATAAAAAATGAAACGAAATTTACTTCTCATTATCACAATTCTTGTCGGAACTCTTAGCGCATTTGCACAAAACAAAAACATTCAGCCCTCAATAATGGTGGTGCCTTTCACCAAGGAAGGGGAGGATATTCGAAAAGTAATTGAAGATGACGTAAACAAACGAGCCGTGCTGACAAGCATAAAGGAAGAGTTCGACACACGTGGATGTTCGACCATCGACTTTCTCGGCAAGTTCAGAGCAAGATCAGCCTCTGCGGCTTTCAACGAGAACAATCAGACCGACGTTGTCAGCGAAATTGTCAAATCTTCCGGTGCCGATATTTTCGTGACTGCAGAAATAAATCTCACCTCTCGCGCCGATGGATCTCGAAGTGTCGGTATTCTGCTCAACGCATATGACAATTCAACCGGTGCCGCTCTGGCAAGTCTTCAAGCAAGCGCCGGTCCTTTCCGAACCAACGACATTGCCAAACTTGCCGACGTCGCAATCAAAAAAGACATGGACCGCTTCCTCAACACACTCCAGGACAAATTTAACCAGATGATTGCCGATGGTCGCTCCATTATGGTTTCAATCGGTGTTGATGAAGGTTCGGAGTTCACACTCGAAAGCGAAGTCGGAAGCAGCGGAAATTCCCTGGCCGATGAAATCGAACTTTGGATGGAAGAACACGCCTATAAAGGTGGATATCATCTCGAAGGAATCACCGACCTCACGATGAGCTTCGATGATGTAAAAATCCCTTTGCGCGATCCAAAGGATGAAACCAAATCCTATAGCATCAATAAATTCAGCATGGCTCTGAATCAGTTTTTCAAGTCTATTGGAGTTCCTATCAACCGAAAAACCAACGGCAACCAACTCTACATCTCCATCAAATAAAACCATCCATCATGCTGAAACGATTATCTATTGTCGCCGCCATAGCTACGCTCCTTTTCTCCCCGCTATGTGCTCAGACAATTTCAGTCGGCATCGTCTCTCCCGAGCCCGACCAATATATTGATGCGACAGCGGCAAAAGCCATTGTCACCAAGTTGCAACGAGTGCTTGCACAGAATGGCGTAGCCGACTCAGGCAGCGACTTTGTACTCGTGCCCACCGTCACCATTGATGAAGACGACCTGATTGAGAGCGGAATGGTCAATATTTTCAAACTCAAGGGCACACTCAACATTACCCTAACTCAGCTTTCAACCGGCAAGACATTCGGGGCCACCTCCACAACAATTAAAGGTTCCGGAAAACGCAACAAGGCCACTGCCGTTAAAGCTGCCGCCGGGTCGCTTAATGTCAATGACCCGACTCTTCACAAATTTCTTGAAGATGCGAAAAACAAAGTTGTTGACTACTACACTCAAAATGCATCGTCACTATTAGCAAAAGCGCGCACCGCAGCTGCTCAGGACGACTACGAACAGGCTCTTGCCATTCTGGCCTCATTTCCCGATGGCCTGCCGATGGAAGCGCAAATCAATGAAGAAGTGGCTAAAACATACAAAAAATATCTGAATCGAAACTGCCAGTCGGCTCTCATTCAGGCCAAATCGGCATTAGCCACCAAAAATTATGCTCTGTGCAACGCAATCCTCGCCGACATTGACCCGTCGAGCTCATGCTACAGTGAGGCTCTGGCCATGACTCAAAAAATCTCAGCCGAGGTGCGTCAGGCCGAAGCGCAGGAACGTGCCGATCAGAAGCGACGTGAGCAAAACGCTCTCGATCTTGCCAAGACTCGCATTAATGCAGCACGTGATGTTGCCAAAGCCTATTATCAGCGCACACATCCCAGCTACACTGTCGTGTTCCGATAACAAATTTTCAACACAATCATAAACCAATCAGAATCCAAAACTTTTTTTATGAAACTTAAATCACTCATTGTAAGCTGCGCAATGCTTGCTGCAACAACTCTGTTCGCGCAGACCAACAAGCCCGTTCTCACAGTTGAAAACTTCACAGGTTCCATCAATCCCCAGGCCATTACAATGCTTCGCAATCAGGTGATTGCCGGCATTCAGAAATCAGGCCGTGTCGACGTGATCGATATCAACAATGAAGCAGCACTTAAGGCCGAGCAAGAACGCCGAATGAAAGAAGAAGCCATGGCCGATGCAGGTCGCGTTGAAGAGATGAAATCACTCATGTCAAACTGCATTCTCAAAGGCAATGTCGACAACTTCACCGTAACCAGAGAGCAGTACAAAACCTTGGACGGCAAAATGGCCACGAGATTTGTTGCTGTTGTCAACTTCTCTCTGTCAATTCTCAATGCTTCTAACGGTACTCTCGTTTCACAGCAAAACTTCACCAGCCGAGGCACCGGTGACACGGAGCAACTCGCCGGTTCAGATGCACTCAGTGCAAACGGAAAATATCTCGAACGCTTCATCAACAACGCTTATCGTGCAGAAGGCAAAGTCGTTGAACTCGACGATCAGGACGCTAAAAAAGTAAAAACTCTCTACATCAGCCTTGGCACAGATGACGGCGTTCAAAAAGGTCAGAAAATTGAAGTATTCAAAGAAGTAACCATCGGTGGACAGGTTTCTAAGAAACTCGTTGGCGAAATTACAATTCAGGAAGTTATGGGTCCGTCAGTATCGCTCTGTAAAGTAAATAAAGGCGGTGACGTTATTCTCTCTGAGTTTGGCAAAGGTACAAGCCTTCCTGTCCGCACCAAAGAACAGAAAGCCGGCTTCTTTGACTTTTAATTCGCGAATCACTTTCTAACCATAGGATTTTTTTCCACGTAAATAGAAAAGACTGCTCGTCAGGTTTGAGGAGTAGTCTTTTTGACTTTTCGCCCTTTCATGTTTTGAATATGAAGCTTAAGAGATTACATATTCAACGCATAAAAGGGCGAATTTTCAAAGACTTCTACTTCATAAAAAACTCCGCGTCAACCCTCTAAACTCTGTACGACTCTGCACCACCCCCAATGTATTGTCGCGACCTGCCGCAACAATACGACCGAGTTATCCCCTCAAAATTCCGCGGGTTCCGCCGGGAGAGCGCAGCGACTCCCCGCGGGTTCAAAATTTCGTAAGTCAGTGAAAAATAAAAGTTCCGTGTCTGTTCCGCTCCGCTCCGTAATTGAGGCGCCAGCCGACAAAAAAGTTCCGTAGGGGTAAAAATTCGTTTTAGTTCTAATGTTGGTGGTTGCAGGCAAGTCATCGGCTTGCCGCTTTTGAGCTTGCAGAAAAAGATTCCTCATTTCCTATGCTGCGCCTCTACACTCTACTCTCTGCACTCTGATCTCTAATCTCTGTACTCTGTGCAACTCGCCACCCAAATCTCTAATTTAAATTAATTTAACATTGTTTAACGATTGGGGGGGTAATTTGTGAAAATTTCTTTACTTTTGTGGCGATAAACCATTTATAAACCAACCAAATATTTATCGCAATGAAAAAATTACTTCTCATGCTGGCTGTTGCAGCATCAATGTTCGCAACTTCATGCTCTACAGTGTCTCACACCGCAACAACACAGAACGTTGAAACAAAGATTGTAAATCGCACAACTGCCAACCTCGTTGTGTCTGACCAGGTCATCAAATACACCTTCACACCCACTTTGGCTCACCAACGTGCAGGCATGAAATCAATGAAAGCTGCTGCCGTGGCTAAAGCCCTCGAAGTAAACGGCAATGGCGATGTTATCGTTAATCCCGAATTTGAAATCAAAAAAACTCGTGGTCTGTTCAGAACACGTGTAAAATACATCACCGTGACTGGACATGTGGGAACTTATGAAAAATTCCACCCCACTACCGAACAGGAAGCCGAAATCATCAACACCCTAAATGGCGGAAACAACTGCAAACGCTGCCATAAAAAATAAATCTCCTAAACAACGCGATTTATGAGATTTTTTCTAACAATAGCAACCATTGCATTGCTCGCTCTGAGTTCATGCTCCACTATTTCGCACACTTCTGAGCAACTATACGTTGAATCAAAAGTTGTCAGTGTGACAGTGGCAGATATGAACGTACAGCCCCAACGCGTCGAGCACACAACATCATGGAAGTGGAATCCATTCAGGGTTGTCTCTGTGTCCGGAGAGAAAGACAAAGCCACAGGTGAACTGCTCAAAGAGCTGAAAGCCGACGTGCTTGTCGAGCCACAATACATCGTTAAGCGTAGAGGCATCTTCCGCGGTGGCTCCGTGACAGTGAGCGGCTATCCCGCTACCTACCACAATTTCCGCCCCATGACCGAGCAAGATGCAACAACAATAGCCACTCTTGACGGAAGATTAAACTGTGGCGGAGCTGTGATTAACACATCCGCTCCCATAGGTGTCTTCAAAGAATCAAAACCCGGATTTTTCAAAAGAATGGTCTTTAAAGTCAAAGGCCTGTTCAGTCATTGATTATTGCCCCCATATTTATTCATCAATCACACTCGATTGACATATAAATAGTTTTTAATCAGAGAGCGCCCGGATCAAATTCTCTGTCCCCGGGCGCTCATTTTAAAATTACAACCGTTTTGTCTTCTACCTAGACAAAATTTGTCAACGACTCCACAACAATGAAATCAAAAATAAGTAAAACAACATTGCTAAGCGTCTTGCTGATTTTCTTCGCAACCATCACTGCAAACGCAAAAGATTATGAAGTGTCGCTCGTGTCCGAACCCTCAGGCGCGACAGTCTACCTCAACGGAAATATGGTTTCACAAACAACTCCCGCTGTGATTAAGATTGATTCGAAAATGGTGAAAAAGAAATTGATTTTCTTTTTTGAGAAAAAAGGGTATGAAGGTAAAACAGTAATCGTCACTTTTGATAAGAACGAATTAAAAAAGACCCCGGTAATTTTTGCAAAGATGTCAAAAGATCAGGAATCTATTGACCGCGAAAATGCTAAAAAACGGGCTCGCGAAACGTATGAGAATGACCCTTCCATTCCATCCGGACAAGCAAATGCACGTGTCAGCAGAGACAATTCCGGAGCAACAGCAATGGAACAATCAATCATCCGCTGGTATTTTGATTCTGACCCACGCGGATCAAGAATTTCATATAGAGTAATTTCAAACAACCCTGCAGAAGTAAAAAATACAAACGAAACGTACTTAACGACAACTCCGTATGAAGAAACAAAAAGCTTCAGTATCCCCGGGCTTACGTATGAAAACTCAAGGAACGTCACGATTGAGATTAAAGTATCAAAGAAAGGCTACCTCGACCAAGTGAAACGCTATAACGTCAGACAAGCACTTGATCAACAAGAAATAAGCGGATTCTTTGAATTAGTACCCCGGGACGAATAAATTACATTTTGATTTCTCATACATCTCAAAAGGTTGCAATCAAACTTGCAACCTTTTTTCATCTACACTCTGCACTCTGCACAACTCTCACTAAATGTATTGTCGCTGCCTNCCNCAACAATACGACCGAGTTATCCNCTCAGAATTCCGCGGGTTCCGCCGGGANAGCGNAGCGACTCCCTGCGGGTTCAAAATTTCGTAAGNCAGTGAAAAGTANAAAAGTTCCGTGTCTGTTCCGCTCCGNTCCGTAATTGAGGCGCAAGCCGACAAAAAAAGTTCCGTAGGGGTAAAAATTCGTTTTNGTTCCAAAGTTGGTNNNCGCAGGCAAGNATGCCTGCTTTCCTATGCTGCGCCCTCTANACTNTAATCTGCACTCTAAACTCTATTCTCTAAACTCTANNCTCTAAACTCTGCACTCTACTCTGACTTCGGATGGNGTTACTGTCAATCGGGTGGGGAGNGATTCGATNAGGGGGCGGGANGCAGGAGCCGTGGCCGATGGNGAAGTTGAAGGTTACGGGGTAGTCGTAGGGGTCGACCATTTNGCGTATCATTGACTCGACCGAGGGGTGGTTGCGGTCGGGCTCGGCGCCTGTAAATTCGCCCACTATCAGTCCNGCCAGNCGCGGCAGNACGCCGCTCATGCGCAGCTGCATCAGCATGCGCTCCACCTTGTAGATTGGCTCGCCTATATCCTCGATAAAGANAATNGTGTCGGGGCGCAGNAGATCGTAAGGCGTCGCCACAAGAGCCTGCAACACNGCCAGATTTCCNCCTTGNAGNGGTGCGCANGCGATGCCGGGNCGATTGAGCGGATGCGGGTCGACGGTGTATTCAACCGCCGGCGCGCCNCAAAATATAGCGTTTAGGGCGCGGAAGTCGGGATTGCNGCCGCCGGATGCGGATATGTGTTTAGCCATNGGGCCATGAATCGAGGCAATGCCATGGCGGTGCATCAAGGCGTGGAGCGCGCTGATGTCGCTGAACCCCACGAGCCACTTCGCATTGTCGCGCAGCGGAAGNCGGTCGAGCCGGTCGAGCAGATGGATTGCNCCATAGCCGCCGCGCGAACAGATGATAGCTTCAATTTCGGGATTTAGAATGGCGTCGCGCAGGTCGGCGAAACGCTCGTCGACAGTGCCGCTGAAACTGCCGCTCACGCCGAAAGCGTGGGGTGTCAGCTCCGGACGGTATCCATTTCGGCGAAGCACCTCCATTGCCGCCTCCACATTTTCGCGGCGGGCTATTCCGGCAGGNGAGCAGATGGCTATGCGCGCCCCGGGGCGNAGAGCGGGGGGAATGATGAGTGGCCGATGCATAGAAAGAGTGTCTTATTGAGTGATGGTGGTGCCCTCCTCCGANACATCAAGCAACACCGGNCAGCCAAACATCAGCGGCACATTGACACGCGCATGTCCNGCCGGCACNCCNAACGCCACCGGATAGTCATAATCCTTGACCATTTCGCGAATCATCGCTTCCATCGACCGATAGTTTTCATCCGGACCNGCTTCGGTGAAATCGCCCACAATCAGTCCGGCAAGCTGTCCCAACACGCCGTTGAGTTTCAGGCGATAAAGCATTCTCTCCACCTTATAGACCGGCTCAGCCACATCNTCGATGAAAAGCACCGTGCCGGGGCGAATCACATTGTAAGGCGTACCAACCANACCGTCGATCACCGCAAGATTTCCTCCCACGAGAGTGCCGATGGTGTATCCNTCGCGGTTAAGGCGNTGGGCATCAATCGTGTAGGTCGGGTGCTGTCCCTTGAGAATATCAAATAGAGTCTGAACACTTGGCGTCGGGTTTGANTCGCTCTTCATNTTCACACCCATCGGGCCATGAATCGAGGCAATGCCNTGNCGATTCATCAGCGCGTGGAGCGCACTGATGTCGCTNAACCCCACGAGCCACTTCGCATTGTCGCGCAGCGGAAGACGGTCAAGCCTATCCAACAGATGCACAGCCCCATANCCACCGCGCGANCAGATGATGGCCTTCACCTCAGGATTGAGCAGCGCAGCCTCCAGGTCAGATCCGCGTTGATCGGCAGTGCCGCCATAATAGCCATTGCGNGCGGCTGCATGAGGAGCAATCATGGTCCGGAAGCCCTGCGCCTCTATGACCCGCGCAATGCGGTTGAAATCATAGCCGTGGGCTTCGCCTGCCGGAGTGACTATGGCCACNAGGTCGCCCTTTTGAAGCGCAGGNGGCACAATCACATCTTCAGCCGGAAGCAGCGGAGCGCGCTCATTGAGCGAAATAATCACGCGGCGGTCGGCCAGCGTGTCGCTCGGTGTTTCATAGACCTGCGCCGTCGCTGCCGCCACTCCGAGCAGCAGCGTCATTGCGGCAAAAATCAACCGTTGCATCATCTCCTACTCCCTTATTTAACTGACACTCACATCAATCCCCTCGCGGCGAATGCGCTCGGCAATCTGCTCAAGCTCCTCGCGACCCACCTTTTGCAGAGCCTGCTCCGGTGTGCGGCGGTCAATCGAATAGAGCATCACCTGGCGCGGACGAATGCGGCGATAAGCATCAATGAGCGCATCGACCTCCTCATCAGTGGTGTTGTCGACCGGTTGGCCATTGTGGCTTCCGCGCAGAATCATGGTCTGCACCACACACTGCTCTCCGAATCGGGCAATCTGCTCAATCACCTTCTCAGCCGTGAAATCCGGATTGACCGGGCGGTCGAGCAGACGGATGGTCGGTGTCAGCGCCGAATCAAGTTTCAGCAGATTGTTGTCGACACGCCGCAGAGCGCGACACACGCTCTCGCTGCCCAAGCGCGTGGAGTTGCTTAACACACTGATTTTCACATCCGGAAAATATCTGTCGCGCAGACCGATAGTGTCNTCGATAATCCCCTCAAAATCGGGGTGCATCGTCGGCTCGCCATTGCCGGAAAAGGTGATGACATCGAGCCGATCGCCATTTTTCTTCATCGTCAGCAGTTTCTCTTCGAGCAGGCGGCCCACCTCCTCGCGCGAGGGAAGTCCGGTGGTGCCGGGGCCCTGCGCATTGAAACCCGCCTCGCAATAGAGGCAGTCGAATGAACACACCTTGCCGTCGCGCGGCGAGAGATTCACCCCGAGCGACGAGCCGAGCCGGCGCGAATGAATCGGCCCGAAAATGGTTTCGTGGAATAAAACGGTCTGCATTGAATCGCGATGATGGTGNAGGTTATTTCTTGGCAACGTTGACTTTAACCGTAGGCGGAAGCGAGCTGTTGCGACGCTCAACGGCGTCGATCACCTCGTGGGCCAGATGCATGAATGCCTGGCCGGTGATGGAGTCTTTCAGAGCTATCGGCTCGCCGCCGTCGCCGCCGTCGCAAATCGACCCCACGATGGGAATCTGTGCCAGCAGCGGAATGTTGAGTTCGCGCGAAAGCTCAACGGCNCCCTCGCGTCCGAAAATATAGTAGCGCTCNTCGGGGTGCTTTTCAGGCGTGAACCANGCCATGTTCTCAACNAGGCCGAGCACCGGCACGTTGACCTTCTCGCCNGTGAACATGGCAATGCCCTTNCGGGCGTCGGCCAGNGCCACCTGCTGCGGAGTGCTNACAACGACCACTCCCGTCATGGCAAGCGTCTGCACCAGAGTCAGATGAATGTCGCTCGTGCCGGGAGGCATATCGATCAGGAAATAGTCCAGTTCGCCCCAGTCGGCCTCCTCAATGAGCTGACGCAGCGCGTTGGAAGCCATTGATCCGCGCCAGAGCACCGGCGCGTTTTTATCGACCAGGAAGCCGATTGACAACACCTTCACGCCATAGCGCTCGGCGGGAATTATGAGCTGNCGGCCATCGACCTCGTGCATATAGAGCGTTTCATCTTCGAGGCCAAACATCTTGGGCACCGACGGGCCGAAAATATCGGCGTCGAGCAGCCCCACTTTGTAGCCTTCGCGNGCCAGAGCCACGGCGAGGTTGCTCGCNACAGTGCTCTTGCCTACGCCNCCCTTGCCCGATGACACNCCGATGATGTTTTTCACACCCGGCAACACAGGGCGTTTTTCGGGTGCGGCCACAGCNTAGGCAGCGCTGACGCTNACGGCCACCTCGGGCGAAATCGAGCGATGAATAGCTGCCTCGGCCGCCTTGAGCAGCGATGCCGCAAAGGGGTCGGGCTGTTTGGGGAAAATGATTGAGAAGCTGACCGAGTTGCCGTCGATGCGGATNTCGTCNGCNACCATCTGCGATTCGACNATGCTCTTGCCGGTGCCGGGATAGCGCACTCCGGCCAGCGCATCGAGAATCAACTGAGGATATAATCGTTCCATTACTTGTCGTTACTTTGGGGTTACTTTAGGATTACACTTTTCGGGGCACTGAAGTTCACCGCGGGAGAAACTTCTGTAGGTGTCATGTTCGATTTCCACCTCCGGCTCGCTGAGTTCGCCGGCGGCNGGCAGGCCGAAGCGCAGATACTTGATNGTCAGGCCGCGCGAGAGCCACTGCTGCTCGTAGTAGGTGCGAATGTTGAGAATNTCGTCGGCCATNCCCGAGGCATAGAGGTCGGAGGTGTCGATTTCAACCGGCAGCNAGTTGTGGCGCGCCATGATGGAAGTGTAGGTGTAGAGAAACGGGCTGTCGCTCTTGAGGTTGATGCGGCCGCCATCGGTCAGCACCTTGCGATANAGTTCCATGAATCGGGTAGATGTCAGGCGCTTGCGCACCTTTTTCATCTGCGGGTCAGGGAATGTGATCCAGATTTCGGCCACCTCGCCNGGCGCGAAAAAGTGTTCGAGCAGCTCGATGTCGGTGCGCAGAAAGGCCACATTGGTCATGCCGGCCTCAGTGGCTTCGCGGGCGCCGGTCCACATGCGCGCTCCCTTGATGTCGATGCCGATATAGTTGCGGTCGGGGAAAGCCTTGGCCAGCCCCACGGTGTATTCACCCTTGCCGCANCCGAGTTCGAGCACGATCGGGTTTGTGTTGTGGAAATAATCCTCATGCCAGCGGCCACGCAGCGGAAAGCCCTCCTTCTGCAACTCGGCCCAGGGATACTGGAACACACAGTCCATGCGCTCCATCTCCGAAAATTTCTTCAGTTTATTTTTACCCATCGCCCTCGCTGTCAGAGATTAAGGAAAATTTCAGTGGGGAAGTGGTCAGAATATCCGTTGAGCCACACACCGCCGGCATGGGTTCGCAGCGGATAGCCCTGACGCGAGCCCTCGGTGTCCTTGAGGAAATCGAAGTTGAGCACACGCGCCGAATTGAAATGAANATGGTTCGGGCCGGTGTAGTCGCCCAGCAGAGTGCCGCTGACAATGATTTGGTCGAAGAGATTCCACGAGCCGCGATAGGCCAGAGTGCCGATGCCGTCGTCGAGCAGCTTCCACCAGGGATTGTAGAACCCGTGAGGACCGACATCCTTGGCATTACGCTTAGCGCCCAACACCTTGGCGCACGACTTATCCTGCGGGTCATCATTCAAGTCGCCCATGATGATCACACCCTGATTCGGACGGATAGCCCAGAGCGAATCAGCAATATCCTTGCTCAGCTGAGCCGCAGCCTCGCGCAGCCACGACGACTGTTCCTGACCGCCAAGACGCGAAGGCCAGTGATTCACGATCACACTGACCGTGTCGCCCCCGAGAATACCGGTCACACACATCTGGTCGCGGGTCTTAAACGAAAGATAGCTCGGAATCACCAGAGTGTGGTTCGTCACGTCAAGCACACGGAAAAGGCGGGGATTATAGAGCAGACCGACGTCGACACCTCGGCGGTCGGGCGAATCATGATGACAGATCTGAAGCATCGACTTGCGAATCTGCGGATCCTTCACCAAATCCTGAAGCACAGAGATATTTTCGATTTCCGACACACCGATAATAGCCGGTCCGAGCGGAGTGTTTTTTGTTGTCATCTGCGAAATTGCGTAGGCCAGATTATGAATCTTCGCCCAATACTTCTTGCTGCCCCACTGATTCTTGCCCTGCGGAGTGAACTCATCGTCGCGGCCGAGCGGATTGTTGGGGATAGTGTCGAAAAGGTTTTCAAGATTGTAGAACGCCACGCCGAAACGTTCGCGCGCGGGATGCTGCTTCTGAGCCGAGAGCCCTGCCGTCAGCGCAGCAGCCAAAATGACAAGCAAAAAAATGCGTTTCATATAAATATTATAGGAGTTTTTTGATTCACATCGTAAAATTAACGAATATCTCCCAAAAAACCGCCACCCCGCAAAAAAAAATCTCACCGCCCGCACCCCATCCCCCCACCTCCCNATNTCTCCCTAANCTCCTTAATCGACCTTAAAAGACCTTATCCGACCNTAAGCGNCCTNANCNACCCTTCNCCTCCTCACCAAATCCGAAACAAAATCAAACACATTTTGTAACANCTTTGTTGCNAAAACAAGAAATTTTTATTTCNCTATCTTTCAGCGTGTTTCACAAAGATGTAACAACTTCGTGATTATTTTAACACCTTTTAACGCCATAAAAATTTGGTTCGTAAAAAAGTCCGTAACTTTGCAATGTCAAACGACAACAACTCAATCAACATTTCAACTCGAATTTCAAATTACAAAAAACATAAGCTATCATGGGAACAACCAATTTACAATCACGTCTGATGAGCCTCCAGTCAAACATGCTCAACTTCGCCTACATGCTCACCTCAAACCGCGACGANGCNTACGACCTGCTTCAGGATACNACCCTCAAGGTTCTCGACAACCAGGACAAGTACACTGAAAACACCAACTTCAAAGGATGGGTGTTCACAATCATGCGCAACATCTTCATCAACAACTACCGCCGCGTGGTTCGCTCAGCTACAGTGGTTGACCAGACTGAAGACCTCTACCACCTCAACATNTCTCAGGACTCCGGTCTTGAAACTCCCGAAGGCAGCTACGCCACTTCCGAAATCTCCGCTGCCATCGCCGAATTTCCCGAAAAATATCGCGTGCCCTTCACCCTCCACGTTCAGGGCTACAAATACAACGAAATCGCCGACGAAATGGGCCTCCCCCTCGGCACCATCAAGAGCCGCATCTTCTTCGCTCGNCAGGAGCTCCAGAAACGCTTCGCCGACTACCGCTAATCCCCTCCCCCACACATTGTAAATTGGCTNCCCCCCTCCCAACGATAGCAATAAAAAATATCTCACGATTCTACTTTGCAACCCCTTTCGATTATTCCCAGCGAATATTCTTCCCCATATTAATCATAGAAAACATAGCCAAAACAAACAGGAATTGCGACGCAGTGATGCGTCGCTCTTTTTTTTATCCCCCATTTGNNGCCATTTGTCAGCCGCCAAACGCTGAGAGATTGCAAAAAAATCGTAACTTTGTGAGCCAAACGTTCTCCTCAAGCGTTGTAACTGACAGAGCAGGCTTCCACCGCGTTGCCGCTCCGCTAACCGAAATTTAAAAGTATATACAGTTATGGAAACTACAAGACAAGCNAAAATCGCCCGATTGATACAGAAGGAACTCAGCGAAATTTTCCGCCGTCAGACCGCCAAGACCCACGGCGTGCTCGTGTCGGTGAGCGCCGTCAGAGTGTCGCCCGACCTCAGCACCGCGCGCGCCTACCTCTCGGTGTTCCCCAGCGCCAAAGCCCCCGAAATGATCGAAAGCATCAACCGCAGCGCCAAGACCATCCGCTATGAGCTCGCTCAGATCGTGCGCCATCAGCTCCGCAAAACTCCCGAACTCTCCTTCTATCTCGACGACTCGCTCGACTATATTGAAAACATCGACAACCTCCTCGACTCCGACGCCAAAGCCCACCCCGNAGCTGAAGCCTCTGACGCCGAAGNCGCCGAATAAATAAATGATAGCACTCCGGATAGCCATTCGCTACCTCTTCTCGAAAAAAAGCCACAACGCAGTCAATGTCATCTCGATTGTGGCCATTCTCGGNGTGGCCGTGGCCACCGCCGCAATNATCTGCGTCNTGTCGGTGTTCAACGGATTCGCCGACNTNGCCGAGTCGCGNCTCTCCAACTACGACCCACAGCTGCGNGTCACCCCNGCCTCAGGCAAGGTGATTGACCGCGCCGACTCTCTGGCCGAAGTCATCGCCACCGAAATTCCCGGNGTCAGCGCAGCNCTCCCCACCATATCCGAAAATGCAGTGGCTATTTTCGACGGCGCACAGATGGCCGTCNATATGCTCGGNGTGCCGGCAGGCTACGANGCCGTCACCGGACTTCCCGANGCCATCATCGACGGCCAATATGCCACAGCCGAAACCGATATGCCCGTNGCCACCGTCAGCGTCGGCACCGCCATGCGACTGCGNGCATTCCCCGGCACCGACCGGCTGATGTCGGTCTACGTTCCCAAGCGCACCGGNCGCATCAACACCGCCAACCCAATGGCCTCCTTCCGCGCCGACTCACTGTTTGTGGGNGGAGTCGTCAGGTTTGAAGACAGCAAACGCGACGCCGGNTCACTGATGGTTCCGCTCGACATNGCCCGCAATCTGCTCGAATACGATCGCGGCGAAGCCACCTCCATAGAGCTCGCCGTCAGCCNCTCCGCGTCNGTCGACCAAGTGGCCGAAACACTGCGCAGCCGCCTCGGCACCGACTACATCGTCGCCGACCGCCTGCANCANGAAGCCGAATCATTCCGAATGATAAAAGTCGAGAAATGGATCACCTTCGTGATGCTCGCCTTCATCCTCATCATNGCCTCNTTCAACGTCATCTCCACCCTCTCGATGCTCATCATCGAAAAGCGCGACAANATGCGCACCCTGCGCGCACTCGGCGCCACACAGCGCACCATCCGCCGCATNTTCATGTGGGAAGGGTGGCTCATCTGNGTGTTCGGCGGACTCCTGGGCACCGTGGCCGGCGTAGCNCTGACNCTCGCCCANCAATATGGCAAATTCGTGAAACTAAGCGGCGACCCCACNCAGCTCGCCATCGAAGCCTACCCCATGCGCCTCNANCCCACCGACATCGCCCTCGTAATGGCCCTGATCATCCTNATCGGCTTAGCCGTCGGCACCATCACCTCCCGCTTCGGCCTAAGAGCAGAGAATAGAGTGTAGGGTTTAGAGAATAGAGTACAGAGTGTAGAGTTTAGAGNNGGNNCATTGGAAAGCAGGCATCCTTGCCTGCGGCCACCAACNTTGGAACAAAAACGGATTTTTACCCCTACGGAACTCGCCGTGGGCTGCCGCCCTTTCGGCTCTTTTTACGGATACGAACGGAACAGACGCGGAACTTTTTTCTTATTGTCTTTNCNTNAAAATGGTTGACTGTATNTANGNANNNAGTCNCNGCGTCTGNTCCGTNCNGNNNCGTNNNNGAANNCNCCTTGATNCCGNCANNANNAGTTCCGTAGGCTTTCAAATCCATAAGTTCCAATTCCTAAACAAGAGAGTGGTTCGCAGGCAAGGATNCNTGCTTTCCTATGCTGCGCCTCTGCACTCCGTCCTCTATTCTCTAAACTCTATTNTCTGCNCTCTATTCNNTGACGCGGATGAGGGTCAGGCCGTCGCGGAGGGGGAGGATGGCTACTTCGAGGCGGGGGTCGGNGGCTACCATGTCGTTGAATTGCATGATGCCTACCGACTGCGGGTCGGTGGGGGCGGGAGTCTGTGCCACTTTGCCATCCCANAGGGTGTTGTCGGCAAGGATGTAGCCCCCGGGGCGGATGTGGGGCAGCAGCGCTTCAAGATACTGCGGATAGTGGCGCTTGTTGGCGTCCATGAACACCATGTCCCACGGGCCATGTTCGCGGCTCAGGGGNTCGATNAGCTGCAGGCAGTCGCCGATGTGGAGCCGGATGATGTCGGCCTGTNGCGATGAGGCGAAGCGCTCGCGGAGTTCATCTTCAAGTTCGTCGTCGAGTTCCACGGTGTGGAGTTCTGTTCCCGGTGTCATGGCCTCAGCCATGCAGAGNGCCGAATAGCCGGTGTAGGCACCGAGNTCAAGCACACGCTCGGGGCGAATCATCGAGGTGAGCATCTTGAGGATGCGNCCCTGGATGTGGCCGGAGCACATGCGCGGATAGAGATGATGGAGATGTGTGTAGCGGTAGGTATCGGCCAGAATCTTGGGCTCGGCCGAGATATGCTCGGCAATATATTGGTCTATTTGATCTTGCATCGCAGGGAGTTGGATTCAACGGAAAGAATTGTTCGGCGCANGGTGTCGACACACTCGCGCGGGAAGCTGCCCTGAGCCGTTTCGCCNCAGAGCAGCAGGGTGTCAGCGCCCTCCATCACGGCGAGCGCAATGTCGCTGACCTCAGCGCGTGTTGGGGCCGGCGCGGAAATCATTGACTGGAGAATCTGGGTGGCCACGATTGAGCGGCGCGACATGGAGCGGCAAAGCATCAGCGCACGATATTGNACCACAGGAATCTCNGCAATGTCAATGGCTGTGGCAAGGTCGCCGCGGGCCACGAGCAATCCGTCGGCNGCGCGGGCAATNTCCTCCATCTTCTCCACGCCCTGCCGACATTCGATTTTGGCATACAGCTCAATATCCGANCCCTCGATCAGCGAGCGCACAGCCTCGACATCGGCCGCCGANCGCACGAATGAGTGGGCAATCATGTCGATGCCGGCTTTGGCTCCGGCGAGTATCATCTCGCGGTCGCGATCGCTGACGGCGGGCAGCGGCGGAAGCTGACCGCCGGGCAGAGCAATNGTCTTGCGGGCATCGAAAGAGCCTCCGCGACTGACGCGGCAACTGATGAAACCATCGGCGTCGGCGTCTGTAAGCACCTCAAGCNCAATGGCNCCGTCGTCGATTTTCAGTGTGTCGCCCGGGCTGANATAATCGCAGATTTCAGGCGATGACGCGCAGAGCAGACGATNGGAGGTGGAGGGCTCGGTGCCGTAGCCAAACATCAGCAGGTCGCCCGGGGCGAGAGTGATNGGAGCGGCGGGAGCGGTTGTGCGCAGCTCCGGACCTTTGGTGTCCATCAGAATGGCAATGTCGGGGTCGACCGATCGCACCAGGTCTACCACCCGGCGCAAACCCTCGGGAGTGACATGCGCCGAATTGATGCGCACGCTGTCGAGGCCGGCCTCGCGNAGCGAGCGCACGAACTCTGCCGACGCACGATTGTCGGCCAATGTGGCCATTATCTTGGTTTGTGGCATAACGTGTGTGTGATACCTATTTATATTAGAGCCTCAACGGCCAGNCGATAGCTGTCCATGCCGAAACCGGCAATGGTGCCTCGACACACGGCGGCTATCATCGAATGGTGGCGCACCGTCTCGCGGGCGGCGATGTTGGAGATATGCACCTCCACCACGGGCATCGGCACGGCGGCAATGGCGTCGGCAATGGCCAGCGAGGTGTGGGTGTAGGCGCCGGCATTGAGAATGATGCCGCAATATTCATCGGTCAGATAGCCGATGCGCTGAATGGCGTCGATGATGTCGCCCTCATGGTTGCTCTGATAGTAGTCGAAATCAATGTCGGGGTAAGCTCCGGCAAGNGATTCGAGATATTGCTCCATCGACTGCGCGCCGTAGATTTCNGGTTGGCGCATGCCGAGCAGGTTGAGATTGGGGCCGTTGATAATCTGAAGTTTCATTTATTGAGTGATTGGAGTCGTTGCAAGAATCCACACGCTGACGTGGGAGAGAATCATCAACGCGATCAAAATCCAGGCCAGGGCGTGGCGGCGCGGATAGCACTGCCAGGCGAGGTAGGCTGCCACGGCAGCATAGAAGGGATAGATCCAGATCATGGTGCGCACNCTGCTGTCGGCCGGACACATGGCCAGCAGCCACGGAAACTGAAACACCGGCAGCAGGCAGATGATTGCCACTGCGGCAAACCATCGCGGCGCGGGNGGAGGCGCGGGCATCATCGGCTCTGCCCCTCCCGGGCTTCGGCTTTCTGAGCGCGGTAGGCCTTGACGGTTTCAGCCAGNCCTCGGGCGAGCGGATAACGGACNGTGAATCCGAAGTCGCGCTCGGCGGGACCGACGTCGCAGCTCCAGTTGCGCTGCTTCATGATGCGGAACTTATCGCGGTTNAGGGTCGAGGCTTTCCCCTTGAGCGAGGCCCAGCGTTCGGCCACGGTGGAGGCCACATAGACGGCCCACATCGGCAGACGCACACCAATCACCCTCTTGCCACCGAGCTCGGCGGCCACAAGGCGGCGAAATTCGGCCTGAGTGTAGGACCGCGGTTCGGCAATGATATATTTCTTTTTGAGCGTTGCGGGTTTGTCGATGGCNTCGAACATTGCGCCGACGAGGTCTTCGACATATATAAATGTGAGCTCCTGGCGGCGGAATCCGACGCCGAAATCCCAGTGAGAGTCGATTGACTTGATCATCATCAGATAGTCCTGCTCATGAGGNCCATAGACACCCGTGGGCCGGAAAATGGTCCAGTTGAGGTCGGCGCANGTCTCCAGAAAAGTCTCCGCCTTGATTTTCGACACTCCATAGCGCGTGTTGGGGTTGGGAATGGTNGTGTCGGTCAGCGGAGTGTAGTTTTTNTCGTCGCCGGGNCCCAGGGCGCTCAGGCTGCTCATGAAAAGCAATCGCTCGGGCATTTTTCCGGCCTCGCGCAGGGCTTCGACGAAATTTTTGAGATAGAGATAGTTGATGCGGTTGAAGTCGGCGAAGTTGACACACTTCGTTGCGCCGAGATTGTAGATGATATAGTCCCAGCGCTCCCCTTCGGGCAGCAGCGAGGAGAATTGGGCGGCGAGTTCGGCGGCGGGAGCATCATAGTCGACCACCACGATGTNGAGCCGATCATCGGCGAGCCATCGGCGCGAGGTCGATTCGCGCACGGTCACCCACGTCTCGTAGCCCCNGCGGAGCGATTCGGAGGCTATGAAGCCGCCGATGAAGCCGCCGGCACCGACCACGAGCACTCGTTTCTTGCTATCGTTGCTCTCCATCGGTTTACATATATTTATCGTCAAANCGNAGCTCGACTTCATTGACCATCTGGCGGATTTTCTGCTCCTCCGATTTGGGGCATATCATCAGCACGTCGCCCGCGTCGGCCACNACAAAATCCTTCAGTCCGTTGACCACCACGAGCTTGTCGTCGGGAGCCATGAAGATGTTGCCCGTGGAGTTATAGGCCACCACCTTGCATTTCTGAGTGACGTTGTTGGCCAGATTTTTNGGCGAATTTTCATAGAGCGAGCCCCAGGTGCCGAGGTCGCTCCAGCCGAGGTCGACTATTTCAACATAGACATTGTCGGCCTTCTCCATGACNCCGAAGTCGATTGAAATCGACGGNCACGCGGGGAAAGCATTGTCGATGAATNTCTTCTCCTCCGGGGTGGCGAAATATTCCAGACCGGCGTCAAACTGCCCGGTCAGGTCGGGGAGATAGCGGTGGAGCGCATCCTTGATGGCCGACACGCGCCAGAGGAAGATGCCGGCGTTCCAGAAAAACTCGCCGGAGTCGATGAACACCTGCGCCAGCTCCAGATCGGGCTTTTCNGTGAAGGTCTTGACCTTCATCAGNCCCGGCTCGATTTCCTTGCCGATCTGAATGTAGCCATAGCCGGTTTCGGGGCGCGTCGGGGTGATNCCGAGGGTGAGCAGCGCCTCGTTTGATTCCACGAATTCAAATCCGCGGTTGACGCACTCATGAAACACCGTCTCGCGCGTAATCAGGTGGTCGCTCGGGGTCACAATCATGGTGGCCTCGGGGTCGAGGGCGGCAATATGGTAGGCTGCCCAGGCAATGCAGGGCGCGGTGTTGCGGCGGTCGGGTTCGAGCAGAATCTGCGAATCTTTCACGGCCGGTAGCTGCTGCTTCACGAGCTCGGCATAGCGGCGGTTNGTGACCACGAGGATATTTTCCGCCGGCACGAGCGGAAGAATGCGGTCGTAGGTCATCTGCAGCAGCGAGCGCCCGGTTCCGAAGAAATCGATGAACTGTTTCGGCATATCCTGGCGGCTGTAGGGCCAGAAGCGGCTTCCGATACCGCCGCACATGATAACGCAATATCTATGGGATGTCGGCATAATTATAGCAGGTTTTGTTGTTTCTGACGGCTAAGTTAACGATTTCCGCGCTAAAAACCTACTTTCGCGCGTGTATTTTGTAGGAATTACGGGAAGTTTGTAACTTTGCAGTCTGATTTAAAAACAAAAAACCGATATTCAAATGTCAACCTATAACGAAAATGCGCGCCCCAAGGTGACCACCACCGCCCTGCGCAAGATGAAACTCGCCGGCGAAAAAATNGCNTGCCTNACCTCCTACGATTTCACTATGGCTCAGCTCGTCGACGGCGCCGGCATCGACCTGATTCTCGTGGGCGACTCGGCCGCNAACGTGATGATGGGCTATGAAACCACCGTGCCCATCACGCTCGANGACATGATCACNTTTGCCAAGGGCACCGTGCGCGGCGTCAAGCGCGCAATGGTCATCGTCGACCTTCCNTTCGGCTACTATCAGGGATGCCCCGATGTGGCNCTGGCCTCNGCCGTGCGCATCATGAAGGAGACCGGTGCGTCAGGCNTCAAACTCGAAGGTGGCAGCGAA
The DNA here is from genome assembly GCA_014801655.1 of Bacteroides sp. Classification (GTDB taxonomy): domain Bacteria; phylum Bacteroidota; class Bacteroidia; order Bacteroidales; family Muribaculaceae; genus Paramuribaculum. The sequence goes on from JAAVDT010000029.1 coordinate 38,991, forward strand.
ATCAGCGAATCGGTGAGCCGCATCCTCTCGGCCGGCATCCCCGTGTGTGGCCACCTCGGTCTCACCCCCCAGTCGGTCAACCAGTTCGGCGGCTATGGCGTTCGCGCNAAAGGNGATGCCGAAGCNGAGAAGCTGATTGCCGATGCCCGCATGCTCGACCAAATGGGCTGCTTCGCCATCGTGCTNGAAAAGATTCCCGCCGAGCTNGCAGCCCGAGTGACCAAAGAGGTCAGCTGCCCCGTGATCGGCATCGGAGCCGGCAGCGAGGTCGACGGCCAGATTCTCGTGATGCAGGACATGCTCGGCTTCAACCGCGGCTTCTCCCCCAAATTNATGCGNCGCTATGCCGACCTCGGCGACGCAATGGAGCAGGCNGTNGCCCACTATGTCAGCGACGTCAAAGCCGTTGACTTCCCCTCTGCNTCAGAGCAATACTAACATCCGATTGGCAGATTGGCAGCCANGCAGAGCATAACCGGATCCATTCTGCGGCTGGGCCTCCCGATTCTCATCGGGCAGCTCGGCCAGATTGTCGTGGGGTTTGCNGACACCACCATGGTGGGCCATTACTCCACGACCGCNCTCGCCTCAGCCTCGTTTGTCAACAATCTNTTCAATGTGGCCGTGTTCGCATCGCTNGGCTTTGCCTATGGCCTGACTCCCCTTGTCGGGGCCCTGTTTGGCCGCGGCGAGCGTCAGCGCATCGGCTCACTGGTGCGNTCGGCAACGGTGGTCAACATCGCNTTCGCCCTGCTGCTCACCGCCATAATGGCCACNCTCTATCTCAACCTNGACCGCCTCGGCCAGCCCCGGGAGCTGCTTCCGGTCATCCGCCCCTACTTCCTCATCGTGCTGGCCGGAATGGTGCCGCTGACTCTCTTCAACCTCTTCGCNCAATGGAGCTATGCCATCGGTCGCACACGCATGCCGATGTGGATCATCCTCAGCTGCAATCTGCTCAACATTCTCGGCAACTACCTGCTGATCTACGGCAAATTCCACTGCCCCGANCTCGGACTCAACGGCGCAGGCATCTCAACACTCGTGGCGCGCACGCTTTCGGCCGCAATCATCATGGCCATCTTTTTCGGCGCCCGTCAGTTCNGCACCTATAGCCGCGGCTTNATCCACGGCCGCATCTCGTGGCAGTCGATGCGCCATGTGGCCGTCACCTCAGTGCCCGTCAGCCTGCAGATGACGTTTGAGTCAGGGTCGTTCACCATGGCCGCCGTCATGGCCGGATGGATNGGNGCTGTGCAATTAGCTGCATTTCAGGTTGTAGTAATCATCGGCACACTCGGTTTCTGCGTCTACTACAGNATTGCCGCCGCCGTGTCNGTGCTGGTGTCGAACGCNGCCGGAGTCGGCGACCGCCCGCTGATGCGCCGCACCGCCTTTGCCGGCTATCGAATCATGCTCGTGCTCGCTGCCGCNGCATCCCTCTTCTTCATTTTCGGCGGACGCGAATTCATGCCTCTGTTCACCGACGACCCCAAAGTNATGGCCGCAGCACTCAGCGTNATAGTGCCCCTGGTGCTCTACCAGTTCGGCGATGCCACCCAAATCACGTTTGCCAACGCCCTGCGCGGCACCGCCAACGTCATGCCGATGCTCTGGATTTCATTCGTAAGCTATGTAATCATAGGCATNCCTGCCACTTACATCCTCGGCTTTCCCCTCGCGATGGGCCTCTACGGAATCATTCTCAGCTTCTCCGTCAGCCTCTTCATAGCAGCCGCCCTNTTCCTCTATTTCTTCCTCCGCACAACACGAATTCCGAAATGATAAAAATGATGCTCATAGCCGGTGNCGGNGGCTTNGNCGGAACNTGNTGCCGNTTNCTGATAGTTCGACTATGCGCCGCCCTGACCGGCACAGGAGCATGGCCCGCNGGCACACTGATGGCCAACCTCATCGGCTGCTTTCTNTTTGGCATCATCTTCGGGNTGCTTGAAAAAGCCTGNCTATTGTCGTCGNCACAAAACGCACTGCTAATCACCGGCTTCTGCGGCGGCCTCACNACCTTCTCCACCTTTGCCAACGACACCCTGATGCTCACCAACAAAGGCCANTGGNTCCCCGCTGCCCTCTATCTTCTGGCCAGCCTAATCCTCGGCCTCGGCCTCCTCTGGACCGGACGCACACTTGTTTATAGAGTGTAGGGAATAGAGTATAGAGAGCAGAGTTTAGAGTTTAGGGAATAGAGTTTAGAGTTTAGAGTTTAGAGTTTGGGCAAAGCTGTTTGCTTAACTAATCAAGAGGGGTTGATTTCATTCGGGCTTTACCCGAATTGTAGGGACGCACGNNTNGTGCGTCCGNNGATAAANCACTGNNTNTCANNCGGACGCACGNANNGTGCGTCCCTACAATGAGAGGGGAGTCCTATNANGTNNTNTTAGCTTATGTAAACAGNATNAGGGTTGGGGTATGGGGAGTGGAGAGTTTAGCCTTGAAAGGGATTCTCTTGTAGCGACTGTGAAAAGAGCAAAATGTCTTTTGGCAACGAACGATGNCGCTTTGCGAGCGCCTTGAACGANCGCTCAAAACCGGGTGTTGGAATGACCTCAAAGCTCATCGAGCATATCCTGAATGGTTCGTCGCGGCAGCTTTCCGCGTTCAATCATTTTTGCNTCGCGCAGACCTTCACAGATGCGTGTTGTCAGAGAATCTTCGNCAGCGACAGGAGTGATTTTAAACGTGCCGATGCGCGATGNGAGCAAAATTGACTCACCATTAAGTGCCTTTGTCAGAATCTTNGTCTGGTTGGCTCTGAANTCTCTTGCGCTTACAATTTCCATATCCTTAGTTATTTAATCCTTTGCAAANATAACAATTGGTATCCAAANTGGTATCCATTTTTGCATCATTTAACACAAATCNCTCTGACNCGNANATACNGTCAGCCCCNCCACAGAGAGGACACTGACTGCATCCGGTCTTGTAGCGGGGCTATGNGTTTTATTTNTATGCTTGGANTCAGGATGCTTTAGNNTGCNTCACCCTCTTCNNTCCNATCATNNAAATAGGNGAAANANTCCTTNTGGTNGGNATTGCCATNATANNTGCTTTCAAGTTTTTCAGCATTGCCATTATANCNGCCTATCCACTTGTCNTCGTCCGGAAGTTTTCCCCATTTCATNTCAACCTTATCTTCTGAAAGCGAAATAAGGAGTTTCTTACCGTTATCAAGATTCATCAGCGTNGCNCCNCTATTGGAATCCTCAACGGTGCCCCACTTCTTGCAATATTTCACGAGNGCTTTNTAGAGGGGACGCAATTTACCATAGAATGTATNGCTGNGGAAAGTGAGTTGAATGAAAGAGGGTGTGATGTTGTTGAACACNTATCCCTGCGGCACTTTTTCCATGTGATACCAATAGTAGTAGCCGATNGTATAGTCAATCACTTTNCGCTCNGTGTANGTNTGCTTGCTNAGTGATTGCGGAAATACGAGGTCNCCACTGTAGNTCAACCCATCTACTTCGGAGTAAATACNGANTTCNTTCANCCAAGTNTAGTCGGATGCCTTTGGTATGCTGANTTCTNCCTGACCATTGNTCCACATCTTTTGNTGAGCCTCAAGAGCTTGTCTNGGCGACATATCAAGATTAAAATTGCCGGCGGAGTTGGGTGTAATTTTCAATCCGGAAATAAACTTATCGAAATCCACCTTGTCGGTGTTGATTCTCTCATCGCCATAACTATAAGGCAGAGCCTTATAAATGGCCGGCATCCCTTCCGGTTTGTTACCCTTAGGGTCAAAAATAGTCCATTCATTCTCTTCAACCTCAACAAGCAGATTCGTTCCTGCCAGAGGAGCATAGAATATATTACCGGCTACCGCCCTAAATGTTTCGTTACCGATTTTAGCTCCTTCACTATTGAATAGCGTCACCTTAGGATTATAGTCATTGGATTCATCACCATATTTCTTGCAGGAAATGAAATCTTCACCGATGAAGTTTATGCCGTTGAAATCGGCTTTGACCACAGTCTTGCCATCTATTGACATGACACCATAAAGATTATCTTCATTTAGGTAGATCATCTGCTCGCCTCTTATGGCGACTATATATTTGATTGTGGACGAAGGCTTGACCACAACATTACCCTTATAGTCCAGTACAGAGAATGTCCATGTAATTTCAGGATCGAGGTACTCATCTTCTTTCTTCTTTGTCAGCTTTCGCTCACAGACAGTAACATACTTGTCAGTCACTCCGAGAGCATTGATAGCCCAATACTTTTTGCTGTCAAGACGGAATAATTCGGTTCCTTTTTCGTCAAGAATTACCTGAGTGCCTTTAGTCGCAATGGTGTCGTAGACATAATGAGTAGAAGCATATTCATATGAATCAACTATCATCAGACCGTTGCGAAGTGTCTCAATTTTAGAAAACTCAGGCTTAACGACTGTTCGGCCCTTAATGTCGATTACACCTTGCAGTGTGTCGCAGCCAACGACTGCATTGCGTCCAACAAAAGGAGATGCCCAGCTAACCTTTCTTCCTTCAAACTCGGTCAGCTCAGCAACCGCATTTCCTTCCGTATCAATAATCGTTATCGGTTGGTCACGCGGTGTGACCATAGCCACGCCACATGAAAATGAACTCGCATATCGAAACTCTCCACCAATACGCTCCGGCTTCTCGCCACAGGAATACATCTCCCAAAAGCCATCCTGATTCTGAACGAAGAACCGATCGTCAGTGACAACTGTTGGCATGTTTCTGAATTCATTGGAAAAAGCTACTTTTCCATCAAGGGATATCATGCCCCATTTTCCATCCTCATCGCTAAGGAAAGGAACATAAGTTACTTCAGTCTGCTTCTCGCCACAACCGCTCAGCAGAGCCAGAAAAAACAGTCCGAGGCAGGTTTTCAAAAAATTGGAATACTTCTTCATTGTAGATTGTTTGATTAGTTTATCTTCGGGCGGAGAGAAATGTGAGAGTGATAATTCGACTTCACATAATTTTACGCAAAAATACTTAAAAAGTGTCAATCAAACAAGAAGCCATTGGCCATCTACACTTGATATTCCGAAAATGAACCAACTTGAACCAATTTTCCCCAAGATAAGTCCCTATCCAAAGCTGTGCCCTCCCTAATCTCCAGACTCTAAACGACACTAAACTCTATTCTCTAAACTCTGTTCTCTAAACTCTATCCTCCCCTCAAAATTCCGCGAGTTCCTGCCCGGAGAGCGTAGCGATTCCCCGCGAGTTCATATCAAGCAAACCGGAGAAAACAAAAAGGTTCCGTGTTGTTCCGCTCCGTTCCGTATTTGAGGCGCCAGCCGACAAAAAAAGTTCCGTAGGCTTTCAAATCCATAAGTTCCAAAACCTTAATCAATAGATTAGCCGCTGGCAAGACGCTTGCTTTCCTATGCTGCGCCTCTGCTCTCTATTCTCTAAACTCTATTCTCTGCTCTCTATACAACAACGCAGCGACCCGGGACATGGCCTCGGGTCGCTGCGTTTTTTAGTGAGCGGAGGATTAGAAGCAGATGCGGGTGGTGGTTTCCTGAGCGGGTGGTTCGGGAGTGCCGGGCAGGGGTGCGGGCATGGAACCCTTCTTGAGAGCTTCGGTCAGGCGTTTGTCGCGGTTGAAAGTGGCGGCGCGTTCGAGCTGGTCAATCACGGTGTCATCGTCCATCTGGTCGGGCGAGAGAATGACATAGGATGTGGTCAGGATGTCGATGCCTTTGCCATATTCCTGCTTGAGACGGTCGTTGTCGTCGGCCGGAGGTGTCGGTTTTGATTTCTTCGGCTTATATGTTTCCGTTTCTTTTGGCTGTGCACCGCCTCGGCCGGCTTGAGCACTGTCAAGCACTTCTTGCTCTTCGTCGCGGATGGTGACGTCGAAACCTGAAGCGAGCACGGTGATTTTCACCTTCTCGCCGAGAGAGTTGTCGACAGCCACACCCCAGATAACGTCGACCTCATCGTCGATCGACAGCACAAATTCGCGGAGTTCCTGAACTTCGTGCATTGCCATTGAGGTGTTTTCGCTATCAGACATGTAGAGGTTGATGAGGAGCTTGCGCGAGCCGTAGATGTCGCGGTTTTTAAGCAGCGGGGAGTTGAGGGCGTTCTGGAGTGCCTTGGTGACGCGGTGTTCGCCTTCGCCTTCGCCGGTTGAGATGATGGCCGTGCCACCGTCGCGCAGAGTGGTATCGACGTCGTTGAAGTCGAGGTTCATGTAGCCGTCGATGGTGATGATTTCGGAGATTGAGCGAGCCGCGGTGGCCACAGTATCATCAGCCTTGCCGAACGCATTGAAGAAGGTGAGGTCGGGGTAGATTTCGGTCAGGCGCTCGTTGTTGATGATGAGCAGAGCGTCGACATATTTCGACATTTCATCGGCGCCGTCGAGAGCTTTGATGATTTTCTTGCGTCCTTCGAAGATGAAGGGAATGGTGACGATGCCGATTGTCAGCAGGCCTTTTTCCTTGGCCACCCGGGCCACCACGGGACCGGCGCCGGTGCCGGTGCCACCGCCCATGCCGGCGGTGACGAACACCATGCGGGCATTGTTGTTGAAAATCGCTTCGATTTTGTCAATATCATCTTCGGCAAATTTGCGGGCCACATCGGGTTTGTTGCCCGCGCCCTTGCCGTTGCCGATCACTACTTTATTGGCCACGGGAGAGTTTTCGACGGCAGCCTTGTCGGTGTTGCACACAACGAAGGTGACGTTTTTGACTCCTTCGCGGAACATGTGGTTGACGGCATTGCCGCCACCGCCGCCGACGCCTACCACCATGATGTCGTTATCCTCCATGGGCGTGCCTGAGAGCGACTGCGCCAGAGCGTCTATATCGAGTCCATCCATAACTGTAAGGTGTATCTATTTTCTTGATTAATATATTATTGTCTGTTTGTTGTTTGCTTTTTGCGGGGGGTATCAGTCGTCCATGAGGTCGGAGTCTTCGCTCTCGGTCATGACGTTTTCGATTTTGCGTTTGAGGATATCGAGCCACGACGCTTTGCGNGGACGAGGCTCTTCGCGAACCNCAACCTCGGGCTGGGGAGCAGGNGCGGGANCGGGAGCAGGGGCAGGTTCCGGCTTAGGCTGGATTTCCTGAATGGGCTGCTGAGGCTCAACGATGGGTTCGGGTTCCGGNTCGGGAATGGGTTCCGGCTCGATGATGCTGAGACATTCGTTGGCGCCGTCGAGGGCCGCGCGATAGAGCACCGCAATGACGTCGGCAGCTCCGGATGCGGAGATGCGGCTGTCGGGGATACGCACTTCGGCAAGGCTGACGATGCCGGTGCGGAGTTTCATGTTGAGTTTCTTTTCGAGAGCTTCGTTGAAGCCTTTGAGGCGAGAGCCGCCGCCCACGATGACGATGCCGCCGGTGAGGTCTTCCGACTTATAGCCGGCATAGTCGAGCTGCTTGTGGATATTGGCGATGATTTCGCCTGCGCGNGCAATGACGTAGTTGTTGATTTCGGTGTAGTCGACATCGACGAAGGCCAGCGAAGACTGCTGACGNTTCTGCTGGGGGCTGACGTCNCCCACCTCGCACTTGAGGGCTTCGGCCTTCTCTTCGAGATGGTTGAGCTTCATGATGTCGCGGGTGATGTTGCGNGAACCCAGNGGAAGGGTGGCGAGATATTGCAGGCGNCCGTGTTTGTAGATTGACACGGTGGTGGTTTCGGCGCCGAAGTCAACGAGCATGCAGCCGAGACGCTTCTCTTCNGAGGTGAGCACCACNTCNCCCAGGGCAATCTGGCGCACTTTGTAGCCGCTGATGTTGAGTTTGAGCTTTTCGTTGAAGAGGCGGTCGATGTTTCGCTTGATCTGAGGGCGGCACACGATGAGGTTGGCGGCCATGCGGATGGTGTGGCCCACGGTGCCTTTGGGGCGGTTGACGGTTTTTTTGTCGACGATATATTCGCGGGGCACCACCTGGAGCAGCTCGCGGTCGGTGTGGGGCGACTGGGCTGTCTGGCGGATGAGGTCGCGGAGCACTTCTTCAGTGATTTCCACTTCTTCGGCAAACTGCGCTTCTTCCTCGCGGGGAATCGAGCAGAAGGAGCGTCCGCCCATTGCCACATAGACTGAGTTGACCTTGCGGGGCGACACGCGGTTTTCAATCTTGCGGACAATGCGGTTGATGAGGCTTGCCACCTCCTCGAGGTTGCTCACGGCGCCGTAGCGCACCATTTCGAGCGTTGGCTCCTCCTCGACTGCGAGCACCGTCAGCACTCCTGAGGGGCTATAGGTTCCGATAGCGCCTCTCACCTTGGAGCTGCCTATCTCAATTGCTACAATATTCTTTTCTTCCATATCGATCGGTTGGTTTAATTTTCTTTTTCAGGGGTTTTCTTAGCGGTTGTGTCGGTTGGTTCGAACACCACCGGGGGCTTCTCGCCTTTTCGGGCGGGAATTGTCTTTTCGTTTTTGGCCGGCTTGTTGGGCAGAGCCTGGCCGGGGGCCACATTGGGGCCGCTGAGCATCGTTGACACGTCGACATCTTCTTCGTTGACGGTCTCCACGACGAGCCGCTCCTTGGCCACGGCTTTGTTGCGGCGCGTGGCCACAACCTGTCCGCCCCACTTGACGGAGATGGTGTCGTAGAACTCCCATCCGCGCACGCTCATCACGTTGCGATACATTGCTTTGATGCGCCGGAATTTGTCGGCATAGTCAAGCGTGTCGCCGAGATTGATGACATGGCCCCGGATGGCGGGCACGAGAATGATGTCGTTGGGCGAATCGACTTTAATCATCGACACCAGCGAGTTCATCAGCGAGTCGGAGGCCACGGCGTCGAGCAGCGGCAGCATAGAAGTGGGCGGCATCGACTCCGAGAAGCGGCCCTGAATCACGGGCACGTCAATATGATAACGTGCATCGGCCTTGATTCGTTTACCGGAGCGGTTAATATAATAGGAATGGCCATCGTTGTCGAAGATTCGGGCAACGGGATGGAGGGGATGCACGTCGATGAGCAGGGTGTCGTTGGAGAGGATGGTGACGTTGACACGCTCGATTTTGTCGAACGCGGCGAGCAGTCGCTCGATGGAGTCGATGTTGAGGTCGCGCAGGCGCATGGTCTTGGCGCGGCGCGGGAAGGTGCCGAGTTCGAGAGCCAGCTCGCGGGGGGTGACGAACTTATAGAGGGCAGTGTCGTGGACGGTTATGCGCACGCCGGCACACTTGCGGCCGTCGGTCAGCCGCCAGCTGATGATGCTCATCGTGGCGAGATAGGCCACCACCAGCAGGGTGAGGGCCACATAGATCCATGATTTCTTTATCTTGACGACTTCTGCCATCTTATATTCTTGTTCGTGAGTGGATTATTTATCGTTAAACTGAGCGGCGATTTCGGGGAGTTTGTCGCAGATATCGCCGGCTCCTGCGGTCAGCAGCACGTCGATATCGGCCTGAGCCACGGCTGCGGGGAGCTCGTCGCGCGAAATCATGCGTTTGGCCGGGGTGGTGATTCGGTCGAAGATGATGGCGGAGCTGACGCCCTCAATCGGAAGTTCACGCGCGGGATAGATGTCGAGCAGCAACACTTCGTCGGCCAGCGACAGGGCTTCGGCAAACTGCGGAGCGAAGTCGCGGGTGCGGGTGTAGAGGTGGGGCTGGAATGCTACGGTCAGGCGTCGGCCGGGAAAGAGAGCCTTCACGGAGGCTATGGAGTTGCGGAGCTCGTCGGGGTGATGGGCATAGTCATCGATCACGGCCACTTCGGGCTTCTTGACCCAGAATTCAAAACGGCGTTTCGGGCCCATGAAGGAGGCCATTGCCCGGCGGGCCACCTCGGGGGTGAGCTCTCCGGTCATGTGGACTGCGGCGAGGGCTGCAATGGCGTTTTCGATGTTGATTTCAACGGGCACACCGAGCTCAATGTCGGCGATGCGCGAGTCGGGGGCAACGAAGTCGAAGGTGATGGTGCCGTCGGCGCGACGTATGTTTTCGGCATGGAAGTCGCCGGCGTCGCGACTGTAGGTCAGCACTTTGACATTCTCCCCTACCCGCTCCTGCATTTTCAGGCCGGTGTGTTTGATGAGCGTGCCGCCGGGGCGGATAAGCTCGGTGAAGCGGGCAAAGCTTTCGAGATAGGCCTCTTCGGTGCCGTAGATGTCGAGATGGTCGGGGTCGGTAGAGGTGACCACGGCAATCTCGGGGCGGAGATGATGGAATGAGCGGTCATATTCGTCGGCCTCAATGACTGAATAGGGTGAACTGCTGTTGAGCAGAAAGTTAGTGCCATAGTTGCGGAGCACACCGCCGAGAAATGCGTTGCAACCGGCCTGAGCCGTGTGCAGCAGGTGGGCGGCCATTGAGGATGTGGTGGTTTTGCCATGAGTGCCGGCGAAGCAAAGGGCACGGCTTTCGCGGGTGACAAGGCCGAGCACTGCGGCGCGCTTCACGACTTCAAAACCGTTGGCGCGGAACCATGTCAGGCCGGGGTGCGTGTCGGGCACGGCCGGAGTGTAGACCACAAGAGTGGAGGCCGGGTCGCGGAAGCGCTCGGGAATGGCGTCGGCGGAGTCATCGTAAGAGATTTCCACCCCCTCGGCGGCGAGGGCGCGGGTAAGGTCGGTGGCGGTGCGGTCATATCCGCCCACGCTGCGGCCTTTTGCGAGGAAATAGCGTTCGAGGGCGGCCATGCCGATTCCGCCGGCCCCTACGAAATATATGTTGCTTTTTACAGTGTCCATTGCTTTTGATTTCAGGAGGTTAAGATTGAGCCACCACGCGGTCGATGGCATCGACAATTCGTTCGTCGCTTTCGCGCAGCGCCATTGCTGCAACATTGCGGGCCAGAAGCTCGCGGCGGGGAGCATCGGCGAGCAGCTCGGCCACGACGGTGGCAAGCTGAGCGGGAGCATCGGCATCGAGCACCATGACGGCAGCGTCGCGGTCGGCCAGCGCGAGGGCATTTTTGCGCTGATGGTCTTCGGCCACGTTGGGCGAGGGCACCAACACTGCGGGCACGCCGAGCAGCTGCAGCTCGGAAATGGTGCATGCGCCGGCGCGGGCCACCACGAGGTCGGCGGCGCGATAGGCCATAGCCATGTCGGAGATGAATGCCGTGGCTTTCACATCTTTATGAGGCTCGGCAGCGGCCTGACACTCGTCGATGTAGAGCTTACCGGTCTGCCAGAGCACCTGAGTGCCGGTGGATAGAATCTTGTCGAGGGAGCCGGCGATGCTTTGGTTGATAGTGCGGGCACCGAGCGAACCGCCCACAACGAGGAGCAGCGGACGCTCGGGGTCGAAGCCGAGGGCGCGTTTGGCTTCATCGCGAGGAGTGGATGCGTTGGCAATTTCATAGCGCACGGGGTTGCCGGTGCGGATAATGGCCTCGGCGGGGAAGAATCGCTCCATGCCATCGTAGGCCACGCAGATTGCTTTTGCCTTCTTGGCCAGGAGTTTGTTGGTCACTCCGGCATAGGAGTTCTGCTCCTGCAGCAGAGTCGGCACACCCTTTTTCTGAGCCGCCTTGAGCATTGGGCCGCTGGCGTAGCCGCCCACACCGATGGCAATGTCGGGGCGGAAATCGCGGAGCACTTTGCGGGCTTTGCGCAGACTGCGCATCAGTTTGACGATGACTGAGAAGTTGCGCCAGAGNCGACGGCGGTCGAAGCCGGCCACGGGAAGGCCTACGATTTCGTAGCCCGCGGCGGGCACACGCTCCATNTCCATGCGTCCGAGCGCACCTACGAACAGAATCTCTGCATCGGGGTGGCGACGGCGCACGGCATTGGCAATCGAGACGGCCGGGAAGATGTGGCCGCCCGTTCCGCCTCCGCTCACGAGCACTCTTAATGGCTTTTTATCTTTNTTCATTTCCGAGGTTGTCTATTATATATATAGGTGTCAGGNTGGGGCGACTATCAGAGCTGACTTGGATTGTCGGCTCGCATCTCTTCGGGAAGAGCGTCGATTTCCTGGCTGATTTCTTTTTTCTTGGCTCCGGTCTTCACGGCAAAGCGGCTTACGCTAAGCATGATGCCGAAGGCTATNGAGGTGACGAGTATCGAGCTGCCACCCTTGGAGATGAGCGGCAGGGGCTGACCGGACACGGGGATGACGCCGGTGACAATGCAGATGTGAAACAAGGCCTGGAACACGATTACCAGCGCCATGCCGATTACCAGAAGCGCCGGGAANGCTCGCGAGCAGCGCGAGGCAATGGCGCTGGCGCGNCCCAGCAGCCAGAGATAAAGCACGAGCACGAACATGCCGCCAATCAGCCCCATCTCTTCGACCACAATCGAATAGATATAGTCGGTGAAGGCAAGCGGCAGTCGGGATGTTTCGCGGGAGTGGCCGGGCATGACGCCTACCACTCCGCCATGGGCCTGAGCCATGTAGCCGAGCATTTCCTGGCGGTTGTCGCTGGTCAGCTCCTCTTCATATTTCGGTTTGCCGGTGCCGAAGTATGATCCGAGGCGGGCAATCCACACACCCAGACGTGATTCGGATTTCTTTTCGCCATCGACCATTTCGATCTGCGCGCCATCGGAGGAAGGAGCCGAAGAGCGCATGTGCTGATAGCCGACGTAGAGAGCGAAAAATGCACCATAGACCACGAGCACAATGCCGATTTTCCGAATCGGCACACCGCCGATAATCATCATTGACATGCTTATGCTCATCAGCAGCAGTGTGTTGGTCAAGCCCTGCGGAGCAAGCATGCCGGAGAATATCAGAATCAGCAAGGCTCCGGCCTTAATACCGAAGTTGGTGACTCCGCCACCCTTTATCTGGTTGCGCGACATNATGAATGCGAGCATCATGGCTGCCGAAATCTTCAGGAACTCAGAGGGTTGGATGGAGATGAAGCCGATGCTGAAGCTGCGGCGCGCACCGTTGATCACTTCGCCACAGAGCATCGTGTAGAACATCATGCAAAAGCTGATGAAGGTGAATGGCACCACGAATTTGAGGATGGTGCGATAGTGGGTGCGCTGCAGATAGTAGATGATGACGAATCCGGCAAGGAGCATGAGGCCGTGGCGCACGATGGTGCCGTAGACACCCATGCCGGCCGTGGCTACTTCGCGCGAGGAGGCGCTGTAGAGCTCGATGACGGAGATGATGATGAGGAAGATGTAGATTCCCCAGATATGTTTGTCGCCTTTGGCCACGGGAGCATATTTGTCGGTCTGCTCAAGCGGGAGGGCGGGGTTGGTGATGGTGGTTGCTGATTGCATCTTAAGTGGAGAGTGTAGTATAGAGTTTAGAGTGGAGAGTAGAGAGTTTAGAGGGCTTGGACGGCTTGTTTGAAGAGGGTGCCTCGCTCTTCATAGGAGTGGAAGAGGTCGAAGCTGGCGCAACAGGGCGAGAGAAGCACNGTGTCGCCGGGGGCAGCGATGCGGGCGCAGGTGTCGACGGCTTCCTGCAGCGAATGACAGTCGGCAATCTCGGCCACCTTGCCTGTGAAGAAGTCGAGGAGCTTGGTGTTGTCTTTGCCCATGCACACGATTGCCTTGACTTTTTCCTGCACCAGGGGGAGAATCTCGGTGTAGTCGTTGCCTTTATCCTTGCCTCCGAGAATCAACACCACTGAGGGCTTTGCGGCACGGGGCATGCTTTCGAGGGCATACCAGCAGGAGTTGACGTTGGTGGCTTTGGAGTCGTTGATATAGCGCACACCATTCTTGTCGGCCACAAATTCGAGGCGATGTTCGACGCCTTCAAAGTTGCCGAGGGCGCGGCGGATATCCTCTTTGCCGATGTTGAGCAGGCAGGCGGAGAGTCCGGCGGCCATTGAGTTGTAGAGGTTGTGGAGGCCGTTGAGCGAGAGCTCGGCGCGGGGCATGGTGAGCGAGGTTGCGGGGGTGTCGAACACCAGGCGGTCTTCGCCATCGACGTAGGCGCGGGTCTCTTTCTCAACGTGTTCGGCGAAGGGATAGAGCGCGGCTTCGGTCACCACCACTCGCAGCTGGGCTTCAATCACCGGGTCGTCTTGCCAGAAGATGAAGGCGTCGCGGGGTGTTAGATTGTTGAGAATACGGAACTTGGCGTTGATATAGTTCTGCATCTTGAAGTCGTAGCGGTCGAGATGGTCGGGGGTGATGTTGAGCATCACGGCGATGTTGGCCTTGAAGTCATACATGTTTTCAAGCTGGAAGCTCGAAAGCTCGATGACGTAGACATCATGGTTTTCGCGGGCCACCTGAAGGGCAAGGCTCTTGCCGACGTTTCCGGCGAGGCCCACGTTGATGCCGGCGTCGCGCAGAATGTGGTAGGTGAGCATGGTGGTTGTGGTCTTTCCGTTGCTGCCGGTGATGCACACCATTTTGGCATCGGTGTAGCGGCCGGCAAATTCGATTTCGGAAATGACGGGGATGCCTCGCTCGGTGAGCGCGCGCACGATGGGAGCCGTCGGGGGGATGCCGGGGCTTTTCACCACTTCGTCGGCGTTGAGAATGAGTTGTTCGGTGTGGCCGCCCTGTTCCCAGGCAATCTCCTCGGCGTCGAGCATGGCGGCATAGCGGGGAGCCACGGCGCCCATGTCGGAGAGAAACACGTCCATGCCTTTATCTTTGGCCAGAATTGCAGCGCCGACGCCGCTTTCGCCGCCGCCGAGCACTACCAGGCGTTTTCTGCTGTTGGGATTGATTTGGTTGTTATCTTGTTCCATTGCAATGGATTGCGTTTTATTCAATGATTGTATCTATTGGATTACTGAGTGTTATCGGATTTTGAGGGTGACGAAGGTCACGATTGCCAGCATGATGCCGATGATCCAGAAGCGGGTCACGATTTTCGACTCGGGAATGGGCTGCATTGGCCAGCGCATCAGCGACTGCGACTTGCTGCCGGGAATCTGGAAATGGTGGTGGAGCGGGGTCATCTTGAAGATGCGCACTCCGGTGCCGGTTCGTTTTTTGGTGAATTTGAAATAGGCCATCTGAATCATGACGGAGAGGTCTTCGATGAAGAAGATGGCGCAGAGAATCGGAATCAGCAGCTCTTTGCGGATGAGAATCGCGAAGACGGCGATGATGCCGCCGATGGTGAGCGAGCCGGTGTCGCCCATGAATACCTGGGCGGGATATGTGTTATACCACAGGAAGCCGATGAGGGCTCCGATGAAGGCCGACATGAACACCACGAGTTCGGCCGAGTCGGGTATATACATTATATTAAGGTATGTCGCATAGCCGATATGGCCACCGAGATAGGCCATGATGGCCAGGGCCACACCGATGATGGCGGAGGTGCCGGTGCAGAGGCCGTCGAGGCCGTCGGTCAGGTTGGCACCGTTGGATGTTCCGGCCACGGCGAAGATGGTGACGAGGATGAATGCAATCCAACCGCCTGTTGCGGCATGGTCGCCCATCCATCCGGTGAGCCAGGTGTAGTCGAAGTTATGGTTTTTGACGAATGGAATGGTGGTCTGCGGGGCTTTGATGGATTCGTCGGGNGAGATGATGACCTGCTCCACGGCGTCGGGGGTGTTGATCTGCTCCACTACGGAGTTTTCGTGCATCACAATCTTGGGGCTGAGCCACATTGTCAGGCCCACGAGCAGGCCGAGGCCCACCTGACCGATGATTTTGAAGCGGCCGCTCATGCCGTCTTTGTTGTGGCGCTTGATTTTCAGATAGTCGTCGAGAAATCCGAGGATGCCGAGCCAGACGGTGGCCACAATCATCAGCAGCATATAGACGTTGCTGAGGTTGCCGATGAGAATGCAGGGGATGAGAATGGAGATGATGATGATGACGCCGCCCATGGTGGGTGTGCCGGTTTTCTCCATCTGACCTTGCAGGCCGAGGTCGCGCACTATTTCACCGACCTGCATCAGCTGCAGGCGGTCGATGATGCGGCGGCCAAACACCGTTGCTATGATCAGGGCAAGAAACATTGCGGCGCCGGAGCGGAAGGTGATGTAGTCCATCAGGCGCGCACCGGGAAATCCGGTTTCTCTCAATTCAGAAAAAAGATAGTAGAGCATCTTTTAGTAGAGTTTAGAGTGCAGAGTTTAGAGTGCAGAGTTTAGAGTGCAGAGTTTAGAGTGGACAGAGTTTATTTTTTGGGGTTGAAGATTTCGAGGATTACTTCGCGGTCGTCGAAATGGTGTTTGACGCCTTCGATTTCCTGATAGTCTTCGTGGCCTTTGCCCGCAACGAGCACCACATCGCCCGGGCCGGCAAGCATGATGGCGGTGCGGATGGCTTCGCGTCGGTCGGTGATGCTGAGGGTGCGGGTGCGCATTTCGTCGTCGAGGCCGGCTTCCATGTCGTGGATGATGTCGACGGGGTTTTCGAAGCGGGGATTGTCGGATGTGAGCACGACTTTGTCGCTTCGGCGNGCGGCTTCCTGCGCCATTTCGGGGCGTTTGCCTTTGTCGCGGTTGCCTCCGGCGCCGACAANGGTGATGATGCGTCCGCGTTTGCCAACGACGTCGCGCAGCGTGTCGAGCACGTTGACCAGAGCGTCGGGGGTGTGGGCATAGTCGACNATTGCCGACACTCCTTCGGGNCCGTGGATGGTCTGGAAGCGTCCGGCCACGGGCACAAGGCGGCTCATGTTGAGCAGCACACTGTCNATGTCCCAGCCCAGGAGGATTGATGCNCCGTAGACGGCCGTGAGGTTATAGGCGTTGAAGCGTCCGGTGAAGAGCACTTCGACTTCGCGGCAGTTGATNTCGAGCAGCATGCCGTCNAGTCGGGNTTCGACGATGCGGGTCATGAAGTCGGCATGCTGGCGCAGNGAGTAGGTNTATTTCTTGGCAAGGGTGTTCTGCACCATCACTTCGCCGTGGCGGTCGTCGATGTTGATGAGGGCGAAGCTGTCGGCCGACAGTTGGTCGAAGAACATTTTTTTTGCCGAGATGTAGGCGTCGACCGTCTGATGATAGTCGAGATGGTCGCGGGTGAGGTTGCTGAACACGGCTCCGGCAAATTTCAGGCCTGCGATGCGGTGTTGATGTGCGGCGTGGGAGCTGACCTCCATTGCGGCATANGTGCAGCCGGCCACTACCATGCGGTGGAGCAGCTCGTTGAGTTCGAGAGCTCCGGGAGTGGTCTGTGTGGCGGGGATGCGTTCATCCTCGATGTAGTTGGCCACGGTTGANAGCAGGCCGGCTTTGTGGCCCATCAGTCGCGCCATTTCGTAGATGAGAGTGGCGGTGGTGGTTTTGCCGTTTGTGCCGGTCACGCCCACGAGCTTGAGCTTNCGCGAGGGNTTGCCCCACCAGTGGGAGGCGAGATAGCCGAGGGCCACGGCGGTGTTGGCCACGCGGATGTAGGTCACTGTCGATTCCAGACGTTCGGGAAGTTCCTCACACACAATGGCGGAGGCGCCGGCCAGAGTGACCAGCGGAATGAACTTGTGGCCGTCGACATTGTAGCCTCTGACAGCCACGAACATCGATCCGAGCTTTATCTTTCGCGAATCACTCTCGATNGAGGTGATTTCTTTG
The DNA here is from genome assembly GCA_014801655.1 of Bacteroides sp. Lineage (GTDB taxonomy): Bacteria > Bacteroidota > Bacteroidia > Bacteroidales > Muribaculaceae > Paramuribaculum. The sequence goes on from JAAVDT010000029.1 coordinate 56,401, forward strand.
GCTTCGCTGCCAATTATTTCTTCGACTGCGATGGCCGAAAGCAGGTCTGACAATGATTTCATATCTTCGGGGGGATGGATTATTTCGGNTTATATGTTGATTTCTCGATGATTATTCACTTCTTTTTTACTGCCGCAGCTGCAACACCACTTTCGATCCGGGTTTGGCTTTGACNCCGGGGCCGGGGGTCTGGCCGGAGACNTAGCCTGTGCCGGAGAAGCTGACGTTGTAGCCCTTCTGTTCGAGGCGGTTGAGGGCGTCGCGCAGACTCAGGCCAATCACCGAGGGCACTCCCCCTTTGGTGTCGGCCGGNCGGTTCATCACTCCCTTGGGGCCGCCGCCAATGGCNGAGTGGATGCGGGCGGGACGGTCGGTGAGCGATGCGTAATATGTCGGGTATTCGCCAACGGGCGAATCGGTTTTGCGATAGTCGGAGGTGTTGCCGAGCATTCCGCGGGCATACATGGCTTCGGCCACGTTTTTGACCACCTGGCCGCTGGTGGTGGCGGGGCTCATTAGGGTCTGGCGCGGATAGGCCACGATGACCATGCAGGTGTAGCGCGGATTCTGATAGGGGAAGAATCCGCAGAAACTCAGTCGGTTGCGACCTTTTACGTATTGNCCGTTTTCGATTTTGTTGGCAGTGCCCGTCTTGCCGGCAATGTCGACTTTTTCGCTGCGGAGCACGCTGCGGGCGGTTCCGCGCGGCCCCCAGACCACGCGATGGAGCATGTCGCGGAGCTCGCGGGCGTTTTGCTCGGAGCAGATGCGTTCGCGCACATAGCTGACGGGNAAAATCGAGTCGACGCCGTTGCCTCGCAGACCGCGGACAAGGCGCGGGCGCACGAATTTGCCGCCTCCGGCAATGGCATTGTAGAGNGCGCAGGTGTAGAGGGGCGAAATTTCAGTGCCGTAGCCGAAGCTCTGGCGGGTGAGCGACACGAGGTCGGTCTTTTTGAGAGAGTCGATGCGGGGAATGACCTCTTCGGCAATGCCGGTGCGGAAGGGTTCGAGGAATCCGGTGGCGCGCACGCGGTTGTAGAAGCGGCCGGGGTCNTCGCCGTAGGCTTCGAGAATCATTCGCGACATGACGATGTTTGACGACATTTCCAGGGCTCGGCGCAGCGAGAGGGTGTCGCTCTTGGAGCAGTCGGTTGTGGCACGGCCGCCCACGGTGAATGAGGCTCCGGTTTTGTAGACNTTGTTGAGATTGGGGATTCGGCCATCTTCCATCGCCACGAGCAGCGAGAGAGTTTTGACCACGGAGCCGGGTTCGTAGCGGCGCACGGCGTAGTTGAGACTTTCGGAGTAGCCGCCGTCGCCCGAGGGNGANAGTTCGAGGTTGGCAATGGCTTTGATGTCGCCGGTGCCCACTTCCATCAGCACGGCTGTGCCCCAGTCGGCCTGGCAGACTTCGAGAATTTTGTTGAGTTCGTTTTCAACNATGTCCTGCATCTTGATGTCGATAGTGGTCAGCACGTTGTAGCCGTCGACCGGGGGGAGGTCGGTCCANTCGACAATGGCATTGGTCAGGCGCACTTTCTTCGACACACCGGGCTTGCCGGCAAGGAGCGAGTCGAGGGCTTTTTCAAGACCGTAGATACCCTGCTTGGTCGACTTGCCGCCAACGAAGCCGGTGGCGCCGATGGAGCGGCGGGCCATGTCGCCGTAAGGGCGCACGCGCTGCATCTCTTTGTCGACATGGAATCCGGTGAAGAGTTTCTTTTCGCGCAGGAAGGGGAAGGTGCGGAGCTGCTCCACCTGAATGTTGGAGGCTTTGGCCAGCAAGGGAAATGCGCGGGGACGTTTCGCTTTTTCCGACTGGAGGGGCTTGAGGAGATATTGGCGCCACTGCTCGGCAGTGCGGTGGGGAAAGTATCGGGCCATGGAGTCGGCGAGCTCGGGCACTGCCTGGCGATAGTCTTTCTCCTTGAAGCGGGGCACACGGAAGTCGAGCATCGGGGTGTAGACAATCATGTTGGTGGCGAGCACGGAGCCGTCGGCGGCGAGGATGTCGCCGCGCACGGGCTGGATGGTGTCGATGTTGGCCAGTGTCTGCTCGGCTTTGGCGTTCCACTTGTCGGCCGACACTACGGTGTTGTCGACGAGCTTATAGACGATGCGCGCCGACAGTATCAGGATGAAAAAGACGATCACGCCATAGCGCACGAGGATGTTTCTTCTGTTTTCTCTCTTCATGGCTTGGCTGAGGGGTTTTCGTTAATGACGTAAGGGGGAAATTCCTGAATGCGGAGGCCGAGGTGGAGGGTATCGACCATCTCCATTACGGCCGATTCGCGGATTTTGCCCATGTATTCACTCTTGGCGCGGATGCGTTCGGCGCGCACGGTTTCGAGGCGTGAGGTCAGCGAGCGCACCTGCTCCATTTTGGTCTGGCAGGTGTATTTGCCGGCGATGTAGACCATTATCATCATCACGATCAGAATCATGGCAATCCAGTGGCGGGCGAAGAAGTCGCTCGACACCACGCGGCCAAACATCACCTCGCGCAGCAGAGTGCCGGAGGTTTCGGTTTTGTCGCTTTTCGATGATTTCTTGAAACTAAACATTGACGTTGATGCTGATGGTTTATTGTTTTCTGACGTTGACAGGTTNTTAGGGGATCGGAGGTTTTAGAGCTTGACGGCCACGCGCAGTTTGGCGGATCGGGATCGGGGGTTTCGCTCCACTTCCTCGTCGGAGGGGACGATCGGTTTCGATGTCAGCGGCTTGATTCCGACGTTGGCGCGTCCGAAGAAGTCGCGTTCCACCTCGCCCGANAGATTGCCGCTGCGCATGAAGTTCTTGACCAGTCGGTCTTCGAGCGAGTGGTAGGTGATGATGGCCAGGCGTCCGCCGGGGCGAAGCACNCGCAGGCACTGCTTGAGNAATTCCTCGAGGGCTTCCATTTCGCGGTTGACTTCGATGCGCAGGGCCTGAAACACCATTGCCATCTCTTTTTTCTCCTTGCGGGGGGAGATGAAGCGGCCGATGGTTTCGGTGAGGGCCTCGACGGTGTTGACGGGCTGTCCGGCTTCGCGACGGGCCACGATGGCTTCGGCCATGCGGCGTCCCTGCTTAAGCTCGCCGTAGAGGGTGAAGAGTCGGCCGAGGTCTTCGGCNGAATAGTTGTCGAGCACCCAGGCGGCGGTGTGTGANGCCTTGCGGTTCATGCGCATGTCCAGGGGGCCGTCGAAGCGGAAGGAGAATCCTCGGGAGCTGTCGTCGAAGTGATGAAACGACACTCCGAGGTCGGCAAGGATGCCGTCGACGCCGTCAACGCCATAGAAGCGCATGAAGTTGGCGAGATAGCGGAAGTTGCTGTAAACGATGGTGAAACGCGGGTCGCTGATGGCGCGGGCCACGGCTTCATCATCCTGGTCGAAGCTGTAGAGATGACCGTTTTCGCTGAGCATGTCAACGATGGCCGAGGAGTGTCCTCCGCCGCCGTAAGTGGCGTCGACATACACGCCGTCGGGGTGAATATCCAGTGCTTCCAGACATTCGGGAAGAAGAGCGGGTATGTGGTATTGCGGTTCGGTCATATTTTTCAAGTCTTTAAAATCGTTTGTAATCAGATAATTAGCACGACCGATGATGTCGACAGGACACAATTCGGTCAGTCTAATATATCAGGATGTAAAGTTACGATTTTTGCCTGAAAAATTTACAATTTTAAACTGCTTTTTTCGCAAGAATTTGAAAAATAGTTTTCAACAGTTGGCTTATCGGTTGATTTATTGTGAATTATGAGTAAGTGTGCTTTCCGCCGCGAGTTTTGCATTTGTAAACGAAAACTGCGGCGGAAATCAGATAAGAGTTTGGTGCCTAATAAAATACAGAGTTTGGGATTTGGAGGTTAGAGGCCATACGGAAATCATCGGCCGTCCACGGCCGATAAACACAACATCCACCCGGGGAGGAGAGAGCAGAGAATACAGCTTAATTGGTTCGAGACAATATTGGAGTTGAGGAATCTATTGTGGATTGTAACCCCCCATTTGGAAATCATGATAGTTGAAAATCAATTCGTCATCNTGATAAACCCAACTAATTGATTGGTATTTCCAGAACTTATCATCTGTAAATGTGATATCACTATCCGACAATCTTGTTATGTATCTTCCNGTTCTTCTTGCGGGGAAGACTCCGATAGACTCTATCCATAGATAACAAGTCGGATTGTCAATTTCAGGAGAACCTGTGGTGTAAGGNCCTTCCTGCATGTAAAGCACCTCAAGTTTCTGGTCACCGACTTGAATTTCACTCTTTTTGGTGCAGACAAGACATGATTTCGTGGAAATAGAGCCATCAAGATAACGNTAATATATTCTGCCGATCAGTCCGACATTGAAATCCATAAGCGGACGAAANGCACCGTCTTTCCACAAGTAAACCACTCCATTTTGTTCATATACAANGCGATAGTCAGGTGATTTTTCACCCGATTCGGTCAGTTCACTCTGAATTTTTTTGGCTTTGACACGAGCAACCATGGTGTCTCCAACCACTGTGTATTTAACATATCGGCCAGACTCGCCCGTTTGAGCCACCCACGATTTGCCGTCGACGAAGAAANNGCCNTCGCTGGGGCCGGAGATGTTGAGAGTATAGTCNTCGACAATGGTATTGTCATTGTCATCGTCGTCGTTGCAGGCCGTTGCNGTCAANNCNATTGCCGCGGCCATGAATGCCCATCGCAAGATTTTCATGATATTGATTTTTATTGTTTTTTGCAAATATAATAGAAAAAAACATGNTGCCAAAATNGGGGCGGAATAATTGAAAAAAATGGCCCGGCTGCGGAGCAGCGGGCCATTGGTTATTTTGNTGAGGTTNGGGAAATGGGCGGGATTATTCGGCGATTTCGATTTCGAAGATGATAGTGGAGCCGGGTTGGATGCCCTGTGAGCCTTGGTCGGCGTANGCNATTTCCTGGGGGATGATGATGTAGGCTTTGGAGCCTCGGGGGAAGGTGGTCAGGGCTTCTTTGAANCCGGGNATGATGTTGTCGTTGATTTCAAAGGGTGCGAATCGGCCTTCGGTTGAGTCGAAGGTGNTGCCGTTGACGAGCTTGCCGGTGTAGGCTACGTTGACGGTTTCNCCTGCTTTTGCCACGGGGCCTGTGCCCTGTTTGGTGACTTTGTAGACGAGGCCTGACGCGGTTGTTTTCAGGTCGGGGTCAACNGATTTCTGGGNATCGATAAATGCTTTGCCTTCAGCNACATTGCGAGTGAACATTTTCTGGAGNTCAACCTGCATTTTNGCCTGCTGNGTGTATTGATATTCCTGCATTTTTTCGCCATACTGCGACATGATGACGCCGAGCGTGGGGGAGAGTTCTTCAACTTTGCTGTGGTCAACGCTGTCGGCGCGGAAAGATTCGGCAAAGTAGGCGAGGAGTATCTGGGGATCCATGTCGATGCCTGCTTCGCGGGCCTGCTGCAGGCCGGTGAGCATCTGGAGCGCCATGGCCATGCCTTGCTGATAGGCCTGGGTGGTGTCGGCTGAGAGGATATACTGCATGCCGGCGAGATATTTTTCGCGGTCGAGGGTGCGGAGCGAGTCGGGAATGGCCATGTATTGCTCAAGGAGCTGGGTGCCGGTTACAATACCCTGGGCCATAGCCACTGAGTCGCTGAATGTTTTGGGTTCGGTGGGCTCGGGGATTGANGTTGAGCCTGAGCCGCCACACGAGGTGAGCGACATGGCTGCGAGAGCCATAGATGCAAAAATTACCTTTGCTTTCATTTTTCTTATTTTTTTGGTTTGAAATTTTTTTAGGTTGTTTTTCCTTCGGGCTTTTACNCGAATTGTAGGGACGCACGGCTCGTGCGTCCGGCTGAGAATCAGNGTTTTATNNTCGGACGCACGAGCCGTGCGTCCCTACAGGCTTGGGGGAAGCCCTGTTTGACTTTGTTGGGGGAGAGTGGGTTATTTGATGTCGGCTACTTCGATTTCGAAGATCAGTGTTTGATCGGGACCGATTACACCGCCGGCGCCATTAGGGCCGTAAGCGATGTTGCCGGGGATTACGAGGATGGCTTTGGCACCTTTGTTGAGGAGCTGGAGGCCTTCGCCGAATCCTTTGATTACGTCGGAGGGACCGAATGTGGCTNTGCGGTCGCCGGATGAGTCAAACACTTTGCCGTCAATGAATTTGCCGGTGTAGCGGACATCGGCTTTCTGCGAGGNGCCAACGTTTTTGCCTTTGCCTTTTTTGATGATTTTATAGACGAGNCCCGAGGGNGTCTGAGTGTAGGATTTGTCGGCTGCGAGGAGCGAGTCAATGTAGGCTTTGCCTGCCTCGCGGTTGGTTTGGGCAAGCTGTTTCTGAGCGCTCTGCTGCGCCTCCTGAGCGGCGCGTGTGCGCTCGGCAAGTGCCTGAGTCATTGGCTCCATGAGCTCCTGAGTCTTAGCCATCAGCTGGCGGAACTGATCTTCGGTGATGTCGTCGCGCATGAAGGCTTCGGCGAAGCATTTGTTGAAGANATCNATGTTGATGGGGTAGCCATCTTTTTTCATTTCTTTCATGGCGTCGACAAATGAGCGACCGGCGGCGAAGCCGTCGTAGTAGTCTGTGGCGGCGGTGTCGGCGCTGAGTGCAGCCATTGCTCCGGCGAGATAGTTGGCGCGCTTTGACGGATATTGGTCAGGGGCTGACTGCTGACGGAGGCGGTTGTTGTAGCCCACGCCTTGAGTCGTGCCGAGATAGTAGGCCAGCGAGTCTGTTGCCTGAGTGTCGGCAGGCTGCGCGGCTGATGCAGAGAGGGCTGCGGCGGCAAGAATAAGTGAAGATAGAATCTTTTTCATGAAATTGAAATTTAGGTTTCTAATTTAGTGAGTCACTACGCTGAGTATCAGGGACGGAGAATGTCGAGCAGTCGGCGCATGCCTTCGGTGGCGGTGGCGCGGATCACGGTGACTCCATCGGGCACTGCAGCCGGGTTGGGGTCGATATAGTAGACGGGCACACCACGGCGGGCGTAGTGGAACAATCCGGCGGCGGGGTAGACGGCAAGGGAGGTGCCGATGATGACCACGACGTCGGCCTCTTCCATCACTTCCACNGCCGGCTCGATCATGGGCACGGCTTCCTGGAAGAAGACGATGTGGGGACGCACGGGGTCGCCGTAGGCGTCGCGTGTGTCGACGGAGGTTTCGATATGGTCGGCATCGAGGGTGTAGACGCGCTCGGGGTGGGTGAGCGAACGGATTTTCATCAGTTCGCCGTGGAGGTGGAGCACGTCGGAGCTTCCGCCGCGTTCGTGGAGGTTGTCGACATTCTGAGTGATGACTGTGACCTGATACCACTTTTCGAGCTCGGCGATGGCGCGGTGGGCGTCGTTGGGCTGAACGGTCAGCAGCTCGCGGCGGCGAGTGTTGTAAAACTCATGCACCAGGGCCGGATTGCGGGCAAAGCCTTCGGCACTTGCCACATCCATCACGGGATATTTGTCCCAGAGGCCGCCACTGTCGCGAAAGGTGGAGATGCCGCTTTCGGCACTCACTCCGGCGCCGGTGAGCACGACCAGACGAGGTTTTTTCAGATTGTCGGACATAACTTNTTTTCTGTTGTTTTTAAATGACACCATCCGGTAGGGGTGTCGGAGGTGGCTCCGAGCCCTATCGGATAGTGGTCGAAATGCTATTTATAATCTGCTACTGCAAATTTATTTGGCAGGTTTCACCTGAACCTTTGCGGCGGGGTTGGCCGAAGGAGCGGGAGCTGCGGAGGGCTGCTCGGGAGCTGCTTCAGCTTCGCCGATCACGAGATCAAACACCAGGGTGCTGCCGGGCTGAATCTGACCTGCGCCCTGACGGCCATAGCCGAGGTCTTCGGGGATATAGAGGGTCACGTTAGTGCCGGCGGGAAGAGTGGTGAGAGCTTCAGCGAAGCCGGGAACCACACCCTTGGTTGAGAAGGGGATTTCCTTGCCGTTGGAAGTGTCGAATTCTGTGCCGTCGATGAGTTTGCCGGTGTAGACACACTTAACGCGGTCGCCCATTTTGGCCACAGCGCCTGTGCCCATCTTGTTGACTTTGTAGACGAGGCCGCTGGCGGTCTTTTTCATTTCTTTGTCGGCAGCGAGTTTTTCCTGAACGAATTTTGCGCCGGCGAGTNTGTTGGCTTCAAACTGTTCATCTTTGATTTTCTGCTGGGCCATCATCTCTTTGTTGCGTTCTTCCATCACCTTGGCCTGAGCCTGCTGCATGAGGGTCTGGAGGAGCTGGTTGGCGTCGAGGTTTTCAACTTCGTTGATTGAGTCGGCTTTGAATGCGCGAGAGAATTCGGCGAAGAAGAGGTCGCGGTTGAAGTCGATGCCGGCTTTTTCCCACTGAGCGATCTGACCGAACATCTGCATGCCCATCTGAACGCCTGAGAGATAGTCGGTGTTGGCAGTGTCGACATTGAGCACTGATTTCAGACCTGCGAGGAACTGGTCGCGGTNGACCTTGGCCTGGAGGTCTTCAGGCATTGATTTGATATTCTGGTTGATGCCGTAGCCCTGAGCCTGACCGGCATAGTAGGCGATTGAGTCACCGAATGTTTTGGGCGAAGCGCCCTTGCCTGAGCAGGCAGAGATGCCGAGCATCATAGCGGCTGCACCGGCGAGAATTAAGAATTTCTTCATGATTAGTTTTGTTGTTATTTTTTCTTTTGTTGTTTATCAATTACTTATAGCGGCATCTGTCGCTTATCCAACACGCCAGAGGGCTGCTTGTCGGCGGGCAGGGGCACGCCGTTTTCATCGCAGTGGACCAGGTCGACGAGCTCGACATCGAAAATGGTTGCCGCTCCGCCGGGCACGAAGTCGCCGGCACCCTTTTCGCCATAGCCAATCTCCGCAGGGATGTAAAGGCGATAGCGGCCGCCGAGTTTCATGAGCTGCAGACCCTCTTTCATGCCCTCGATGGTGCCGTCGACCTCAAAAGGCATCGGCTCGGAGGGGTTGTTGAACACCGTGCCGTCGATGAGCGATCCGGTGTAGCGCATCAACACCTTGTCGTGGGGGCCGGGGCTGTCGCCTTCACCTTCGGTGATGACCTCGAAGAGGAGTCCGGAGGGGCGTTTCTCAATGCCTTCCTCTTTGGCTTTGGCCTCAAGGAAGGGTTTGGAGCCTTCGACGAGCTGACGCTTGGCCTCGGTCATGCCCACGAACCAGTTGAGATAGCGGTTGGCCGACTTTTCCGTGAAGCCAACATTCTTGCCCTTGGCAATCTGCTGCAGGCGGAAGCCGAACAATCCGAGGTCGACTTTAAATTCGCCCATCTTCTCAACCTGGCGGATTCGGTTGACCATAGTCACACCCTCCTCGAGGCCCTGATAGAATGCGTCGTCGGCCTGAGCCATGCGCAGGGCGCTGTCGATGCCGCGCATATATTCGGCGGTGATTTCCGGGCCATCCTTGGCGGCCTTGTTTCGGATATAGTCGCCCCAGATGGTTGCGAGCGCACTTGAAATGGAGTCATTTTCATGCTGCGCCAAACGCCGCTGAGCGGCCACAGCCCCGAGGGCCATCGCCGCGCAGAAGAGGAGCAATGTCAGTCGTCGATAGATCTGCATCGTGAAGTCTGAGCGTTTCTATTATATATATAATAATGTGTAGCCCGGGGCTTACTTGCTGTTGACCTTGATGAGCTCAACGTCGAAGATAAGAGTGGCGTTCGGACCGATCACGCCGCCTGCACCCTGAGGACCGTAGGCGAGCTGCGAGGGGATGAACAGACGCCATTTTGCGCCTTCTTTCATGAGCTGGAGGGCTTCAACCCAACCGGGAATCACCTGAGTGACACCGAAGGTGGCGGGAGCGCCGCGCTCAACGGAGCTGTCGAACACAGTGCCGTCGATGAGCTTGCCGGTGTAGTGAACGGTCACGTCGTCGCCGGGTTTGGGGCTGACGCCTGTGCCTTCTTCAAGCACTTCATACTGCAGGCCTGAAGCAGTGGTCTGCACTTCCGGACGGCCACCGTTTTCTTTCAGGAAGGCAGCGCCGGCTTCTTCATTGACCTTGGCGATGGCAGCAGCCTGTTCGCGCTGACGGTTTTCCATTTCAGTGAAGAATTTCTGAATTTCGGCTTTGGCTTCATCATAGGTCATCTTGGGAGTTTCGCCGGAGAAAACGGCAGCAACGCCGTCGGCAAAATCCTTGGTGTCGAGCTTTTCGATACCTGAGCTCTTGAAATTGTTGCCCATGCTCAGACCGAGAGCATAGCTTATTCTGTCAAGTTCTTTGTTTTCCATAATTTGATGTTTTGTTTATTCAGTTTTTTGTTAGACAACGCAAAGTTAATGTAAATTACTCGCACGCAAGCAGATTTTTCATAAAAAAACATTAAAATCGCCCCGCGTGCGCATCCGTTTCTAATAACAATCTACCGGGGCAAAGGTTGCATCGAAATTTTTATTATCTTTGCGGACGAAAGATTGCAACAACAAAGTGCAATCATTGTAACAAGTTTGTGTTACAATTTTGTAATTTTTATTTCATTGGTTTTCAATGTGTTTCACAACTATGTAACAACTTCGTGATTATTTTAACGCATTTTAACATGGAGGAAATTTGCATTTTACGAAAACTCTCTAACTTTGCAATGTCAACGAACAAAACAGTTGACGTTTCAACTTAGTTTCAACATCACAAAATTTACTGCTATCATGGGAACCTCTACTACTTTTCAAACTCGACTGATGAGCCTTCAGTCAAACATGCTCAATTTCGCGTACATGTTGACCTCAAATCGTGACGACGCTTACGATCTTCTTCAGGACACTACCCTCAAGGTGCTCGACAACCAGGACAAATATGTTGAAAACACCAACTTCAANGGATGGGTGTTCACAATCATGCGCAACATCTTCATCAACAACTACCGTCGCGTGGTTCGCTCTGCAACCGTTATCGACCAGACTGAAGATTGCTACCACCTCAACATCTCACAGGACTCCGGTCTTGAAACTCCCGAAGGCAGCTACGCCACTTCAGAAATCTCCTCGGCAATCGCCGAATTCCCCGAGAAATACCGTGTGCCCTTCACAATGCACGTTCAGGGCTACAAATATAACGAAATCGCCGACGAAATGGGNCTGCCCCTGGGCACCATCAAGAGCCGCATCTTCTTTGCCCGTCAGGAACTCCAGAAACGTTTCGCCGACTATCGCTAATCTCCNCTCTCCCCTCCCTCAATCCTCCTCTACAAAACAACTTACCCCCCTCCCCCATTTCTCTCCCCAACCAGAATTTCAAGAAATCTACTCCAACAAATACGCACAACGGACTATTGAGCATTCAACAACATACCCTTCAATTAAAGTAGTTTACGATTCCCCAATAATCTCACAGTATTTATTGAAATAGCATACAAGATTGAAATGGAAAAGCGGCGCAGTGATTGCGGCGCTTTTTTTATGTTCTTTTATTGAACTTGCGGGATTGGAGCTTCCGGGATTGGGATTGAACTATGCGGAAATCATCGGCCGTTCACGGCCGATAAACCCGACACCCGGCTCCTGATTCTTTTTACTGCTCTTTGTTCTTTTTTAGAGGGAGAGACAAGAGGTAAGGATACAAAAAAAGCAACCGGGGCGGTTGCTTTTTTGGGTTATTGGGGGTTGGGGGATTAGTTGCGGTTGTTGCCGAAGAAGCGGAGAAGGTAGAGGAAGAGGTTGATGAAGTCGAGGTAGAGGCTGAGGGCGCCGAGGGTGGCGAGCTTGCCTGCGGTTTCCATCGGGGCCTGAAGAGCCATCTGTTTGATTTGCTGGGTGTCCCAGGCGGTGAGGCCGATGAAGATGAGCACACCGGCGCCGGAGATGATCCATTCCATGGTTGTGCTCTTGAGGAAGATGTTGACAACCGATACGATGATCAGGCCGAAGAGGGCCATTGTCAGAATCGAACCCCAGCGCGAAAGGTCTTTTGAGGTGAAGTAGCCATAGACTGACATTGCGCCGAACACGCCGGCGGTGATGAAGAATGTCTTGGCGATTGACGCTCCGGTGTAGACTACGAATATCGGGCTAAGCGCCAGACCGTTGATGACTGCGAAGATATAGAAGAGCAGCGAGGCGGTGGCGGAGCTGAGTTTGTTGATGCCACCCGACACACCGAGCACAATGGCGATTTCGGCACCGAAGAGCACCCACATCATCCAGCGGTTGGTGAAATAGAAGTTAAGGAACGAGATGGATGTTCCGGCATAGAGCGAAACGAGGGCGGTCACAATCAGTGCGAGAGTCATTTTCAGATAGACGCGCTTCATGACTGCCGAGAGTTTGGTGCTCAGGTCGTCGGCGTGCTGATAGTAGGCGTCGTGACCGGGATAGTTGTAGTTATTGTAGTTATCCATAGGTTATAACGTTTTTGTTGTTTGTATCTTATATTAGACGCTTCAAAGTGGGAAAAGTTTATTACATGCGTTCGGGCACACGGATGCCGAGCAGCGACATAGCTGAGGCCACGGTGCGTGCGGTGCAGGCCGAGAGGGCCAGACGCATGGCGCGCACTGCGGGGTCGGTTTCCTTGAGAATGGAGCAATCGTGGTAGAACTGGTTGTATTCCTTCACCAGGTCGTAGGCATAGTTGGCAATCACGGCGGGGCTATAGTTGCGACCTGCTTCGGCCACCACTGCGGGATAGTCGGCCAGACGCTGTATGACGGCTATTTCGCGTTCGCCGGGCTTCACACCCTCATAGCCGGTGAAGGCCATGCCTGCTTCCTCGGCTTTGCGGATCACGGAGCGGATGCGGGCATAGGTGTATTGGATGAAGGGGCCGGTGTTGCCGTTGAAGTCGATTGATTCGGCGGGGTTGAAGGTGATGTTTTTGCGGGGGTCTACTTTGAGCAGGTAGTATTTGAGCGCGCCGAGGCCCACCATTTCGGTGATGTCGGCAATCTCCTGTTCGGAGCAGCCGTCGAGTTTGCCAAGTTCGGCACTCACTTCGCGGGCGGTCGACACCATTTCATCCATCAGATCGTCGGCATCGACCACGGTGCCTTCGCGGCTCTTCATCTTGCCGTTGGGAAGTTCGACCATGCCGTAGGAGAAATGCACGAGGTCTTTGCCCCACTTGAAGCCGAGGCGGTCGAGCAGCAGGGAGAGCACCTGAAAGTGATAGTTCTGCTCATTGCCAACCACATAGATCATCTTGTCGATGGGGAAATCCTGGTAGCGGAGTTTGGCGGTGCCGATGTCCTGAGTCATATAGACCGAAGTGCCGTCGGAGCGCAGCAGCAGTTTGTGGTCGAGACCGTCGCCGGTGAGGTCGGCCCACACGGAGCCATCTTCCTTGCGATACATCAGGCCTTTCTCCAGACCTTCAAGCACCTTCTCTTTTCCTTCGAGATAGGTCTGGCTTTCATAATAGATTTTATCGAAGTCAACGCCCATGCGCTTATAGGTTTCGTCGAAACCGGCATAGACCCATGAGTTCATTGTTTCCCAGAGCTTGCGCACTTCGGGATCTTTGGCTTCCCAGGCGCGGAGCATTTCGCGAGCCTCCTGCATCAGGGGCGAAGCGGCTTCGGCTTCTTCTTTGGTCATGCCGGAGGCCATGAGCTGTTCGAGTTCAGCCTTGTAGTGCTTGTCGAAAAGCACATAGAAATCGCCGATGAGGTGGTCGCCCTTCTTACCGCAGCTTTCGGGGGTGACACCTTCGCCCCATTTCTTCCAGGCGAGCATTGATTTGCAGATGTGAACGCCGCGGTCGTTGACAATGTTGGTCTTGACAACGCGGTTGCCGCAGGCTTTCAGGATTTCTGACAGCGAGTAGCCGAGCAGGTTGTTGCGCACATGGCCCAGGTGGAGGGGCTTGTTGGTGTTGGGCGAAGAATATTCCACCATGACCAGAGGAGAATTTTCATCGGCTGCCGTCAGGCCATAGTCCGGAGTGTCCTGGATGTGGTGGAGCACCGACGACCAGAATGCAGGCTCGATCACGATGTTGAGGAAGCCCTTAATCACATTGAAGCGATCAACGGCAGGCTCATTGTCGACGAGCCACTGACCGATTTCGGTGCCCACGGCTTCGGGGCTCTTGCGGGCGGCTTTCACCCAGGGGAACACAACGATGGTCAGATTGCCCTCAAACTCTTTTTTGGTGGTCTGGGGCTGAATGGTTGCCGGGTCGGCGTCGACTCCGTAGAGTTCCTTGACGGCGGCGGCAACCCCTTTTGCTATGATATCATCTATTGACATATTTCTGATATGATTTTTTTAGATTCTACTTGGAGATGCAAAATTACTGCTTTTTTTCGCCCGAATCCAACAATTCGCGGAAAAGGTCGAGAAAACGTCCGGCAACGAGCTGCGACGAGAAGCGTCGGCTGACGTGGTCGTGGAGCTTTTGCCGGTCATGGTGATGCTTCATGCCCCAGACAATGCCCTCGCCGAAGTCGGCGGTGTCTTTATAGCGGGCTATGTAGCCATTGACCTTGTGTTCAACGATGTCGCTCTGGCCCCCCATGCCGAAGGTGACGGGGAGCGCACCCGCGGCCTGACCTTCAATGAGAGTTCCGGGCAGGGTTTCGTAGAGCGAAGTGGAGATGATGACCGATGCGCGGGCATAGATGTCGCGCAGAATGGTGCCGTCGGTCACCACACCTAATTCTATATGGGGGAAGCGCAGCGCATCGAGCTTGTCGGTGCGGCGGAACCCGCCGAAAAACACGGCCACCGTTTCGCGCGCCACTTCCGGATAATTATCGAACACATAGTTGAGCGACGACACCGCCATGTCGAAACCCTTTATAGGGTCGTCGAGGCGGGCAGCTCCCATGACGATTACCTTCTTGTTTTGCGGAATCGAGGGAATATTGATGGTCGGCTCGGTGTAGAACGAACCGATGGGGAATGCGTTGTGAATCACTCTGACGTCGCGGTCTTTCAGCAGCGAGCTTTTGCGGGCGCACTCGGCGAGCCAGTTGCTGACAGCCACGAAATGGATAGGCACGGCATCGTAGAGCGCTTTCTTGGCGCGCCAGGTCTCGTGGGAGAGATCGTTCTGGCGATTGGAATTGAGGAACATGCAGCGGCCACACTCTTGGGTGTAGCGTTCACACTCATAGGCATGGTGGCAGATGCCGGTCATGTTCCACATGTCGTGCATGACCCACACAATCGGTTTGCCCAGCGCAGCGAGCTGTTTGATTCCCTCGAGCGAGAGCAGACCTTGATTAATCCAGCTCAGCACGATGATATCGGCGTCGCGCACGAGTTCTTTCTTGTCGAGACGTATTCCGTTGCTCGCCGTCGACACCTTGAAAAGATTTTTATACGACAGGCCGTTTTTCAAAAAAATCTTGGTTCGCTCGGCAACGAAGGAGAAGCCACGTCGCTGACGGCCATTTTTTGCCGATTCCACCAGCGGATCGTCAGTGATTTTGTTGAACACAATCATCTTTGCGTCAACGCCTTCGCCCACGAGTGCATGCATCAGGCGTCGGGTCACAATGGCTGCCCCGCCGAGGTCGTCGCTACTCGACAGAAAGACAACGCGCAGCGGACGGCATTCGCCTGTTTCGGTCATTACAATGGCCTTTGGATTAGGCTCTTGAGGAGTCAGTGTGGAATTGAACATCTTGGTTATATAAATATATATGGTGAGGGTTTCAAATTATTATCTGTGAAGCAGACGGCGCATTATCGCGCCCACGGGGAGCATCTGCGAGAGTTTCATCTTTTCGACTCGGAGCACCACGCTGATGTAGAGAGCCAACAGCAGCAGGCGCACACCATAGTTGAGCCAGGGCATCGCATCGACTGTGATCCACACCGACACTCCGTAGAGTGCCAGAGCCAGCAGGAAATAGCCGCCGAGGCGAGGCACATTGTAGCCGATCGGATATTTCAGGCGGCCCATGATGTAGCTGAACACCATCATGACGGCATAGCAGGCCAGAGCGGCCCATGCGCAACCCATGTAGCCGAAATGCGGCACGAGCAGCCGGTTCATCAGCAGCGTTACGGCCAGTCCGGTCAGCGAGAGCCACATGCCCCACTGAGTGCGGTCGGTCAGCTTATACCAGATGGAGAGATTGAAGGTGACGCCGAAGAAAAAATCGGCTATCATCACGATCGGCACCACGGCAAGCCCCTCCCAATAAGCGGGGGCTATGATGCGCTTGGCAATGTCGATGAAAAACATCACTCCGAGGAAAATCAGCAGCGAGAAGATGACAAACCATTTCATGGCGTCGCGGTAGCTCTGCAGGCGGCTCTCCCCTTTATCTTTGTTTTGAGCGAAGATAAATGGCTCATAGGCAAAGCGGAAGGCCTGAGTAAACATCACCATGATGATGGCAATCTTATAGTTAGCGCCATAGATGCCGAGCTGATCCAGAGCGGTCGACTTGTCGGCCACAAGCTGCGGAAGCAGAATCTTGTCGATGGTCTGATTCATGATTCCGGCCACGCCGAGCACGAGCAGCGGCCAGCTGTAGCTGATCATGGCGCGCCACATGGCCCGGTCAAAGCGCCAGCCGAATCCGCGCAGCTCGGGGGTGAGCAGCACCAGATTCAGAAGGGAGGTGATGAAGTTGGTCAGGAAAATGTAGCCAATGCCATAGCCGGGATCATAGAACCAGGCGATGACTTGCGGAGCATGCTTCCAAATCCAGGGGCAGAGGACTATGAAAAAGAGATTGAGCCCGATATTCAACCCGATGTTGAGCAGCTTCAGCCCGGCAAAACGCATGGGGCGATGGGCGAAGCGCAGATAGCTGAAGGGGATGGCCGTGAAAGCGTCGAGAGCCACGGCGGCCGCCATCATCCAAACGTAGGAATAATGGTCGCCACACTCCATCCACCCCGTTATCGGCTTGAGAAACAGCAACACCAACAGCAAAAAGGCCGAAGAGCTTGAAGCGAGCGAAATGAGCGAAGTGGAGTAGACACGCATCGGGTCGTCGCCATAGCGTTCATGGTTGGCGAAGCGGAAAAATCCGGTCTCCATGCCATAGGTCAGAATCACCATTGCCAGAGCCACGAAGGAATAGACATAGGTCACGATACCATACTCCTCCGCAGCGAAGTAGTAGGTATAGAGCGGCACCAGGCACCAGTTTAAAAACCGTCCGACGATGCTGCTCACGCCATAGATGGCCGTGTCCTTTGCTAAACTTTTAACTCCGCTCATTTTTTTTCAGTTTTTTCTTGCGGGGGATGTATCTATCTGTCAGTCAAACAATGAATTCTCACTCTGCAGAGGGCGATGGCCGAGATGGATGTAGGCCAGTTCGGTCACTTCACGTCCGCGCGGGGTGCGCTTGATGAAACCCTCTTTAATAAGGTATGGTTCGTAGACCTCCTCCAGAGTTCCGGGGTCTTCGCCGAGAGCCGTGGCTATGGTGCCGAGCCCCACGGGTCCGCCCTTGAACTTGGTGATGATGGTGGTCAGAATCTTATTGTCGATTTCGTCGAGGCCATAGCGGTCGATGTTGAGGGCTTCGAGCGCATAGCGGGCTATTTCAGGATTGATGACGCCGTTGCCCTTGACCTGGGCGAAGTCGCGTACACGTCGCAGCAAGGCGTTGGCAATTCGGGGTGTGCCGCGGCTGCGCAGGGCAATCTCGTGGGCGGCCGTCGGCGTACATTCCACTCCGAGCAGTCCGGCCGAGCGCAGGATGATGCGTTCGAGCACCTCGTGGTCATAGTATTCCAGATGGCAGTTGATGCCGAATCGCGCACGCAGGGGGGAGGTCAGCAGGCCGCTTCGGGTCGTGGCACCGACCAGAGTGAAGGGGGAGAGGGTCAGCTGTACGCTTCTCGCTCCGGGGCCCTTGTCAATCATGATGTCGATGCGATAGTCCTCCATGGCCGAATAGAGATATTCCTCCACCACAGGGCTCAGACGATGGATTTCGTCGATGAAAAGCACATCATTCTCCTCGAGCGAGGTCAGGATGCCGGCCAGGTCGCCCGGCTTGTCGAGCACGGGGCCGGAGGTGACCTTGAATCCCACGCCGAGCTCGTTGGCAATGATGCCGGAGAGGGTGGTCTTGCCGAGTCCGGGAGGGCCGTGAAGCAGCAGGTGGTCGAGGGCTTCGCCGCGCATGCGGGCGGCCTCCACAAACACCTTCAGATTCTCAACAATCTTCTCCTGACCGCTGAACGCGTCAAACTGCGACGGACGGAGAGCCTTTTCAAGCTCTTTCTCACCGCCGTCGCCACCGGCCGACGCACCCAATCGGGCAGAACGTATGTCGAAGCTGTCGTCGCTCATCGGCTCGCGTCAGGCTTTGGGGGTTTTCGACGCGTAGAGCACGGGGTTGGTCTCTGCGTCGTTATACATTTTCATCTGGCGATAGACCTTCATGTACTTGCGGCCGGCCTCGATGTCGTCGAGGAGCTGGTCGAGGGCTGTGGTCAGGTCAACGAGCTGTTCACGGAGCACGGCGAGCTTGGCACCACACTTGGCGAGATGGACCTCCGAAGCATCTGTGCGGGCCACTTCCGCTTCCATGTGGTAGATTTTCAGCGCGAGAATCGAAAGGCGGTCAAGCGCCCATGCCGGCGACTCAGTGTTGATGGTGGCACCTTCGAGCGCGGCCACATCTTTATATTTGTCGAGGAAATAGCTGTCGAGCTGCTCCACCATGTCGGTGCGCACCTGGTTGGAGCGGTCGATTCTGCGCTTGAGCTCGAGCGCGGCCACCGGATCGATTTCCGGATCGCGGATGATATCTTCGAGATGCCACTGAACGGCATCGACCATGTTTTTTGCAAAGAGTGTGTTTTCAAAAGAGCCCTCCTCGTAGGGGTTGGGCTGAACGGCATCGACATTGTCGGCAACGTGATACTGCTCGGTTGCCTGTCGGAAAATATCGTAGCATTTGTTTGCGATAGCCATATTGTTATGTTGTTTGTTTTTTGGGGTTTTTACTTTATTTCAGGGGCTTCGGTGAGGGGAAGCGTCCGCCGTCGGGGCCGAGCAGGTCGAGATAGGTGCGTCGGATGTCGGTCCAGCGATAGTAGGGGCCGCTGACAGCCTTTGCCGGCAGCGTCACCTCTTTTTCGTTGAGCAGAACTTTGACCAACACGTCGTCGGGCGTATAGGTCTGACCCTGCGGGCGATAGAAAATCATCTGAATATTGGAGGCCATTGGGAAAATCTCATAGTTCTTCCACTGGTCGGCCACTCGGGTCATGTCGTCGATCTGACGTCCGGTGCCGTCGAGATTCATCAGCATCGCCATCGGGAGCAACACCACTTCGTGGCCGAAACGCAAGTTGGCGCTCGGCTGCTGACGCATGATGCAGGTGTCGGCGCTCTCAATCCAGTTGCGCAGCAGAAATCGCTGACGCATGGGGCCGGTGCCGCCGGTCCATTTCGTGTTGCCATAGCGCAGAAACCATTCGGCGTTGTCTCTGACCCACTTGTCGTGAATCTGACGGTCGGTGTAGAGATCAAACGGAGCCGTGCGGTCGGTCAGGCTCTGGGCATTGGCCACGATGAGAAAGAGATTGTTGTAGAGGTCCTTGGCGTTGATGCTGTCGGCAATAAACTTGGGGTCGTTGACCAGTTGCAGGGCAAATGCCTCATAGTCAGGAATGTTGGCGGCGTTGATTTCGGCCATGGCCTGCGGATAGATGCTGTTGTGGATTGAGTCGGCGTAAGCATCGTCGGGGTTGAGATAGCGCACGGTCGATTTCGATGCGTCGGAGGTGATGTCGAGCCGGGGATTGAAGGCCATCAGCTCCATCAGCTCATTTTCCATCGACAGGATGCAGCGCACAACGTCGGTCGATTTGGCATCTACGCGCGCTCCGTCGGCAAATATCTCCGGGAAGTTGGCGGTCATGCGGCGTGCTATTCCACGATGCTGCTCGGCTCCGAGGGGAGTGAGTTCGCCGCTGCGGCCGCGCGAAGCGATTTCGAGACGGCGCATCTGCTCCAGCAATTCCTGACCGCGAGGTGTCAGCTTGCCGTTGCGCTCGGCCGGAAGAAGGAGCTTGACCGGACTTTGGTAGACCCACTCGCCGATGTGCCAGCGCGAACCGTGACGCCCGTAATGCTCCATGTGGAAAGGCTCATAGCCTTTAGGAGCGGGAGTCAGCTTGGGAAGCTGC
Source organism: Bacteroides sp. (assembly GCA_014801655.1). Classification (GTDB taxonomy): domain Bacteria; phylum Bacteroidota; class Bacteroidia; order Bacteroidales; family Muribaculaceae; genus Paramuribaculum. Next base: position 76,469 of record JAAVDT010000029.1, read on the forward strand.
TGCTCGGGATAGGGGTAGGCGAAATAGTTGCTCGCGGCCTGACGGTTGGCAAGCGTCGGCTCGGCAGCTTGTGAAGCCGCGGCAATAGTGGCCGCTATGGCGGTCAATAATATCTTGCGTAGAATCATTTTCAAGTAAGATTACTTTTTTCGGTGAGGAGGCCGCGTGGCAGCCTGAGGGATTATTTCTTTACAGGGCGCGGCTCGGTGTTGTATTCGTTCTTGGGAGGCATCTTTTTCGAGATCTCGTCGCGAAGCTTGCGCACGTCGAGCGAGCCGTTTTCGGTCATCTCGCGCATCAGGCGGCGATGGTTTTTCTCGTGCGAAGTGCCTTTGGCTTTCCATGTGAGGTCAACAATCTGCATGGCCACTTTATTGGTGGCCTTGCCTTCTACGGCGAAATAATCGTTGGCGGCCAGAGCGTCAATGTCGCCGGCTTCCAGAGCGGTGAAGATAGCTTTATATTTTTCGCTGCGCAGGCTTCCCTTGCGCCAGGTTTTGTTGTTGTTGAGATACTCCACGTCGGCCTTTTCAGTTGCGTTGTCTGGCGTGGCAGTAGAGGTCGCCACGGCTGCGGGGGTGCCGTCGGTCAAGACTTCGGAGTCGGTGGCCACGCTGTCGGGGTTGACGGCTTCGGCATCGGGCAGGGTGTCTTCATCGCTGCGGCTGCATGATCCGGCGAGCTTGATGCCGCCCCAGATGAGGGCGAGCACGGCCACAACGCCAATGACGCCGCGGATGATCATCGACTTTTTAGATGTGGTGTCCTCTGCGGGTTTGCCATCATTGCCATCGCTGCCACCGGTGGCGACGTTGTCAAACACCGGGGCGCGGTGTTTGTGGCGATTGCCCCAGATGTCGGCCGGCATTCGGTCGGCCGGGCGGAGCGGCTGCTCTGCATCGGCAATCTCTGCGGCGGCCTGCGGCGGGGCGGCAGGTGTCTGCTCCGAGTTGTCGAAAAGTCCGGTGTCAACAGTAGCTGCGGGCGCGGCAGACGCGGCAACGGATGGGGCGGGAGCTGCCGAAACCACCTGCTTGAGGTCGATATTGTAGGTTTCGGGTGAGCTGCCCATCAGGCGGTGGGCACGGAATCCGTGGAAACGTCCGGCGCGGAGCTGCATATATTCCTGGGTGTTCTTCTCCATGAAGAGCGCTTCTTCGATAATGCGCCCTTCGCCGAAGTCGAAGCGCAAAAGAATATCCTTTGATTCGGGTTCGAGCACAATGGCCAGGGGGTCACTGACGGGGAGTGTATCGACGGTGAAAAATTCGGTGTAGGTGCCGAAGTTGGTCGACGAGACGGTGATTTTCGCCTTGCCGTCAACGAAGTCGGTGTTGGAGATTTCAAAGCCGTCGGCGGTGCGGTTGGCGGTGCGGCCGTTGACGAGCACAGTGTAGGTGTCGATAGCCGAGCCGGAGGGTGTGGCCACGGTGTAAGGCACGCGGCGGCGGAAAATGATGCCGGCGTGGAGGGCGTTGTTGACAATCAGCGCCGGGCCGTTGATGCGCACATAGCGGTTGGTGGTGCCGACCTCAAACATCACTGACACGGGCTCGAAACCGTCGCAGCTGTAGGTCACGGTCAGATGGTCGGAGAAGTTGACGGCGGGCGCAGAGGCCTGCACGTCGGGCGGACACACCACCATCAGGGCTTTGTCTACAGGGGTTGTGATCTGAGTCAGCTCTGAGTCGGGGGCTTTCATCACCGAGGAGGGCACGATGACCACGGCGCGGAATTCGGCATAGTCTTTCTGACGGGGAAAGCCGAGGATGTTGCCAAGCTCGCCGGGAGAGGCGAAGGTGCGGCTGCAGAGACCGCCGGTCTGGGGAGAGCCCCAGGGGTCGTAGGAGCTGCGCATAGGCTTATCGGAGAAACCGGCGGAGGCAATCAGGCGCTCCACTTTTTCGGCATCGAGATCCTCGCCGGCCATGATGGCATTTTTCAGCGATGACAGCAGCGTGACCAGATGGCGTCCGGAAACGAGAACGTCGCGCTCACACAGGAGCGTGACCGTCAGCATGGCCGAGGGCATCTCGCTGTCGATAGCAAACAGAGAAAAGGCGCGACGGTCGGCCACATTCCACATCATGTAGCCCTCGGTAAGGCCCACGAAATGGCGGACAATACGTGTCAGCGACGGGAGTTCAACCGCCGGAGCACCGTCAGTCAGGTTGAAAGTGGCGGGGCGGCCATCTTCAGTCACACTGACGGCTATGTCGAGATAAGAAAATTTTCTGCTCATTTATGATTTATACGCTGCTGTGTTAGTGCTGGTTACGTCAAAATAGGGAGTCATCGCCGGGACAACCGGATAGCGCATCCCTACAATAACTCTAATCTTTGCAAAGATAATAAATATTTACAAGTCACAAACATCCGAATTTTAACAAAAAATGTTAACAAATCAATCAGAAAGCAGAAAGCAGAGTATAGAGAACAGAGTTCAGAGTTTAGAGCCTGCTTTCCAATGTTGCTCTTAGAGTGTGTTTACTTATGCAATCAGGAGGGGTTGATTTCATTCGGGATTTACCCGAATTGTAGGGACACACGGCTCGTGCGTCCGCCAATAATACGTTGATTTTCAAACATACACACAAGCTATGCGTCTCCACAAACAGAGCGGAACCCTATTCAGTTTGTTGCCTAAGCAATCAGCATTGGGCTACATCAAGGGCAATAGAAAAAGCCGCCCGCCGGGGTCATGTTGTCAATGACCTTTGGGCGGGCGGCGTTGGAGGGGTGTCGTGTCGACTTCTATGCCTTACGGTTGTTATCTTACTATTACCTTGCGGGCTGTGCCATCAGACAGGCGGCGGATATAGATGCCCGTCTGTGGATTACCGCTCACGCGCACACCGCGCAGGTCATAGAGGCCCTCTTCGGTAGGAATCGAACTGATGATTTCCGGCGAGTCAACGCCCGCCGTGGGTTTGGCTACAAACGACACTGCTTTCACTGCCGACTTCACTCCGCCTCGGGTAGTGTAATATTCCAGACGGCCGGGAGATGATATTTCAACATCGCCCGTGTGTTCGGCAAACCCATTGGCATCCGTAGCCATTACACTCTGCATCGGCTCATCGCCGGTCCACTTGACGTAGATTTTCATGCCGAGAGCCTGATCCTCGTGCATCATGCGCACACTGATTGTCTCACCCTCGCCAATCTCATACGATTCGCCACTCGCCGACTTAACATAAAAATCAAGCGACTCCGGAAGCGCAGGGTTCTTGACAGAGAATGGCATCGAAATCTCCTCATCAAACACGATGCGCTGACCATCAGATGTGAATGCGTCGAAAATATCGTTGGGCTTTGTCACCACCACTTTGTAGTCACCCACGCCTTTATACCATTTTGACGGCAACATTGCGGTGAAATGATTCCTATCACTTACAGCCAGCGAAGTCACGGCTACAGAGTCAGTACCATAGACAACGAAAGTCGAATAATTCGAAGCATCGTTTTTGTGGCAAGCCAGCGTGGCTGCATTCTCCAGACATCCGGTCACTTCCGTGGGCAGCATATCCGATTCAAATGTTTCCGCCGTCCACTCCGTAAGTTGTGCTTCAGATGTAGGCAATTCGCCATTAGGATGCTCCTTGACGATATAGGGACCCACCTTCATTCTTGCAAGGTGACGGACATTGTGATACCCTCCCACTGAGTCATAGAAGCGGTAATCGCCGTCGGAAACAAAAACTATCCAATACGTTCCCGGTTCGGTGATAGCCTTGTCGATGCTGACATGGAAACTGACCTCATTATCGTTGGCCAAGTAATTACGGTTGATACAATCAGTGCAATACGCGATGATTTTACCCTCATCATTCATCACATACGGACGATACATCGAGTTCTTTGCATTAGGATAAAAGTGTGTGTAAATGCTATTGAGATCAATCGCATAGTCGCCCAAAAGCGCATCATATTCCCCGGGAGGATTATTATAGGGATACTTTATGTTATCGACATGACGAAGCAAACCTTCCCTGACAAAATCATCTGCTGATTCAGGCGTGGAGTATTCTGTATAACGAAATCTTATAGTAGTGGAACTATTGATTGATTTTTCTTCCGGATTCTCCTCATCCTTATTGATGTATTTTAGGTTCAATGGTACTCTTAAAGATGACATTTCTTCATTAAGAACGTTGATGGGAATACGTAACTGATGGGCATATCCGTTTTCATCTTTTTTTAAGGCAATCACATCAACCGCTTCGCTATTGATTGTTGGGATTACTTTCGACCAGTCTGTAAAGTAGCAATTGACGTAATCGCTTTGGAAATAAATATTAACACATTCAATGGTGGTGTATTCACCCTCCATGATATCACGCTGGAGTGGAAGAGAACCAATATTAACTTTGACGAAACCCTCGGCCCACGACATCAGAGTGCATGTCACAGCAAGAAACAACGATAGTAAAAGTTTGTGTTTCATGAAATAATCTCCGTTGCTACCACTCATCCCTTTGGTTGCAGTTTAAAAGATTAGCAAAAAAAAAGCGGGGATGACGTTCTGTTTATCTGTTGACAGGTATCGCCAAACACCTTAGCTAAAATAAACAGTCCACTCCCACGCCTTACCGTATATTCACCGGCTACCCCTTGTCGAGCGGGGAGTGGTTGATATGCGACAAGCATGAGCGTATTCTATGACTGCTTTTTTCCCTTAGCTATAGAAATTGGCGATTTCGTCAACAAGGAATAAAGCAAGAATTCGCTTCTTTTTAAAAATATGTGTGCAATCGCCGCGGCGCAACTGCATTGAGCCGGACTCTTCCGGCATCGCTGCAAATTTAATCTAAAGAATCAATCCCTGCAAATTTTTTCCAAAACTTTTTCCAAGCAACCGTGAAATAGAGTGCAGAGAACAGAGAGGAGAGGCGCCTCTAAACTCTATTCTCTAAACTCTATTCTCTATCCTCCCCTCAGGGTTCCGCGGGTTCCTGCTCGGAGAGCGAAGCGATTCCCTGCGAGTTCACATTCAAGCAAACCGGAAAAAACAAATAAGTTCCGTGTCGTTCCGCTCCGTTCCGTATTTGAGGCGCCAGCCGACAAAAAAGTTCCGTAGGCTTTCAAATCCCTAAGTTCCAAACATTAGACCGCAGGCAAGGATTCCTGCTTTCCTATGCTTCGCCTCTATTCTCTATTCTCTATTCTCTGCACTCTAAACTCTGATCTCTATAAAAAAAGCTCCGGGCCGGAGGGGCTCGGAGCTTTTTTTATAGAGTGTANAGGGGATNAGTTTTCCCAGGCGAGGTTGAAGATCGAAACGCGGTCTTTGTTGNCGGATGCACCTGAGAAGCAGTCGTTGACGAGTTCGATTGTGAAATCGCCGCTGACGCCGGTCACATCCATGCTGAATGTGTAGGCAGTGTACTGAGTGATGTCTTCCTTGTTGAGTTCCACGGTCTTNGTGGCCACCACGCTGCCACCCTGCTTGATGTTGACAGTGAATTTGCACACTTCATTGGCAAACGCGAAACCATAGTTGAAGGTCAGCTTCTTGATACCGCCGGTCAGTGTGGGCGAAGTGATGCTGCCGGGAGCAGACACCTTGCCATTCATCACGAGTGCGCGNACATCGCTGNNGCCGATGAAAGTGAACACCGGGTTCTGGTCCTTTTCGCCACCGGACTGAACGGCGCAGTTAGTNCCAACCCAGCCGTCGGCTGTGGTNACAGTGCCATAGCTTGTTGAAGNGGAGAGGGTGTTGACNTCCCAAGTGTTGCCGCTGACAGCGGGAGGATTGGGAGTTTCTGTGCCGGAGCCNGAGCCTGCAGTGCCGGCCACCACATCTTCAACGCGATAGGTGGTGTAGTTTGAGCCGGATTCGGCTGAATAGAGGAAGCCGATGTANACGGTGCCGGAGAAGCCTGCGAGCGACACGTTGCCTGACTCAACATATTCGCTCCAAGAGCCTGTGGGCTGGGCGATGGTGGCGTTGAGNTTGGTTTTGGTGGCGGTTGCGGGNTCGGCAGAGTTGAGGGCGTAGACTTCGAGTGTGCCGTTGCCGGTGTAGCCCACCTTGGTNTTGAAGGTCACAACCTTGTTGGTCATCGCNTCGACATTGAGCGGAGCCGANATCATCCATGACTGGAAGCCGTTGGTGCCCGGAGTCTTGCCGGAACCGTAGGCGGTCACTTCNGCGCAGTTGGTNGGGTTGTTGNCATCAGCCTTGCGGATAAACCACGATGCGTTGCCCGAAGTTTCGGCGATGGTGAAGCCTTCGGNTGTGGGGAATGCAGTAGAGCCGTCGAATGTTTCGTTGAACGAGGTGACNGGATTGNCGGGGGNGGGNGGGGTGGGGGTAGAAGCGCCGTCGAGCTTATAGTCGGCGGTGTTCTTCACGCCGGCAGCGCCGAAGTAGGCAGTGAGGTCGCCGTAAACGGAGCANAGCTGACCGAGGTTNGAGGGNTTGTCCATCAGGTTCAGGGCAGAGCGGAGGCTGCCTGAGGGGAGCTGAACGGGCACACACTTATTGTAGTCGGTTTCAGTGGGGGTGTCGGCCAGGAGGATGTTGGTGGCTGAGGTGGCGGGCACTGTGAAGAGAGCGCCGTCGAGATACTTGTCGGGGATGTAGCCGACAATGTAGCCGCTTACCCATTTGCCGGTTTCGTTGACCGATTTGCCCATGGCCACAACCTGCGAAGCAGCGTANGGCTTGGCTTCGGATCCGTCGCCGTTGCCAACGGGGTCACCTTCGCCGCCGGGCACGGTCACACCCTCGATGCGCCATTCGTTCTTGGCGCCGGTGTTGCCGGTGAGGGCCTTCATGCCGAGGAGTTCGCCGGGAGTTGCGAGCACCCAGATCTGGCGGAGGTAGTTTTCAGGCACATCCATGAGGTTGCCATAGGTGCGGAGGTCGGAGCCCTGGGGCAGAGCGATGACCATTGCTTCGCTGAGCGATTTGGTTTCAGCGGTCTGACCGATCACGAGAGTGTTCTTGATTTCTGCTTCGGCGCTCCAGTTGATGTCGTCGTCGGAAGTCACTTCGGTGACACCTGATTTAACCGAGCCCACGATGTAGCCGGTGAACCATGCGCTGACGGGGTTGCCTTCATTGACCATTTCGATTGCCTGAGCAATGTCGTAGGGGTTGGTTTCGGTGCCGACGGGGAGAGTCGGGTCGCCGAAGTTGAGCAGGTCGTCGGGCGAACGCATGAGGAGCTGCCACTGGATGTTGCCGCCCGACTTGTAGGTCGACAGAATGCCGACAACGTCGCCGCTTTCGGCCGGGAGCTTCAGTGACCAATAGTTGGCATAGCCGGAGGTGCGCACGATGATTGAGTTGCCGTTGGCATCCTTGAGGGTGCGGTTGGTGTTGACTTTGTGAGCGTCGCAGAATGATTTTTCACCGCCATCTTCAAAGTAAACATTGTTGAGGCGCACGAGCTGGCTCTGATATTTCTGAAGTTCGGCGTTGCCATTGCCGAGGTCGCCGATTTCCACAGTCAGAGTGTCAACCTTCGAGGGCTCGGGGAGGCCGTTGAGCTGCGAATGCTGCTTGAAAAATTCCAGAGGCATGAAAGTTGCCTGCCAGCCGTAGGCAGCCGAATAGTCGGGGAAGCCGAGCTGCTGGAGGGTTGAGTATTTGCCGATATACATGTCGGTCAGGTCGATTACGATTTCCTGGCCGATGCGATAGTCGACATAGAGCGAGTTGGCGTTGATAGAGAGGGTCAGCGCGCCGGTGGCGTCCTGAATAGAGAGGTTTTTGTAGATGTTGCCGGAAGCGTCGGAGCTGATCACGCGGCCCGCGATGATGCGGTGCTGATCGTCGGCGGCCAGGCGGATGGTGTCGATATAGTTGTCGGCATCATTCCAGAATTCAGCCTTGATTTCGGCAATGGTGGTGTTGGGCTGCAGAGTGGCAACGGGGATGTTCATGGCGGGATCGCTGAAATCGTCCTGACATGACGTCACCGACATGCCTGCCAGCAGGGCGGCGGCAAGCAGACCAACGTATGTTTTCAGTTTTTTCATATCCTTATATTATATATAGGTGTGTTGGAGTAGCTGATTAGTTAACTTTTTCGTAAAGCGCGGGCATGGATCCCTGAGCGTCGGAATAGCAGCCGAAGGAGCTATACGACGACGAATACTGGATGTATTTGCCCGTCGAAACGTTGGTGATTTTAGCTGAGCCGTCGGCCTGGAAAGCGATGGTGAACACCGAACCGTCAACGGCCGAAGCGTCGAAATTGAAGCTGTTGTAGGTGCCGGTCTGGTAGAGATANCGGTTGTCCGACATCTGAATGGTGTAGCCGCCGGTGGTCGATGTGATGGTGAAAGCGCAATCGGCCTGAACGTTGATGCTGCCGCCATTGTCGGTAGCGTCGTCAACGCCGAGATAGCCGTAGGTGGCGGTGTTGATGTGGGCCGCCTTGCCGTCGGCAAAGAGAGCATACTGCTTGCCGGAGGTGATTGAGGTCACTTTCTTGAACTGAACGGTGGGGACTTCGGCNGTGCTTCCGGTAGCGCCCCATTCATAGGCTGTGGGGCTCTTCATGCCTTTGGCGCCGAAGTAGGTTTCGAGGTTGCCCTGGATGGTGATCTGCTTGCCGAGGTTGCCGGCATTGTCAACGAGGTTGAGCGCATCGCGCAATGCACCGGCGGGGAGCTGGAGGGGAACGCATTTGTTAACGTCGGTTTCCGATGGCGAAGCTGCGATGAGCAGGTTGGTCTTCAGCGAGAAGGGACCGGCGAAGGCGGCGTCGGAGAGCGATTTGTCGTTGATGGCGCCCACGATGTAGCCGGTCATCCACACTTTAGTGCCGGTTGCGCCGGCAACAACCTGATCAACGTCGAAGGGCTTGGTGGCGGAGCCGTCGCCGGAGCCTTCGGGAGTGGTCGGGGTTGAGGGGGTGCCGCTATCGTCACCCTTGTCGCCCCAGGCATAGGCAGTGGTTGATTTGATACCGGCCGTTCCGAAGTAGGCTTCGAGATTGCCTTTGATTGTCACCTGCTTGCCGAGGTTGGCCGAATTGTTCTGGAGGTTGAGGGCGGTGCGAACGTCGGTGCCGTTGGTGAGCTGCACGGGGATGCAGTTGGCAACGTTGGTTTCGTCGGGCGAAGCGGCGAGCAAAATGTTGGAGGCCACGGTGGCGGGAACGGTGAATTTGGCACCTGAGCTGAGCACCTGACCGTCGACCCAACCTACAATGTAGCCGGTCACCCACACTTCAGAACCCTGCGCTCCGGCAAGAACGGCGCCCACGGTGTAGGGAACGTCGGCTGTGCCTTCGCCCTCGATGACGGGAGCATAGCTTTCGCCGCCGAAGTCGGTGCAATCGGAGGGAGTGCGGAAGAGGAACTGCCAGGTGCCGTTGTAGTAGCTGAGGATGCCCTTGACATTGCCATGGCCGGCGGGGAGCACCTGGTCGCAGAAGTCAGACTTGTTGGAGTTGCGCACGAGCAACTGGTTGCCCGCTTCGTCAATGATGTAGCGGTTGACGGCGGTTGACGATGAACCGGTTTCGCCCCAGGTCAGCTCGCCGCCGCCAATGAACGAAACGTTTTTGATTTCAACGAGCTGGCTCTGGAACTTCATCTGGTCGTCGACCGATGTTGCGGAGAGAATCTCGCCGATAGTCATTTCGTTGACAATGCACTTCGCGGGGTCGGGCAGACCGTTGAGATAGGTGTGGCCGAGGAAGTCGGTGGCAGCCATCTTCGAGGTCTGGGGAGTGCCGTTGTAGTCGCCGGCGGTGCCGATCTGGAAGAGACCGGCATACTTGCCGGCGTAGAGACCGGTCACGTTGATATACATCTCTTCGCCCACTTTATATTTGGTGTTGAGATNGGAGAGGCCGTCGGTGGAGTTGGTCAGCACGGCAATGGTCACGGCTCCGGTGGAGTCCTGGAGCATGAGGTTCTGATAGATGTTGCCGCCTTCGTCGGAAGCGATGATGCGGCCGCCGATGATGAGGTCTTCGCCCTCGGCGGTTTTGCCCACCTCGATGCAGTAGTTATTGTCGTTTGACCAATATTGCTGTTTGAAATCGGCAATGGTGGTGTTGGCACGCACATCGGTCGACGGAATCGACAGAGGGGGCACGGCGAGATCTTCGTCGCAACCCGTCATCACGGTCATCGACACCGCAAGCGCCACAGCCGCCAGAATTGATTTATACAGTTTCATATTCTTGTGTGTTAGCTTTATTGTTTTGATTGATTGGAGAGGAGGATTAGAAACGCAGACCAACGTTGACAAACACCTTCAGACCCTGCGAGAAGTAGTATTTGTTGGGATATTTCAGGGCATTGAAGTTGGTGTAGTCGAAGCGGCCCTGCTGATATCCGTAGGTCATGATGTTTTTGTTGTTGAGGATATTGTCGACGTTGACATTGATGTTGAGGCTCATCGAGCGGTTGAGATAGATGAGCTTGCCAACNGAGGCNTTGAGTGTGAAAGCATTGTTGAGCTTATCTTCGCCGGTGATTTCCTTCACGGCTGCGGCGAGCGATTCGGGATCGGGATACATGGTCCAGAGATCGGTCAGCGCTTCGTGGCGGATGGGGCTCTGGTTAACGTAGGCGTTGCCCATCCAGGAGGCGTTGATGTTGAAGAACCACATGCGGGGAGCAGCCCAGTCAAGACCGATGTTTACGGCAGTCTGGGGAGTGCCGCCGACGTGGTAGTTTTTCATATACACGGTGGTGGCGGTGTCGGGAGCCATGCCGTTTTCGTAGCTGCGGATGCCGGTGGGGTTGTTTTTGTAGCGATAGCTTGCAATCGTACCGGCGGCGGTGGCGGTCAGGCTCGGAGTGATTTTGAAGGCCATGCCGAGTTCGATGCCTTTGTAGTTCTGGCGAACGCCTTTGAGAACGTAGTTCATGAAGGTTGAATACTGGTCATCGTAGTAAGAGGTGCGTTCGGTCAGGTCGTACATTTCGGTGTAGAAACCGCCGATCGAACCGCGGAAGCGGCGATAGTTCCAGTTGTAGCTGAGGTCGGCTGAGAACACTCGGGTGTTGGTCAGGCCGTCGATNGCGGTGTCTTTGATACGCGGCGAAATGTAGGCNTATTCAAAGAGGGGAGCCTGCGTTGCATATTCGGCGTGGAGCATGATGGCGTTGCGGCCGTTGATTTTGTAGGTCGCACCGGCTTTCAGGGCNCCATTGTCGAAGCGGTGGGTTTCGCCCTTGCCATAGGAGTTGAGCGGAGCGCGTCCGTTGCGCATCTTGCCGTCGCGCTGAAACTGGGTGTAGCTCAGCTCGGCGCCATAGTTGATGTCCCATTTGGGGAGGGTGATCATNTTCTGAATCCAGGCGCGCACCTGAAGAGCGTTGATATAGTAGTTATAGCCGAACACGTCGCCATCCTTCACCTTGCGGTTGGGATCGTTGAGGTTGTTCTGGAGAATTTCGGGATTGCCGGGGAAGTCACGTTCAGAGAACTGGTCGATATCGAGCCAGTATTCGCCGCCGAGCAGGTCGCGGATGGTCTTGTAGTAGTGGGCGCGGGTGTAGTTGGCCGAAAGACCTGCCTGCAGAGTCATCTGGTCGTTGAGGCGATGGTTGAGNGTGGTGTTGAAAATGAAGTTGAGCTGATTGCTGTGGCGGTTTTCAAGAATGTAGGTCGAGCCGAGCTTGCTGCCGTCGGGGCTCAGGCGGTTTTCCTCATTGTTGAGGTAGTTGGCCTGATAGAGGGCATCCCAGTCGATCTGGCGGCCGGCCACGGTGTGCCACATGTCGGTGTAGAGATCATAGGCTTCCTGATTGTCGGTCCAGTAGGAGGGGAGATAGCGGTAGTAGTCGGGGCGCGGGTCGCGGGCGTTATACCAGTTGAGGGCCGAGGTCGAATAGTTGACCGAGCGGAAAGCGAAGCCGGTGTTGAGAGTGGTGCCGTTTTTCGGTTTCCAGAGCCAGTTGAGCATAGCGGTGGGGTCGAACGATTCAACCACCTTTGCGCTGCGCTTCTTGCCATCCTGCCAGCCCCAGTTGGGGTTGTAGAGATTATTGTCGGCAAGGTCGTAGGCTTCGAGATAAGTTGCCGAAGAAGTGGCGCGCTGAGTGGGAGCGCCGAAAGCGGTCAGCGTCAGAGAGTGGTGGGGGTTGAATTCTTTTTCAACCGACAGGAAGAGACCTGCCGAATTGTAGAACGTGCCGGGAGTCACACCTTCGTCGGCATAGCGGCCAATCGCACCGACGGTCACACCCCATCCGCTTTTCTTCATGCCCGAAGAGTAGAGCAGCATGGCGCGGAACATATAGGAGCTGTTGGTGTAGGCCAGCGAGCCGTTGAAACCTGCGGCATAGCTCGAAGTGATGGTGTTGATGTTGGAGCTGCCGCCGATGTTGCCGAAACCGTAGGCCGAAGCACCCATACCCATCGTGGTGGTGCGGTTGCGGAAGGCACGGTTCATGCCGCCGAGGCTCGAATAGTTGAAGCGGCCGCGGGCAAGATCGTTGAAGGGAATGCCGTTGATGTAGGTGGTGTTGAGATAAGAATCATAACCGCGCAGGCGGAAACGCATCACGCTGAAGTTATAGTTGGCGGCATTGTAGTAGACATTGTCGGTCGCGCCGGTCAGCACACCGACAGACTGAGCGTTGCCCTCCTCATCGTCGAGCGCATTCTGGTCGAAAAGCATCTCCTGCTGAGTTTCATCGAAAGCGTTGGAGGCCGACTTCACGCCCACGAGCTTCAGCACACCGAGGTTGGCATCCGAGCCGTTATACACGGCCACCGGCTGATTGATGTCATTGTAGCCATAGGCCGCGATGACAATCACATCATTGCCCGGATTGACATTGCTGATACTAAAGTCACCTGCAGGTCCGGTGATCACCACCGTACCCTGCTCATTGAGCATGACAGCGGCGCCGGCAACGGGATTGCCCGTCGTTGCATCGACCACGGTGCCCTTAATCGCCTGCTGAGCGAGGGCGGGAACCGTCACTGTCAATAACAATAGCAAAAACAGTTTAATTCTCATAAATAAAATTGAAGATTAAATAATTGATTATGTTTATTATATTTCCTTTCTGATTATCAATAGCTTGCAATCATCACCCGACAAATCTGAGGCAACCCTTCGCCCCATCCGTCGGCAATCAACGCAAATAACCTCCAAAATTAGCAAATTTTTACTAAAACGCCACCATTCTCCCCCCTAAATCTTCATTATAAATCGCGCGTGCGCAAAAGAAAAGCACAAAGAACAGAGATTAGAGTTTAGAGAACAGAGTGNAGAGGCNCANNNTAGGAAAGCAGGCATCTTNCCTGCGGCCANCAACNTTTTATATACATGAATAATACCGGCCGCAATNAAGGAGCGATTCCGCGAGTTNCTGCCCGGAGAGCGNAGCGACTCCCTGCGAGTTCATAATCAAGCGAATAAGAATNAAAAAAGTTCCGTGTCGTTCCGCTCNGTTCCGTATTTGAGGCGCCAGCCGACAAAAAAAGTTCCGTAGGCTTTCAAATCCNTAAGTTCCAATTCCTAANCNNANGCANNGATCCCTGCTNNNCNANGNNCCCAGCTTTCCNATGCTGCNNCTCTGNNCTCTNNNCTCTNNNCTCTAAACTCTANTCTCTACATATAANCCCAATNCTGTTAATTATTTTTAGAAAAGTCAGTGAATTGATTTTCAATTTTATTGCGTAATTTTGCAGTCATAAACCTACACACATTTCTCTCTCATTTCCACCCCGCTATGATTAAAAATTTCATNAAGGATAATTTCATCCGGCCNGNCGACACCACCGCCGACACCGCCGCCAAACCCCGAATAAAATACATCGACCTGGCAAAGGGAATNGTCATTATGATGGTGGTGATGTTTCACAACAATCTTTTCACCGACGTTCCCTCCCTGACTGCCGCGCGCATGCCNCTCTATTTCGTGTTGTCGGGATTGTTTTTCAAATCCTACGGCGGCTTTTTTGAATTCCTGTTCAAAAAAGTCAACAACATTTTGATTCCNTTTCTATTNTTCGCACTCATCGGCTTCGTATGGGCCACGGGGGTCGACAATCTCAAGGTGAGCTACGTTGCCTCGACCGTGTGGCACCGCCCCTATATCCACAACGTTGCCATNTGGTTTCTCATCTGCCTCTTTCAGGTCAACCTCATCTTCTACCTCATCCACCGCTATTGCCCCGCGCNCTACNTGCGCATAGCCGCCGTCACGGCCTGCGGAGTGGCCGGCTACATGCTCCATCGCTCCGGCATCTACATTCCGCTCTTTGTGGCTTCGGCACTGAGCGCCGTGCCCTTTTTCTACTTCGGNATGCTTGCCCGCCGCCTGCTGCTNAACCTCACGGCCTCGACCCGGGCCACACTCGGCATAGCCCTGCTGCTGCTTGCCGAAGGCTTCATCTTCTCATGGCTGCGCGACACCCCCTCCATTGAATTCCGCATCAACAACTATCATGGNGCCAACCCGATTGAAATCTATCTCAACTCNCTGGTGATGGTCACCGGCCTGCTGCTGCTCTGCCGCGCCATNGTGTGGCTGCCGATAGTCTCCTACTTCGGACGCTACTCCATCATTGTGCTCGGCTTCCACATGCCCGTCATGGCNGCCNTGCGCAGCGTCATGCCTTCGCTCATCGACCACACCCTCTCCAACGTCGAGANGGCTCTGCTGACTCTNCTCATCTGCTGGCTGCTGATTCCCCTCTGCCGCCGCTTCATTCCGGTGCTNACTGCCCAGTCGCCNCTGGTGGNTCCGCGCCGGCGCCGTCAGCAAGCTGTCGGGCAGTGTTGAAAACGATGTCAATAACCGTTGAAACTATTTCAGCTAATTCTGAAAAATAAATTTGGAATTAACCTAACCAATCACATATAACCAACCCGCNCCATCTTTCAAAATAAGTTACCGCAGAGCTTTCAAAGGGTTTTCACTATGGATTTCTACAGTTATTAATAGCATTATTGCNAGAAATTTTTTAACTTTGCANGTTATTAACAGNATGTTGATAAACCAAGTAAATCATTATTATTCAAACCATAGCGATGTTGATATCCGGTCAGTAACCATAACCCGCACTTCAATAACCCATAAAAGCAAGAAATCAGGCAAAAAGTTATCACGGCTATTAACACCCTTTATTATTCTACTTAAGATTAGATTTTTTTAGATTTTAAATTTTAAATATAATATAATGAATGTTGAGAAAGGCTATGTCGACGCCCCGGTTGACAAATCGATNGATCTGAAAAAAGAGATCATGCGGCTCAAGAAAGAAAAGAATGCCGTCGTGATGGCCCACTACTATCAGAAGGGAGAAATCCAGGATGTGGCCGACTACATCGGCGACTCCCTCGCCCTGGCCCGAAAGGCNACNNAGCTCGATGCCGACATCATCGTGCTCTGCGGNGTCCACTTCATGGGCGAAACGGCGAAGATTCTCTGCCCCGGAAAGAAGGTGATCGTGCCCGACCTCAATGCCGGATGCTCGCTNGCCGACAGCTGCAACGCCGCCGACTTTGAGAAGTTCATCGCCNNNCACCCCGGCCACACGGTGATCAGCTATGTCAACACCACGGCCGCCGTCAAGGCTCTGACCGATATCGTGGTCACCTCGGGCAATGCCCTGCGCATCGTCGAGTCGCTGCCGGAGGATGAGAAAATCATCTTCGGCCCCGACCGCAACCTGGGCGAATATATCAACCGCATCAGCGGCCGGCAGATGGTGGTGTGGCCCGGAGCATGCCATGTCCACGAACAGTTCTCGCTNGAAAAAATCCTCGAACTCAAGAAGCTTCACCCTCAGGCCCGCATCCTCGTTCACCCCGAGTGCAAGAAGCCGCTGCAGATGATTGCCGACAAGGTGGGGTCGACCGCCGTGTTGCTCGACTATGCCAAGAGCTCCGACGCCCGCGAATTTATCGTCGTGACCGAAAGCGGCATTCTCCACGAAATGCAGAAAGCCTGCCCCGACAAAACATTCATTCCCGCTCCACCCGAAGACTCNACCTGCGCCTGCAACGAGTGCAACTTCATGAAGCTGAACACCCTCGAAAAACTCTACAACAGCCTGCTCCACGAGCAGCCCGTNGTNGAGGTCGATGAATCGCTCATCGAACGTGCGCGCCGCCCCATCGACCGCATGCTCGCCCTTTCATGAAGGTTTTCAACAACACTATCAACAACGCATCAACAACTCCTATTATATATATAATATAAAAACCAACCGATGGAATATAATCACAAAGATATAGAAGCCCGCTGGCAGAAATACTGGAAAGAAAACGGTGTCTACAAAACCGAAATCGACCNCTCGAAACCCAAGTTCTATGTGCTCGACATGTTCCCCTACCCTTCAGGCGCCGGCCTCCACGTAGGCCACCCGCTGGGCTACATNGCCTCCGACATCTATTCGCGCTACAAACGCCTCAACGGCTTCAANGTGCTTCACCCGATGGGCTACGATGCCTACGGCCTCCCCGCCGAACAGTATGCCATACAGACCGGTCAGCACCCCGAAATCACCACNCGCGACAACACTGCACGCTACCGCTCGCAGCTCGACAAAATNGGCTTCTGCTACGACTGGGACCGCGAAATCAAAACCTGCGACCCGGAATACTACAAATGGACTCAGTGGGCCTTCATCCGCATGTTCAACCACTATTTCGACACCGCNGCCGGCCGTGCCCTCCCCATCGCCGACCTCGTGGCCCGCTTCGAAAAGTCAGGCACTGAAGGCATCACCGCTGCCGCCACCGACGACACTCTCTCTTTCACCGCCTCGGAGTGGAACGCNATGACCGAAAAGCAAAAGAGCGACACTCTGATGAACTATCGTCTCGCCTATCTGGGCAACACAATGGTCAACTGGTGTCCGAAACTCGGCACNGTGCTGGCCAACGACGAAGTGAGCGAAGGCGTGTCGGTGCGCGGAGGCTACCCCGTGGAGCAGAAACTGATGTATCAATGGTGTCTGCGTGTCTCAGCCTATGCTCAGCGCCTGCTCGACGGCCTCGACACTCTCGACTGGACCGAATCGCTTAAAGAAACCCAGCGCAACTGGATCGGCCGCTCTGAGGGCGCNGAAATGCGTTTTGCCATCGACGGCCGCGACGACCTGCAGCTCGAAATCTTCACCACCCGCGCCGACACCGTGTTTGGCGTAACCTTCATGGTGCTCGCTCCCGAAAGCGAATACGTTGACATGGTCACNACCCCCGAGCAGCGTCAGGCAGTGGCCGACTATCGCGACTCGATCAAACACAAAACCGAACGCGAACGCATGATNGACAAAAAAGTGTCAGGCGTGTTCACCGGCGCCTATGCCGTCAATCCGCTTTCGGGAAAGAAAATCCCCGTGTGGGTGTCGGACTACGTGCTCTCCGGCTACGGCACCGGCGCCATCATGGCCGTTCCCGCCCATGACAGCCGCGACTATGCCTTCGCCCGCCACTTCGACCTCCCCGTCATCCCCCTCATCGAAGGNGCCGACGTCAGCCAGGAGAGNTTCGATGCCAAGAGCGGCAAGATGATCAACTCCGCAGGCCCCGAACTCAACCTCAACGGACTCGAAGTCAAAGACGCCATTGCCCGCACCAAGAAATTCATCGAAGAAAAAGGAATTGGCCGCGTCAAGACCAACTATCGCCTGCGCGACGCCATCTTCAGCCGCCAGCGCTACTGGGGCGAACCATTCCCCGTCTANTATAAAGACGGCATCCCCTGCATGCTCCCCGACTCGCAGCTACCCCTCCAGCTCCCCGAAGTCGACAAATATCTCCCCACNGAATCGGGCGAACCCCCGCTGGGNCGCGCCAAAAACTGGGTGTCGCCCGAGGGCTATCCTCTCGAACTCAACACCATGCCCGGCTTCGCAGGATCTTCNGCCTACTATCTGCGCTACATGGATCCGCGNAACAATGACGCCCTCGTGTCGCGCGAAGCCGATGAATACTGGCGCAACGTCGACCTCTACATCGGCGGCACCGAACATGCCACCGGCCACCTCATCTACTCCCGCTTCTGGAACAAATTCCTCTTCGACCTCGGCATTGTGTGTGAAGAAGAACCCTTCCGCAAGCTCATCAACCAGGGCATGATTCAGGGACGCACCAGCTTTGTCTACCGCATCAAAGACACCAACACCTTCGTCAGCCACGGCCTGAAGAAAGACTATGACGTAACCCCCATCCGCGTCGACATCAGCATGGTCAGCAACGACATTCTCGACCTCGACCGCTTCCGTCAGTGGCGACCCGAGTTCAAGGANGCAGAGTTCATTCTCGAAGATGGCAAATATGTGTGCGGCTACGCTGTTGAAAAAATGTCGAAATCAATGTTCAATGTCGTTAACCCCGACGACATCGTTGACCGCTACGGCGCCGACACCCTCCGCCTCTACGAAATGTTCCTCGGCCCGCTCGAACAGAGCAAACCCTGGGACACCAACGGCATCGACGGCGTCAACCGCTTCCTCAAAAAGCTCTGGGGNCTCTTCTACAAGGGCGACCAATGGCTCGTGACCGACGGCACCCCCTCCNCCGACGAACTCAAAGCGCTCCATAAGCTCATCAAAAAGGTGACCTTCGACATCGAAAACTTCTCGTTCAACACCTCGATTGCAGCCTTCATGATCTGCGTCAACGAGCTCAGCCAGCTCCATTGCCACAACAGCGAGATTCTCTCCGGCCTCATCATNCTGCTCGCCCCCTTCGCGCCCCACATTGCCGAAGAACTCTGGCACAAACTCGGCCACGAAACCACCGTGTGCGACGCCCAATGGCCCATCCACAACGAAGAATATCTCAANGAATCGAGCGTCAACTACGCAGTGTCGTTCAACGGCAAAGCCCGCTTCAACATCCAGCTCCCCGCCGACGCCTCGCGCGAAGATGTTGAGAAAGCAGCCCTCGCCGACCCCGCCGCTCAGAAATGGATCGAAGGCAAGACAATCCGAAAAGTCATAGTAGTGCCCGGCAAAATCTGCAACATAGTTGTCAGCTAACACATATGGAAGCAATAGTCGCCATTCATAACGAGTCTGAATACAACGAAATCACGATTTCGTAAAACTCCGACACNCTGTCGGAGTTTTACCGTGGTGGAACATTTTAATTCAGCCGACAGGTATAATATTACACCTCTTTTATCGTTTACTAATTGGGAGAACGACCTCTGCGCCGTTCTCCCAATTATATCATTTAAATGACGATTCAATGGAAAAAGAAATTGTATTTGCCACCAATAATCTCCACAAACTCTCCGAAATCCGCCGCATAATGGGCGATCAGTGGCACATACTCTCGCTGGCCGACATAAACTGCAACGAAGATATTCCCGAGACAGCCGACACTCTCCAAGGCAACGCAGAGCTTAAAGCCCGCTTTGTCAAGGAACGCTATGGCTACGACTGCTTTGCCGACGACACCGGCCTGCTGGTCGATGCCCTCGACGGTGCGCCGGGTGTCTACTCGGCCCGCTATGCCGGACCCGGTCACGACTCGGCCGCCAACATGGCTCTGCTGCTCGAAAACCTTCGCGGAGTAACCGACCGCAAAGCCCACTTCTCCACCGTCATTGCCCTTATTCAGGGCGAGGAGATGCTGACCTTCGAAGGCCGCGTCGACGGCACCATCACCGAGACCCCCGCAGGCACCGACGGCTTCGGCTACGACCCCATTTTCCGACCCGACGGCCATGAAGAAACCTTCGCCCAGATGTCGGCCGACCAAAAAAACGCCATCAGCCACCGAGGCCGCGCCACCGCCCAGCTGATCCAACACCTCTCCACCCCCTAACCTCTAAACTCTATTCTCTATACTCTAAACTCTAAAAACTCCCGCCGGATGTCAAGTTTATCGGCCGTGAACGGCCGATGATTCCCGGATGGCCCTCTTTACTCTACTCTCTAAACTCTACTCTCTAATATGCTCAAACACGCCATAACCTCCCTCCTCCTCGCTGCCGCCTCACTGCTGCTCCCCCTTGCCGCCGGAGCGCAAACCTCAGGCTCCTGGCAGATATTCCCCTCCTATGCCAATCCGCCCCAAAAAGTGATTGACACCGACCGACTCGTCTACTTCACCTCCGGCGGCAACCTATTCTCCTACGACAAGAAAAACGACGAATCACAATCCTACACCATCCAGAACTCACTCAACGGAACCGACATCACCGGCATCTACTATAACCANTCGCGNCGCTACCTCGTGGTCTGCTACGCATCAGGCAACATCGACCTGCTCTACGACGACGGACGCATCAAAAACCTCTCCGACATCAGCGACTCCTCGATTCCAGCCCCGCTGACAATCAACGACGTGTGCTTCGACGGCGACCACATCTATGCCGCCACCGCATTCGGCGTNGTGAAATTCAACGAACCCCGCGCCGAAGTGGTCACCTCGGGCAACTACGGAAAGAATGTCAGCGCCATCACCGTCATGGGCCCCAACCTGCTCATCCACACCGACCGGTCGCTCTATCGCATNCCGAAGGATAGCCAGCTTTCAACATTCGATAANTTCGCGAAGATGTATGACTGCACCGCCCCCATTCAGATGTGGGCCGANACCGACGAATCACTCATCTTCTTCATCAACGACACAAACGGCATGCTCTCGCGCCACCTCATCTCCGAGCCCTCAGGCAACCTGCGGGGACGCTCCGTCATTTCCGCGCCCCACTCCGTGCGCCCCACCTATATCACCCGCAACGCCGACGGATCNGTCTACTATGCCGCCGACGGCAAACTCTACTCAATGCAAGCCTCAGCCGAAGCTCCCGAAACCTATTCGGAAGTGCTGCTGACTTCGCTCCCCGACGATTTCACCCCCGGCGTTCTCGGCTCGGCCAAGGGCGCAAACTCCGTGTGGTCNCTCACCCGCGACGGCCTTGCCAACTATGGCTTCGACGGCGAAGGAGGCACCACCCTGCTCATGGACCGCTACAAGCCCGAGGGTATCACCGTGTCGCTCGCCCGCTATTTCTTCCCCTCCAATGACGAAAAGCGCCTCTATGTGCAAAACAGCGGCGTCACCACCCACCGCTTCGGCGGCAGTTCGCGAGGCTTACAATACACTCAGTCTGCAGCGTGTATAAATCTCGCCACCGGCCACTATGAGGATGCCACGGCCTATCCCGTCTATGCTCAGGTCAACGAAATCATCAACCGCCAGAAATCGCTCGGCAACTATGCCATTGCCCCGGTNTCAATNACNGAATTGCCNTCCGACCCCGAGGTGAGATTCATAGCCACCTCCGACGANGGCATCTATAANGTGCGCGGCACCACCGTCGAAGGCCGNTACGGACANCTCAACTCCCCCATCACTTTCATCGACAATCGCGATGTGGTCTATTACTGCGGATGCGACAGCGAAGGAAACCTTTGGGTAGTGAAATACACCGACAGCAAAACGTGTGAACCNCTCTGCATCCTGCCTGCCGATAAAGCAAAACTGCCCCCCGAACAGGTCACCGCTGCCGACTGGTTCTGCCCGTCGTTCAAGGAGAGCGGCTACACCGGNGGTCAGGATATCCGCATTCTTTTCTGCAAGAAATCAAGCCTTGTGGTCATTGGCAGCAACAACGGCCGAGTGCTCGTGTGGAACACTCGCGGCACCACCAAAGACTTCTCCGACGACCAGTGGATCTACTTAGGATCNAAAATGACCGATCAGGACGGAAATGAAATAACCCCCCGCCAGAAAGATGCCATNGTCGAAGANCTCGACGGCACCATCTGGTTTGGCACCTACGAGGGCGTATTCTCCATTGCCCCCTCACGCCTGTTCAGCAACTCCCCGGTGTTCACCCACGTCAAAGTGCCGCGCAACGACGGCACCAACCTTGCCGACTATCTGCTCGCCACCGACAATGTTGTCGACATTTCCGTCGACGCCTCCAACCGCAAATGGATGGCCACCACCACCTCCGGCGTCTACTGCGTNAGCCCCTCCGGCGACAAAATCATCCAGAACTTCACTGCCGATAACTCTCCTCTGCCCACCGACTTCATCAACTGCATCTATGCCGACCGCTCCGGNGGNACCATCTATATCGGCACCGACAACTGCCTCCTATCCTATTCCGGCGACACCTCGGCACCCCGCGACTCATTCGACGAAATGCTCATCTATCCCAACCCCGTGCGTCCCGAATTCCGAGGCTATGTNACCATCTCCGGACTCATGGACAAGTCGCTCGTCAAAATCACCGACTCCTCCGGAGCCCTCGTGGCCCAGGGNCGCTCNGAAAGCGGNAGCTACCGTTGGAACCTCTGCAACTCGTCAGGAATGCGTGTGCCCGCCGGAGTCTACTTCGTCATGGTCTCGCAAAACGCCTCCGGTTCAGCCTCCGGCGCTGTTGGAAAAATCATGGTCATAAACTAAGCCCCCCTTTTATCCGTTATTAAAGCGTAGCAAAAAAAACTCCACAACATAGAAATGAAAAACAAACTGAGCTATAAAAACGAAGAAGATAAAGCCTATGGAGCCACAGGCATGGCCATGGCAGTAGTCATTTTCGACGGTGAAGACAAACTTTCAGGCATCAACCTCGACGCCGAACCCGACGCCGTGATGCANTTCACCGANGAATTCTATTTCAACGGCAATCCCGGCTTCTCGGCCAAAAGCTCATGGAATCAGATGCTTGGCAACTTCAACCTCGCAATGGCCCTGTCGCTTGGCAACGTCATATGCCGCTCNGTCATCTATCGCTCCGAGCAGATNGANAACAAGATGAAAGCCTTCCTTCGCGACCTCATGATTGANGAAGGATCCGCCAACTGNGGCCTTGAAGAAGACGAAACCGGACATCTCTTTGAGAAAAACTACTCCTATCTGACCCGNGCNTTCAANCACTACGGCGTGCAGAGCGTGGCCCGCGANTTCGCCGACACCCTCCGCCAGCGCCGCCAAATGACCCGCCTCGACATCCTCGAATCCCTCCGAGCCCTAACCGCCCTCTAAACTCTAANAAANTCCCCGCCGGATGTCAAGTTTATCGGCCGTGAACGGCCGATGATTCCCGGACGGCCCCCTACTCTCTAAACTCTAAACTCTACTCTCTAAACTCTACNCCCCATCTCCGCCAGGAGAATCGGAGCTTCGGGNCCGAGATTGAAGAGCAGGTCCACTGCGCTCAGNCCCGGGCGGAAACCGTGGCGCGCGGCTCTCAGCTGATAGTATTCACAGGNGTGGAGAAAATCCAAGGGGCGGCTGCGATAGTCGGCCACAGGCCCTGAAACGGACTCCGGAGAGCCATAGCTCACCTCAGTGTCTATGCCCAAAAGCCTCCGAAGCANCGANTCGAGATCGGCGTCAAGCTCCATNAGCGGGCGGCCTGCNGCGGANGCCGACAGCAGAGGCATGAAATCATCGAAATAAAATTCAAAGAAAGGCGTTCGGCCGTAGGCTGANCGCAGAGCCGTTACGGCCACATTCCACCAGGCGCCGTGGGCCGACACATTGATGTCGCTCCATCGCGCCTGCGACATGCTTGNAGGTTTCTCAATCGGCACCGTCACCATGGCGTCGCCGTTGGCATCGAGAATTTCGGCGCGATGGGTCGACTTCTGACGTTTGTTGAAAGGCATCGANGTGTCGATGACCGCCCGCCGATGGGCCGCCATGGCAGCGTAATAGTCAACCGANCCGAGAAATCTCGGCGGCAGNAGAATNGTGGCCTCGCGGGGTGTNGGCTTTTGAAGTGACATCAGAAACCGGGGTTGGCATCCTTGAAGATGCGGTTCCAGCGAATCCCGCCGTTGAANAGGCTCTTNTCCTTGTCNAAAGAGATGAGNACACGGATAGGCTTGCCGACGATGTGNTCCTCAGGCACGAAGCCCCAGTAGCGCGAATCGAGCGAATTGTCGCGGTTGTCGCCCATCATGAANTAATAGTCCATCTCGAAAGTGTAGNTCGAAGCCGGTTTGCCGTCNATNTAGACGCGNCCATCCTTCACATAGGAGTTGGTGTGGCCTTCGTAGTTGCGGATAGCGCGCTCAAACATAGGCCAGTTNTCGGCGGTCAGCGTGACGGTCTGACCCTTGCGGGGAATGTAGACGGGGCCATAGTCNGCGCGGGTCCAGCTGCGGCTNATGCGGTCAGGGAAAAGATATTCATTTTCTGAGGCTTGNTCGCGGTTGACGCTTACGAATGATTTGAGTCTGCGCAGCTTGGCGAGGCGTTCGTTGGTCAGCGGCGCGNAGTAGGTGAAGGTGGAAGCGTCGACGACATGGCGGTCGTCGAGCGCCACTCCNAAGGCATCCCAGTCNGCNTCGGTCATCGGCTTGTTNAGGCGGAATTCGTAGTTAAATTGTGCCTCCGTGGGCCAGGGCTGCTTGACNCCGTTGATATGAATCTGACCGTCAACGATGGTCAGCGTGTCNCCCGGCANCCCCACNCAACGCTTCACATAATTCTCGCGTCGGTCGACCGGGCGATACATCAGCTCGCCGAAATAGTCGGGCAGCTGAAGCATGCGCGCCTTGCCGAGCTCATCGCGATAGAGGTCGGCCTCGGGCTGAGGCAGCGACTGATAGTGGNTCAGCAGCGCGGGATTGCTCATCAGCATGTCGTCGCCCACCATTTTTTTGAGCGTATGGTAGTCGGGGTTCTGCATTTTGACCATGATGGTGTCGCCGGCAGGGAAGTTGAACACCACGATGTCGCCCGTCTCAATCTGANCCATGCCCGACAGNCGGCGATATTTCCACGAAGGAGTTTCCAGATAGCTGCGTGTTCCGGTCAGAGGCATGGTGTTCTGCACCAGCGGGAAATGGATGGGAGTCATCGGCACACGCGGTCCGTAGCTCATCTTGCTCACCCACAGATAGTCGCCCGTCAGCAGAGTGTTTTCGAGCGACGACGANGGAATCTGGTAGTTCTGACCGATGAAGGTGAACACGAAATANACCAGAATCAGCGCGTAGACGATGGCGTCGACCCAGCTCATCACCATCACCAANGCTTTGTTTTTGCTCTTTTTCCACCAGGTGAAAGGAATGTAGCCGGTGATGTAGATGTCAAAGAGCAGTGGCAGGAATATCAGCACCCACCAGCTGCCGAGCCATGCCACCCAGGCAATGAATATGAGTGCAACAATGGCAAAGCGCACCCAGCGCGTGGGTTTCACCTGAGATATGCGGCTTCGGAAATCCTTTTTCTGATCTGTGGAGGGTTTAGTTTCGTTTTCGGTCATGGGGTCAGTCGTTCGGGGGGGAGAGAAAATATTATTTGAGAATATCGAGCAGGCGGCTGTCGGAGATGATGCGGTGCATCAGCATATCCATGGTCAGGAAGCCCTTCTGGCCGGCAACCCATTCGGCAGCCGTCACGGCACCGAGTGCAAACCCTTCGCGCGACTTGGCTTCGTGGGTAATGGTGATTTTATCGACAGGCGAATCCCAGCTGATAGAGTGAGTGCCGGGCACTTCGCCGATGCGCTCGTGGCGAATCAACATCGCCGTTTCGGCTGCAGGTTCCTCCTCAGTCCAGGAGTCGATTCGCGAATTTTCGGCAATGATGCCGCCGGCCAGACTGACGGCTGTGCCGCTCGGGTGGTCGAGCTTGTGGATATGGTGAATTTCTGTCATTTCGGGGCGATAATTCGGGAAGCCGCTCATCATCGCCGCCAGATACTTATTGAGCGCGAAGAAAATGTTCACGCCGATGCTGAAATTGGAAGTCCAGAAAAAAGTTGCATCCTGCTTTTCGCAAATCTCGCGGATTTCATCCATGCGCGAAGTCCAGCCCGTGCTGCCCGACACCACCTTCACACCCTGAGCGAAAGCCTTCAGATAATTGTCGAAAGCGCTCTTGGGGGTAGTGAACTCAATGGCAACGTCGGCGCTGCGAAAAGCCTCAGTGTCAAAATCTTCCTTATTATGCTCATCGATGATAGCCACAATTCGGTGGCCGCGTTCGAGAGCTATACGTTCAATGGCATGGCCCATTTTGCCATAGCCGATAAGTGCAATTTTCATTCTATCAAAATCTTTCCTGCAAATTTAATAAAAATCCTCCTCCTATCCCCTGCCCCGATAATTAAATTTATAAAAAACTATTTTTCTTTCTTGAGTGAAGTGTTTGGAGTGATTGGTGTATTTGTGGAGGGTTGGTTATGGTTTTGCGTGCGGTAGTTGCGGCGGGCTTGCGACATTTGTTCGCGGATTCCGCCATTTTGAATGAAGTCGCGCTTCTGCCGTTCAATGAGTCTATGGAGTAGAAGGTCGGCCTGATGGATGAGAATTAACGCGAGATTGGCAACCGTTTCAGCACTTCTTTCAGCAACTTTTTCGCGATATATTGCTGAATCGTTATGATTTTGGCAGAATCGGCGCGTCTGTATGCTTTTCGGGCTATCTTTATCCCAAATTTCATATCCTCTGACTCTGAGGAAATCTTCGTAATCAATCAGGAGTTCCTGAAGACTTGCTTTTGCAACATTTGTGAGTTTTATCTCCATCTCCTTTGAGGTTGACCCGGCTGCGCTGCCTTCTGCGATGTTTTGTTTTCCGCTTCTTGCAGCCTGAACCATTTGGTCTATGGTTCGGTCGCCCTTTTCAAGAAAGCGTCGGGTGAAAATAAAGGTAACATCGTAGATACATTCTGCTACCTGATAGGCAAGAAGCTTTCGGTAATAGCCTTGCTGGGGAATAAAGCTCTTGTCAGAGGAAATTGGGCTCATTTTCAGTTGCAGTTTTTTTTGAGAATTAGTTTCTTTGATAGTTAGTTTTGAGAGCTTTCGGAGTTCTCCGAGCTCTCCGAGTTCTCCGATTGATCACCCTCATCGGAGTTCTCTGAGCACTCTGAGCTCTCCGATTGCTCACCCTCATCAGAGTTCTCCGAGCACTCTGAGCTCTCCGATTGATCACCCTCATCGGAGTTCTCCGAGTTCTCTGAGTTCTCCGCGACCACCATCAAATGGTTCCAAGCTCGATGCCGACGGCTATGCGCTCGATTATGGCGTCTTTTTCGTCTTTGTCGGGGCGGTAGTCGCCTTTGAGGTTGACGCCGAAGAAGCGGCCGAAGGTCTGCCAGAAACCGGCGCGGAAGGAGCCGAGGAAGGCTTTGATGATGTTGTAGCTCGATTGGTTGGTTTCGCGTTTGATGAGCTTGATGAGCACCTGAGCCTGGGTTTTGGTGAATGTTTTGAGCACGGGTTTATATTGGGCGAAGATGGCGTCTTCCATGCGTTTGAGATATTGGTCGCGCTCTTTCTGGGTGGGGAATGTTTCGATGTATTCGTAGGTTTCGAGCAGGGTTTCGCAGATGAGTTTGGCGTAAGGGAGGGTCTTGCGCACGTCGCGGACGGTGCGCCAGTAAAATTCTTCCTGCTTTTTGTCTTTGAATTTGAGTTCGGGGAACACGGTGATGTCGTTGAGCACAATCATTTTCACGTCTTCGCCGTCTATGTTGGTCCAATAGTAGCCTTTGGCCCAGGGCACACGTCCGCTCCCCACCTGCTCCGGAAGCGGCAGCAGGTCGGGCTGTTGCTCCTGTGCGGCGGCTCCGGCCGAGCCCAGGAGAATGAGAAGCATCAGTGTGACAATCTGTTTCATATTTATATAACGCTTGAAGCGCCTGAAAGTGTGTGGCAGACTACTCTTTTTTTTCCGTCGGCGGATAGTCGACTGTGAAATGCAGCCCGCGGGACTCTTTGCGTTCTTTGGCCTGGCGCATGATGAGATAGCCCACGTTGATGATGTTGCGGAGTTCGCAGATTTCGCGTGAGGCTTTGGATCGTTTGAAGAGGCGTTCAGTTTCTTCGTAGAGGAGGTCGAGGCGGTTCCAGGCGCGGTCGAGGCGGAGGTTGGAGCGCACGATGCCCACGTAGGCGCTCATGATCTGGCCCACTTCGCGGATGCTCTGGGTGATGAGCACCATCTCTTCGGGGTGGGCGGTGCCTTCGTCGTTCCAGTCGGGCACGTCGGTGCGCCAGTCGATGTGGTCAACAACTTCGGCGGCGCGGCGGGCGGCTGCGTCGGCATAGACCACGGCTTCAATCAGGGAGTTTGAAGCCAGACGGTTGCCGCCGTGGAGTCCGGTGCATGAACATTCGCCAACGGCGTAGAGATTGTGAATCGACGACTCGCCGTTGAGGTCCACTTTGATGCCGCCGCAGAGATAGTGGGCGGCGGGAGCCACCGGGATGTAGTCTTTCGTTATGTCGATGCCCAGCGAGAGGCATTTGGCGTAGATGTTGGGGAAGTGGCGGCGGGTTTCTTCGGGGTCTTTGTGGGTCACGTCGAGGTAGACGTGGTCGTCGCCGTGGAGTTTCATCTCGGAGTCGATGGCGCGGGCCACTATGTCGCGTGGAGCCAGCGAGAGGCGGGGGTCATATTTGTGCATGAATTCCTCGCCGCGGAGGTTGCGGAGCACGGCTCCGTAGCCGCGCATGGCTTCGGTGATGAGAAATGAGGGGCGGTCGCCGGGATGATAGAGGGCCGTCGGGTGGAACTGGATGAATTCCATGTCGCTGACGGTGCCTTTGGCGCGATAGACCATTGCGATGCCGTCGCCGGTGGCCACCAGGGGATTGGTGGTGGTGGTGTAGACTGCGCCTACGCCGCCGGTGGCCATCAGGGTGATGCGGGCCAGGAAGGTGTCGACCTGGCCGGTGGCGGGGTCGAGTACGTAGGCGCCGTAGCAGGTGATGTCGGGGGTGCGTCGGGTCACCATTTTGCCCAGGTGGTGCTGGGTGATGATTTCAATGGCGAAATGGTTTTCAAAGATGTCGATATAGGGGTTGGCGCGCACCTGACGGATTAGGCTTTGCTGAATTTCGTAGCCGGTGTTGTCGGCGTGGTGGAGTATGCGGAACTCCGAGTGGCCTCCCTCGCGATGGAGGTCGAAGTCGCCGTCGGCTTTGCGGTCGAAGTCCACTCCCCAGTCGAGAAGCTGACGAATCTGGGCGGGGGCTTCTTTGACTACTTTCTCAACGGCTGCGGGGTCGGAGAGCCAGTCGCCGGCCACCATCGTGTCGTGGATATGCTTGTCGAAGTCGTCGACTTCGAGGTTGGTGACTGAGGCCACGCCGCCCTGGGCCAGGGCGGTGTTTGCTTCGTCGAGAGTGGTCTTGCAGACCANGGCCACACGGTGTTTTTCGCTTGCGCTTTTGAGTGCGAAGCTCATTCCGGCAATGCCGGAGCCAATGACAAGGTAGTCGTATTTGTAGGTCATCGCTGGGGAGGATGTGATGTGATGGAGTTTAGGGTGTTATTCTTTAATGCCGTAGGCCAGGTCGCCGGCGTCGCCCAGACCGGGCACAATGTAGGAATGGTCGTTGATTTCGTCGTCGATTGCTCCAACCCAGATTGTGGTGCGNTCTTCGGGGAATGTTTTTTTGATGAAGTCGATGGCTGCTTTNGAGGCAATGACAGAGGCCACATGGATGTGGGCCGGAGTGCCTTTGGTCAGCAGTGCGCGGTAGCTGAGTTCCATCGATGCGCCTGTGGCGAGCATGGGGTCGGCGATGATGAGGGTTTTGCCTTCAATGGAGGGTGAGGCAATGTATTCAATGAACACGTCGAACTGGTCGTGGTCGTTATACTGCTTTTCTTTGTATTTGCGATAGGCCGANACGAAGGCGTTCTGGGCGTGGTCGAAATAGTCGAGGAATCCTTTGTGGAAGGGGATGCCGGCGCGGAAAATGGTGGCGAGCACNATGGGTTCGCTGATTTCGTGGCATTTGGCTATGCCCAGGGGGGTGGTGACGTCGACAGTGTCGTAGCTGACGAGCTTGCTGATTTCATANGCCATGATTTCGCCGATGCGTTCGAGGTTGCGGCGGAAGCGGAGCATNTCGCCCTGGATATTCACGTTGCGAAGTTCGGCCATGTATTGGCTTACGAGTGACGGGGTTTCGTCGAAATTCACTACTTTCATTTTGCAAAGCTTTTTTTATNTTGTTTTCTGCCTGCAAATTTACTAAACACTTTCTTAATTGTGTTATAATTTTTGCAAAATAAGTCGGGCGAGGTTNGCNGATGCAAGCTCTTTGAGCTCGCGGGNAGTAATAGCGCGCGCCGAGGCNACGGCTTGGGCNACGGTGTCTATNGTTGCCGACTGCTCGTCNTCGGTTTCGATNAGGAGNCNGTCGGGGGGNATGATNNGGGCTGTTTCGGGGTTGAAGCGGGGGCCGAGGGANAGGTANAATCCGNNTTGGAGGAGGCGCTCGGCGGCGGATGGTTTNCCTCGGAAGCCGTGGATAATCCAGGGTTGCGAGGGGTGGATGCGGNGGCGCAGGGCGAGGAGATCTTCGGCGGTGCGCACGCTGTGGAGAATCAATGGTTTGCCCAGCTCTTCG
This sequence comes from Bacteroides sp., assembly GCA_014801655.1. Taxonomy (GTDB): domain Bacteria; phylum Bacteroidota; class Bacteroidia; order Bacteroidales; family Muribaculaceae; genus Paramuribaculum. The sequence goes on from JAAVDT010000029.1 coordinate 106,718, forward strand.
CTCAGGTCGATGTGGTCGAGGAGCAGCCGCTGCTGATCGGCGAGGGAAGCTCCGCGGAGCCGGTCGAGGCCGGTTTCGCCGATGGCTACCACGCGGGGGTCGGTGGCGATGGCGCGGATGGGGTCGATTGTCGATGAGGGGGTGACGTGCCAGGGATGAAGCCCGATGCTGTAGAGGTGGCCGGGGAGGAGCGTGTCTTGGGGGCCGACGGAGATTATGGCGTCGGTGGCTTCGGGATTGTGGGTGTGGGCGTCGAGGAGCAAAGTAGAGTTTAGAGAGTAGAGTTTAGAGTTTAGAGAGTAGAGAGCCGTCCGGGAATCATCGGCCGTTCACGGCCGATAAACTTGACATCCGGTTGGGATTTTTTAGATTGGAGAGTTTAGAGAGGGGGGTTAGGGGACGGGGTCGTAGCCGGAGCCGCCCCAGGGGTGGCAGCGGAGGATGCGGCGCAGGGCGAGGAGGGTGCCGCGGAAGATGCCGTGGCGCATGATGGCTTCGACGGCATATTGGCTACACGTCGGGGTGAAGCGGCAGCAGGCGGGAAAGAGCGGGGAGATGCAGGCCTGATAGAAGCGGATGGGGAGTATGGCGATGCGGCGAATCATTCTTCTGTCTTGGTGGTGAGAGATTCGGCGATGCGGGAGAGGATTCGGCGCACCGATTTCTGCGCCATGGTGTGGGGGGTGAGTTTGTCGGCAACGTAGATGAACACTATGTCTACGGGCTGCTCGGCAAGCTCGGCAACGCGCCCCAGGCGGTAGGCTTCGCGCATGACGCGGCGCATGCGCACTCGGTCAACGGCTTTCTTGAGTCGCTTTTTGGGCACGGAGATGAGAAATCTCGGGCAGGTGCATCCGTCGGGCCGGGGGCTGCGTCGCCACACGGCGCGCCAGGGATAGGCCATAACGGAATTGTTCCCGCCGTCGGCTTTGGCCGATGGCGAGAACAGTTGTTCGATTGCAGTCAGGCTGCAGAGTTTTTCTTTTTTGTAAAGTCGCAGTCCTGTCACTTTGTTGCGGTTTGGGAGGGTTACTTGTTGTGGGAAGCGAGGAAGAGGTCGAGGGCGGCCGTCATTGAGGGCGCTTTGACCGAGGGTGCTTCCATGTCGAGACGCAGCCCGGCGTCGGTCACGGCTTTGGCTGTTGTGGCTCCGAACACACCGATGCAGATTTCGCCCTGCTCGAAGTCGGGGAAGTTTTTGAGCAGCGAAGCGATTCCTGAGGGTGAGAAGAAGAGGAGCATGTCGTAGTCAAACTTTTCATCAGGACCGAAGTCGTTGCTGACGGTGCGATACATCACTGCCTTGGTGTAGTTGATGTGGTTGTCGTCGAGCATCGAGGTGTCGTCTTTGTGCACGTCGCTGACAACGTAGAGATATTTTTCTTTGTTGTGTTTGACGAGCGCGGGCAGCAGGCCGTCGAGTTTGCCGGTGGTGCCATGGAAGATTTTGCGCTTGCGATACACGATGTATTTCTGCAGATAGAGGGCGATTGACTCGGTTGTGCAGAAATATTTCATGGTGTCGGGGATGCTGACACGCATTTCGTCACACAGGCGGAAGAAATGGTCAATGGCTGTGCGGGCGGTGAAGATGATGGCCGTGAAATCAGTGATGGTTATCTTAGACTGGCGAAATTCCTTGGCGGTAAGTCCTTCAACTTTGATGAAAGGACGGAACTCGATCTCAACTCCATGTTTTTCAGCGATTTCGAAGTACGGCGATTTATCGCTCGACGGTTTCGGCTGTGATACTAAGATTTTTTTTACTTTCACTCTTGGTTCAAATTAAGATGGTAATTTTTCAAAGAAGAGAGGCGGCAAATACCGATGCTTTGTAGATTATGATGAGTGGTATAATTTCCAGGCTGCAAAGGTACAAAATAAAGTAAATTAATGCTAATGAATTGTTATAAAAAATCCTAAAACCTTTGCTTATAAATATTAGACGTGCAATTAGATAGAGCACTGCGGCCACTCCGAGCAGCTCGTCGGCGAGTCCGGGGTTGAACAGGGCGGCCACGGCGGGCAGCGTCAGGGTGATTCCGAGCAGGGCCTGGGAGGCGTTGAAGCCTTTCATCCATGTGATGGCGCGGCGCGGGGTGGTGAACACATAGCCCACGGTGCTGTAGGCCACGGTCTGGAAGAGATAGTAGGCGGCGGCCACGGCGGTGAATATCCCTACGCCCGTGAAGCTGTTGATTGAAAATCCTTCGCGGCTGATGGCAGTGTAGAGCAGAATGCCTTCGCTCAGGCAGAGGAGGATGAGCAGGGAGATGAGCACGCGCGCCTCGTTGGTGGTCTGGTTGTCGTCAAACATGTTGGCGCGGCGGCGCACTGAGAAGAGATTGTGGGTGAATGTCTTGAGGAAGGTGGTGTAGTGGCGCAGATTGAGCGCTATGATGAGAAACACGCCGACGAGCAGTGTCATCAGCGCCGAGTTGTAGCCCGGCAACTGGTGGCGCTCCACCGGGGCGATGCCGTCGACATAGTTGGCGCGGGCGATGTGGGTGGCCTGATAGTCGGCGGCCGACCATGGTGCGTCGGCCTCGCTGCAGAGGGTGAGCGAGGCTGAATCGGCGGCTGTGGTCAGAGCCGGAATCGGTGTTGACGCGAATTTTGACATCTGTCTCAGGGGGGAAGGTTAGTGGATTTTCTGAGAGAAGAGGGCCGGGTCGACCGGTTGCAGGGCCATCTCCACGGCTTCCTCCGGAGTTGATGCCACGAAGTAGAGCCGGCGATGGTCGGCGCGCATGAAGCCCTGGTCAATGGCGCGGTCGAGCATCCGGAGCAGCGGGTCGTAGTAGCCGAGAGTGTTGAGTATCACCACTTGCCCGCGATAGAGATTGAGCTGGCGCCAGGTGATGATTTCGGTCAGCTCCTCGAAGGTGCCGCAGCCGCCGGGGCAGGCAATGGCGGCGATGGACCGATTGGCCATAGTCTGTTTGCGGGTGTGCATATCGGGGGTGGCTATCATTTCGCTGAGTCGGGGATGCTGCCAGTTGTTGTCGATCATGAATTGCGGGAGCACACCGATGGTGTGGCCGCCGAGCTCTGTTGCGCCGTCGATTGCAGCTTTCATCAGGCCTGCCTTTCCGCCGCCACACACCAGGGCGAGCCCTGCGCGGGCTATCTCGCGGCCCAGATTGAAGGCTGCTTCCTTGTAGGCGGGGTCGATTTGCTCACTCGATGCGCCGTAGACGGTGATTGCTTTCTGCTGATTCATTGTGGAGGGAGGAGGAGATTAGTACTTGTCGGTGTGGACTTTGGCCGGGTCGAATTTCTCTTTGGGGGTCACGGCGGCGCCGGGATAGCCCACGGGAATGATGTTGAGGGGCACCACATTTTCAGGCAGCCCGAGCAGCGAGCTGATCAGATCGACGCGCTCCTGAATCGGGTAGATGCCACACCACACTGCGCCCAGACCCATGCCGTGGGCTGCGAGCAGCAGATTTTCCGTGGCGGCGGAGCAGTCCTGAATCCAGTAGGGCTGACCGTCGCCTTCAATGGCGAGCGACAGGTCGCCGCAGATGGCGAAGGCCACCTGAGCTTCGGCAGCCATTTTGATGTTGGGGCAGCGTGAGGCAATGGTGTCGAGGGTAGCGCGGTCGCGGATCACCACGATTTGCCAGGGCTGCTTGTTCATGGCCGTCGGTGCGGCCATGGCGGCGCGGCAGAGCGAGTCGACAGCTTCGGGGCTGACGGGACGGTCGCTGTAGGTGCGCACACTGGAGCGGGTCATTATATTATTGTAGATTGCCGCAGCTTGTGATCGGGGCGATGCTCCGGTTGCGGCGTCGCTTTCCGGGGCAGATTCATTGGAGGAGCCGGTGGCCACCAGGCGGCCGGTCACCACGCAGAGCGCAATGGCCAGAATGGCTATGATGAAATAAGGCGTTTTCATATTTTTATAATTATTTGTTTTTGAGATTCTGAGCCATGCGCAGCAGAGTGCCCGTGGGGCAGATGAAGCGGCAGTAGGGGCGCGGAATGAAGATGGAGATGACCACCATCAGGGCGGCGGCGATGATCACGCCCGTGGCTGCGCTCTCAACGATGAAGGCCGTGAACAGCTCATAGTCGATCCAGCTCATCCACAGGCCGGTCCACAGGCAGAGCATCAGTGCGCCCCAGAGAATCATGCGCAGCGTGGTCAGCACCTTTATGGTCTTGTTTCCGAGCTTCAGGCGATGATTCGGGTTGCAGCGCGAGGCGAGTTCCTGCAGGGAGCCCAGAGGGCACACCCAGGCGCAGTAGTAGCCATCCTTGCCCAGGAGCGGATAGATGAAGGCGGCGATGAGCATCAACACTGTCACCACCGTGGCCCAGGCCGTCGGGGAGTTGCCGATGACGTTGAGCATCATGGTGTAGTCAACAAACGTGCCGGCCCAGAAGCCGAGAATGGCAGTGTTGAGAATCTGCTGCACTATGCGATATTTCTTGTTTTTGATGAAGAGGGGCAGCGACATTGCGGCGATGAGCACGATGATTGCGGCAATCTGCGATGCGCTCGGGGAGGAGGAGGAATCCGGATCCGTAAGGGTGTCCTCGGCATCGACAAGCGGCTGAATGCCTGCGCGCACGTTGGCGATAACGGCCTGCGAGGAGAATGTGGCGCCGGTGACACCGTCAACCTGCTTCGCGGCTGCCTCTTTGGGAGTCAGACCGTTCCAGCTGTCGAGCAATCCGCTCTTTTCAACCCGGCCGAAAAATCCGGGAGTCTCGGAGTTGGGGAGCGCGGTGACGGAGACTATGCGTCCGTCGACAATGGCTATTTTCAACGGCGTCGGGCCGCTGTAGCCGGTGATATCCTTCCCGGCTTCAGTGGTGTTGATGAATATGGTGTCGCCGTGGCTCACCTCCGAAGTGGCTACGGCTTCCGCCTCGACCTCCGCCGGGGCCTGCAGCGCATGGCCGAGCAGGCGACCGTTCATCATCATGGCTGCGGCGGCCATCATCAGAAACGTACACACCAGGCCGATGACGTTGGCTGCTATGCGTTTATTTTTCTTATTCATTTCTGCGTTAGTTGGTTTGGTGGTGCAAAAGTAGTGAATTTTTGCGAGATAGCCGTCAATTCCGTGAAACATTCTTGGGTCTGCGCTTGTTAGAAATGACATGAAACCCGTAGCCAAAGGAAATATAGCCATGTTTGTGTCGAAGACATTTTCGGGACTCAACGAAAATGCGCTTCGCTATCTGCTCCCGCGCTGGATGTCGGCCTATTCGGGAGTCGTCATGCGACTCGTGTTCGGAACCCTCTTTTTCTGGGTAGCCTCAAAAGTCGACCCCGAGGCGCGCCGTCAGCGTTCGTCGGCCGGGATGAAGCTGGCGCTGTTTGCCGTGGGCGCCGTGTGCATGTTCGGCTATATGTTTGCGCTGCTGCAGGGCCTTAGCTACACCACCCCCATCTCCTCATCTATTTTCATATCAATGGAGCCGGTGTGGGTGTTTCTGATCTGCGTCATCTTTCTCCACGACCGAGTCACATGGATGAAAATCACCGGCATACTGCTCGGCCTCGGCGGCGCGTTCATCATCATAATGACCCAGAAAAGCTCCGATGTNGCATCCAACCCCATGCTCGGCAACATCTATTGCCTGGCATCGTCGCTGCTCTACGCCATCTACCTCGTGCTCCAGAAGCAATTTCTGAAACACACCGACATGTACACCGTCAACCGCTGGGCCTTCCTGGGCGGCGCCTGCGTGGCCGCAATCTCCATNCTCTTCACCGGCTGGGACGCCTCAGTGCTNCATCAGTCGCTGTTCTCCACACCGATGCTCGTGCTGCTCTTCGTGTTGATATTCCCTTCCGCGGTCAGCTACCTGCTGCTCTCCATCGGGCTGCGCAACCTGTCGGCCACAGTNGTGGCTATCTACGGCTATCTGATTCTGATCGTGGCCACCATAGTCAGCTACATCCTCGGCCAAGACCACTTCGACTGGTGGCAGATGCTCTCCATCNTCATGATTGTGGCCTCAGTCTATTTCGTCGAGATTGCTAACGAAAAGACGGTTTCTAAGACTTCCTCATCACCCACCGGCAAATAACCGCACCAACTATTATACCCACGATAAAACNCCATTTTGTCCCGCTTCCGGTTTCGATGCTCATTGTCTCGCCGGAGCTGTCAATGGTCGCCGATGCATAGATTGTGTCGGCGACTGTTGCAGTTGTGCGGGTTCGGGAAATGGCCGTCCGGTCATAGCTGCCCCGCGGATTATGAATGGTCACATTTAGCGCACCCGTGCGCCGGGCAGAATCCGCGCCTCGCATCGAGGCAATGGTAATGCTGTCAGCCCTGAAGTCAAGTCTTGAAAAAGCCGAGTCAAGCCGAAGCGCCGCCTCATAGCCAATCGACCGATACTCCAACCGGCCATCGGCCACCACCTGACTCCGCTCACTCACCTTCCGCGCCCGACAACCAACCATCATCAATCCTCCCGCGGCCACAATTCCTGCAAAACAAAAAATCTTCTTCATAGCGTTTTTTCCCGCAAAGTTACAACCGCCCCACCCCCACCTTTGCGAGAATTTGCCAAACCGCCCCATTATTTATCCGGGTTTTACCCATATTGTAGGGACGCACGGCNCGTGCGTCCGTCTGAGAATCAGCGTTTTATCGTCGGACGCACGAGCCGTGCGTCCCTACAATTCGGGTAAAGCCGGGGGAGGAGTCAACTTATTTCACGATGACTTTACGGGCGGTGCCGTCGGATAGTTGACGGATGTAAATGCCTGTTTTCGACGGCTTGGAGATTGAGCGGCCATTGAGGTCAAACCATTTGACGTTTGTGTTGACTTCTGTGTCGTCAAGGCTGATTTCCTCGATGGCACTGGTGTCGGTTTGCACTGCTGTCAGTGTCATGCTTTTTTCGGGACTCACGGTTATGGTGAAATCATATGTTCCGGTAGGAAGGATTATCGGTGTTGTCCACTTGCCGTTGGAATAAAGTGTACAAGAAGCTTTTTTTGAACTGTTAAGACTCAATTCCAAGGGATTTGTGTTGCGCCCGAAGCATGCACCCTCATAAATATCATCCCATTTGCCGAGATTCGATGCAAACCAAAATTCTCCTGTTGGGTTTTCGCTGTCATCATTGCTCTGCCTGATGGCTACGCCGCTGAGTGAAAATGTGATTTCATTGTCAGATTCCTCACGGTTCATAAGCAGACCATTATTGCATCCATTGTCGGTCCATTTAACAACTCCGGTCGGCCCTGCGATATTTGCGCCAATCACATATAATTTATCGACCGTGAAATCAAAAGATTTCACAAGTGAGGCTTCAAAGGTTACATCAACCATGTTGACGGTGACATCAATCACGTCATAGGTGTTATTTATTGAAAAGTTTTTTTCTTGGTTTCTCACAACTTTCACCATCGACTGTGGCTCATCAAAAGGAATGGTTCCAGCTTCTTTCGGCCCAAACCGATAAGGGGCTGCATAATCACCTCTCAATTCCGGAGTGTTTATTGAATCGGGAGCACACTTCTGAAGGACACCCATATTCATTCCTGCCATTTTTAAATCTTTGCCTGAATATACTCCGTTTCCCTGATAGTCAAGTTTGAACANATCATCAGCGTAACTTTTCCAGTAGGCATTATATAAATCGCCATAGATATAGAGGGGCTGAATATCGCCGGTGGCAGTGAGCGTATTGGCGTTGACATTAAGTGTCAGCACCGGGTTGACTATGGTTGAGGCCATCATCAGGCTGTCGCCGGTAGTTGAGAGTGTGTATGGCACATCGCCGCAAACGTAAGTGTTTTCACTGCCAAGATACTGATTGTTTTCGTTTTTGATAACGAATTTGCCGAAAATAGTATCATTGGGAAGTGACAATTCATAGACCCCGGATGATTTTTCGGTGAATTGGTGTTCACCGACATTTTTGCCCGAGATACTCCACTGGGCAGAAACTGAAATGGAAACTGCTGCCAAAGCAATTGAAAAAAACAGTCTTTTAAACATAGTGAATCATGTTGTCGCCTCCATTCCCGAGTTGACGATTAGGATAAAAAAAGAAGACGTGGAATGATGTTCTTGTCTATCTTAACAGAGGCATCGCCAAACACCTAACACGAAATAGACAATCCACTCCCACGCCTAATCGATTATCGATTCCCCTTGTCGGGGAGTGGATAGACGACAAGCATGAGCGTTTATAGACTGCTCTTTCCTTCGTGTTTTTTGAAAATTGGCGATTTTCTGTTAAAGGATAAAGCAAGAAACGCTTCTGAAAAATATGTGTGCAATCGCCGCATGCTGCGACTGCTTTGACCCGGACTCTTCCGGAATCGCTGCAAAATTAGCCTAAATAATCAGTCCCTGCAAATTTTTCCCAATACTTTTTTACCCATACACTCACTCCATCCCCCAAAAAATCCTCCGCGCCCCAATGCCATTAAAATAACCAACTGAGTGGCGTTACTTCATCCGCGCTTTACCCGAATTGTAGGGACGCACCCTGGTGCGTCCGAGTTGATAATCAGCGTGTTACGGACGCACCAGGGTGCGTCCCTACAATGAGAGGGGAGCCCTAAAAGCCTTATATATATTGACTTAAGTAAACAGCAAGGGGCCGCGGCTGGCCGCGACCCCTTGCGTGATGATGCTTTATGGAGCGAGGGTGGTTATTCCTGCATGCAGATGGTGATGAGTTCGCCGAGGGTTTGGGTGTTGGCCACGTCGTTGGCGAGGATCTGCATTTGCTGGTCGCGCTGTTCGTCGGTCATCACGGGTACGCCGAGGAGTTTCGACATGGATTTGTTGACTGAGGCGCTGAAGCCGTCGATGGCTTTGAGGATTGCGTCGCGGTCGGATTGGTCGATTTTGACGTCGGATTTGGCGTAGTTGGATGTGGCGTCGTTGAACTTCTGCATCTGTTCGTTGAATTCTTCGAGGGTGTTGACGTTGTCGAAGTTTTGGGCGTATTCGTTGAGGGTGCCAACGAGTTCGTTGACTTCAGTGTGGCCGCCGCATGCGGTGGCTGCTGCGCCGAGGGCTATGGCCACGATCATCAGCAGCGTGAGTTTGAGGTTTTTGAGTTTCATAATCGATTGAATTTTTGATTATAAACGTTTTTGAAGTGGAGAAAGTTGCAGAGCGAAGAAAAAGGAAAGCGCGATGCGTCAAGGGGGAAGGGGTTGACACATCGCGCTTTCAGTGTTTGAATTTAGTTGAAAGGGAGGGTGCTTATCGTAAAGATAGCGTGTGAATGTTAGTCGATTGTTTCGTCAGCTTCGTAGCCGCCCATTTCGCGGATTGCGTTTTTGAGCATGACATACTGCTGGAAGAGGTGGTTGACGGGCACTTCACCCTTGGTGTAGTCGTGCATCGGGCTCTTGAGGAAGAAGCTGAGGAAGCGCTGGATGCCGTGACGGCCTGCGCGGGCAGCGAGGTCGCTGAGGAGCACGAGGTCGAGGCAGAGGGGAGCAGCGAGGATTGAGTCGCGGCAGAGGAAGTTGATCTTGATCTGCATGGGGTAGCCCATCCAGCCGAAGATGTCGATGTTGTCCCAGCCTTCTTTGTTGTCGTTGCGCGGGGGATAGTAGTT